>CAZOMV010000024.1:0-59198 GCA_964580995.1 uncultured Pirellulales bacterium
GATCAATGGCTCCTATACCGGACTCCATCGGAAAAGTAGATCCCCTCCACCTTCCACCTGCCCTTTCGAACCCGCAATCCTCACCGGACGCTTACTTTTTATTCACCGCCCGCCATCTTTTCCGCATCCCGATTGCCTTTTCCCTCCTGCTGCGATACAATCCGCCGGTCATGATGTACCCAAAAGTAAAAAAACTCTTCTGCCGCAAACTCTCCGGCAGGCAACTGTTTTATTCCGTTCTCATCCTCTTGCTGACAGGATTCATTCTCATGTCCATTTTCGCCGACAAAATCATCTTCCCCGGCCGCCGTTCCTATCGGGACGATTCCCAAATCTTCAAAATCAAAACCCCCGATGGTGTACTCCTCTCCGCCATCTACCTGCCCAAACCCGACTCCGACTACACCATCCTCTACTGCCACGGCAACGGCGAAGACCTCGGTGACATCCGACCGATCCTGCAAATGTATCCGCTCAATGGTTTTTCCATCCTGGCCTACGACTACCGCGGCTACGGCACCAGCCAGGGTACTATCTCCGAAGCAAACGCCTACCACGACATCGAAACCGTGTACGAGTACCTCCGAAACGAATTAAAAACACCGCCTGATCGCGTCATCGTCCTGGGCCGCTCCGTCGGCGGCGGCTCCGCTGCTCACCTGGCCAGCCGCAAAGAAGTAGCCGGCCTCATCTTTGAAAGTGCGTTCGTCTCCGCCTTCCGCGTCCTCACCCGCATTCCCCTCCTGCCCGGCGATAAATTCAAAAATATCGACAAACTCAAAACCATCCATTGTCCCGTCCTGGTCTTGCACGGCACCAGCGACTGGCTCGTCCCCTGCTGGCACGGCCGAAAACTCTTCCAAACCGCCCACGAGCCGAAACTCTGCCTCTGGGTCGAGGGCGCCGGCCACAACGACCTGCTCCTGGTCGCCGACCGGGCCTACTGGCAAAAACTGGACGAATTCACCCGCCTGATCCCCAAATAACCCCCTGCCTCACCGGCCCGATTTGGTTCGTCCTGAAAAAACCACGCAGAAAGCCGTTGCTTAGCTCCCGTGGACAGAGTAGAATCACCCGCAAGCGGTTCGGCTGGGTGGCCGGGCTAAAATGTCGCATGTAACTGGAAAATGTGAATACTGAAAATCAACCTGGTTGCCCCATAATGCTCAAATTACGCCTGATTAATCCCAACAGCCCGCTGACAACCATTACCCTCCCCGACGTGATCGGCAAAATGACCTTGGGCCGTCGCGCCTTGTTCATGCCGGTCAATCTGGCTATTTGTGCGGCGGTCGTTCCGCCCGGCTATTCGGTCGAGATCGTCGATGAGTGCGTTCTGGACCAGCCCCATCAGCCGCGTCCCGATGTGGATGTCGTTGCGATCGGGGCCATGACCACCCAGGCCCGCCGCGCTTATCATCTCGCCGATGCCTATCGCAGTCTCGGCGTCAAAGTCATCCTGGGCGGCATCCACCCATCCACCCTGCCCCAGGAAGCCCTCCAGCATGCCGACGCCGTCTGCCGTGGTGACGCGGAAAGCACCTTCCCTTACTGCCTGACCGACCTAGCCGCCGGCCGGCCCCTCCGAGCGGTTTATGACTGGAAGGATTTTCCCCTGGCACCGATTGCCACCCCGCGTAAGGATCTGCTGAACCCGCGTGACTATCTCGTTTACAATCCCATCCAGACCACGCGTGGCTGTCCGCACAATTGCAGTTTTTGTACCACGCCCGCCATTTTCGGCCGCGCCTACCGCCAGCGTTCCATTGATAGTATCATCGATGAAATCAAAGCAGCCCAGCAAATGGGCAGCAACTTTTTCATCTTCAGCGACGACAATTTTGCTGGCAACCACCGCTGGGCACTCGAACTCTGCCACGCCCTGACTCCCCTCCGTGTCAAGTGGGCTTCCCAGTGCGATATCCTCATCAGCAACAGCGATACCCTCCTGGCCGCCATGCGCCGCAGCGGCTGCCAGGGGCTTATCCTTGGTCTGGAAAGCCCCAATCCCGACACCCTGACCGAAGCCCGCAAAAGCTACGTCCACGCCCAATCCTATCTCCACCGCATCCGAAAAATACAGGCCCATCAGATTAGCCTGTGGGGTTCCTTCATCTTCGGTTTTGACAATGACGACTGGCGCAGTTGCCGGGCCGCTGTCCGTTTTGCCCATCAGGCGGGCCTGGTCATGAGCTGCTACCCCATTCTCACCCCGTATCCCGGCACCGCTGTTTTTGATGAATACAAAAAACAGGGCCGCCTGCTGACCGAAAATTGGGATAAGTACAACGGTTCTACCGTCGTCTTCCAGCCTTCTCGCATGACCCCTGCTCAACTGAGCCATGCCCAGATGGCGGCCTTTTGCGATTTCTATCGCCCCCGCTCCGCCTTTGCCCGCCTCAAGCTCTGGCCCTTCAAAAAACATTCCTGGCTCGCTAATCTCGCCATCTATTGGGGCCTGTTCTATTACTATCTCCGTTACAAAAAACGCGATACCCTCCCCAGCTTTACCGACTTCCTGAGCTGATCCCCTCCTCCGCTTCCTGAAAACCACCAACGCCAAACAAATTTGAAGAGTGAATATCTATGTGCTCAGGCTGTTAAAATGGGTAAGATGGTAAGGGTGAAACTGAATTTTCAGTATTATCAAGAGGGTGAAAACAAATTTCAAGCTTGAGGGCATGAACGCCCGATAATTAATAGTAGCCGGTGGCCAGGTGGGCTGCCTGTGCGCGTAAGATTTTGTATTTAAGTTAGTTATAGCCTTAAGCGGAGGCTGAATGAAGCTTGTGTCCGTGAAAACGGAAAAATTTGCGGCGATTAGCGATAAAATAAAGTCGCTGATTGAGAGGGGGCAGATTGCCCAGGTTGACTCGGCTGTATCTGAATACGATGATTTCGAAGATAATCCGGTCTATAACTTACTTTTACAGGCAGTTTCTCCGTATCTGCAACGGGACTATGTTCAAACCTTACAAATATTGGACCGTGCCCGGCAAGCGTTCGGTCCGGAAGAATCGATTCCCAATTCTTCGCTTTACTCGGCGATGCTGGTGAATTCGCAGTTGTTCTTGCCGCGTCGGGACCGACCGGCCACGGGGAAAGGGTATGGATTCTATAAGAAGAATATCGCGGCCCTGCGAGAGGTGGACCCGGTTTTGGCGGGGGAAGTGCAGCAGGCAGTCTGGCTGGAGGAGTATGTGCTGGTGGAATTCTGGGATGGGCTGCATTTTTTTTCCATGAAACACCGGGCCTTGCAGTTGGCCGATGAGGAAATAAAACAAAAATTATCCGAACATACCGAGAAACGGGCTCCCATTACCTTTGGCGGGGCGGAACTGATCGAAGAGCTTCGCTATTGCCTGGGGAATCAACATGCTGGGGTTCATGGGATGTCGCGGGCGCATTATCTGGTGGAAGAAGATCCGAACCGGATTCGGGTCATTTTGCATCTGGACGATTTTAGTGAGGAACTTCGCAGCCATAAATTGATTTTATTCGGCGGTCGGGGACTGGATGAGAGGGTTCGGGAAGTTTTCAGCACGTTGCGATATCCGCGGGTGAATACCATTCTCGGCGATGTGGAACTGGTGGAGGCCAAACTCAACAAAACCATTTCCGGATTGTATGCGGCGGTTCCCAGGGAGCCGGTCCGGGCGTATTACCAATCGGAAGAATTTCGGGAGCGACAGCGAGAGATTATCCGGGGGGAACTGCTGCCGCGGGTGATGGTTTGTACCTGCCGCTGGACCACGTTTCTGAAATATTGTGCCTCGGATTTTGAAAAGGCCTTTCGCCAGATCGGCTGCCAGACGTGCTATGTGATAGAGGAAAATGATGTGCAGTTTTTGTCGAAGGAGCTGCATTGGACCCAGATCTGGAACTTTAAACCGGATGTTATTTTTATCGTTACGCATGCCCGGCCTTCTCTTTCTTATATTCCCAGAGAATTGCCAGTTATAAGTTATATGCAGGATCGGTGCGGCCCGATATTGGAATTGGCAGATTTAGCAACTCATGTTGATAAGAAAGATTTATTTATTTGCCTAAACTCTGTGTTTCAAGATATTTTGGTGAATAAGAGCGTATCAAAAGAACAAACATTTATCATGCCGGTTCCCGTGGATGAGGAACAATTTTTTCCTTTAGACAGGAATTGTTCCGAGGCTTGCCGATATGCGCTGGAGGTGAGTTTTGTAAAACATGGTCATCCGGATTTGGCGACGGTTTACGAAGGGTTTTTGCAGACTTATATACTGAAAACGGATCATGAGAAATGTAAAAATGGCTTACTAGAGATTTTTAATAGATTGTTCGATTTTTGCTGTCGTACGGATGAAAGAAAATATGAACCGGAAATGGTAGAATTTGTTTTTTCGCATTTGGCATCTGGGGTGAGTAACGATTTTCGACATGGCTTGCAGCAACTGATCACAATCTTTGCGACAGCAGTTCATTCTGCGGCCTGGCGAAGTCAGTTTTTAATCGCCTTAGATCAGGCGGGGATTGAGCTGGGATTGTATGGCAATGACTGGGAGAAGCATTCGCAACTGGGACATTTGTCTAAAGGAGCGGTGGGGCGGCAGGATAAATTAAATTACGTATATAATTTTTCGCGGATCAATTTGCATATTAGTCAGGCTTCCACCATGCATCAACGTTTAGTCGAGTGCGGCCTGGCGGGCGGTTTCATGATGGTTGCCGATCACCCCCCGGAAAATGATTGGGGGGCCGCCAGGCCCTATTATCAAGAAGATAAAGAAGTAGTGTTTTTTGATACAAAAAAAGACCTAATTGATAAATGCCGCTATTATCTTTCCCATGAAAATGAGCGGCTGGAAATCGCTCGCAATATGCATATTCGAACCTTACAAGAAAGAACCTGTAAGGTCGCCGTCAAGAAAGTGCTTTCGGAGTGGCGGAGGCTATTAGCGGAATATCGCTATGTTGCAGGCGAAGAATCCCCCAAATTGTGGAGATGAATATGGAAGTATATGTTGACCAGAGTGCAGAATTAAGAAAATTGGCGGAACGATTAAAACTAGATGATATTTCAAAGGCACTGTATTTTCCAAAATATTTTCAAATAGAAACCGTTCGGCTCTGTAATGCCCGATGTCCCTTTTGCGCCTCTGATCAATGGGACAAAACCCATCCTTTTATGTCGGATCCGTTATTTGAAAAAATAGTAACGGAATTGGAACCTTATTCCGAATGGATAGAATTTGTCTCTGTGCAAAGAGCCGGGGAGCCTCTCTTGGACAAACAGATTGTGCAGCGGGTAAAACAGTTAAAACATGCCGGAGTCAAACGGATTTTATTTTCTACCAATGCCTCATTACTGGATGAAGCCAAAACAAGAGGTTTGTTAGAAGCCGGATTAGACGAAATCATGTTTTCGATTGATTCGATCGATGAGAAAAAGTATGGGAAAATGCGGATTGGGTTGGATTATAAGACGGTGATACGGAATATCAAGAATTTTTTCCAAATGCGGGATGTTTTTCGGCCGGACTGTAGGATTCGTGTCCGGGGGGTCTCCTTTTATGATATGGATAAGCAGGAGCAACGGGAGGAGTTAAAACGTTGGGAAGAATTTTGGGCACCCTTGCGAAAACCGCAGGATCGAATTTATATGAAAAAGGCTCACAATTGGGGCAACCAAAAGGAATGGGACGATAACATCCCTTCTTACGAGGAAATTTACCATCCTTGTATTTTGCCGTGGTCAACGATGAATATCACGTCCATGGGGGTCGTGGCGTTGTGCGGGATTGATTATGATGCGAATATTAGGATGGGAGATATTAATGAGCAAAGTATTGTTGAGGTATGGCGGAGCGAGAAGATGAATTCGATCCGGGCATTGCACCGGGAAGGGAGGCGTAATGAAATCAGTTATTGCCGGGGGTGTAAAGTATTCGATCTGGATTTTAGTTTGGAAAACAAACTGGATATGTATATACGATGAGTAAAAAACCCGCTATAATCGAAAACAAAGCTCCGGCCCGTCAATTGTGGGAATCGATCAGCCGGGAGCCTTTTGAGAAAAATGTCGGCAATCCGTATGTGTTAGGCCCGTATGCGTCGCATATTCAGCGGGAGGATCCCAGGCATAATTTTTTCACCTTGGCCCGTTATAAGTTTTGTGCGAAGCTGCTGGTGGGCAAGAAGAGGCTGCTGGAGATCGGCTGTAGTGATGCACTGGGAGTGAGCCTGGTTCAGCAGGAAGTGAAGCCGGAAGTGATGATGTGTGTGGATTTCGATGAGCGGATCATAGAGGATAACCGCAAGCGGTTGTCAGACCAGAGGAATATAGCTTTTTTATCGCTGGATATGGTGCGGCAGAAATTGCCGGATACCTATGATGCGGCGTATTGTATCGATGTGCTGGAGCATATATATCCTGCCGATGAAAAAGTGTTTTTAGATCATATTTTATCTGCGTTAGAGGAGCAGGCGGTTTTTATCGTGGGGACGCCGAATGTGACGGCCAATCCGTATGCTTCGCCGAGCAGTCAGGCCGGGCATGTGAATCTGAAAGATGCGGAGGCTTTGAGGAAAATGATGGCGGAGCGGTTTCATAATGTATTTATGTTTTCCATGAATGACGAAATGGTTCATACCGGATTTGCGCCGATGGCCCATTATCTTTTTGCCATGGGTGTGGGGAAGCGGTGATCTATATGGCGGATTTGAAAAAACGAAAGGTAGTAGTGACCGGTGGGGCGGGATATGTCGGTTCGGTTCTGGTGCCTAAACTGCTTGCGAAAGGGCATCGGGTAAAAGTGATAGATTTGTATATCTATGGCGGCGAGGTGCTGGATGCCGTGAAGGATCACCCGCACCTGGTGCAGGTGAAAGGGGATATTCGGGACCGCGCCTTGTTGGAGAAGGAACTGGCCGGGTATGATTCGGTCATTCATCTGGCGTGTATTTCCAACGATCCCAGTTTTGAGCTGGATCCGGCGCTGGGCAAGAGCATCAATTATGATGCGTTTATTGATCTGGTGAATGCGGCGAAAAAAGGGGGGGTGAATCGTTTTGTTTACGCCTCCAGTTCCAGCGTGTATGGGATAAAAGAAGTTAAAAATGTGACCGAGGATTTGCCGCTGGAGCCGCTGACGGATTATTCCAAATACAAGGCGATGTGTGAAGCAGTTTTACTGCGGCAGCGGGGTCCGGGATTTGTGACCCTGATTTTGCGGCCGGCGACGGTTTGCGGCTATTCCCCGCGGTTGCGGCTGGATCTGACGGTGAATATTTTGACGAACCATGCGGTGAATAATCGGAAAATAACGATATTTGGCGGGCAGCAGATGCGGCCGAACATTCATATCGAAGATGTGGCCGATTTGTATGTTCAGTCTCTGGAGTGGGAGGATGAAAAAATTGACGGTAAAATATTCAATGCGGGATATGAGAATCATACGGTTTCACAAATAGCTGAAATTGTCCGGGATCATGTCGGGCCGGATGTAGAGGTGGTTACTACACCGACGGATGATCTTCGGTCTTATCATATTTCGTCGGAGAAGATCGAGCGGGAACTGGGATTTGTTCCCAGACGAACGATAGAAGAGGCGGTGCGGGATCTGGTAGAGGCCTTTCGGGCCAACCGGATTCCAAATTCGATGACGGATGACCGTTACTACAATATTAAAACGATGCAAAAATGCAATTTGAACTGAATGTCGCCATGAGTGAAATAGCAGAATTAGAAAAAAAAGCCCGGCAGTTGAAGCAAACCATTTTTCAGGTGATTTGCCGGGGCGGGGGCGGGCATATCCCGGCCTCCTTTTCGGTGGCGGAGATTTTGACGGTTTTGTATCATCGGATTTTAAGCGTGAATCCGCAGAATCCGAAGGATCCGGACCGGGACCGGTTTATCTTGAGTAAGGGCCACGCGGCAGTGGCGCTGTATGCGGTGCTGGCCCAGAAGGGTTTTATCGAGGAATCGCTGCTGGAAACGTATGGCCATTCCGGGACGGTGCTGGGCGGGCATCCGGATATGTACAAGGTGCCGGGTGTCGAAGCTTCTACGGGGGCGCTGGGGCATGGTTTTCCGTTTGGGGTGGGGATAGCCCTGGCGGGCAAGATGGACGGCAGGCAATACCTCACGTTTGTGCTGATGGGCGATGGGGAGTGTCAGGAAGGGACCATCTGGGAGGCCGCCCTGTTTGCCCCCCAGCAGAGGCTCGATAACCTGGTGGCGATTGTGGACTACAACAAACTGCAGGCGCTGGATCGGCTGGAGAATATCATCTCGCTGGAGCCGCTGGCGGAGAAGTGGCGGTCGTTCGGCTGGGCGGTGCGGGAAGTGGACGGCCATGATATCGGGCAACTGGTGGAAACGTTTATGGCGGTCCCTTTTGTAAAGGATAAACCGAGTATGGTGATTGCCCATACTATCAAGGGCAAGGGGATATCGTTTATGGAGAATGTGCCGATCTGGCATTACCGGATGCCCAATGAACAGGAGATGAAGATCGCCTGCGCGGAGCTGGGGCTGGCGGAAGATCCGGTGGAGGTGTAAAGAAAATATGAGAAACGCATATATACAGGCGTTATACGAATTGGCGGGGAAGGATGAGCGGATCTTCGCCCTGGTGGCTGATAACGGGGCGATTGTCTATGACCAATTTCGCCGGGAGTTTCCGGACCGGTTTATCAATTTTGGAATCGCCGAGGCAAACATGGTGTCGGTGGCGGCGGGTCTGGCCAGTTGCGGCAAGATTCCCTTTGCCTATACGATTTCCGGCTTTCTCACGATGCGGGCCTTTGAACAGGTGCGCAACGATGTCTGCCTGCAACGGATGAATGTCAAGCTGGTAGGGATTGGCGCCGGTTTTGTGTACAGCGATTTAGGACCGACGCATCACGCCACGGAAGACATCGCTATCATGCGGGTGCTGCCAGGCATGACGATTCTCTCGCCGGCGGATCCGCTGGAGGCCTATCAGGCGACGCTGGCGGCAGCGGAAGTGGAAGGGCCGGTTTATCTCCGTATCGCCGGCAGCAAGACCCCGCGAATCTGTGGGGATAACTACCGGTTCGAATTCGGCAGGGGAGTAACGCTGCGGCAGGGGAGTGATCTGGCCATGATCGCGACGGGGAACATTATGCAGGAAGTGCAGCAGGCGGCGGAGGAGCTGGCGGTGGGGGGGGTGTCGGTACGCCTGATTAATATTCATACGATCAAGCCGATCGACCGGGACATTATTTGCCGCGCCGCCCGGCAGACCGGGGCGATTCTGACCGTGGAAGAGCATTCCATTACCGGCGGGCTGGGCAGTGCGGTGGCGGAGGTGCTGATGGAGAGCGGCTGTGGTTCCGTTCGTTTTCGGCGGATGGGACTGATGGACAGATTTCCGACAGGTTACGGCAGCTATGCGGAAATGAAGCAGATTAACGGTTTATCACGGCAGCATATCGTCGAGGCTGCCCGCCAGCTTTTGGAGAGTCGTAATGGGACAGTTACGCCATATTGTAACGCCACTGCATAAGAAAACGCAGCGAGATTATATTGGCCGCATGACGAATGACAAGGTTCATTGTATGCAGGTGGCCAAACGCTATGGCCGTGAATTCTGGGATGGCGATCGGAAGTACGGCTATGGGGGATATACCTATGACGGCCGGTGGGGGACGGTGGCGGAACATCTGATTCAAACGTATGGTTTGAAGGCGGATGCCAGAATTCTGGATGTCGGCTGCGGCAAGGGTTTTTTGCTCTATGAGCTGAAACAGCTTTTACCCGGTTCCACCATAGTCGGTTTTGACATTTCCGAGTATGCGATTGACAATGCCAAGCCGGAAATAAAGCCCAGCCTGTTTGTGCACAATGCCAGAGATGACTATGCCTTTAAGGACGGTGAGTTTGATCTGGTGATTTCGATTACCACTCTGCATAATTTACTGATTCAGGAGTTGAAGTCAGCTTTGACTGAGATCGAACGGGTGGGGAAGGAGAAGTATCTGGTGGTGGAAAGTTTCCGCAATGAGCAGGAACTTTTCAACCTGCAATGCTGGGCCTTGACCTGCGCCTCGTTTTTCACGCCGGAGGAATGGGTATGGCTTTTTGGAGAGTTTGGCTATACCGGCGATTATGAGTTTATCTACTTTGAGTGAGTTACAATGAGTTTGTTATATACGAAAACGAAAATATTTCATTTTACGGACAAGCTGGATTCGCTGCCCCGGCAGTCAGCCGAGATAAAACCGCCGTTGCATATTCGCATCAAGCCGACCAATGTTTGCAATCATAACTGTTGTTATTGTGCCTACCGGTCGGAAAATTTGCAGTTGGGCAAGGATATGGTCCAAAAGGATTCCATCCCGCGCGATAAAATGTTAGAGATTATCGACGATCTGATCGAGATGGGCGTGCAGGCGGTCACGTTCAGCGGCGGGGGGGAGCCGTTCTGTTATCCGCACCTGGCGGAGATAGCCGAAAAGCTGGCGGTCTCGCCCATTCAGTTTGCGGCGCTGACCAATGGCTCGAATCTGAAAGGACGGGTGGCGGAAATATTTTCCCAACATGCCACCTGGCTGCGGGTGTCGATGGACGGCTGGGATGGCCCCAGCTATGCCTCATATCGAAAAGTGAAAACCGATGAATTTGACAAGGTCATGGCCAACATGAAGAACTTCAAGAAGCTGGCCGGCCCCTGTTATCTGGGCGTGAGTTTTATTATCGACAAAAACAATGCCGCCCATGTGTTCGAGTTTATCCAGCGGCTGCGGGATACCGGCGTGGACAGCGTCAAGGTTTCCCCCTGTATTGTCGACAACGACGGCGCGGAAAATAACCGGTATCATCGTCCGGTTTTTGAGCAGGTGAAAGAGCAGGTGGCCCGGGCGAAAGAGAAACTGGCCGGCGAGGATTTTGAAATCTACGATGCCTACCATGAACTGGAGGAAAAATTTAAAAAAAGCTATAATTGGTGCCCCTATTTACAGATTTTGCCGGTGATTGGTGCGGATTTGCATGTGTATTCCTGCCAGGACAAGGCGTATAACCTGGAGCAGGGTTTGATCGGTTCCATTGAAAGTTGTCGTTTTAAAACGTACTGGTTAAGTAACAAGGAGAAGTTTTTCCGGATCAATCCGTCTGAGCACTGCAATCATCACTGCGTTGCCAACGAAAAGAATAAACTGGTACTGGAATATTTGCAGGCGGATCAGCGGCATCTGGGATTTGTATGATGCGGAAATTAGACACGATGGACAAGGAAGTAGCGAGATATACGATGGCGGAACTGAAGGAGGGGCAGAGCTTCAGTTTTGCGCGGACGATCACGCAGGCAGATGTGGACGCCTTTATTGCCCTGACCGGCGATGTCAGTCCGCTGCATAGGGAAGATGGATTTGCTCGCAGCCGGGGATTTGAACGGCATGTGGTGCACGGCCTGCTGGTTGGAAGTTTGCTCAGTACGATGGTGGGTGTACATCTGCCCGGCCGCAATGCCCTCTTGCAGAGTATGAACCTGAAATTCGTGCAGCCGGTATATGTTGGCGATCCGCTCCAAATACAGGCTCAAATCGATCAGATTTCGGAAAGTACCAATGTGATTGTGCTGCAGGCAACGATTAAAAATAGCAGGTCGGGTGCGGTTGTGGCAAAAGGAAAAATGCAGGTCGGCCTGACACGGGAAATGCAGTAAATGCCGGATTATGATTTTATTATTATTTCACAGGCGGAGGTGGTGGACTACCAGCGGTATTCCCGCCTGCCGCTGGAACGGATCGAACTGTATCAGGATTTGATCTATCCGCGGATGGTGTATCATCAGGGCCGGTTTTATTCGCACCTGGACTTCCTCAATTCCCTGCGGGATAATATCAGTTTTTCGCAGGCAACTCAGGTCCAGCAGCGGCGGATGCTGAACATCTGGAACCTGCCCGCTTTTAGCGGCCTGCACCTGGCGAATTATCTTCGGCCGTTCGGTATCCGGACAAAGATTATCAATAACTTTGACGCCGAGTGGGATTTGTTCTGCCGGGCTTATCGCTCCTGTCGGCGAAAGCCCCTGGTGGGAATCTCCACCACCTTTATGCTCTCTTGGCGCACGATCAAAAGAATCGTACAAGAACTGCGCGGATTCGATCCGGCGATGGAAATCGTACTGGGCGGCGCGTTCGTGAATGAGCAGTATAATAGCGAAGGAGAACAAAGCCTGTGCGGCCCCCTGGAAAAGTATGGGGTGGATTATATTGTGCATTCGTTTAACTCGGAGGTGGATCTGCGGGATCTGATTCGTGCGCGTCAGGGAGAGGGGAACCTGGCCGATGTGAACAATCTTCTCTATCGATCCGGCGCTACCGGCCGGATTCACCAAACCGAGTCCCAATGGCACGAACCGCTGTTGGATGAAATCCAGCCGCTCTGGAACACGCTGGCGGCGGATGGGATCCATCACACCGTCCAGATGCGGACGTCCAGCGGCTGCCCGTTTGCTTGTGCGTTTTGCTCCTATCCCCAGACGGCCCGCGGTTTTCACCTGATGGCGGTCGAACGGGTGGAAGAGCATATTCGAAGCCTGCTGCGAATCCCCGGCCTCACCCGTATAATTTTTATCGACGATACGTTCAATGTCCCCGTCGAGCGATTTCAACAGTTGTGCCGGATGTTCTGCAAGTATGAGTTCGAGTGGTTTTCGTTTTTGCGGGTGCAGTATATCGACGAACCGACCGCCGCCCTGATGCGGCAGTCCGGCTGCAAGGGGGTATATCTGGGGATCGAATCGGCGGACGATGATATTCTGCGGAATATGAACAAAAAAGCCACGCGGGCGGATTTTGCCCGGGGGATTTCGTACTTGAAGAAGTATCGGATCCCCGTTATGGCGGCGTTTGTGATCGGCTTTCCCGGGGAGACGGAACGCAGCATCCAAAACAATATCGATTTCATCGAACAGCAGGGACTGGATTTTTATACCCTGAAGGAATTCTATTACATCCGGAATACGCCCATCGACAAAGACCGCGAAAAATATGATCTCGTCGGGCAGGGCAGCGACTGGCAGCATCGGACGATGGATTACCAAACCGCCCACCGGATGAAAATGGAGATGTTTCGCACCATCCAAAACAGTGTATTCGTGGATCCGGATACAAATCTCTGGTATCTGGCCTACTTGTACGACCAGGGATTCGGCATGTTCACGATCGGCGAAATGCAAAAAATCATCAACCGGATTATGATTGGGCAGATGAACGGCAATTTTACGGACCAGGAACAAAACCTGTATCAATTGCGAACGGTTTTAAACGGACCGACTGTATATGTATGATGGCAGCAGATAAAAAAGAAACGATGCAGGAAATCAAACGGCTCCTGGCCGCCGGTCAGGCGGACCGCGCCTTTTCCCTGCTCAAGCAGATAGCGGATCCGGCGGATGATTTTGTGCTGCAAGCCCGCTATGCGGCCTTGTGGAAAAACCTGCCGGCCGCATCCTTCGGTTTGCAGCCGGTGCGAATCGCTATTGCCGCCAGCAGCACCGTTTCGCACTGGATCGAGGTGCTGCGCTTCTGGCTGGCGCGGGCGGGTCTGGCGGCGGAGATCTTCGAAGCGGACTATGATACGATCCCGCAGACGATTCTGGACCCGTCCAGTGCGTTGTATGTGTTTCGGCCGGACATCACCATGATTTTTACCAATTATCGGGATGTCCCATTCGATCTGACCCCGGATAGTCTGCCGGAAGAGATCGAACGAAAACAAAAGGAATCGGTCGCACAGTGTACCGCTCTATGGCAGGTTTTGCGGAAGCAGAGCGGCTGCCATGTGATACAGAATAATGCGGACCTGCCGGCGTGCCGGGTGTTCGGCAATTACGAGGCGGAGATGTCCGCCTCCCGCATTCATTTTTTGCGGCGGTTTAATGCGGAACTGGCGCAGGCGGCCGGGCCGGGCGTTACGATTTATGATCTGGATTATCTATCCTCGTTAATTGGCAAGGAACGCTGGCATGAGAATCGGTATTGGCATCATTCCAAACATGCCTTTGCCCTTGATGCGACGGGGCTGGTCGCCCACCGGGCCGCACAGCTTATCGCGGCGATCCGGGGGCTGGCGAAGAAGTGCCTGGTGCTCGATCTGGATAATACCTTATGGGGCGGGGTGATTGCCGATGACGGATTGGAAGGGATCGAACTGGGAACCGGAGTCAATGGCGAAGCCTATGTCGAGTTTCAACGATACCTGCTGGACCTGAAAAGTCGGGGGATCGTGCTGGCGGTTTGCAGTAAAAATGAGGAGGCGACGGCCAAACTGCCGTTTGTGCAACATCCGGATATGCAAATCCGGCTGGAGGATATTGCCGTTTTCAAAGCGAACTGGCAGAACAAGGCGGATAATATTCGCGAAATTGCGGCGCTGTTGAACCTGGGGCTGGATTCTTTTGTGTTTGTGGATGACAATCCGGCTGAACGGGAACTGGTGCGGACGCAGCTGCCAATGGTCAGTGTGCCGGAGATGGGTGCCGATCCGGCGGGATATATACAAGAACTGGACCGGCAGGCGTATTTCGAGATGATCGCTTTTTCACGGGAAGATACCGCTCGCAATGCGTATTATCGTGCCAATGCCGGTCGCGCGGAATATCAACAGCAGTTTACGGATCTTTCCGAGTATTTGCAAAGTCTGGAAATGACGGCGGCAGTGGCGGAATTGGATGCGTTTAATCTGCCCCGTGTGGCCCAGTTGATTAATAAAAGCAATCAGTTCCACCTGACCACAACTCGTTATACTGAGGGGCAGCTTCGGGAGAAGATGGCGGATCGGGATTTCTGCTGTAAATGTTTTACGCTGGAGGATAAGTTTGGCAGCAACGGCCTGATCGCGGCGGTCATTCTGCGCCGGCAGGGGGGGGATACCTTGTATATTGATACCTGGGTAATGAGTTGCCGGATCCTGGCCCGGGGGATGGAGGAGTTTATCAGCGGAGAGATTGTCTCGCTGGCGGAACAAATGGGGATGCGTACCATAATCGGCCAGTATATCCCCACGAAGAAGAACAAACTGGTGGCGGATTTATACCAGCGGTTGCAATTTGTTCCGGCGGGGGAGAGGGAGGACGGTACCCTGTGGCGGCTGGACCTGACGGAAAACAGGCCGCATTATAAAACGTATATTCGAAAGCTGGATGCCCAGCTTGCTTAGTAAGGATTGCTAATGAAAAACAACCGGGAAGAATTGAAACGGCGATTGAACGAGGTGTTTCGCGAAACGTTTGACGATGAGTCGCTGGAGATTTACGAAGCGATGACCGCCCGCGATGTGGAAGAGTGGGACTCATTAATGCACATTACGCTGGTGGTGGCGACGGAAAAGGAATTCGGCTTGCAGCTCAACGCCGCGGAGGTCGGCCGGCTGAAGAATGTAGGCGAAATGCTGGATATCCTGGATGAACGGGCGACCAAATGACGGAAGTTGTGCGAAGATGTACCGGGGGGGATATGCCGCGATTGATGGAATTATTCCGGCAGGTGTACCGGTACAATCCGCGCATGCAGGAGAGGGATTATCTGGCATGGCAATTCAGGGGCGGCGCATTTCGGGAGGGGGACGAATACAATATCTGGCTGGCCGTGGAGGGAGACAGAATCAAGAGTTTTCTGGGGTATGTACCGGCTGATTTGTATTATCAGGGGGAGGTGATACCGTGCTGCTGGCCGCAGAACTGGGCCTGTCTCAGCGGTGATTACGCGGGCCTCACGGTACTGGGCAAGGTGATGGAGGAATACGATCATCTTTTATATGCAGCTTTGGCGGCTGATACGGTGAAAATCTTCTCTCGTTTGCAGATTCCGATTCTTATGGAAATGCCCCGCTGGCTCGGGATTGTAACCGCCGATAAAATAGCGGATCTGTTCGATCTGAAATCCCCTGAGGATAAAAAGAAAATAGCCGATTCGCAGTCCCGGCTTCTATCACTGCCCCCATCGGCCGCTGTGCATCGAGTGGCTCGCTTTGAGCCGGACGAGGAATTTACCTTTGACCGCTGGCCGGAGATTATCGGCTATTCCCGCCGCACGGGGCGGTATCTGAATTGGCGGTATTTCGAAATTCCGCGCCATACGTATCAGGCGTTGCAAAACGACCAGGGCCAGTTTGCGGTGTATCGGATCGAAACCATAAAGGATCATACGGAAGCGGTTGTGCGAATCCTCGAATGGAGTTTCAGCGGGGCTGCGGCTGTCGCGGCTATGCAGATGGTGGTGGAGAATGCCAAAGAGCATAATGCGATTCTGATCGATTTTTTCTGTACGGCGGAAGTGGTTGGAACTGAGCTGGAAAAGGTCGGATTTCTACGGGAGAATCAAATAGAGGACCAGATCCCGTATTTGTTCCGGCCGATCAAAGGCGGTGTGCCGGGGATTTCCGCCGCGATTGATCTGCCGCCGCACCGGGCGAAACGGGAGGTGGATTTTACGCAGTGGTACATTACCAGGGGGGATACGGATATCGATCGGATCAAATTGTAGGTTGACGCGGGAACATTGCATGTCAAGAAAAGTGCCATTTTTGGATTTACGCATAACGGATGAAAGGGAACGGAACGATCTGCTCGCAGCGGTTGAAACCGTTTTCCAGCATGGCCGGCTGGTCATGGGGCCGGAGGTGGAGCAGCTCGAAAAAAAAGTAGCAGAGTTTTGCCGCCGCAGGTTCGCCGTGGGCGTTAACTCCGGCACGGATGCCCTCTTCCTGGCTTTGAAGGCCCTCAGATATGGGCGGGGCGATGAAATCATTACCACATCCCTCTCCTGGATTGCCACCGCCAATGCCATTGCACTGACCGGCGCGACTCCCGTTTTTGCGGATATCCGCGACGACTTAAATATCGACCCCGCTAGTATCGCCCGCCTGATTACCTCCCGCACCCGGGCGATTCTGCCGGTTCATTATACGGGCAAAATATGCGAAATGCCTGAAATTATGCGATTGGCCCGCCAGCATAACCTCTCTGTTATCGAGGATGCTGCCCAGGCTTTCGGCGCCCGTCTGGATGATAATGCGGCAGGCTCGTTCGGTCAAATTGCCTGTTTCAGCATGAATCCGATGAAGGTTTTCGCCGCCTGCGGCGAAGCGGGGATGGTCGTAACTGACGAGCCGGATCTGTATGAACGATTGCAGGCCTTGCGGTATAACGGTACGGTTAACAGGGAAGTGTGCATCGAATCCTGCCTCAATGGCCGAATCGATACGCTGCAGGCGGCGATTCTTTTGAGGCGGCTGGACCGGGTGGAGGCGGTGATTGCCAGACGCTGGGAAATTGCGTCCTGGTACGACAGCCTTTTGGAAGGGATTGTGCAAACGCCCCATCCCTCGCCGAGGCAAGAGGATGTGTATTATACCTACACCATCCAGGCGGACCGTCGTGATGAGTTGAAAGCCTATCTGGAATCATGCGGCGTAGAGACGAAAATTCAGCATCCGATTCTGATGCCCCAGCAGCCGGCGTATGAGAAAGGCGTTCGCGGTGAATTTGCCAACGCCCAGCGGCTGGTCAAACGAATCCTCTGTATCCCCGCCCATGAAAAATTGCGGCGGGAGGATATTGAGTATGTGGCGAACTGTATTCATGCATTTTATCAGGATCAAAAATAATGGCGGTATTTTACTTTCCCGATTCCGATATTATTGAAATCAAAGGACAAGACCTGGAACCGTTGAAGCAGGCGGCCCGGCAGGCTCCCCTGCGGCGGGCTAGGTTCTGTCTGCACCGGGATGAAAACGATAAAGTACATGAAATGGTCATCGCCTTTTGCCGCGACAGCTATGTTCCGCCGCACCGGCACAGGAACAAGAGCGAATCCTTCCATATGATCGAAGGCCGGCTGCTGGTCGTTCTTTTCGACGACCGGGGCCTTGTCACTCGTAAAATTGAAATGACACCCCTGCCGGAAGGCAAGACGTTTTTTTATCGGTTGAACATGGAACAATGGCACACGGTCATCCCGCTTACCGATTTTGTGATTATCCATGAAACGACGGCCGGCCCTTTTAAGAAAGAGGAGTCGGACTTCCCCGCCTGGGCGCCAGCCGCAGTGGATGAAGCGGCGATCCGGAAATTTATTCGTCAGATAACAGGATGAAATGGTATAGTGGGGGGATAAAAGCATAGAATCATGATATGGTAAATACGAGTGGTAAAGGAATGGTTATGCCAAAGAATCGCAGAGCCGGCAAACTGGGAAGCTTCGGGGCGGTGATTTTATTGGGATTTATGGCGATCGTTGGATTTGGGGTGGCGGGTTTTATGCTGACGGGTAAGGGTTTTTTTGACCTGCTCAATGAAAACCGCCAGCTCAAAGAGGCGATTCATAATTTGACCGACGAAAGCCAGATCGGCTATGCCAAGGTAGTCAAGCAGGAAACCCGTGAGGGCAAGGTATATACGAAAGTCCTGTTTGTGGAGACCGACCGGGCGGATTCACTGAAGCGGGTGCTGGAAAAAGAATTCGAAATCGAGGGGGATATCGTGCATTTTGATACGCTGATAGTGAAGTTCAGGGAACCACTGGTGCAGGACGGCAAAGAGCGGGCCATGTATTTGTGGCGGCGGATTTACGGGGAAACGATGCGGCCCGAGGAAGGGTTCCCTATTGAGACACCCGGTACCGAGCCGCAGCGATACGCCGATATCTGCAAGGCCCTGTCGATCCGGGACCGCAATCTGTTTTGGGAACACATCTGGCGGCTCTCGAATGAGCCGAAACTGCTGGAAAAGGCCGGCATTCAGGCGATTTACGGCAACGTAGTCTATCGCCAGCTCCAGCCGGGCCTGATTTATGTCTTCAAAATCAACAACACCGGTACTTTATATCCCGAAGTGGTGCCGGATTTATAAAAAAAGAAGGAGCAGGCCCCGCAAGGCCTGCTCCTGCAACAGATTCATATCCTGGGGATATAAACCATCATTCCCGGTTGCTTACGCCCGGCGACGACGAATCAGCGCCAGACTGCCAAGGCCCAACAGAGCCATGGTCATTGGTTCCGGTACAACATCAATCTGTACATCTAATGCCATAGCACGATTGTTACCAGGCGCAGTCACCATGGTAAAATCAAGGGTGTCACCCTGGGCTAAGGTAAGGATGCCGCTGTAGGTTTGCGAAGGGGCATTACCAAAACCATCGGCAAAATTATTGATAGCTTTGCCGATAAATCCATCCAGACCAGCGGACCATTCCTCTGCTTCATTCTTCAAAACGGAGACCGTAGCAAGTGCGGCCATCTGCTCACTTTGGCCGGTAAAGATAGCGGTGATTTGATAGTCACCGGCTGCCGGCGCCGTCCATCGGGAAGCATTCATCAGCCCGGTAATACTGGGGCCGTAAAGAATCTGGCCGACTTCTCGATAGGACATCCAGGCATCAATCGGATTGGGACCGAGGTTCTGACCAACGTTACCCCAGGTATCCCAATCGCCACCTTTTACCCAGGCGGAGAAAGTATTGCCGGCGCCATCGCCACCAGTATTGACACCTTCATAGAGGGTGAATGCCCCGGCATTGAACCAGCCATAGGACCAGTTGCCGTTGGGATTGGCAGCCAGGGAAAAATCTCCCTGCAAATCCGCCGCCTGGGCCATGCTCACCAAAGACAGGGCCATAACCGTTACTAAAACCAACATCTTCTTCATCTTCATTTCCTCCATTGACCAGCTTCTCGCTTTGTCAATTTCTAAAAAAGGACCGTAAACTTAGACACAAAACACTACTACAAACACACATAAAGTTTTTAATGAGGATATTTTTGTGCATCTTGCCGAAATGGTTCATAGACAAGCCGAAAGTGACACTCTTCCTCATCCTTTAAGACATTTTACATGTCATAACAGCATTATATCAGACCGAAAGGTAAAATGCAAGTTTTTTTAATTTTATAAATCTTTTATCAATAGATAGTTATAATTATATTTTAAAATTATATGCCTGATTTTACCTTCTTCGGTTTCATCCATTTTTGAACCTGACCCAGCCGGGATAAACCGACCGAGCCGGATTTATGTGATTAAAATAAACAATACCGGAACCTTATATCCGGAAGTGGTGCCCGATTTATAAAAAAAGAAGGAGCAGATCCCGCAAGACCTGCTCCTGCAACAAATTCATATCCAGAGAGATAAAATCTATTGTGACGATGACACTTAGGCCCGGCGACGACGAATCAGCGTCAAACCGCCCAATCCCAGTAATCCCATGGTCATGGGCTCGGGAGTAACAACGAGTGTGTACTCACCGATCACATCCGGTTCCTGATCCGGAATAAACGGCCCGACTTGTGAACCTTGATTGGTAAAGTCAAGACCCAGGCCGGCTGATTTGGCATAGAGTACAAAATCGGTCAGTTCTACCTTAACGGTCCCGTTATCAAAGACCAGTCCCGCACCGGGCAGATCTGCCAGTGTAAATCCCATCGTTGCAGCCGCGAAATTCGGCATAAAGGCCGGATTTCCATCCGCCGGTCCGTTCCGGTCCGGCTGGGCATAGACCGAGATACTCGGGGCTTCCTCGCCATTGGCGGCAGAAGGGCTTCCGCCCAGAAACAGATTTAAGCCATAATATTCGAATCCCAGATCGCCGCCGATCCCATGAGAAACACCAAAGGTGAAAGTGTAGCTGTTACCGGCCGTCAGGGGAATATCAATGGTCCGGTCAGGAGCTACTCCATCCGTTTTGTTTAGGAAACTGCTGCCGGGAATCGCCCCGTCTCGAACAAAGACATCCCAGGCCGGGTGGGGAGCATAGGTATTCCACCGTTCTGCATATTGAACCGTACCATCCGCACTGGCGGCAAATAAGGTATTGGCCGTCATGTTGATCGTTTGGGCCGAAACCACCATGGGCAGGCACAATCCTGCCGCTAAAACCAATAAACACATCTTCTTCATCTTCGTTTCCTCCATCGACAAGCTCCTCGCTTTGTCAATTTCTAAAAAAGGGCCATAAAATTTACCACATCTCCATTAACGATACACACATCATAAAGTTTTCTGGCTATATGTTTTTTACTATATAACCTTATTTGCGCTTCCGCAGCAGGGCCAGAGCACCCATGCTCAGCAGAGCCATCGTGGCCGGTTCGGGCACTTCGGTAATCATTACATCAAAAGGCGAATTCTCGGACCCCATACCGGCACCGGCACCTTGCACAAAATCAATGGTATCGCCAGCCGCAATCACTACGTCCACATCGAATACAATATCCCCCACCATCGAATCCTGATGAAACAGGATGGCTTGGCTGGCCTGGCCGGCATTTTTCACTACCCAGAATTCCCGGTCCCCGCCATGACCAGTTCCCAGCATTCCCTCCAGGTTGACAGCCGGTTGCGTAAGGCTGGCCGGGGCCATCCAGCGAACCGAAATATCTTCCCACGGGCCTTGCGCCGGCTGATAGGCGCCCACTACCCCGGTATGCATCGCTACCTGGCCGGGCAAAATCCCATAGGCAATCCCTGCCGTATCGTTACGCCACATAATCGGACCGACATTGGGGGCATTGCTGTCCGGTCCCCAAAACGGACCCGTAGCACTCGTGCCGGCATAAGCAAAGGGGATAAACTCACTAATGTTATTCTGGCCGCCATAGCCATACTGCCACGGATCCGACATGGTCGGATGGCTCCATTCCGCCAGAAAATTCCAACTGTCCGCATTTGACACCGATACCAGTGTCAAAACCAAAGCCAACATTAACAAAACCTTCTTCATTTTCATTTCCTCCATTGACAAGTTCCTCGCTTTGTCAAATTTTAAAAAAGGGCCATAAAATTTATCACATACACCATACCATACACACAATATTATTTACTGATGAGGATACGATTTGCAAACGTAATCAAAATGCGTAACAGACAAGTTCTGTGATGTTCTTCCTCATCCTTATATACATGTCACAATAGCATCATAGCAAGTTGTCGGCAAAAAAGAAAGCTTTTTTTTCAAATTATAACCGCTTGTCAATTAGATAATTATGATTATTTTAAAAGATCATCATACCATTTTTTAACCGGTTTCGACTTACACCATTCTTTAGAACCCGACCCAGCCGGGTTCAACCGGCCAGGTCGGATTCAGGTTTGCCATTAGATTTTATTCAATCGGCCAGGTGCATTCCGCGTTTTCCGGGTCACTGCACGCCAGCCACTTCTGGGCAAATAGGGCGTAATCTTCCAGATTGACATAGCAATCTTTATTGAAGTCGGTCGGGTAGAATTGCCCGGCTTCCGTACAGGTAAACTCACCATCTTCCACTACGATGGTAAATTCACCCACGACATCTTCCTCACCATCCGGGACAAAGGTGCCGCCGGGATTAGCGGTACCGGTTCCCATAATATCCAGGCTGATATCCGCGACGGATTTGGGATAGATGACGAAATCGGTCAAGCGAATCTGGGCTTTTTTCTCGATATTCTTCCAGATTAGTGTGCCACCGGTAGCGGCTGCCACGGCAGAATGACCATCCGAAGGTCCCGTCAAGTCATTTAGAGCAAAACCAGCAATACCAGTAGCCTCATTGTCGAAGAGTAAACCGATTCTGCTATGAAGGGAATTAGGATCCACCTCCACCAGGCTGCCCAGATCTGTACCAATCCCATGCGAGAACGCAAATGAATAGGAATAGGTGTTTCCTTTGACCAGATCCAGAGTAATGCTGCGATCCGCATTGTTCTGAAGATGATCGGCAATGGCGTTCGGATCCGCGGAGAGAACAGCGATAGTAGTATCGAACAAAGCGATATCCCAGGCAGCATCTTCCGGTATGGTATTCCAGAATTCAGAGCCAATGATACCGCCGCTGTCGTCGGCCGTATTCAAAGTCATACCGCTCATTATCAACGGATTCGGGTCGCTAATCAGGGGCCAGGTACATTCCCCGTCGCCAGGATTATTGCATTTCAGCCAATCCGCAACCCAGGCGGTGAAGTCCTGCAAATCCACATAACAGTCCTCGTTGAAGTCCATCGGGTAGAAAGTGGTGGAATCCGCACAGGTAAAGTTCCCGAATTCGACGGAGAGAGTGAATTCCCCTGCGATATCTTCGGTGCCATCTGGATCATATGGTTGACACTCTATTCCCAATGAAACCCACGGTTCGGTTTGAATATCGAGGCTGACATTGGGTGCGGCTTTGGGATACAGTACAAAATTGGTAACCCGGATCTGGACCCCCTTGGCGGGATTTTTCCAGACAACCGGACCGGCAGCCGGATAACCGAAGCCGGGATTGCCATCGGTGGGACCGGTGGTATCCTTGGCGGCAAACAGAGTGATGCCGGCGGTATCCTTCTGATCGAAATAGAAACTCATAGCGTAGTGATCACTCGTCAGATCATAACCTGCCGGAGTGCCGTTGCCGGTAAAGGCAAGAGTATAGGTTTTGCCTCGTTGCAATTCCACATCGATATCCCCATTGATGACGTTATTGAGGAGAACAAGGTCCAAC
The DNA here is from genome assembly GCA_964580995.1 of uncultured Pirellulales bacterium. Lineage (GTDB taxonomy): Bacteria > Planctomycetota > Phycisphaerae > Sedimentisphaerales > SM23-30 > JAKJEP01. The sequence continues at coordinate 23,465 of CAZOMV010000024.1, forward strand.
TGATTCGGGTCGGTAATGGCGGCGATTTGGGCAATGGAACCATTCAGCACCGCCAGATCCCAGTACGTAGGCTCATAAATCTGGGTAGTATTCCAGGCTTGTCCGGCTACCGGAACTCCCTGGTTATCTGAGGACTGCATGAACAGATATCGCAGATACACCACGCTGGGGTCATACCCCTGATAATCGTTCGTGATGGTGATGCCGTACTTCTGGCTCAGGTAATCATGTACTGCATAATACTGATCCGCACTGACCGAATCATAGACCAGGATTTCGCTGACATTGCCATAGAGCCACTGACGCCCTATATCCAGAACGCCAACCGTGGCGATGGAATTGCCATAATTTAATCCGGTTCCCGGCCCTTTAATTTTGTAATCCCCGTCAAAATAGATGGTCTTAAGGTCTGCGGCGGTATCATAGGTAGCATTGACGATGGTGTACTGATCCGGATTGCCGGTCGGTAGAAGATATTCCATGGAACTGCCGGACCAGTTTTTGGCGGTAAACCATTTCAATTTATTGGTAACACCATCACTCATACCTACACCCCAGCCTTGAACATCCGAATAGTTTCCGACGACGATCTGGCCGCGCGGTGAATTATCATCGACATTGATTACCGCAAAAACCGAAACGGTGGCCAGTCGCAGACCGGCGGGATCAGCTAACAGAAAACCGTCGTTACCGTCAAAGCGGATGGCTTTTTTGGTACCGGCGGCAATCATGGTCGGGGTACCCCATCCCGCCTTTACCGTGGCATCATGTCCGCTGCCGGACATATCCTGCCATTTGGTTACCGTGTCTCCCACTTCGGCCGGGACAAATAGGATGGGGGAGTTGGGTTCCGGGTTCGGTTTTAAGGCCCCTTCATCGGCCTTGAGCCAGAGTTTCAGCCCCGCGGTGGGCGGAGCGGCCAGCAGAATTTGGCTGAATCCTATCCCGATTAAAAGTGCCAGAGTCACGATCAATAAACTTTTTCTTGTTTTCATAACAAATCCTCCGAATTTTTGAAAACTACAACACAATTCGTACACGCAACGTAAAATGTATTTTGTGAGCCAGATGCTTTCTCCGATTGAAATATCATTCTGAGCTATACCCAAAATCTAGGGATGTATTTTCACCTCCTTCCATAGATTTGTATTGATGATTTGGGGATAAGTCAGATGAAATGAATTTTGCAACAGATTCGTATCATCTTGGAATACCCACGAATACACTTTATATACAGGTTATTTTATTATTTCCGTCTTTTCTCCTTTTAAGAAAACGATTCCGGATCATACTTGGGTACGGGGTTGACCGTTTGATTCGGATGGTCGATTCGAGTATCGGTATTCAGGCTGTTCACAAACTCTCGCGATATCAGCAGGTGAGTTAGCATGGCTTTTTCGGCATTTTCGGGCGAATGAGATTGAACAGCGTCAAATATGGCCTGATGCTGCTGCAGGATCCGCAGGTGATCGCCGTGTTTGGGTAATAATTGCCCGATGTAGAATAACCCCGTCAGGATGAAGCTAATCATGGCCATGATGTTATTGCCGCATTCCTGGGCCAGAATATCATGGAATTTCCGGTCATGAAACCGGAACTCGATATCGCTGGCGGTTTCTTTCATGACCGTCAACGCCCGCTCCAGTTCCGCCAATCCTTCGTCGCCGATATGTTCGGCGGCCATGGCGGCAATGGATGGTTCATTGGCCAGCCGTGTGGTCATGATCTCGTTCAAATCGGCATGGCTGAAGTTCTTAATAACGGCGGATAAAAATTGGAGACTGGTCGCCGGATTAAATTGTTTGACATACCACCCGGTTCCCTGCTGCGACTGGACCAGCCCCAGCGTGCGCAAGCCGATCAGGGCTTCCCGCAGGGAGCGGGTGCCAACGCCGAAAATTTCGCAAAGCTGTTTTTCGGGAGGGAGGCGATCGCCTTCTTTGAGACCGGCTTCACTGATGAAATCGACCAGAGCAGACAGGATGCGTTCGGTTTTATTGGGGGTTTCAACAATCTGCTTATAATAGCCTCGTGGGCGGATCGGTTCGGGTAAGGCGGCCTCCAGGGGATGGGGGCGAATCCTTTCCAGCGTGGAAACATCCTCTGCCTTTTTAGTAATAAAGTTTTTCTGATACGAAATTTTATCCATAGAACCGAGTCGCTGAACTAGCCAATAAGATATAATGTACTCATGACATAACAATATTATCGATAAATTGCCCCATCAAGTCAAGATAAAATTGTTTTATGTGTATTATTTCAATAAAAAAATGTGGAAGGTCAAATTCCACATTAAATTAGTTGTAATTCATTGTAAAATAAGAGGTTGTGTTGAATTGTTTCACGGAAAGTGTGTTTTCCTCCAGACAAAATTAAAGTTACCAGATGGTGTTTCCGCCGTCGATGACCAGGATACTGCCGGTCATATAGGAGGAGGCCTGAGAGGCTAAAAATACGGCAATCCCTTTCAATTCGTCTTCCCTGCCATAGCGTTTCATGGGGGTCATTTCGGTTAATCGCTCGACAATTTCCGGGAATTTCCGGCTGGCCTGGGTGTTTGGGGTGGTCATGTAGCCCGGAGCGATGGCGTTGACTCGGATATTGTACTGCGCCCATTCCGATGCCAGTCCGCGTGTCAAATGGGCCACGCCTGCTTTGGCTACGCAATAGGTCACATTATGGCGGGGGAAAATCTTGCTGATAATCAGGCCGGATATGGAGGACATGTTAATAATGCAGCCGCCTTCCCCGCGCTCGATCATTTCCTTGCCGACCGCTTTGGAGAAGTAGAACATGCTCGACATATTGGTTTCGATAATTTTTTGCCAGATCGCATCCTCCACCGTTTCAATGGCGATGCCTTCGGACTCCATGCCCGCGTTGTTGACCAGAATATCAATCTTGCCAAACTGCGACTTGACTTTCTGGACAAACGATTCGATCTCATTGCTTTTTGTCACATTTACTTTCTGGAAGAAAGATTTGCGTCCCAGCGATTCGATCTCTTTCTGAGTTTTTGACCCTTCTTCTTCCAGCAAGTCGCAAATGCAGATATCCGCGCCGGCTTCCGCCAGTCCGATGGCGATATGTCTGCCCAACCCGCGGGCCGCTCCGGTTACGACTGCCACTTTACCGTCCAGTTTAAATAGATCTAACGATTTCAAGATTCTGTCTCCTGTAAAAAAAATACCATGCCCAAGTCGGGCTTAGGCATGGTGTATAGTTATTTTTTGGGGTGAATTATTTCTCGGGCCATTTCTTATCACCGAAGGCGCCTCTCCAGTCTTTGAAGAAGCCATTCATCCGTTTGTCGGTGTAAGGATGCTCATAGAGCAACTCCAGAAATTCTTTCTTCGTGGTAATATAGTCGGTTCCGGATACCGCGTATTGGGCAATATCGGGAGCAAACCGGCAGCAGGACAAAATTTTCGTTTTATAACCATAGTTGGTGTAGATTTTCTTGACGGCGGCAACCATATCAAAGTCGCCATCGCTGACGGTATCCAGCGGACCGTTGAACAATGCCACCACATCCGCACCGCATTTGCCGCAGAGCATCGCCTGTGCGACGGACCCCACAGCCGTAATCGCGATTTTCATGCCCGGTTTTTCCTTCTTGAGCTGAATCAGGGCCTGAATCCCGGCTTTGCCCATGGGCAGCTTCACGATGATCTTTTCCGACTGTTCAGTCAGCCAGCGGGCCTGCCGGACCAATTCCTCTTTATTGTCCAGGCCGATGACCTGGGTGAACAGAAACTCCGGGGCCAGCGGAATCAGCTCTTTAATCCGGCTGACAAAATCCGTTTTCATCTTTCCGTACAGCGACGGATTGGTCGTGACACCGGAAATAATCCCCCATTCCAACACTTCGGCGATCTCTTTCGGATCGGCACTATCCACAAAAATCTTCATGTACACAAACTCCTTACTCTAAAAATAAAATTCACAAATTTCTGCGTTAAAACAATTCTTCCGCCAGCATACTCAGATAACGCACCAGCCGGTCCTCATACGCCTGATAAAAGGCGGGCGAGAGGTCATAAAACCGATGCCGGTGCAGGAACTGGCCGTCAGCGCCGCGTTTGCCCACGAATGCAAAACTGTAATGATGGAAAAACAGATCATGGCGCGAGGGAGCCTTCTGCGGATCAAAATCCTTCAGGCATTGCTGGGCAAATGCCGAGCCGGCATTCGCTTCCCGCCGGGCATAGGCCTGAGCATCCTGCCACCATTCTTTGAATAAATCCGGGTGAAATTCGCTCAAGACCTCCGCATAGAGCAACTGCAGCATGGGCGAAATCTTGAAATGATGCTTGCCGCCGGTAGCCTTCTGGATCACCCGCCGGGGTCCGGCTGTCAGATCGTCCGCCGAATGAAAATCCAGCATGACGCCGAATTCCTCCGCGATCCCGAATTGAGCCACAATCCGCTTATGCAATCCTTCCAGTCCGTCCGGACAGCGATAGTCAAGCCCTTTTTCCGCCCCGAAATTGGGGGCGATATGCGTGACCGGCAGCCCGCGGCGCTGGATTTCCAGCAAAACAAACAGCACCTCCTCGTTGGTAGTCAGGCAGTCAAAGGCCGGCACCTCCGGCGGATGTTCGTCCATCGCAAATTCCAGATCATACTTCTGACCGTCTTTCAGAGAGGTAATATACCGGGCCAACTCCTCCATAATCCGCAGGGAATCCCAGAATTTGCCCACCAGCCGGCCCAACGCCGCCTCATCCGGCTGATAGCGAATGCCGGCAATCGTCCGGCCCTGTTGATGATACTGCGCAATCTCCTTTCGCAGGGAGGAATCCGTAATCTTCTGCTCGGAAAAGGCAATCGCCTTCGCGGAGTCCTTTTCCAGCATCGCCTGATACCCCAGAATATCCGCCATATCAATCGTATAAAACGTATAGTACCGCCCGGAGTCGATCACCCGCTTCGCCCGGTCCAGCCCCTGGGGGTCCCGCTTGACCTGAATATGGTCGGCATCCGCCCCATACGGCAGATCCTTGGAATATTTCAAGCCTTCCAGTACCCCATACACCCACAGCCCCTCAAAGGTACTGCCGGTATAACCGGTTTCAATCGTTCCGAAACCGCAGGCATAATTTTTCTCCGGCGCCCCGGCCTCCAGCAGCTTGGGCATCAGATTGAGCTCCCGGACCGAATTCTGAATCATATTGGAACTGAATTTCTTCTGGTCCATCGCCTTTAAAATCGCCGGCCAGCAGGAAGTCGTCATGCGCACCCCGATCCCCAGCCGGGGGGTGCTTCCCAGTGCCAGCGGCCCTTTCTTGGGGGCGACTTTCCGGAAAAACCGGTCCAGATTCTGGGCACTGGCTACATACGCCCGCAAACAGCCGCTATCCAGCTTCTGCTGATGCAGGGCGGTTCCCAGCACCGATTCGCTCTGCTGTGAACCCAGCTCCACAAAAATCTGTTGCCGATCCGGCATCCCCGCCAGAAACAGCGTCTTCCCGTCTTTGCTAGCCAGCGAACCATCATACGGTGTAAATCCATTCTGGGCCGGCAGTTTACGCCGATTTTCTGCCGCCTGAACCAGCGAACCAACATACCCCTGGGATAGTTGATTCAGACACCGGCAGACGGCAGGGGCATCCCACGTAGCGGTATCAAGAACGGCAGGATTACGGGCAGGATCAAAATCAAGATTTTTAAACTTCATAGCTCATAACCATATTCTTATAAAGGTTTTATACATAATAACAGGTCAAAACACCTGATACTAACATCCATGCTAAATTACGCCATAATGACAATATTAGAAAAAAAAATATCGCCGTCAACATAATTTGAGACGGGAAAAAGATTATCGCAAGACTCTGGTATGGTCCACAGAAAAACGGTAAGCTGTCCGGAATGTTTTTTATCATAACATCGTTGATTGGTCTGCTGGCTGGTTTTGTCGGCGGCCTGCTGGGGGTGGGCGGCTCTACAATTATCATCCCGGCGCTGATTATCTACCTCAGCTATACCGCCCAGGGCTACACCGGCCAGAGCCAGCATCTCTTGCAGGCAGCCGCCATGATCTGCAATGTCTTTATTGCTGCCCCCTCCATATACGCCCATCGCCGCGCCAACGCCATTATGTCCAATGTGATTGTCTGGCTGATTCCTTCGGCACTGGTGGGAATTTTTACGGGAGTGGCCGTGAGCAACAGCCGCTATTTCGCCCGCCAAAACGGTAAATATCTGGCCACGGGTCTGGCGATTTTTCTGGTAGGTGTGATCGTGTTTAATATCTTTCGCTTCTTCTCCAAGACTGGTTATACCGAGGAGTACGAGAAAAATCCCCCTCGTTTGCCTGCCTGGAAGATCATCGGGGTAGGGCTGGCCATGGGGCTGACGGCTGGCCTGCTGGGGATTGGGGGAGGGATACTCTGTGTGCCGGCCCAGCAGTTAATATTAAAGCTGCCGCTGCGCCGCGCTATCGCCAATTCAGCCGTCGCCATCGTCTTTACCGCTTTCTTTGGGGCGATCTATAAAAACATCACCCTGCCCAGCCACGGCCTGGAAATCGCCTCGTCCCTCCATCTGGCGGCCATGCTGATTCCCACGGCCATCATCGGGTCCTATATCGGCGGCTGGCTGACACATATATTGCCCCGGCAGATACTGCGAATCGTATTTATTGTTTTTATGTCCGCCGTTTCCTGGCGGACCCTGCGGCACTCTCTGCAGGCCGAACCCCCGAATCCCCCGGCCCAAACCCAGACCGCCGAACCCGGCCGTTAAATTTCCCCCCATAGGAGCTTATAGCAGGGTAAAAAAGAGACAACATGGAAACCATAACCGAGATCCCCTTTTCCCTGGATGCCGCCGCTTTGATGGAGTTGCTCCATATTCCCCCGGAATCAGAAGATGCCGGGGAATTCCGGGCTTTTCTGGCGATTGCCGAAAAAGTCGGCAGACCCAAAGCGGCCTATGCCGTCTCCTTTGTGGAGGGCCGAGACGGCGACACCCTGAAAATCGATGATACCGTCTTCACCAGCCGCACCCTGAGCCGGCAGTTGGCTTCCGCGGAGCGGGTCTTTCCCGTGGTGGCCACCTGCGGGCGCGAAATGGATGAAGCCAACCCCGCGCAGGGCGACATGCTGAAGGAGTTTTGGTGGGATGCCATCAAGGCCCAGCTTCTGGCGGCGGCCAACCGGTATCTCAGCGATTTTCTGCACCGCCGGTTCCGGCTCGGCAGAACCTCGACGATGCGGCCGGGCGCCGGCGATGCCTCGGTGTGGCCCATCGAACAGCAGCGCGGACTGTTTGCCCTGCTCGGTAATGTGGAGCAGGCCATCGGCGTCCGGCTGACGGACTCCTTCCTGATGGTCCCGAACAAGACCACTTCGGGTATCCTGTTTGCCGCGGAGGCGGACTTCCGGAGCTGCCAGGTATGCCATCGCGAAGGTTGCCCTTCCCGCCAGGCGCCTTTTGATCCGAAACTCTGGGCCGCAATTCAGCATCCGTAGTCGGGCTGTTCTTAATCCGAAGTGTTACGCTTCAGATTAAATTGCGCCATCAAGTCGAATGGATAAATCCATAAAAAAAAGCGTCCCTTGAAAATCGCGGGACGCTGGATAGGTTTTTAGGTAACGGTTTTTAGTTGTCACTCATTCCTGTTTTGGGCTGGGCATTTTTGCGGGCCTCTTCCGCCTTTTTCATCATTTCTTCTTGTTTGGCCTTGATTTCTTCTTCCAGTTTCAGCATTTCCGGGGATTTTTCAATTTTCGCCCCGGCTTTCATCTCTTCCATCAGTTTGTTTTTGGCCTCTTCACCCGCCTGGCCTTTCATGCCCTGGAGGATGCCGTCTTTTACCTTGGCAAATTCCCTCACTTCTTCGGGTTTGTTGGAAATAATTTTGATTACTTCAAACCCTTTGATGCCCAGGAATGGCCCCAGGATGTCATTGGCTTTGGCGGTTTTCAAAGCCTCGGAAACTTCCTCCCCGAGCTGCCGTTTGGCGATTTCCAGGTTCAACCGGTCGATCTTTCCTTTTTTGGCTTTGTCGTTGGCCTGGGAATATTTTTCCACCAGCGAATCGAATTCCACGCCGGCCTGTTTGGCCTCTTCCACAATCTTTTCACCCTGCTGCCGCTCCATCACGGTAATATGCTGAATCGAGGCATTCATCGGTTGGGTATAGCGGGCGATATTTTTCGTATATTCTTCCTTGGCCTGTTCTTCGCTGATGGCCGGGACCGATTCGGCAATTTCCGTGTCGAGTTTATAGGACAGGAAATGTTTTTTGATCATATCAATCATGAACTGGATATCCGTTTTCTGATCCAGTTGTTTCTCCACGGCCTTTTTGTATTTCAACTGGATATCGACCCAGCGATTGACCGCGCTGGCCTCATCCGGTGCCAGCCGGTTTTCCACCAGAATTTTGGCCTGGCCGTAGGTCAGCGTCTCCCCATCGATCGTAACCAGCACGGTGGAGTCCGCCAGGGCAGGTTTTTCTGCTTCGGTTTTCGCATCCTGCGCTTCCTGGCCGATTGCGTACTGCAAAGAAAGGGTAATTAAAACTAGCGGAACAAGATTTCGAATGTTTTTCATTTTTCAGTCTCCTCATCACTCGTTTCTGAAACTATTTCTCTAAAACCATTTCTTTTTTCAATATTCACCGGATTAAACTGGGTCAATGCCAGCAATTGCTGATTTTGTTGTTGCAGGCCTTGTGCCACGATGGGTTTGCGCCGCAGATACTCCGCCACATCCGGCGGGGTCGCTTGCAGCTCTTTGAAAATGATGCAATTGAAATTTTCCGGACTTTCCAGAACCGGCAAGGCCGGGGAATCCTGTGCGGACTGATTGAACAAGTCGATCGATTTGCGAATTAACTGGGAATTGCGATACAGGGAAGCAAAAATGTTGGGGGAATTTTGATATTGGCTGTACTGCTGTAAATATTCCAGATTTCGTTTGACATCGGCCAGGGTGGTTTCCTGGATGGGGCCTTCTTCGGGCTTTTGATTGGGATCGGTAATCAGGGATTGGTTTATCCCGGTGAGTGCGGCTTGCCAGTCGGTTTTCGCCTGGGGGGCGAATGCCAGGGCCTTCTCTTTAGCCAGCAGATAGGCCTTTTGTTTTTTCCAGTCTTTTTTCACCGTTTCAGCCAAAACCGGTTCCCGGTCTGCCGGGATGTTTTCCGCCGGTCCCAGCCGGCCGTCATCTGCCAGGGATACCGGCTCGCGGGCCGGGTCCACCGCGATGATTCGTACCAGATACGCCGAACCGCTTTCCAGGGCGGATTCATGCGGGAGGACCGGACCCACCTCTTCAAATAAAGTGACCGGCGGTTCCTCTAACCGGGTCACGATTCCTTTGTGCAGCGGCTCGCAACTGAATAAGATTTCCAGCAGGCCCTGTTGCGGCTGGCCTTTGACGATTTTATACACGGATTTTAAATCCAGATAGTTCTGAGCGTCCTGATAGGACAAATAATCGCTTTTTCCATAGGTGATAGGCAGGTTTTGGGGGTCGCTCTGCGTGGCCAGTTCCGAGTAATCGGCGTGGACTTGATTTTTACTGGCGGAAGCCTGCTGCTGGGCCTTTTGTTTGGGGATTTCCAGAAGCCGTTCCGCTTCCTGCTGGATCTGCGAATGTTTGAGCATCATTTCGGCTTTGGCATAAATACCGATTTCACCGAATTCCGGATCCTTATACTGCGGCTGGGCGTTTTCCTCACCCTCCGCCGGGGGCAACTGGATTCGGAATTTATCCCGGTGTTCGGACCAGTATTGCTCGACCTGGCTTTCCTGTTCATTGGCGGAAAGCTTTGCGAATTGCTCGTCAACGAGTTTTTTGACCAGACTCAAATCCAGTTGCAGATATTCAATCTGCAGGCGATCGGCCAGCATATAACCGAAACCATAGGGATTTTGGTCGTTGAAATCACCTTCCTTTTTGTCTTTAAAGGCATGGAAGTGTTTGTCTAATTCTTCCGGGGAAGGATCCTGAATCTGACTGAGAAAATTACGGGCATCGAAGCTGACGAAGGTTCCGGTTACATTTTCCCATTCGACCATATCCCGGATGGCTTTTTTCAGTTCGGGTTCACTGACAGCCAGGCAATCGGTAATGGTGCGCCCGTATTGGAGAATCGCCAGATAATTGGCCAGGGCGATTTTCAGGGTTTGTTCGGAGATGCCGAATTCTTTGGTGATGGCGGCAATGCTGCCGGGCAGCGGCAGTCCCTGCTGTCGGTAGGCGGCGTGCTTTTTGAAGAAAAGATCAACTTGCTGCTCCGTGGCCTGGATGCCTGCCTGCCGGGTTTCTTCGGAAAGCAGCAAATAATAGGTATTGGCCTTGTTCGGTTCAGCGCCGACGATCCGCATGATCGTATCGGCTTTTTCGTCATCCATCAGCCAGCCCATTTTCTGGGCCTGCTGGTAAAAGGACGAACGAATGTTTTGGCTGTAATGGCTGCTGGGGAAGAGCAGCAGGTAGATGGCCATGTCGGAAGACCAGGCTTCCTGGCCGCTTTGCTGGGCGCTGAGAATATCGGCAAAAGAGACTCCATCGGCGCCGAGCCCCTGGAGGATCCGTAGATCCCGTTCGGCACTGATCAGCATGCCTCGGCTGATTTCGGTTTCATCGCCGTTGGGTTGACGGCTAAAAGCCACGATATCCTTGTCGGGGTCTCGTCTTCCGGAATTCCGGAACATGATGGAGGGCAGGGTAAAAGCAATCATCAGGGCCACGACGAAGAAGGCCATCAACTTCTTGTTGTTTTTGCGAAACCAGCGCATCAATGTCATTTGGTCACTCCATTATTATAAAAACAGTTAGAAACAAAATTTTATAAGCCCAATAGTATAAATCAGAAGGGCTTGGGAGGCAAATAAGAATTGTCAAAGTATCCCATTTTTCCGTGCTAAAGGGCCAGTAACAGTCCGATAACCAAAATGGAAACGGGTTGCTAAATACCTGGCGGGTGTTACTAGACCAGGGTGAGGAAACAACAGTGCTGTTCGTAAAACTTTAATATGCAGGTATTTATGTGCGATTCCACCGTGCCCGATCCCGTTCTTTCGCGGAGGAAAGACAGTGAATATACGGGGGGAGATAAATATAATCTTTTAATTTCACGGCATTTATGCGTTGGTTTGGAAAAAGGGTATTGCGTGCCGGGAGGGAAAAGATTAAAATTACCCTTTTAATAAATTTATGCAATTGCTTGATTTGGTTTTTGGCGAATTAGTAAGATCACGTTTTCGGCAGGTTTGTAATGGAAAAGAAACGTCTAATGGCCGTTCTTTTATCTGCGTCAGTAGGCCTGGCAGGTCTGTTCTTGTTTGGCTGTCAGCCGACCGACCGGCAGTCGAATTCCTGGCAGAGCGGAAATACTTTTACCATGAAGGTTTCCATGGTTAGTGATATGCTATTGCCGCTGGGGATTCCCAATGCCGATCATAAGGTCTCGGATGTGTGGCTGAAATATGAAGTCAAGGAAGTAGAGGACGGATTCCCTAGCCTGGTGACGGTTCACATCACGGCATTGAAGGCATCCGTGGATACGATGGGAGTGAGTTGTGACTATGACAGCTCGCAGTCCCAGATGCCCGAATACGATAAAAACGATAAGCGATACCGGCAAAAGGAGGAGTTCTGGCAGATGTTCAGCGATCTGGTGGGCCAGCAGTACACAGCCCGCCTGAATTCACAGGGACAGGTGACGGAACTTCTCGAAGTAAGTGACAAAATTCGCAATGCGATGGACTGCTCCTATTTCGGGTCCACCGGCGGCGATCAGTTGACCTTTCTGTTCTCGGAAAGCAATCTGCGCCAATTTGTGGAAGCGGCATTCCGCGGGGGGTTGGAGGGAAACCGCCCGAAAGCAGGAATGGATTGGCAGGGTCAGTCGGTGGCGGAGATCCCCCGGGCCGAAGCTGTAATGGCCGCCCAAAACTATAAACTGGATCAAATCCGCCAGGAAGGCCGCCAGCAGATTGCCGATATCTCCTATCAGATCGTTTCGGCGGAAGGAGTTACTTTGCCGGAGCATTATCCCGCCCGATATGAGCGGGTTAAAGGGAAAATCGGAATGAAAATCCTGGAGGTGGCCGGCCAGGGGCAGATCCAATATTCGCTCAGTGACGGGCGTCTGCTGAAGCTGGACGAGCAGAAACGCATTCGAATTGTCCCGGCCAAAGGGGTGGCGCCGGCGGGGAAAAAGACTCGCGAAAATAAGATGTTCTATCAGATTCATACGACTGTCGAGTATCAGGAAGAGTAATTTAGTATAGGAGTGAGCCATGCTGCAGTTTCAGAAAGTATCATTGTTGGGTTTGCTGGTTGTGGGTTTACTGGTGGCCGGATGCCAGGAGCAGACGCTTCGTTGTGCGTATCAGGTCGGTGATGTAGAGAAAGTTCGCTATACGGGCGAGCGGCTCTATAAGAGTTGGCTGGAAATGCCCGGCAAGGACCCGCAGGATGTCGGCACGAACCGGACGCAGGAAGAACTGGTCATGGTTCGGGAAGTGCAGTCGGTGGAGCCGGATGGTTCGGCGATGATGAAGGTTACCCTGGAAAGTGTGAGGATCGAACTGTCGGGCAAAGACGAAAGTTCGGCCAAGAAATATCTCAGCAGTGCCGAGGGAACCACCAGTTGGGGCGACGAGCCGGCTCTGGCGGGGATGAGTTATACAATCCATATCGCGCCGGATACCCGGGTGCTGGAAGTGAAAGGGTTGGCGGAGTTGCGGCAAAAGGCGGGAATCAAAGACAGCGATAGCGGTGTGATAGCAAGAATGCTCGATGAAGAACGCATCAAACGCTACCATGAACGCGATTTCGTCATATACAGCCCGAAAACGCTGGATGTCAAAAAGGGCTATGATTCGGAAATGCTGCCGCTGCCGGATGTGATGATCAAGGCCACCGCGATTAAAAAGCATTATGAAGGGACGGTGGAAGGCGACCAGATTCATGTAAGCGGTCGTGGGGAAGCCGTGCAGGGAACAGTGGAAGGTTTTGAAGAACCGAAAATCAATCAGTTCGGCCAGGCCATCATCAAGCAGCAGAGCGACATGCAGAAGCTGGATATCACCGATGACGGCATCTTCAGCATTTCCCAGGGGAAAGTGCTGAAAGATAACAAGGATGTGGCCTGTTCCCTGGTATTGCTCGAAGAGAATCTCTTTGGCGGCCAGGCTGGTGCCAACGCCAAAGACAAAAAGGAGTGGGGCGTCATGTACACCGATGTTCAGCTCAAGAGCAACTTCGAGGTAATTCCGTAATCAAACAAACCCAAACGGAGTGTCTGGTTCCCTGGATGGACGTACATGTTGGGAGTTTCGGATGGCAACTCTGGTCTTTTGGGACTGGCTGGTAATAGCGGCTTATTTTCTGATCCTGATCGTGGTGGTCTGGTGGTCGTCCAGACGGCAGAACACCGCGGCGGACTATTTTTTGGCCGGTCGGAACATTGGATGGTTCGTGGTAGGGGCTTCCATGTTCGCCTCCAATATCGGCTCGGAGCACATTGTCGGTCTGGCCGGCAATGGAGCTACCAGCGGCATGGCCATGGCCCACTGGGAACTGCATGCCTGGATCATCGTCATGCTGGCGTGGATCTTTGTACCCTTTTATTACCGTTCCGGCGTTTATACCATGCCGGAATTTCTGGAAAGACGCTACAGCCCCACAGCCCGCTGGATTCTTTCGATCGTTTCCCTGGTGGCGTATGTATTCACGAAAGTTTCCGTTACCGTGTACGCCGGTGCTCTGGTTTTTCAAACCCTGCTGCCTGATACCTTCGGCAGTCCGCAAAACGCTTTTTGGATCGGGGCTTTTTCGACGGTAATATTAACAGGTATTTACACCGTTTTTGGGGGGTTGCGGGCGGTGGTCTATACCGATACCGCCCAGGCGATCATTCTGCTGATTGGTTCAGCTTTTATTACCGGTTTTGGCCTGGAAAAGCTGGGTGGCTGGGGTGAACTGCAATCCATCTGCCGGGAAAACGCCGTCAATTTCGCCCTGTGGCGGCCGCTGAGCGACCCGGATTTCCCCTGGATTGGGATTCTGATCGCCTCCCCGATCGTCGGCATCTGGTATTGGTGCACGGATCAATATATCGTCCAGCGGACCCTGGCGGCCAGGGATCTCCAGAATGCCCGGCGCGGGGCCTTGTGGGGCGGATTTCTAAAGATTTGGCCGGTTTTCATTTTTCTGGTGCCCGGCCTGATTGGGTATGCACTGAATCAGAAAGGTTTTATCACTATCCCGACCCGGACAGTCAACGGGCAGGAAGTGGTCAACGGCGATCAGGTTTTCCCGGTGATGGTGATGGGACTCTTGCCAGCCGGGATCCGGGGGCTGGTGGTGGGGGGGCTGCTGGCGGCCTTGATGAGTTCGCTCTCATCATTGTTCAATTCCTGTGCCTCCCTCTTCACCATCGATATTTACGAGAAAATACGGCCGGGCTGCTCCCAAAAGCATCTGGTTACGGTGGGTCGGATTGCCACGGGAATTGTAGTGTTGCTGGGGATTCTCTGGATTCCCGTGATGCCGATGATCTCCAGCGGCGGGCTGTACAAATATCTGCAAAGTGTCCAGGGCTATCTGGCCCCCCCGATTACCGCCGTCTTTCTGTTGGGCCTGTTCTGGAAACGCATCAATGCCTATGGGGCCGTCTGGGGCCTGGTGCTGGGTTTTATCCTGGGAATTTCCAAATTGACCATCCAGGCCTTTTTTGGGGCCGGAAAATGGGAAACCCCAGCCTTCCTGGCGGCGGTGGGCGATTGCAATTTCCTCTATTTTTCCGGAGTGCTCTTCGGCATCAGCCTGCTGGTGGTCATCGTCATTTCCCTGCTTACCCCCGTTCCCGATGCCCGCCAGATTGACGGCCTGACCTTCGCCACCACCTCCCTGCAGGAAAAAAAGATCAACCGGGCCAACTGGAATTTCTGGGATGTCCTGTTCACTCTGACCATTTTAGCGTTGCTAGCCGGCGTCTATCTCTATTTTTCCTTCTGGCTCCATTAAAACACTCCAGCCGAAGTTTTGTAGAAGGGAGGATGAATCCTACTCTGATAAGGCTGCATTGTCTCGGTCGATCCTGCGTTTTTGTATTTTTTACTGCTTGATTTTTATGACAAATCTGGTATTCTAAGGGAAAGGAGTCTTCGTGGTGCAACTGAACAAGGACAGGTAACGTGATATGGAAAATCCCTGTGAATACGAGAATAGCCGAATCCACTGAATTTTTGGGAGAAAACGCTTATGTGTCGTGCAAGTTTTGTATTTTTAACCATTGTTTTTTGTAATTTTAATCTATTTGCCGGTTGGAATATCGAAGTGATTGATGATGGCGGGATGTATTCCCGTCTGGCAGTCATAAAGGGGCAGCCGGCCATAGCCTATCAGGGGTATTTGGACGAACTCAAATATGCTCGCTACAACGGTAGCAATTGGGATTTCGAAACGGTCGATAACGACGACTATGTGGCAGGGACAGCGCTGGCCGTTCTTCCCGACGGCAATCCAGGTATCGCATACTATGAATTTCTGGAAAAAGATCTGAAATATGCCTGGTATGACGGCGCCGCCTGGCACAATACCATTGTGGAAAGTTCGGGAATCACCGGCAAGTTTCCTTCCCTGGCCGTGATCGGGGGCCAGCCGGCCATCAGCTATTTCGATGATGCCGTTGACGACCTGGAATATGCTCGCTGGGACGGCAGTACATGGCAGATCACTACCGTCGATGCGGCGGTATCGATCTATTCCAATTCCTATACGAGCTTGATTGCCCTGCCGGACGGCAATCCGGCTATTGCCTATTGCAGCGGCACCGTTTTGAAATATGCCTGGTTTGACGGCTCGCTCTGGCAGGTGCAATCGGTGGACACCACGGCTACGGTGGGCCGCTTCGCCAGCATGGCCCTGCTGCCCTCCGGCCGGCCAGCGATTTCCTACTATGATGTAACCTACCAGCGTCTGAAATACGCCTGCCTGAATGGCGCCAATACCTGGGAAATCGTGATCGTGGACGACGGATTCTATAGTTTAAATGACTTTGGTATGTATAACAGCCTGGCGATACTGCCCAACGGCAGCCCGGCAATCTCCTATTTTGATAATTACGCGGGCAATCTCTGGTTTGCCTGGTTTGATAATGGACTCTGGAATAAGGCCAAGATCGATGGCAATTATGAAAGCGGCGATGGGTACTATTCCTCCCTTGCCGTTTTGCCGGATCATACCCTCGGTATCAGTTATCATCAGGACGACAACTATATCCTGAAAATGGCCCGCACCAGTACTGCCGTTCCCGCCGCACTCTCGAATGTCCATTACACCGCCACCGCCTGGACCGCCAGAGACGGACAGGTCATCGCAAACGATCATTTGGCCCAGAGCCGCGCCGATCTGTGCGGCGAAGGTTCCGGCTATGTTTCTTCCCATGTTTCACTGAGCAGCTATCTGCCCGGCAATTATGCCGGTGAAATCACGCTGGGGGGCCAGGCGTGCGATTCGCAAGAGTGTCTCGCCTGGGATGAAACCACCGGCGAATGTCTGGAGTGGCTGCCGATCCACGAAGAGCCGGGCGATGCCAACGGCCGATTGCAGGTGCACCTGGACCTTGTCCCCTCCCCGGACAAACCGCTGGGCGCGGCTGCGTATCTGTATCTCAATGTCCTGCTCAGCGGCGAGGAGATGGGAGTCTCCGAATCGATGTCGGTGAAAATCTATCGCAACGGCTCGCTGGCGGCGGAGAATATCCAGGAAGCTGCCTATGTCAGGGCGGAGATCGGCGACAGCCTCGACGTGGATGTATATCTTGAGATAACCGGCGACGAGTCCTACCGGCGGCAGGCGGATATTACCATCCAGATTCTCGACCAGAAGTCAGCGGATCTGTGCGGCCCCTATGCACCGGCGCCTGACGGCAGTGTGGATCTGTTCGATCTGGTGTGTCTGGCGGAAAACTGGCTCGCAGCCGACTGTCTCGAACCGGATTTCTGCGGCGGCGCGGACCTGAATGCGGACCAGAGTGTAAACCTCGTGGATGTTGCATTGATGTCGCAAGACTGGCTGGAGGGCTATATCCCCACTCCGCCCGGTTGGGCAAAATTCTATGAAGAAACCCTGGACACGGATCCCGGCTGGACCGCTGAAGGGTTGTGGGAGTTTGGCCAGCCCACCGGTGAAGGCGGAAATGATGACGGCGGCGGACCCGATCCGGTCGCTGGATACACCGGCGACAATGTCTATGGGTACAACCTGGCGGGGAACTATACCGACGATCTTCCGGAGACCTATCTGACTTCCACGCCCATCGATTGCACCGGCTGGGTGAATGTGCAACTTATGTTTTGGCGCTGGCTGGGAGTGGAACAGTCATCGTATGACCATGCGTATCTCCAGATTAGCAATAATGGCTCGGATTGGGTGGTTATTTGGGAAAATACTTCTGAAGTTTCCGATTTGACCTGGAAGCGGATCGATATCGACATTTCCGCCCTGGCCGATAACCAGCCCACCGTTTATCTGCGCTGGACCATGGGCAGCACGGACGACAGTGTCACCTACTGTGGCTGGAACATAGACGATGTCCAGCTATGGGGAAATCCCTGATCGCGGTTTCCGATAGAATAAACATAAAAAAACCCGCTGTTCGGTCAACCGGAATAGCGGGTTTTCTTTTTTGTGAATTCTAACCTCCATTTTGCAAAACTTCAGTTCTGTTTTTAGAGGTTTCCAAAATCCTGCTTACCGTTGGATCCGGCCCGAGGCATCCCCTTTCACCAGCGCCATAACTTCGTCCATTGACACCAGGTTGAAATCCCGATGGATCGTGTCTTGTGCCGTGGAAAAAAGGCCGCCCGCCGGCATGTTTTGGTTTGACTTGGCTGCCGTGAAGGAGGATGAGGGCAACGCTGGGAAGCGAACCCAACCTCCGATCGTCTTCTTGGTGCCATACGGCATGGGGCGGCATCTTCCGGTACCGCCCATATTTACGACATCCACTTATCATGCCGGAGGCCACCATGCGATAAATCCATTTCCTCTAACCTTTCAAGAACAAGCAACTTTTTCGGAGTTGAACCAAAAAATTATTCTTAGGAATATACATAGATTAGACTTGTAAATGGGAAATGCCAGAAATAGCATAATTGATTTAAATCACTTGGAAAGGAATTTTTATGAGAAAAGCGTTTTGGGCCACATGGATAATGATTCCCTGTTATATGGCTAATCTCCTGGCAGCAGAAAAAGTATTTATGGGGGAAAATCTGAAGGGAAATGGTTATAGCATTGCAGTAAAAGATGAAGGTTCCATCTTGGTCGATTCAAAAGTTGACGGCCGAATTAATTTGAAGCGAGTGATGGAACTGGGAGGGCAGAATCTACTCTACGTTTGCAATCCGGATCTAAATTATCTACCTTACTTTATTGTGCCTGAACCTGGCGGTCCGGGCGGCGATCATGCCTGGAATCATAACATCGGTCGTTGGTTGGATGCGATGTTGCGTCTGGAGGATGCAATTGGATTCGAAATTCCAGCCGAGCAAGAAAAGAGCATGGTGGAAAATCTGCGTAAATTCTGTGAGAATCCGGACAATCTCCCTTTTGGTCCGCGTGATAACTGGCTGGGCATACAACCCGATTGTTATGTGCACTCGTTTCGTGAATATATCCTGGCTGTCAATGCCCTCGTGCGTTATCGCAACAGTAAATGGGCCGCGGAACTGGGACACAAAATGCTGGAATCCATTGAACATGCCACCAATCCGGATGGTACGCTGGCATTAAAAAATCTGGACACATATGTCAACTACTACAAACCTGCTTCTCCGGATATTATTTGCCCAGATGGAACCGATGATGCTGCTCCACATGGCGTGACGGATCGGGCTATAGAAGCATTGGTTTGGTATTATCAGGCTACGGGGGATCCCCTGGCCATAAAACTGGCCGATCGTTTTGCTCGTTACCATCTGAAGAACAGTACAAATCCGGATGGCAGTTTGAATGTCACTTCACGGCTACCTCATCCGATCGGCCATACCCATTCGTACCTGGGCGGTTTGCGAGGTTTGTTTTTATTCGGCCAGTTGACCAGGTAACACGAATTTATGGATGCGGTAAAATCAACCTATGAAGTTACGGTTAAAAGTTTTGTTCGGGAGTCAGGATACGCTTGCCATGACCTTGGGACGGTCCCCGAAACGGTAACCAACATCCCCGAAAGTGCTTCTCCCGGCGATGCGGCTCAGTTGGCGTTGTGGCTGGGCCTGCAGACAGGACATATAGAATACCTCGATGATGCCGAACGATGGGTGCGGGCGAAAATCATTCCGTCCCAGTGTCCGGCACAATATGCTCGCGATGCGGAAGGGAACTTGGATTTGCGGATCCTCGGTGCATGGAGTTGTTATTTGCATCCCCAGGGAGGTTTGCGGTCCTATACGGATGTAACCGCGGCTGTATTACATAGTTTATGTGATATGTATAAGCATATTGCCATTCGTGACGAAGCGGGCCTGACAGTCTATTTCCATTTCGATTACGAAGACAAAAACGTGCAAATCATCAGCGAACGTAACGACGAGGCAAAACTAACCATTATTCCCAAACAGAAAGACAATGTCTTTGTGCGGATTCCAAAGTGGGTACCTGCCGATTCGGTCCGGTTAACCGTGGGAGGAAAAAGCGTTCCTGTTAAAATGATGGGCGACTTCGCCTTCATTGAACGTGTATTTTTGCCGGATAACATGACAATTGTAATCGAATATGGCCTTCCGGTTAAAACAACTGTGGAAGTGATTAACAACGTTGAATATCATTACACATGGAAAGGCGATGAGATTATCGGTGCCTGTCCTAACACAGACGCAAAACCGATGTATCCCAAAGGGGAAGGTTGTAAATAAAATTTTTGTACTTGTCACCACTTAATCGGACAGGCACGGATCAACATCGCCATTTTTTAATAAAAAGCCCTCTGCCGGCATCGACAGAGGGCTGGTTTTTTCAGTTAGAATGGACTTTCGGTCAGCGTTGGATTCGGCCGGAGGCATCGCCTTTCACCAGCGCCATAACCTCATCCAGCGATACCAGGTTAAAATCCCGATGGATCGTATGCTTCAAACAAGAGGCCGCCGCCGCGAATTCCACCGTATCCTGCATGGACCAGCCGTTCAGCAGGCCGTAAATCACGCCTGACGAAAACGCATCGCCGCCGCCAATCCGGTCCACAATATGGTCGATATGATACACCCGGCTGAAGTAGCTCTTCTTGCCGTCGTAGATCATCCCCGACCAGTCGTTGACGCTGGCCGAAATGCTCTCTCGCAGCGAAATCGAAACATATTTCAGATTGAATTTCTTCACCAGTTGCCGTGCCACATCCTCATAGCCATCCTTGTTCAGTTTCCCGGAGGTGATATCCGTCTGGCTGGCGTGGATGCCGAACAGCGTCTGCGCCTCTTCCTCGTTGGTGAACAGCACATCCACATACTGCATCAGGTCGGTCATCACCTGGCTGGCCTTTTCCTTGGACCACAGCTTCTTGCGGAAATTCAGATCGCAGCTAATGGTAACGCCCGCCTTCTTGGCCGCGATGCACGCCTCTTTGGTGATCTCCGCCACGCTGTCCGCCAGCGCCGGAGTGATTCCGGTGAAATGGAACCAGTCCTTGCCCGCGAAAATCTCATCCCACGGGAAATCGCCCACCCGCATCTCCGTAATGGCACTGCCCTTGCGGTTATACAAAAACGTCGAGGGCCGCTGTGAGACGCCCGTCTCGACATAATAAATCCCCAGCCGGAAGCCTCGCGTCTGCACATAATCAATATTATGCCCGTACTGACGCATCGCATTCAAACACGCCTGTCCCACCGCGTTATCCGGCACCGCCGAAACCACATAGCTTTCCATCCCGTAATTCACCAGCGAGACGCCCACGTTCGCCTCCGCTCCGGTGTAATCCACCTCAAATTCCCGCGCCTGTACGATCCGCTCATAATGCTTGGTCGCCAGCCGCATCATCAACTCCCCGAAAAATACCGCCTTCTTCTTATTGCTTGCCATAGTATAAAACCTCTACTTTCCTGCCCGTGTGTCTTTGATGATCTGTGTGAATCGTTTTGCATTGTCCGTGATTTGTTTGTAATTTTTGCTGTTAATCAATTCGTTGCTCACCAGTGCCGTCCCGGTCCCCACCGCAATCGCGCCGGCCTTGATAAACGCGCCCACCGTCTCAAAATTGATCCCCTTGGTCGGCAGCAGTTCAATCTGCGGCAGCGGTTCCTTCACCGCTTTCAAAAAGCCCGGCCCGCCGATATCCGCCGGGAAAATCTTCACCACATCCGCCCCGCCCTTCCATGCCGCCATGATCTCACCCGGCGTATAAGCCCCCGGCATCACCGGAATGCTGTACCGGTTGCAAAGCTGCACCACCTCCGGTTCATACGTCGGCCCCACCACAAAACTTGCGCCTGCCAGGATCACCGCCCGCGCCGTCTCCGAATCCAGCACCGTGCCGGCTCCCACATAAATGTCTTCCTTCAGCACCTGGGCACTGGCTCCTTCGATAATTTTCAGGGCACCCGGAATCGTCATGGTGATCTCGATAAATTTCACCCCGCCGTCCCGCAGCGCCTTCGCCGCCCCCACCAGGTCGCCCGGATTATCCGTTCGAATCACCGCCACTACCCCCGTCTCCCGCAGCGCCGTCAGTAATTCAATTTTATTCTTCATCTTTCCTTTTGTTTCCTATTAATCATGTCATTATCAATAAGAAAAACCTTTTCCTTATTTTCGCTTTTTGATTTTTACAGTTTTATCGGGTATTGTCCAGACTTTTTCGCCTCGTCAAGCATCGCCTCAATATTCTCCAGCGGCACATCCGGCTGAATGCTGTGCACCGCCGCCAAAACATACCCGCCGCCCGGCGCCAGGTCCTTGATCCGCCTCCGTACCTCGGCCCGTACCTCCGCCGGCGTCCCCTTGGGCAGCACCGTCTGCGTATCAATCCCGCCGCAAAACGATATCCGGTCCCCGAACTCCCGCTTCAGCCGTGCGGTGTCCCCCATATCCTTGGCCGATACCTGCACCGGGTTCAGTAAATCCACCCCCACATCAATCAAATCCTCCATCAGCGGATACACATCCCCGCAGGTATGGAAAAAGATCTTCGCCTTGCTCTTCTGGTGCACTTTCTCAATCAGGGCCGCGTGCGACGGCTTGACCAGATCCCGGTACATCTGTGGCGAAAACATCGGCGCATTTTGCGTGCCCATATCATCGCCCATCAGGTAGATATCGATGTAGTCGCCCACCGCGTCCAGAAACTGATCCGTCGCCTCCACCATCAGGCTGGTAATTTTGCCCAGCAGCGCCAGGAAAAAGTCCTGGTTCATCGCCATATCCACCATCGTATTCTCCAGCCCGCGTAAATGCAGGATTTTCTCCACCGTATTCGGCCCGATACTGCCGATGATGGCATAGTCCGTCGTTTCCCGCAGCTTGCGCACCTCCTCCCGGATCCCGGCAAACCGGCTCGGATGCGCCACCTGCGGCCACGGATACTTCTCAATATCGTCCAGCGTCGCGTTTTCCAGCGGCATCCCCTTGTACGGCGGGCTGAAATACACCCCGCCCGGCTCCTGCTGCCACCGGATTCCCCACTCATCGATAAACGCCTCCTCCGAGATTACTTTACTCAAGGTGGAAGGGGCCGCCTTGGCATAAAACGGAATCCCGTCCCCGCCGTAATGCTCGATCACCTTCCGGTCCAGCAGCGTATAGCGGTCCGCCCGCGAGATCAGTTTGGTCTCCGACTGGATCCCTAGCCGTTTTTTGATCTTGTCATACCCTTTGGCATGGATCGACGTCGAACCGGTTGCCCCAAAAAACACGGGTACCCGGTCCGGTTCTTCATGATTTAACGCACACAACACTCGTTCTCGGGATGTCAACATTTCATTCTTCTCCATGTATCGTTACGCCTGAAACCCGCCAGGCCTTTCCCATAAATCACTAACTACCTGATTAATCGCTATTTAGATAGACAAATGCCTCTGCGATTCTTCCAGCTTCCTGCCGCCATCATAATCGCTTTCTTTCATTTAGATTGTGCCATATGTTACAATCTCGACCGCCCGCGTCAATATTATTCCCAGATACTTTTCTCTCACCGCCCCAATGCTCTTTGACAAACGGCCTTTCTATAATTACAATTTTGCCAATACTTTACTTGAGATTACTATGAACCTGGACCAAAAGAGCACCATTTTAATCACCTGCACCCCCGGCCTGACGCCCTTTCTCCAAGCCGAAGTCCAGCAGCTCGGCTACTCCGTTACCTCCACCCACGAAACCGGCGTCGAACTATCCGCCGCCCTCGCCGACGCCGTGCGCCGGCACCTCCACCTCCGCACGGCCCTGAATGTCATGTTCCTGCTCAAGGAATTCGACTGCCGCACCCCGGAGGACCTCTACGTCAACACCTTCGCCCTGCCCTGGGAGGACATCGTCCCCCCTGACGGCTACCTCACCGTCGTCTCCCGCGTCGATACCCCCGCCATCAACAACACCATGTTCCCCAGCCTGAAAGTCAAGGACGCCATCGTGGACCGCGTCCTCCAGCAAACCGGCAAACGCCCCGACTCCGGCCCCGACCGCCACCGCCTGGTCTTCCAGCTCTTCTGGAAAAACGACCGCGCCTGGCTCTACCTCAACACCTCCGGCCGCAAAATCTCCGACCGCGGCTACCGCAAAATGCCCCACAAGGCCCCGCTCCGCGAGTCCCTCGCCGCCGGCATCATCCTCGCCGCCGGCTACGACGGCCGGCAGTCCTTCGTCGCCCCCATGTGCGGCAGCGGCACCCTCCCCATCGAAGCCGCCCTCATCGCCCAGCAGCGCCCGCCCGGCCTCCTGCGTCCCAGCTTCGGCTTCATGTACCTCAAGGACTTCGACGATGCCCGCTGGCAGACCCTCCGCGCCCAGGCCCGCAAACCATCCCAAAAGGCCGCCGCCCCCGCCCGCATCATCGCCTCCGATATCGACCCCCAGGCCATTAACGCCGCTAAAAAGAACGCCGCCACCGCCGGCGTCGAACACCTCATCGAATTCTACACCTGCGATTTCGCCGACACCCCCATCCCGCATCAGCCCGGCCTCGTCATCCTCAATCCCGAATACGGCCAGCGTCTCGGCGAAATCGCCCAACTGGAGGCCACCTACAAACGCATCGGCGATTTCTTCAAGCACCATTGCCCCGGCTATACCGGCTACATTTTCACCGGTAATCCGGACCTGGCCAAAAAAGTCGGACTCCGCACCAGCCGCAAAATCCCCTTCTTCAACGCCGACATCGAATGCCGCCTCCTCAAATACGACCTCTACCCCGGCACCAAAAAATCCACCCCCGCCGGCGAGACAGAATAAGGTTCGCTACCATGGAAAAATTACCCATCGAACAAATGAACTGCCTGGTCAAACAAAACCTCAACCACCTCTCCGGCGACCTCCAAAAACTCGAATTCGCCATCGCCCATAAAACCATCGCCCCTGACCAATCGCAGGGAAAGTTCGAATGAGCCTTAAACCGTTTATGTTCAGGTTCCTTATTATGGGAATAATCGTTACGATTGCCGGAGTGGGGTTATTAATCACTTATGCCATTCATTTACAGGGCCAGGGCAATACGGTCTCTCCGATCACTGAATCTGAATCGGCATTTGCCGCTTGTCCCAAAGACGGTGATGTAAACATTACCGGGCTGCTAGAGCCGATTCGCAAGAAATACCAGGTTCCCGCCATTTGTGCCGCTGTTGTCACCAGCAAGGGTCTGACGGCTCTGGGTGCTGTCGGTGTTCGAAAAATCGACACCCATATTCCCGTGACCGTCGCTGACAAGTGGCATCTCGGTTCGGATACCAAGGCTATGACGGCCTCATTAATAGGACGGTTAGTGGAGCAGGGGTTTGTCCGCTGGACCTCTACCCTGGCTGAAATTTTCCCGGAGCTTCTAGCCGCCATGAACCCTGAGCTGAAAGAAGTAACCTTGCTCCACCTTCTTTCGCATCGAGCGGGTCTGGCCGGGAACCTCGACTGGCAAACATTTTCCCATAAAGGCTCATTGCCGGAGCAGCGCTATGCGGTGGTGAAAATAGCGGTTGCCGGCAAACCGAAATATAAGCCCGGCTCCGAATGCCATTACTCCAATCTGGGCTATGTCATGGCAGGAGCCATCGTAGATAAAGTCACCGGCAGCACCTGGGAGGAGCAGATGAAAAAACTTCTGTTCGAGCCTCTGGAAATGGCAACGGCCGGGTTCGGCGGAACCGGCACGCCCGGACGGATCGACCAGCCTTGGGGCCATTACGACCAGGGGACCCCGGTTGCCGCCAATGGACCGGCTATGGATAATCCGCTTTTCCTGGCCCCTGCCGGTTGTGTGCATTGTTCCATAACCGACTGGTCTAAATTCATCCTGGACCAACTGAAAGGGGCGATGGGAAAACCGGGCCTGCTCCGGCCCGAAACCTATAAAACCATACAAACGCCACCGTTCGGGGGTGATTACTCGCTCGGTTGGATAGTGGTGCAAAGAGACTGGGGTGGAGGAACCGTCTTCAACCACGGAGGAGACAATACCATGAATTTCGCGAACGTCTGGATATCCCCTAAACGTGATTTCGCACTTCTTATATGTATGAATCAGGGAGGTGACGCAGCGTTCAAAGCTTCTGATGAGGTGATAACCGCTCTGACAAACTCCTTTTTCGGACAGCAATGACACCCATCAAAATCACTCACACCAAACCCGATAGCCGTGTAGGGTGTGCAACTGGTTGCACACGTGGAATATGTCCCGTAATTTGTAGGGTGGGGCTTGCCCCATCATTTCTGAAAGGTAGGGTCGGCAACTCGCTTGCCGACGCGATATCTTTTGGGAAATCTGAAATTTTAAACCTGCGTCCCTTCATCCAACCAAACCGCATTTCAATTCTTTTTCTGACTGCGGAGAGCTTCGGCAATCACGCCGCCGGCCAACAGCACAGAACCGGCCATGGCAAGCGCCCCGTCATTCTGTGAGATTTTCATAAACGTACCCAAAATGCCAACCGCCGCGATTAATGCACCACTTATAGTAATGATAGTGTTCATTTTATATATCTCCTGTCATTTTACGTTTTTACCAATACCCACCCTTGTCATTCCCGCGCAGGCGGGAATCCATCTTCTCGTTTTTGAAATCTCAAATCTCAAGTACTTATCTCCCTTCTTATTCGCGTGAATTCGCGTTCCTTCGCAGTTCCTTATCTTTATATTCCCTGTCACTATTAAAACATTCTCTTTCCTCTGTGCCTCTCGGTGCCCTCTGTGTTAAAATATCTTTTCTTTCCTTCGTGCTTACTCCGCCTCCGCCACCTCGCGGCACCACTCGATGATTTTCTTCTGCCCCTTGGTCCACGGATACTCCGGCCACCTCTCCTCATGGGCAACTACCATCTGGCGAACTGTTTCTGCCACCAACCGCACCCCTTCTTTGCTGTCCTTCTTCCGATAAAAACCTCGCAGATCACCCCACAGATCCTTCCGCTCCAGCAGCCACACCAAAAGACTGTGATTCACCAGATTACGCCGAATCCCCGACGCTGGATTTATTCCATACAGCGGTATCAGTGAAATGACCAGCGATTCCCCTCTTTCTTTGGGTATTTCAAGCAAGTCCTCAATACAGCGATAATCGGCATCGAACAAAATATTTTTTTCGCGTTCCTTATAATATTCCCACCAGAAATCGGGGTGCGAGGATGACGTATTATCTGTTATGTCATAGACCGACCAGATTAAGCCCTCCGGATTAAATCCCGGAACAAAAATTATTTCGTCGCATTCCTGATGCCGCATCATGAAAATAAATCCCATCCCTTCCCGGTAAGGACTGGTCCATACCTTGTCACCATCTTTGGACACGATATCAATATGATGAACGCTAAATTGCGAATAAGGAGTCTTCAATGGATCCTCATACATATGCCAGGGAGTTGTTGCTACGGCCCCAATACTCACACAGGGATAGGGATTGGTATCGGGCCAGTATTTTGGCCGGGCAATCACCAGAAAATGCATCTTTTCTTCCCCCGTTTCCAATACCTCAAACCGGTTGCCAACGTCAGCCACATCCAGGATTCCGCCAGCCGTCCCCAGCAAATAAATCGGCCACAGATAAGGCATGGAGCCGATAAAGCCGGTAGCATCAATCCATGAGTCATTAGTTCGGTATCGCACGAAAGGATTCTTTTTCATTCGCATCTCCGCATGTATAAAATAGCGATTACTCACGCATACCGGCCCCTCTGCCGTTACCAGTATTGCCTGTAATCGAATAGCTTCCCCAGCCTCAATTACGTTTTTATCAGCCGCCAGCCGCATCGTCAGCGCCCCCGGCCGATTGACACATCCGCCCTGAAATAAACAGAGGACCAAAACATGAAAAATAATGTTGAACCTTATATGTCTATCCAACCTCATGATCTGCCTCAAATCGCACCTGCTCCTTACCTGCCGCCCCTATTCTACTTTTCGCCCTCAAACCCCGCCAGCCAAATCCCCAAATTACTTTCCTCCTTCTCTTTTTACGGGGAAAAACCGGTCCCGATTATGTATCGGGATGCGCCCAAGGTAGGCTATATCTGAACATGGTAGCTCACAACGTGAGCGTCAATAGGGTAGAATGATCGCGGCGGGATGGTGCAGGCTCTTGCCTGCCGAGGCGGTGAGCTAGTCGTCTTCCCACCATTCACTATTCTTGTAATTCGTAATTCATAACTCGTAATTTTCTTCCTCCCCCTGTCCGATTTGCCCGACTATCTTATCATTGTTAATCTGGGTAATCTCTCCCCTCCTTTAATTCGTAACTCGTAATTCATAATTCGTAATTTCCTGCCTTGTCACGTGCCAAAACAATTCACTTTTACCTATGCTTTACTCATATTTACCATATGTTTTGCTATGCTTTTACCTCACTTTCTTCATCTTTTACTATACTTTGTTCAACATTTACCAACTCAACCTAACCGTTACAAATTACCAAATTTCTTACCCATCTTACCAAAAATCTTGCCCAATCGTTACAATCGGTATAATCCCTACTTTATTATAGGACTATCAATTTCAACGCAAAATAAAGACTTATATCACTTTGCAAAAAACAAAAATAAGCACTTACGACAATTTCCTAAAATTCAAAATAAAGACTTACAATCCAATTTTAACCAGCGGTTTTCGTCGGGAATTCCTATTTCAGGATTTGCCTTTTCTGGTATGATGGTCATCATGAAAAGAAAGGTGTATATCGAAACGATGGGCTGCCAGATGAACAAGCTGGACTCGGAGCTGATTGCTGGTCAGTTAAAGTCTGATGGATACGAGATTTGTGACGATTTGCCGAAGGCGGAGGTGGTGGTTTTCAATACCTGTTCGGTGCGTCAGCATGCCGAAGAGAAAGTCATCAGCAAGATCGGCCAGCTCAAAAAAGAACATCAGGAGCGGCCGGAACTGGTAGTGGCGGTGGTGGGCTGCATGGCCCAGCGGCTGGGCCAGGAACTGCTGGATACCTACCGCCAGGTAGATATCGTCTGTGGTCCCGGGCAGTTACATCGGTTCAGTCAAATGCTGCATGAAGTGCTGGAACAACGGCGGCAAATGCTTTCCCTGAACAATCCGCAGGAAGCCGATAAGCTGGAAGTTCTTGACAGTCAACGATATACAGATGAACTGGATCGCCCTTTTTCTGCTTTCGTGCGGATAATGCGCGGCTGCAACAAATACTGCAATTACTGTGTGGTACCATATGTACGCGGGCCGGAACAATCCCGGCCGATAGATCATATTGTGGCGGAATCGCGGCGGCTGGTGGAAAACGGGGTAAAAGAGATCACGCTGCTGGGCCAGACAGTCAATTCGTACCAGTACCAAGAGGGATCAAAATCATATGGGCTGGCGGATGTCCTGGAGCAACTGCATGAGATCGAAGGACTTATGCGTCTGCGATTTGTGACCAGCTATCCGCGGGATTTCGATGAGCGGATTCTGCGGGCGATGGCGGAATTGCCGAAGGTGTGTGAGTATCTGCATATCCCGGCCCAGTCCGGCTCGAACCGGATCTTAAAGGCGATGAATCGCAATTACAGTACGGAAAAATATTTAGAGTTGATCGAGAGGTCGCGTCAGATCGTGCCGGAGATTACGATTGCAGGGGATTTTATTGTCGGTTATTGCGGAGAAACCGATCAGGATTTCGAAGAAACCAAAGAATTAGTACGCCAGGTTCGCTACAAGAACTGCTTTATCTTTAAGTATTCGCCGCGGCCGGGGACGCGCGCGGATCAGAAGATGACGGATGATGTGCCGGAAGTTGTTAAACGACAAAGAAATACGGAATTATTGGCGCTGCAGAACGAGATATCATTTGAGGATAACCAGAAGCTGGTGGGCAGCCAGTTGGAAATTCTGGTGGAAGGCCCCAGCAAGAAGCCTCATCTGGAGAATGGTGATGACTCTTCGGAGATCGCCGAGGATCCATCCCTAAATGCTGATCTGGCAAGTAAATCGGATAAAATGCAACTGGTGGGCCGGACCCGGGGTGATCAGATCGTGGTATTCAACGGCAGCACCGCTCTGATCGGCCAACTGCAAGAACTTAAAATCGTCAAGGCCTCCAGCCTAACGTTATTTGGCGAAATCATTTAGCTGTGGCACGGGTATCCGGGTATTCGGCGGGGAAAAAATGCATTGCCAGAGAGAATTGCTGGTTGATTCTTTCCCACAAGGCCATAGGTAATTCGGATTGCGGCTCTTGTTGTAAGCCGAAAACCGCCAGGGCTGGGCTGTCAAAGGCAGCGACATTCTCCTCAGGAGCAATCATCAGGGGCGGGCTAAAATGAAGCTGGGCGTCGGGGTGCTGGCCGCCCTGCTCATTGACGTAGAAACGGACTAGGAGATTACCTTCCTCGGGGGCCAAGGCACCATATTCGTACCCGGTAGGGTCATGCCAGAGGTTGAAGTTGCCCAGATAGTAGTTGGGAACCCGTGGCAGCAGGATGTCATCTTTATTATCACCGGCGATGGCGGACATGAGGTAGAAAAAGGCACCATGAAGTTGAAGGGGCTGGGCAGACTGATTGGTGAGGCGGACGAAACGGGCCTCGAACCAGGGCTGATCGGGGTAGATGGCCAGGCGATGCTCCACCTGAAAGGCCAGAGGAACCGCATTAGGAGCGGCGGGTACGCCTCCAGCATCGGTCAGATGGAGTAAGATGCGAAGGGGGCCGCGGCTGATTTGGGCGTCGATAAATCTGTCGGCGTGGGTCCAGAAGTTCTGACCCCGATTCTGCTGCCAAACGACCGGATTGTAGCGGCCCAGCAGGACATCCTGATAATAGAAAGCATCGATAAAATCGCCGTCGGGTTCGGTTTTTTCCAAACGGATATAGTCGTTGGCAATGCGGAAACCGTTATCTAGATGCGTATAATCAATGGCCGCCGTGGTTGGCGGGAGATTGGAAGGACGGTTGATATATAAGAAGAACTGTTGATTTTCCAGGGGTTTAAGAGAGCTGACGGACAGGCAGATCTCATCCTGACGGTCCAATTTCCCATCAAAATCATCCAGTTGCCAAAGAAGGTCCCGATCCTGGGCGGTTTTCAGGCAGATGGCATCCGGGGGGATTGGGGACCAGTCGAAATCGGGGGCCAGTTGTTCCAAAGTGAGAGACACAAAGCGGTTAGAAATGGTTTGGTTACCCGTGTTGGAAACGATAACAGGAAAACGCAACGATTGGTTCGAGGTATTCTTCGGCCAGGGTAAACCGCTCTGGCAAGAAACCGGGCGGGGCTGTTCATCGGATAAATCGTAGCGGTTTGGATCATACGGCTGGCTATGGATTTCATAAACCCTTGGATTTAAACAGGCAGCGGTGGCGGTCAGAGCCTCATAAGGCTTGTTGTCTTCATTAACCAGGCCGTAGTTGCTGTCTTCCGGGAAGGTGGAGGAAATACCCAGGGCTGGTTCATCGACCCACATGAAGAAATCGGACCCGACCATGAAAGGCAGGCGGAAAAGCGTGGATTGATAAATCTCAAAGGCTTTGGCACGCTGCTGCTGGGTCTGGACCCGCATTCCAGCACCATGGAGGCAGGGCAGACCGCTGTCGAGGGCGGGAAAGGACCATTCGGTCAGCATGAGCGGGCGCCCGCACCATTTATGGAACTTGACCAGATCGGCGATAGCAGCGGGCAAACGGCGGTTTTCAATATTGATACGCGGGTATTGATTAACAGAGACAATATCACAATATTTTCCGGCGGCCTGCCAGCAGGGCTGGGGGGCATCGCCAGCGAAACGACAACCCAGGATCATATGATGGGGATCCACTTCCCGGATGGCGGCGGTAGTAACGGCGAAGTAGGTATCGGCGACCAGGGAAAGATATTGAAGTTTATCTTCAGCCAGGGCATTATCGAAGGCGGGGGCATCGATGCGGTCAATATTTAAAATCGAATCAAAATTTTCAAAAGTGGTTTTCCAGGCGGTGTTTAGGTGTTTGATGTCTGAATATTTGGATTGCAGCATTTTGACCAGGGCAATTTTGGCGGTGTGGTCGGGGCCTTTTTTCATGGCCTCGTCAAACACCCCGCCAAGGCCGTAATTCTTGCCAAACCATTCCAGCTCGTTATCGATGAAGATGCCGAATACCCAGGGGTCATCGACATAGTCGGTAAGTATCTGTCGGGCCCGGATTTTACAGAAGGCGGCGAAACGGGGATCGAAGACATTAGGGACACCGGTCCAATGGACTTTGGGAACGATGTCACTAATGGAGGAAAATTCGACGCCGACACCCAGCCACAGGGTATGGGCCAGGCCCTGATGGCGGAGTTGCTCACTGTGGCCGGCGGCGACCAGGTTAAAGCCCCAGGAGGTAAGACGCTGGACGGTTTCTTTGGCCCAGTCGTCAACGGAGGGGTATTTTTGCTGATTATTTCGGCCATAGGGGTTGTAGCCGAGTTTCTCGCACCAGTGGCCGTTGTAGTTGCAATGGTCGGTGCCAACGGCATAAAACCATTTTCCATCGGGGGTTATGCACCACCATTTGTCATTCATATTTTCGACGTGGAAGAAGCCGGAGGGCGGCTGGGTGATACCATCCCAGCTTTTGACGGCGAAGGGGGGAAATTGCGGTTTGGGTGCGGGGGGAAGGGGCTGGGTACCTTTGGCGGTTACATCATCAAAGGCGGCCTGGAGCTGGCTAACGTGAAGGGCGGGCAGTCCAGATGTAACTGCTTTGTTATTAAAGGTATAGGCGCAACGAGCGAGAACGCTGCCGGAGAGGTCCAGCAGGGTGCCTGCGATGCCCGTATCTGTCATAACCAGTTGCAGGCGATAGGGTTGGTTATATTGCCAGTTGTAGTTCATGTTTTCGGAGAGGGTCTGGGAGAGATTTGACTGGGCCAGCCAGTGATTATCGAGTTTTTCGGAGAGTTCCAGGAAGTGGGATTTATTTTTATCGGATGGGGACTCGACGAGGGCGAAATGCCAGAAGTTATTGTTATTCTGATAGATAGCGATGCCGCCGATTCGCCAGGTATCCGCAGGGGAAGGTTCGAGAATCGTAATGGTGGCCTCCAATTCGACCTGGCGGCAGGCAGGCAGACCGTCGGCGAGGCTGAAGGAATCCATGCGGCCATCAAACCAGTAGGCCCCGTTCTTGATGGCCAGGTCGATGGAGCCGGGCAGCCAGCGCGGCTGGGCCAGAGAACCTTCCGAGTAAGAGGAAAAGTCATCGGTCCAGCTATAGGCATTCTGTGCGTAACAGCGGTTATTACAGGCAGTTATAAATACAACAAAAGAAACAGAAACACCCATTTTCCAGGTTTGATTAAAAGAAGGTAAAAACATATATGTGCTCCTTTCTGCGACAATTATGGTAAGGGGAATAACAGGGAAACGCCAGAAGATATTATCGGGGGATTGCATGAAATCAGGGCGGTCGATTCGGGTGTTTGTAAGTCCTTATTTTTTGTTTTGGGAAATTGATGTAAGTCTTGATTTTTGATTTGGGGAAATTGATGTAAGTGCTTATTTTACGTGGAAAGCGATAGTCCGATAATAAAGTAGCGATTATAACGATTGTAACGGTTGGGTAAGATTTTTGGTAATATGGGTATGATTTTTGGTAATTTGTAACGGTTAAGTTGAGTTGGTAAATGTTGAAGAATGTATAGTAAAACATGAAGAAAGTGAGGTAAAACATGGGTAAAACATTGTAAAAGTATAGCAAAACATATCGAAAACATGGGTGAAAAAATGTGGTTTTTGGGCGGACCAGTGAAATTTTATGAATTGTAAGTGCTTATTTTCAGTTTTGGGAAATTGATGTAAGTCCTTATTTTCGGTTTTGGAAAATCGTTGTAAGTCCCTGTTTTTCGTTTTTAGAAAAGGTTGTAAATCATTATTTTTCGATTTAAGGGAGCGGCTGGGAGAGGGGCGGGACTGGGGATTGCCCAGGTTGCCCGGATTGACAATGGGAAGATAGGCAGGAGAGGCAAATTCTAAATTCCAATATCTAAAATCTAAATAAGGGCCGAGAGGCCCGTTTTCGCGCCGCGAAGCCGAGAGGCTTTTTTACTCGATGCGAGGATTGAAGGTAATATGACGCTTCCGCTGGGCGCTGCGTTGTTCTGCCATATAGAGAAACGACGCAAAATATTATTTGACGTTCCCGCCGGTCACTTCATCAGGGGCGAGAAAGAGAAATCCAAGCCGCTAAGGGGTAATCTGGTTCCGATTGGGATCCGGCCAGGCAGATGAGAAGAAGGGGTGGGAGAGTAACCTGGGAATTGGCTAGGGGGATGCGAACAACGGGAGCGACGAAGTGAGGGCAAATGATCGCGGCGATTTCGGTACAGGCCGGTGCCAGTCTCGGAGAGCAGGGAATGCCGGTTTGGCCCCCGTGAAGAAAAAGATAACAAGGTTTCCTGAAAGGCTGAGAGACCGGTTTTCAAGGTGGGAGAATAATGCATTCTACCTGAGCAGAAGGGGAAATAAGTGTTAATTGCGGAGAATATTATTTTGGGAAATAGAAGAATATATATTCTGCCAAGCTTTATTGGAGGGACAAGAAAGGGAATTTATGGAGATCGAATGTTTTTGCAGTGCAAGCAGAAGCCCAGGGTTCGAGATAGATGAGGAGGCAGGCACGGTGAATATTGCCTGGCAAAGGATTCAGGGTTCCTCCTATGGCAGCGGGGATTAAGATGTCATCCAACTGCATCCGCAGGGCGGTACGATAGCGTGGTTCATCGTAAGGACATAAATGGATGCGATTGGTGGGGGTGATTTTTTGTGCGAGACGGCGCAGCAGGCTTTCGATGGTCCGTAGCTCAAGGGGAGTTGTTTGTTTCCAAACCATCTGGAAGGCGTCGCTTAGAAAACTGCTCTGCTGCAATTGACTGACCATGGATTCCCGGGTGGTTTTCTTTTGCATCAGTTCACAGGTGGTGCAGAATGAACCGTCGCGGTCCCGGACCAGCCAGGCTTTTTGGGTAAATAGATACAAGCCACGGGATTCCCGGGCAAGATTCGGGGTAAGAAACGACGAAAAAGCTTCTTCTTTGTTTTCCAACCATTGTTGACGCCATTGGGACATATCCAATCGGGATATCTCTATTTCTATTTCCTGAAACGGAGGCAGAGCGGCTCGGATTGCTTTAGCGACCATCCCAATCGGATGGTCCGGGTCTTGGGCTCTTTCGGAATGGCGGTAGATAGTACCCAGCATCTCACGTAATTTCTGTTCTTTTTCCGGGGTAAGAAGAGTATTTTTCTGTTTGGCTGCGTGGTGCCGTTGCAAAATATAGCGAAAGATCTGGCGAGGCAGGGGACGCAAGCGAAAGGCCTGCCGCATAGTTTGGTAGAAAGGTTCGGAGTCTATACCCTCGGCAGCGGTGTCTTTAAGCTGCTGCAAAATTTGTTCACGCCGGGGATTTATCGGTTTTGTTCCCTTTACAATTTGTTCGGCCAGATCGCGGAGCCGCTGGCGTCCATCATGCAGTCGGCGTTTGAAAGTGCCGACCGGAATATCCAAAAAATGAGCCGCCGTTTTCAGGTCATATCCCTCGAAATAAAACAAAGATACGGCTTCCCGCAGGGGAACGGAAAGACCGGCTACCGCCTCATGGATCATGGTGGATAATTCCTGTTGCTCCAGAGGATCGGTCAGAGTGGATGGCTGGGCGTTGGATGCAATCTGCCATTCGATTTGGGTGTTCTTCTGTTTTTCGTTTTTATAACGTTTTGCGGTACGAACAACAATGGTATGCAGCCATGGGCCGAATCTTTCCGGGTCACGCAAGTTTTTCAGGTTATTCATGGCGGCATAAAAAGCATCTGAGGCAACATCCTCCGCCTGGATTATATCGCCCGTAATACCATAGGCGGCAGCCCGTACCGCACGCCAATAGTGATTAAAAAGCTCCGCTAGAGCCGCAGATTCACCCTCTTTGGCTCTTTGTATCCAGTCTGATTCGGTGTTGTTCTTCATCCTATCTATATGTGGCTCAGGATAGTTCCAAGGTTCGGTTTTTATTATATTAAAATTGAACTTTATATTCAATATTTTTGGTTCAACTCCCCAAAAGTGTGAGCGAGTTTATTTAGTGGCAAGCTATGCGCCCTTCCTTTCGGCTTTCCAGT
>CAZOMV010000025.1:0-57620 GCA_964580995.1 uncultured Pirellulales bacterium
ATTTGCCTTGGTCATCTCGGCAAACTGGTGCGAGCTGCAGGCATTGAACAGCGGCGGCTGGGGGACACTTTTCGGAATGTTATGTTCGATCATCCACCGGCGCCAGACATTCTGGGCATCAATCCAGTCGCCACCTTTCCAGAACTGTAGTACGATCAACGGGGTGCGCACCATCTCGCCCGGCAACAGCTTGAAATGCACTCCTGCCTGGCCTGCGGTCACATCCAGCCCTTTGTCCCGGTCGCGATCATATTTGGCATACCAGAGTCCCGGCCAGCCCACCACAACGATGATCCCTTCGTTGCCCGTATCCAGATTGTAATAGGGCCACTCCCCGGCCGTACCGGTTTGACGGCCGTAACTGACCGTTTCTCCCGGACGAAAGGTGTACTCCTTGCCGGCATCGAGCACGGTCATCCTGGGGGCATAATCGTCGGGGGTGACAAAGGTGCCGCTCCAGTGACGCAGGCGATATTCGCTGTCGGAGGCCCGCTGGAAATTGGCATCCAGGGCCTTGATGTTTTCAATCATCGGGGTATCCGATTGGCCGTTATTCGTCAGGTAAACCGTCCACTCGATACTTTCATAGTCATTATATTCCAGTCCTTCCCAGCGAACTTGCAGGCCGGTTTTCGGGTCCTGCCAGGTCAGAATATGAGCGGTCCGATCTTGGTCGAGTTTCTTATGCTCGGAGTCAAACTTCCAGCTTTTCAGCAGTTCGTTCGAAGATTTCCCATCATAAGTGAAGGAAAAAGGCGGCCTTGCGTTCTGATAATCGTATTTCTGCGTCCAGGAACCATCGGCATTGTTGGAACCGATCTTCATCTGGGCCACCGCACTGGTCCAGAGCAGCCAGTCCTGAGGCGCAGAAGTGAGATTCTCGACCTTGATGGTGAACTGGCCGACATAATCCGCCCGTCCGCTGGCCTTGATCTCGCCGGATCCGACAAAGTCCAGATTGCCGGCAGCCGCGGGAGTCAGAATTTTGAAATCGGTAATGGTATATTTTTTGCCGCCGTTGGCGTCGTTATGAATCCACAGCGAACCTTCGACTCCGTCGTAACTGAGGGAGCCGGCCGCCGGAACATCGCTCAACGGCCAACCCATGGTATTCCCGGAACGGTTGACCTTGAAAGAGGCCGGATTGGCTGCATCGCCAGCTACAGGGGCAAAAACGGAGATCAAAGGATGATTCTTATCCGGGCCGAAGAGATTCAATCCGAAAACGCCCAGATTACCGTCGCATTCAAAATGGAAGGTATAGGTGGCGTTGCCCACTTCCGGGCTGAATTTCACCACGTGGCTGCCGGGGTCATTCATCCACTTGGCCTGACTGGCGTTTTTGACGATGTCACCGGGATATAGGAATATATCCCAGCAGGGGTCCACCGGTCCGGTATTCCAGCGGGCGTTGCCGTCTTGTGTGCCGCTGTCATTGCAGCCAAAAACGGTTATGGCTTCAAATTCCAAGCCATAATCCAGTGGGGTTAGAATCAGAATTAAGAGCAGAGACAATAAAACGGGGATAAGCTTTTTCATGACATTTCCTGTTAACACGTTGTTTATACTAGTTAAACTGCTCTGCTACACTGCGAACCGACGTCTTGAATATTCTTTTCGATCCATCGGATGCGTTTTTGCACCAAAAGCCTTTACTTTGGCGGGAAAGATCTATGTAACCGCGTCTGCCCGCCTGCACCCCGGCGGCCTTCACGCATTCTTCAGCAGGCCGTAGTCGGTCAGAATCTGGACGAGCTGCTCTTCCTTGCTGGGACTGAGGCCCACCAGGGGCAGGCGCAGTTGGCCGGAACACATATTCAGTTGAGCCATGGCCGCTTTGATGGGGATGGGATTGGTCGAAAGACTCAGCAGGGCCTTGGACATGGCAAACAGCTTGTTGTGCCACTGGCGGGCGGTAGCGAAATCCCCTTCCAAAATGGCATCGGTCAGGGCCTTCACATCCGTCGGCACAATATTGGCCACCACCGAAATGACGCCCTTGCCCCCTACCGAAGCGATGGGCAGGGTCAGGCTGTCGTCCCCGGAAAGAATCGTGAGTCCGCAACTGATGGCAATTTCGGAGACCTGGTCCAGTTGGCCGGTCGCTTCCTTGATGCCGACAATATTATCGATCTCGGCCAGCTTGGCAATCGTGCGCGGCTCCATATTGACGCCGCAGCGGCCGGGGATGTTATACAGGATGATCGGAATATCGACCTCTTCGGCAATCGCGGCGAAATGCTGGTAAAGCCCTTCCTGGGTCGGCTTGTTGTAGTACGGAACGACAATCAGGGCGCCGTCCGCCCCCACCTGTTTGGCATAGCGGGTCAGCTCGATCGCTTCGTCGGTACTGTTGGAGCCGGTGCCGGCCACGACCGGTACCTGGCCGGCGGATTCCTGGACCACCACCTCGATTACTTTTTTATGTTCCTCGTAGGATAAGGTCGGGCATTCGCCCGTGGTCCCGACCGGGACAATGCCGTCGGTCCCGCTGCGGATCTGAAAATCGACCAGTTCGCGCAGGGTTTCGTAATCCACCTCATCTTCGGCAAAGGGAGTAACCAGTGCGACCAAACTACCTGTAAACATGACAAATCTCCTGTAAAAATTACTGCTGACAATAGGAGCCAAACTTGACGCCAGCGTCAAAAGCTCTTCGATCCCTTGTTATTGGAGAGCCAGAGTCGTATTTGGATGTCAATATCGACTTTTGGCGGTTCCGTCAAACTTATTAATCAATTCGATCATTTCGCGGGTTGCCTGCCGGATGCCAACAAACACCGAACGGGCGATGATGCTATGGCCGATATTGAAATCTTCAAGGCCTTCCAGAGCGGCGACCGGGCCGATATTGCGATACGTCAGGCCATGCCCGGCGTGAATCACCAGACCGCAGGCCCAGCCGATATCGCGGGCCTTCTCCAGCTCGCCCAGCCGGCGAGTCAACTGGGCCTGGCTGGGGGCGTTGGCATACGCACCGGTATGTAGTTCTACCGCCTGGCAGCCGGCCTGGGCAGAGGCCTTCACCTGATCCTCGTCGGGGGTGATAAAGGCAGACACTTCAATGTCCGCCCGGTTCAACCGCCGCACCACCGAAGCCAGTCGCTTTTGCAACCGCACACAATCCAGTCCGCCTTCAGTCGTCAGTTCCTGGCGCTTTTCCGGGACCAGTGTAACCTGATCGGGCTTTACTTTCAAGGCAAAACGCACCATCGAATCGGTCATCGCCATTTCCAGATTCAGCATGACCTTGGACACCTGCCGGACCAGCTCAACATCCCGCGGCTGAATGTGCCGGCAATCCTCCCGCAAATGCATGGTAATGCCGCTAGCCCCGCCCAGCTCGCATTCGACGGCCGCCCATACCGGATCGGGTTCATCCGCCTTGCGGGCCTGGCGAATCGTCGCCACATGATCGATATTTACATTCAATTGTGCCATTTTGACTCTTTCTCTATTGTGACGGAACCGCCAAAAGTCGATTTCGTCATCCAAAAACAGCTCTGGCTCCCCAATAACAAGGGGTCGAAGAGCTTTTGACGCTGGCGTCTATAGTAGCGGATTTCCGAGATATTTTCACTTTCTATTTTTTATGCCACTGCTGGGCACTGATGGCGGCGGAGCTGCTGCCCTCCCAGCGGTGCTCGCCGATCTTCGCGACGATTTGCTCGGCCAGTTCCATGGCGGCGATGGCGTCTTCCGCCGAAACCTGCGGGCGGGAACCCTCCAGGACCGCCTGGACAAAGGCCTCCTGTTCCAGCCGTAACGGCTCCCGATCGTCGATATCCAGATTCTCGACATTGACCAGTTGGGTCCAGTCGGCGTTCTGTACATTGAACTGGCCATTTTCCTGCTGCTGATCGCGGAGCCACCGGACCATATCGATATTGGCGGTTTTACTGATCATCACCCCGTTTTTCTTGAGGTAATCCAGCGAAAGATAGGCTTCCTCGCTGAAGACCCGGACCTTACGCTCCGTTTTCAGAGCCAGCCGGGAAGCGGTCAGATTCGCCACACAGCCGCTTTCAAAAGTCAGCCGGACATTGGCAATATCCTCATGCTGACCAAGAACATTTACACCGACTGCCTGAATATCCCGAATCGGGCTTCGCGCCAGGGACAAGACGATATCGATATCATGGATCATCATATCCAGCACGACACCCACATCCGTCGAGCGAAAGGTATAAGGCGAGATCCGCTGGGACTCGATAAACCGCGGGGTAAAATGCAGCCGGTGCATGGCCTGCACGACGGGATTGAACCGTTCGGAATAGCCCACCTGCAACGTACATGTATGCGTCCGGGCCAGTTCGAGCATTTTCCGGGCCTCGGCCAGGGAAGAAGCGATCGGTTTTTCCACCAGAACGCCAATGCCGCGGACCAGAAATGGTTCGGCAATGGCCGCATGAAACTCGGTTGGCACCGCCACCGTCACCACATCGACCAGAGGGAGGATTTCTTCGGGCAGGCTATACGCCCGGCCGCCGAATTCCTGCACCAACTGGGCGGCTTTGGCAAACTGAGAATCCACCACCGCGACCAGATCGACCTGAGCCATCTGGCTGTAGATGCGGCTGTGCAGCCTTCCCATACGCCCCGCCCCGATAACGGCAGCCCGTAATTTTTTCACTTGCGTTCTTCCTTTCGCCGGTTTTTGGTTTTTACCTCGACCGGATTATCACGGCGGCGGTCCTGCGGCTTGTCCCGGCGCATCGTTTCCTGATACCGGCCGAAACGGCTTTGCATACTCCGGCGGATAAATTCGCACAAATACTGTATATGCCCGTTCATTCCCTCCTGGTTTTGCAATTCATCCAGACTGGCGGAAATCGTATAGTTGCGGTACAACGCTCGATACGCCTGCTTCAATTGTTCGATTTCGTCTTCCGTAAAATTGTTCCTGCGCAGCCCTTCCTCATTGACGCCGCGCACGGCATTGGGATCGCCGGAGAATTTCATAAAAGGCGGGACATCCCGATGCACCGGGGTCATCCCGCCGATATAGCAGTACTTGCCCAGGGTGACAAACTGATGCACGCCTACCAGGGCTTCCACGACCACTCCGGTCTCGATCGTAACATGCCCGCCCAGCAGGGATTCATTCCCAACAATGATTTTATCCTTCAAAGAACAGTCGTGCGCCACATGGCAGGCCACCATAAAAAGGTTATTGTTGCCGATTTCCGTTTTGCCGCCGCCCAGTTCCGTGCCGCGGTGCACGGTGCAGTTTTCGCGAAAGACATTGCCATACCCGATGACCGTTTCGGTCGGCGCGCCTTTGTATTTCAAATCCTGGGGCGCCACGCCGATGACCGAATGGGGATAAAAAATATTGTGGGCGCCGATCCGGGTCACCCCCTGAATGGTCACATGGTTGAGCAATTCGCAGCCTTCGCCAATGGTCACTTCGGGGCCTATGACGCAAAAAGGCCCGATTCGTACCCCGGAACCTATTTTCGCCGACGGATCCACAAACGCCAAATTTGATATTTCTGCCATCTACCTGTATTTCCTGCTTTTAATGTTGCCGTAAAGATTCCCGGTACCGGTTAAACCGATGCTGCGTGCTCCGCTGTAACGAAATCAGCAGATACGCGACATTTTCCTCCAAATCGCTTTGGGCACACAATTCTTCCACAATCGACGCCAGGGGCGTGCCTTCCCGCTGCATATACAAGCGGCGATACACACCGATCAAAGACTGGATCGTTTCCTGGCTGAATCCGGCGCGCCGCAAACCGATCACATTCAGTCCGCGCACCTCACACGGATAGGAACCGGCGATACGGACAAAAGGCGGAACATCGTGCGTGACCGCGCTCAAACCGGCAATATAC
This sequence comes from uncultured Pirellulales bacterium, assembly GCA_964580995.1. Classification (GTDB taxonomy): domain Bacteria; phylum Planctomycetota; class Phycisphaerae; order Sedimentisphaerales; family SM23-30; genus JAKJEP01. Next base: position 5,841 of record CAZOMV010000025.1, read on the forward strand.
GCGTACCGGCCCACGGTGACAAACTGATGAATGCCGATCATCGCACTGAGCCAGACATTCCGTTCCAGTTTTACATGGCCGCTTAACTGGGTGTAGTTGCTGACCACCACCTGGTTTTCCACTTCACAATCATGGCCCAGGTGGCTGCCCACCATAAAATAGTTTTGATGGCCGATGATGGTTTTTCCGCTGCCATGCGGGGAGCCGCGATGAATGGTAACCTGTTCGCGGAAAACGTTATCATCCCCGATCTGCAATTGGGTATCCGCATGTTCACACCCTAAAATCTGCGGGAGATCCCCGATAACACAATGGGCATGAAACCGGTTGTTCCGGCCCATCTCCACGCCCGGCTCCACGATCACATTCGCCTGAAACCGGCAGCCGTCGCCAATCCTCACCCCGGCGCCGATCACACAGCCGGGCCCGATGACCACATCGCGGCCGAGCTGGGCGGTCTTATCTACCATCGCGGTTTGAGCAATATCCGTCAATTTCATCACTCCTGATTTATACCGGGTCGGCATCCACCAACATAAAGCGTATCTGGGCTTCGGCGGCGACCTGATCGCCCACCAACGCCCGGCAGCGGCAATCGCCGGTCCGGCTCTTCACGCGAACCGCCTCCACTTCCAGGATCAACTGATCCCCGGGGACCACCGCGCGCCGCATTTTGACATTATCCATGCTTAACAAAACCGCCAATTGCCCGGTATGCTCCAGCCGCTGGGCAAACAGCAGACCGGACATTTGGGCCAGGGCCTCCACAATCAGCACCCCCGGCATAATCGGCGTACCGGGAAAATGTCCCTGGAAAAAATGTTCGTTCATCGTCACATTCTTGATCCCCACCGCCCGGCGGCATCCCTGGATCTCGATCACCCGGTCCACCAAAAGGAACGGATACCGGTGCGGCAGGATTTTCTGGATCTTGCGGATATCCAGAACCGCCTCCGCCCCCAGCCGGGTCCGCTGTTTTTCTTTCTCGATCTGCAGCAGAATCTGACGCACCAGCTCATGATTACAGCTATGCCCGCTGCGATAGGCAACCAGACGCCCATGCAGGGGCCGGCCCAGCAACATGATATCGCCCAGCAGATCCGCCACTTTATGCCGGACACACTCATCGGGAAAACGCAACTGATTGTCCAGGGGACCCCGCGCACCCAGGACCAGAATTTCTTTGGCGGTCAGATGCTTGCCGATCCCCCGCTGCTGCATTTCGCGGGCTTCGCTTTCGGGAATAAACGTCCGGGCGGGGGAAATCTCCCGGAGAAAATGCTCCGGACCGGAATTATAGCGCAAAAGCTGACGGCCGATGGAGGGAACATCTTTGTAATCCAGATCATAAATAATATTCAGGCAATCATCGCGGTCCGGCAGCGCATACAACAGGGCATCCCCTTTTTTTACCGTAATCGGTTCGGTAATCACAAACGGATCGCGCGGGCGGTTCTGGTCCACCAGGCCAGCCTGTAAAAGAAGGCGGGCAAACGGCTCACAACTGCCGTCAATACTGGGCAACTCAGCGGCGGTCAGCTCAATCATCAGATTATCGATCTCCAGCCCCCCCACCGCCGCCAGGCAATGCTCCACCGTCTCCACCGAAACATCGCCATGATTCAAAACCGTTCGACGCGGTGAGGCGGCAACCCCGCTCACCAGGGCAGGGATCCGCACCGGATCCGGCAAATCGGTCCGTACGAATACAATCCCCGCATCGGGCGGGGCCGGCTGAAAGGTCAGCAAAACCGGCTGGCCGGAAAACAGGCCTTTGCCTTCCAGGGTAACCGGTTTAGAGATTGTCTTTTGTGCCTGCATATTTTTTCAACTCTTCGCGAAGGGTCTTGATTTCTTTGGCCATCTCAGGAAGTTTTTTAATCAAAGAAATTTCTCGTAAACAATCACGCATCGGGTGCGCGGGCGTGCCAAGAACCTTGACTCCGTCTCCAAAATCCTGAAATATCGCGCTTCGCGCACCGGCCATGACTCCATCACCCAGTTTGACATGATCCACGATCCCGCATTGGCCGGCCAGTACCACATATTTGCCCAGTTCCGTGCTGCCGGCAATGCCCGTTTGCGAAACGATGATACAATTTTCACCGATTTGTACATTATGCGCGATCTGCACCAGATTATCAATCTTGGTTCCGCGGCCAATCCAGGTTCGACCGAATTTGGCTCGATCGACACAGGCATTGGCCCCGATTTCCACATCTTCTTCAATCACCACAATGCCGATATGGGGAATTTTCCGATGCCGGCCGTTCACCAGGCGATACCCAAAACCATCCGTGCCAATGGTGGAATTACCATGAATGATTACATGGTCTCCCAGAACGCAGCCCCAGTTCACCACCACATTCGGCCCCAGAAAACAATGGCTGCCCATCCGCACATCCCGTCCGATCACACAGCCGGCCGATAGCACGCTATGGCTACCGATTCGAACACCGGCACCAACCACCACATTCGGCCCGACCGCCACATGCTCCCCCAATTGCGCTTCCGCGGAAACCTGGGCCGAGGGGTGAATGCCTTCGGCGGGAAGATCCGGTGCGGGTGCAAAGAGCAGCAGCAATTTCTCCAGGGCATCCTCCACATCCTCGACATACAGTAGAGAGGAGCGGCCTGGCCCCTGAAAATCCTTCGCGACCAGGACCGCACCCGCCTGCGTCCGCTCCATCCGGGCTGCCTGGCGGGCATCACTCAGGAAAGAAATGTCCTCCGGTCCTGCCTCCTGCAAAGAGGCAACCGCGGTTATGGTTTTCTGCCCGTCCCCTGCGAGCCGGGCATCAATCTGCTCTGCCAAATCGATCAGTTTCATCGGATTACTTTCCCGCTTTTACCTTCTCATAATCCTTATCCAGATTTTCCAATATCTCCGCCGTCAAATCCAGGGTCGGGGCGCTATACAGAATCCGGCGGGATCGTATCATGCTCAGCAAATCATCCAGATTCCGCTGGCGAACCGACATTTCGTCCTTGTTCAAAACCAGAGTAAGCCCTTTTTGACGGGCCATCCGGTTCACCTCATCCAGAAATTTCTGATATAAGGTTTCGGTCCAGACCTGGGTATCGGTCTCCAGCGACTTCATCTGGCCTTTCTCATACGCTTCCTTCAGCGCCATCTTATTAAACCATTCCTGCATCCGGGCAATGGACTCCTGGCTGCCCGGCTTGAGAACATTTTCCAGCTCGTTGCGAATATCATTCGCCTCGGTTTCCAGTTCCTTCAATTTCGCCTTGATTTCCTGCTGCTTGAGCTCAATGGACTTTTCCCGATCCAGATTTTCCTGGCATTCGGTCAAGACTTTGGAAACATTCACCACCCCGATTTTCAGCGGGCCGGGCACCTCGGTGGATTCCTGTGCCAGACTCAATCGATACCCGAAAACCCCCAATAAAACCACCAGCATCCATGTCGTCTTTTTCATGATTCACTTCCTTACTCAGATTATAAGCTTTTGAACGGATCGTTCCTTCCTGTAACGGTTACTTAAAAATTCACACCGAACGAAAAACTGAATATTTCCTTATCATCCTCATCGTCAAAATAAATCGGGAATCCAAAATCAAAATTCATCGGTACCATCTGGAACAACTGGGGAATGACCAGCTCGAGTCCAAAACCCACCGTCACACGATATCGGCCTTCGCTCACCGTGCCCGTATCACAGAACAATTTGCCAAAAAGGATTTCTTCATACAACGGATGGGTCAATTCCGTACCTATCAGAATCAGCGATTCACTTCCAATCGGATCGTGATGTTTGCCGTCGCGCGGGCTGACCCCGCGATAATCGAAGCCGCGCAGCGAGCCGATACCGCCGGCGTAATACCGCTCAAACACCGGGGCGTCGCCGACAATCTGGCTGCCGCGAATCTGGCCGGCCAGCACCGTCTTCCGCTCGGTAATATCCTCGTAAATCGTGTGGTAGGCCGTAATACCGGAACTGGCCGCCCCAAACGTAAAGTCGCCGCCCATCGCCCCGTACTGTTCCCAACTGATATTAAACTTATACCCCTCACTCGGCCGGAACAAATTGTCCGTGGTATCGCGGCCGATACCGAATTTAATACTCGTCAGAAAATTGCTCCCCTCGACATCCTGTACATCCTGGGGGGCAACCACTTCCCGATACCGGTCAATCTCCACTCCATTAGGATCCCGGACAATCACCCGGTCCGTATCCAGGTCCGTGACACGAACCTCTTCCACCCGAAAACCGATTTCCGCACTCCAGTCGTTGTCGAACCGGCGTCCCAGAGAAACGATCCCACCCAGCCGGCGCTCCAGATACGACTCCCGCCACCGCCGGAACAGGAACAAGCTGGTGTCCAGATAATAAGGCTGATCCAGCAAATACGGCTCATGGAAACGCAGCCGGGCGCGGGTCATTTCCGTTCCCGGTTCAAAATCCAGCCGCAGCCGCTGCCCGCCGCCAATAAAGGCATCCCCGCCGAACAATTCGCTCAGGGTAGCGGGCCATCTGCCAATATCGAAGTTTCGCTGCTCAATGGAAAATTGCCCCAACACCCCGCTATTGGTATCCACTCCCACACCAAAAAGAATCAAACCCGTTCGGCCTTCTTTTACCTCGACCAGGGCATCCCGGCTGGTGGGTTCCTCGCCGATCGGCTGAATATCGATACTCTCAAAATACCCCCGGCTTTCCAGCCGTTTTTTGCCTTTATCCCGCGCCTCGGTATTGTATATGCCGCCCGGCAAAAAACCAAAATGGTCGAAATCACGGCGAATCACCTTGTCCTGGCTCTGATGATTCCCCTGGATAATCACCCGGCCCAGATCAAATTTGCCGTTTTCACGAATGCCCACAACCGCGATCGCCTCCCCTTCCCGGTCGGTGTATTCCGTCTCGATATTGACATTCGTATAAATATAGCCTTCCCGCCCATACGTGTTTTTCACACTCCGTTCGGTAAGGGTTCGGCTGTCTTTGGTAAACACGTCCCCAGGCTCCAGCTTGATTTCGTCGATCAGTTTTTCATGCGAGAAATTGGTATTGCCTTCAAAACGAATCTCCGCCACCCGGTATTGCGCCCCTTCTTCAATCATAAACGTAACCGTCGCCCGGGTTTTCTCTTCGTTGAAATCCGTGATCGAAAAAACCCGCGCATCTAAAAATCCCTTGTCATGATAATAAGCGGCCAGGGCATATTCATCCTGCTTCAACTGGGTATCATCCAGCCGCCCTTTGACAAAAATCGGAAAATAACTCTTCGTTTTGATCTTGCTTTTGAGCTTTCGGGCCGGCAGGGAATGGTTCCCCTCAAACCGGACCTTCTTGATTCGCAGACGCGGACCTTCCACAATCACATAAACGACCTGGTTTTCTTTTTGCAGCAGTTCTTCATTGATCTCCACGGTCGCATAATAATACCCCTTCTCATGATAAAACTTTGCCAGCGAATCGGCGCCCGTATGCACCAGATAATAATCCAGAAAATCCCCGGACTTGAAATCCAGCTTTTTTACCAGTTCCTTTTCCTTGAGTTTTTTGTTGCCCAGAAAAGTCACCGAGGCAATGGGAGTGGTTTCCCGGATGGTAAAAATCAAATCCACCTGGTCGCCCTGCCGCACCATTTTCCACTGGACATCCCGAATCTGCGGCATCAAAAGAATCCGGCGTGCATCTTCCCCCGCCAGGCTCTCCTCATAGACCGCTCCGGAACGGCTCCGGACATTGTTCATGATGGTACTGACGCTTACTTTGTCGTTGCCCTCAATCGAAACCTGACGAATCCGGGTTCCCGGCGCTGCCGGCTGGGGGGTGTCCTGCCCCTGCACAGCCGATGACAAAACGAACCAGACAAAAAACAGCGCCAGACAAATCCCCTGGTGTTCACGCCAGCATCGCCGCGGCCCGATCGCCCATCGGGGTTTCCCATTCCACCTGTTGTTGATTCGCAAGTCTGTCTCCTTACTGTTGTTCTGCCATCGGATAGGAGTATCTAACCCTTAAAAGGGTTCTGGCGCATGCGACAAGGTTTCAAACCGTGTCCATTGCTTATGCCACATCAACTGGATCGTACCGGTTGGCCCGTTTCGCTGCTTGGCCACGATTACTTCTGCCATGTTGCTCTGCTCATAATCCGGCTCATTATGGTAATAATCTTCCCGGTGGAGCAGCATGACCACATCGGCGTCCTGTTCGATATTGCCGCTTTCCCGCAAATCGCTCATGCGGGGGCGGTGTCCTTCGCGGCCTTCCGGAGACCGGTTCAACTGCGACATCACCACCACCGGAACACTCAACTCCCGGGCCAGGGCTTTCAGGTGGCGGGAGATAATACCCACTTCCAATTGACGCGATTCGGCACCGGGAACATGCATCAACTGTAAATAATCGATCACCACCCCCTGAATATCATACTGCAATTTCAGCCTCCGGGCCTTGGCACGAAGTTCCAGCGGCGTCAGGCTGGGCGTGTCATCCACATAAATCGGCGCTTCCGACAGCGGGCCGGAGGTCATACATAATTTTTCATATTCCGATTCGGTCAAGATCCCCTGCCGCAGCCGGTGCGAATCGATATGGCCGCGGCCGCACAACATACGTTCCGCCAACTGCTGGGATCCCATTTCCAGCGAAAATATCGCCACGGGAATATGGTTATCGGCGCCAATGTGTTCGGCAATATTCAAACCCAAAGCTGTTTTTCCCATACTGGGCCGGGCCGCCACTACAATCATTTCACCCGGCTGCAAGCCACTGGTTAATTCATCCAGTTCCATATACCCGGTCGGCAGACCGGTGACCACCGAGGCATTGCCGCTGCGCTTGTCGATCATCTCGAAAGTCTTGGTCATGATCTCCCGCATCGGCAGTGCATGACCGACAATCTTCTGCTGCGTCACCTCAAAAATCCGCTGCTCCGCATGGTCCATGATTTCCGAAACTTCGCCGCGGCCTTCAAAGGCCTGAATCGTCAATTCGCTGGCAGCACTGATTAAACTTCGTAAAAGATATTTATCGCGCACGATCTGGGCGTAATACACCGCGTTGGCCGCCGAGGGAACGCTGTCCACCAGGCGCACCAGCGACTCTACCCCCCCCACCTCTTCCAACTGGCCGCGCTGGCGGAGTTCATCGCGCAACAACACCAGATCCACCGGCTTGTTCTGCTCATACAGACTGATCAATGCGTCAAAAATCAGTTGGTGATCATGCCGGTAAAAACGATCCGCACGAACGATCGGAATAATCTCACCGATGCAATCCTTGTCCAGGACCATCGAGCCCAGCAGAGACATCTCCGCTTCCAAAGACTGGGGCGGAATTCGCTGGAGCAGATTCGTGTCCGTCGATTCCATGTTATTCGCCGTCGGCTGGGTCTGCCCCTTCTTGGCCATTGCCTGCATCCTCCGGCTTGATGATTGCCACCTTCACCGTGGCCTCGATCTCCTGACCCAAATTCAATTTGACGTCATAACTGCCTAAGGCGCGCAAATGCCCTTCCAGAACCACAAAAGCCGGCTTGATTTCAAAGCCTTTTTCCTGCAAGGCCTTGGCGATTTCCACCCCGCCCACCGATCCGAACAAATTACCCTGTTCATTGGCCAGGACCGAAATGGTGATCTCGGCTCCCCCCACTTTCTCGGCCAGTTTCAAAATCTCTTGCCGGGCCAGACGGCGGATTTCCGCCTGACGGACCCGCTCCTTCTCGATCGCTTTGACATTGCTTGCCGTGGGCTCTACCGCCAATCCCTGCGGAATCAGGTAATTGCGGGCATAACCGGCCTTGACCTCCACGACATCTCCAAAATGACCTAATTTGGCAACATCCTTATGCAACAGCAACTTCATAATCAACTCTCCTCAACAGAGAAAATACGATTCTCGACTTACTTTTACAAAACACAAATCCAGACGCCGATCCGCCGTCCCTCCGGCCCCAGCCGCAGGAATTCTCCGGAACGCTCGATCTGGTCAACTTACGAACGGCAGCAAAGCCATATAACGGGCACGCTTTACTGCGTTCTGTACTTTTCGCTGGCAGCCGGCACAATTCCCGCTGCGCTTGCGGGAAAAAATCTTGCCCCGCTGCGTCAACAGCTTCTGCAATACTTCGACATCCTTATAATCAATATACTCTACCTTATCCCGACAGAATCGGCATTCGGTATTCTCGCGAACGGTTCGCACCATTCGAGGGCTTCTCGGTTTATTTCTCTGTTGCACTCTAACCTCCATAAGGTTTAAAAAGTCGTTGGCTCCAGCCGCAGAGCGGCCGGATTCTGGTTACTCATTAAAACGGAATATCATCATCTTTGGAGCCGGTTCCTGCCTGCGCCGCGGGGGCTCCGCCGCTCGGGGCAGCGCTTTCGCCCGCTCCGCGAGAATCGACAAATACAAAAGTCTCCACCGTAATCCGGTGCTTGGACCGCTTGCTGCCGTCCTGCGCTTCCCACTGATCGAAATCCAGCCGGCCTTCCACCATCAGGGGCCGGCCTTTCTTGCAATATTTGCTGATCGTTTCGGCAGTCCGTCCATAGGCCCGGCAATCGATAAAACACGTCTCTTCCCGCTGGGTTCCATCTGTTCCGCTCCAGCGGCGATTACTGGCCAAACCAAATTCCACCACCGGCGTATTGCTGGGCAAATAGGTCAACTGGGGATCACGCGTCAAATTGCCTATCATGATTACTTTATTGTAACTTGCCATAGGATCTCTCCTTCTGGTTCGAATAGCCGATCCGTGCCTTCCCATAGCCCGTCAACCGGGCGGGCCGGCCGCCGTCTCTGCCATTCGAACTACAATATGCTTTTGCCTTTCGATACCGGCCTGGGCTGGTTTTCTTCGGCTTCGATCTCGATCGCGTCAAAATCAGGAACTTCTGCTTCCACTTCGGACTCCGCTTCCACAGCCGGGTCATCCTCGGACTGGACAGACTCCCGATCTTCCCGTTCTGCATTCAGCATCGAAGGAGTAGGCTGTTCCATCTGCTCGTCCGTTATCTGATCGCGCCGTAATACCATCGCCCTCAGGAACAGCTCATTCAACCGGATATCGCGCTCCAGAGCGCTGATCTTCGCAGGCAGCGCCCGGAAATATCCCAGAATGTACATGCCCCGCTTCTGACCGGCTATCTCATAGCACAAGCGGCGTTCATCCCATTTTTTGATACTAATCACTTCCGCATCGGCTCGTTGAAAAACCAGATCTATCGCGGACAGAACCTCGTCCCAACGGTTACTGGCCACTGCGGAATCTACCAAAAACATTGCTTCATAGGTACGCTTGACACCGTTGGTCAACGGTACACCTCCTGCACTTCCCAGTGCGAAAAAGCTGTCATAAATCGATTCGAATACATACGACTACATCCGAAACCGCCGATTCCTCGCCGGTCTGTTAGTTTGGTTCCAAAACATTGAACTTATTCATGGCCGCTTCCATTCCTTCGGCCACCCAGCATTCCACCGCCGATACCGCTCGCGGCAGCACCGGCTTAAGTTCCGCCGCTTCCGGCTCCGTAAAATCGCTCAATACATAATTCACCGCATCGCCATACCGCGGAGAACCGATGCCGATTCGCAATCGGCTGACTGACAAGCTGCCCAGCTTGTTCAGCACATCCTGCAAACCATTGTGGCCGCCGGAAGTCCCCTGGCTACGCAGACGAAGCTGACCCAACGACAGGGCCATATCATCCAGCACCACCAGGATATCCTGCAAATCAACCTTATAAAAACTCGCCGCTTCCACTACACTCTCACCGCTGCGATTCATAAACGTCTGCGGCTTTAATAATATCACCTTCTCCGTTCCAAACATCCCGCTGCCGCATAATGCGCGATGTTTCCGGCGACCCAGGTCTATTTCCCAGCGATTCGCCAACCGGTCCACTACAAAAAAACCAACATTATGCCGGGTTTGGGTATATTCTGCTCCGGGATTGCCCAGACCTGCTATTAATTTCATCCGGCTCCGGTTCCCTTACACATTGATTCCATTGTCCAGACTAAAAAAGAATGCCCGCCGGCACCATCGGATTATTCGGATTCTCCTTCTTTGGGTTCCCGGGCGGTAATCACTTCCGGTTCTACACCTTCGGCCACTTCCGGCGTTACTTCTTCCACTTCCTCGCCCTTGGCTCGCACGATCGCCACCAACGCGTCCGGATCGGTGACCAGTTTCGTGCCCGCGGGAAGTTCCAAATCCTTCGCCAGCAAATGCTGGCCCAGTTTCAACTCGCCAACCTTCACGCGAATGCTTTCCGGTATGCTGGTTACCAGACATTCCAGTTCCACATCCACCATCGCCTGTTCCAGAATCCCGCCTTCGGTCACACCAACGGGAATCCCCTTCAGTTCCACGGACACCGTCACCTGAACTCGTTCGTCCAGATTCACACGGGCCAGATCCACATGAACATACTTGTCGCCCATATAATCGTACTGAACATCTTTCACCAGCAGTTTTTCCTGCTTGCCGTCCAGTTCGATATCCAGCAACCGGTGATGATGCTGCAATTCCAATGCAAAATCATGATAATCCAGTTGAATCGACACAGGTTCCTGCTTATGGCCATATATGATGGCTGGCAATAATCCCTGAGATCGTATCTTCCGGGACATACGACTGCCCACTTGCTCACGTTTTTTCGCCTTCAAAACCAATGCTTGTTCCATTACAAACCTCTATTAAAAACTTTCAAATATAGCACTTACCGATCTATTCTGGTGAATTCGGATGATCGCTTCGCCTAACAAATTGGCAACCGATACCACCTTTAACTTCTCTAACTCCCCCGCTTCCCGGCTCAAGGGGATCGTATCTGCCACGACAATTTCATCGATCGGAGCTTCATTGAGCCGTTCGATCGCCGGCGCGGCAAAAATTCCGTGCGTAGCCCCCACGCGAACGCTTTTCGCTCCTTTTTCCTTTACCAGCCGGGCGGCAGAACATATGGTGCCGGCAGTAGTTATCATATCATCGAACATCAGCACATGCTTGTCCTTGACATCGCCGATGATCCGAACCGCTTCCGCCTGGCTGCCGCTGACGCGCCGCTTATCGATCACTGCCAGCTCTCCCCCCAAATCCTGGGCATATATCTTGGCGGTCTTCACATTTCCTACATCCGGGGAAACCAGCACTTTATCCTGTAAATCCAGTTTCCTAAAATACTTAACTAAAACCGGCTCCGCCTTTAGATGATCCAGCGGAATATCAAAAAAGCCCTGTACCTGTTCGGCGTGCAAATCTACCGTCAACACCCGATCCGCCCGGGCCGTCGTGATCAGATTCGCCACCAGCTTGGCGCTGATGGGGGTCCGGCCCTCGCTTTTACGATCCTGACGGGCATAACCGAAATACGGCAATACCGCTGTAATTCGAAGCGCCGAAGCACGATGCAAGCAATCCAGAAAAATCAAAAGCTCCATCAGATTGTTGTTTACCGGCGGGCAGGTAGATTGAACCACAAAACAGTCACGGCCCCGGACATCCTGTTCCAGCTTAACCAGCGTCTCGCCATCTGGAAAAGGCTCGATCTTGGTCTTGCCGACCGGAATACGGACATAATCGCAAATCTTTTGCGTAAGATTCGGATTGGCACTGCCGCTAAATACAATTAAGTTGTTTTCTGGTTCCATTTTTTGTTATTAACTTTTTTACTTACCATTTCTTAACTACCCGGCCAGGACTCGAACCTGGAATGCAAGTACCAAAAACTCGTGTGTTACCAATTACACCACCGGGTAATATTTACTTTATTTTACCAGTTATCTTGTTGCCTGTCGGACTAGCCGCGTTTGGGTATCTTTTACCCATGCTGGACCCTGCCGGAGGCTTGAGCTGAATACACCGCGTCACTTCAGCCCCTTGCACGAACCATCATGCGGCCCCGTGCGGCAAGGCAAAAAAGGGATTATAACCTCACTTCTCGTTTCTGCAACATAATTTTGGTCAAAGTTTTTATTTTTTACACTCCCCGGAAGATTTCCACAAAATGTTTCATAAACAACGTTGGGTACGCAATTTAATGATTGACAGGAAAACAGGTATTTCTATGATTCCATTTATATGGTTTCACGCAGTCTTCGATTAATTCAGCATGGTACTCTCACTATATACCTGACATTACAGTGAGATAATTGGAGTATGAGATGCTTAATCCTTTTGATATGAGTCAAATTTCGGGATTGACACAAAGCCAGGTGGCTCAAAGGCTTTCGGATGAAGGCTATAACGAATTGCCCTATAGCCATCGCCGGAATAGCCTGACTATAGCGCTGGAGGTGATTCGTGAGCCGATGTTCCTGCTGCTGGTAGCCTGCGGAGTAATCTATCTGCTGCTGGGAGAACCTAAAGAGGCACTTATGCTTCTCGGTTTCGTTTTCGTCGTCATGGGAATTACTATCGTCCAGGAAAGGCGAACGGAACGGGCTTTGGAAGCGTTGCGTGATTTGACCAGCCCGCGTGCTCTGGTTATTCGTAACGGCCAGCAGCAGCGGATTCCCGGGCGGGAAGTCGTTCGGGGAGATATTCTCGTACTGGCGGAGGGAGATCGAGTGCCTGCGGACGCCATTTTGAGGTATTCGGTTAATCTGTCGGCGGATGAATCCCTGCTGACAGGGGAATCCTTAGTGGTACGAAAAGTAGCCTCGATAGACTCCCTGACCTTGTTGAAACCCGGAGGGGATGATTTGTCATCGATCTTTTCCGGCACACTTATCACCCAGGGGCAAGGTCTTGCCGAGGCTATCGCCACCGGTATGCATACCGAAATCGGGAAAATCGGTAAAGCCCTGCAATCACTGGAGTCCGAGCAAACACTCCTGCAAAAGGAAACCGGCCGTTTGGTACGTAAAATGGCGTTTGTCGGTTTGTCCCTCTGTGCCGTCGTGGTAGTAGTCTATGCTCTGATGCGCGGCAATACCATGCAGGTCTGGAAAGAAGGCTTCCTGGCGGGTATCGCAACGGCTATGGCTACCTTACCCGAAGAGTTGCCGGTCGTACTTACGATATTTCTGGCCCTGGGTGCCTGGCGTATTTCGCAAAAACAGGTTCTCACCCGGCGGATCCCAGCCATCGAAACTCTTGGCGCTGCTACCGTGCTCTGTGTGGACAAAACCGGCACTCTGACCCAAAACCGCATGTCAATTAGCAAGATTTTCGCGGGCAACAGGCTTTTGGATACCAGTAAACCAAAAGAAAACTCGCTGCCGGAAGATTTCCATCGGCTGGTCGAGTTCGGCATTCTGGCCAGCAAAAAAGATCCTTTCGATCCCATGGAAAAGGCCCTGCGTGAGCTGGGGATTACGCACCTGGCTAAAACCGAGCATCTCCATGAAAACTGGAATCTGGTGCAGGAATACCCGCTTTCACCGGATTTGCTGGCCCTGTCGCATGTGTGGCGATCTCCTGATGGTCAGGAACTGATGATTGCCTGCAAAGGAGCCCCGGAGGCTGTAGCCGACCTGTGTCACCTCAGCAAGGAAGAAGCTCACAACCTCCTGGAACAGGCCAACTCTATGGCTAGTGAAGGTCTGCGGGTTCTGGGAGTCGGCCAGGGCCTACCCATGCCTCAGACCGACCTGCCCCAGAAACAACACGATTTCGAGTTTACTTTCCTGGGCCTGATCGGACTGGCCGATCCGATTCGCCCCACGGTCCCGCAGGCCATCCAGGAATGTTATACTGCCGGTATTCGAGTGGTAATGATTACCGGTGATTACCCTGTCACTGCGCAGAGTATCGCGCGCCAAATTGGACTACGTTCGGCGGATACGATTGTCACCGGCCCGGAGTTGGACCGGATGGATGATGACCAACTGCGGGAACGTCTGGCCACAACCAACATCATTGCCCGTGTCGTTCCGGAACAGAAACTCCGAATTGTCAACGCCTTAAAAGCCGCCGGTGAGATCGTGGCCATGACCGGCGACGGGGTCAATGATGCCCCCGCTCTAAAAGCCGCCCACATCGGCATCGCCATGGGTGGTCGCGGCACGGATGTGGCCCGTGAGGCGGCAGGCCTGGTTCTGCTGGACGATGACTTTTCATCCATCGTGCAGGCGGTACGGATGGGACGGCGAATATTCGATAATATCAAAAAGGCCATTTCGTATATTTTTGCGATTCATGTGCCTATCGCGGGATTGTCATTGATTCCTGTGTTTTTTTCCGATTGGCCGTTGATTTTGATGCCGGTCCATATTGTTTTCCTGGAGTTGATCATAGATCCCTCCTGTACCTTAATTTTTGAAGCAGAGAACGAGGAATCCAATATAATGACACGCCCCCCGCGAAATCCACGAGAGCGATTGTTCAGCTTGAAGTCTCTTTCTATCAGTCTGTTACTGGGGTTGAGCGTTTTGGTGATTGTCTTGGGCGTTTTCCTGGTAGCTCGCTCGATGAGCCATCAGGAAAACAACGCACGCGGTTTGACCTTTGTTACTCTGGTAGTAGCCAATCTGGCCTTGATTCTAACCAATCGTTCCTGGTCCCGTACCATCCTGTCGATGCTGAAAGAACCGAACAAGGCTCTCTGGTGGGTGATTACAGGAGCGGTAATTCTCTTAGGATTCGTGCTTTATGTTCCGTCTCTCCGAGACCTTTTCCACTTCGCCCCGCTGCATGGGGTCGATTTGTTCATCAGTCTGGTCGTGGGAGGGGTAAGTATCATGTGGTTTGAAGGTTTGAAATTATTGCGGCGAAATTGAAGTTGCTCAAAGTTGACGGAACCGCCAAAAGTCGATATTGACTTCCAAAAACAGCTCTGGCTCCCCAATAACAAGGGGACTACGAGCTTTTGACGCTGGCGTCAAAGTTATTTGATGGAACAGCTTATATCAGCTTTAGGGGTGGCGATTCCTCCCTCGGAAAACGGCATCTGGAATCCCAGTACCTCACAAATCGCTTCCACGGTTCGCTGGGTCGCACCCTGATTATCGAGAATGACCTGCCGCCCGCGGCGGCCCATCTCGATAGCAAGTTCTTTGTTATCAAGCAATTCGGCAACTTTGTCGGTCAGTGTTTTTCCGTCCGCCACCACTGCTATCCCATTGCTACGTACTAAATGTTCCACCGTTTCGGCGAAATTATCGGTGTAAGGCCCTGTGATTACTGGCTTTCCGAGACCGGCAGCTTCCATCATATCCGAGCCGCCCATCGGCACCAGCGATCTCCCGACAAAAATCAGCTCAGCCAGGCTGTAGAACTTCCGCAAATCCCCCATCGTATCCCCCAGAATCACCGCCTGCCCATCCTCCGGCCCCGCCATATACTCCCCCACCTTCACCTCGCTATACCGCACCAACCGATACCCCCGCGACTCGATCAGCCGGGCCACCTCCTCAAACCGCTCCGGCTTCCGCGGCACCACCACCAGCCGCACCGCCTGAAACCGCTCCTGCCGCCGCAGTGATTCATAGCTGTCTAATATTATCGCCTCCTCCCCATCTCCCGTGCTGCCCGCCACCCAAACCGGGCCCCCCTCAGCCAACCCCAGCTTCCCCGCCAGTTCCGCCGCCCCGGCCACCGTCTCCCCCGTGTCCGCCGTATCATACTTGAGCGATCCCACCACTTTCACTCGCTCCGCCGGCACTCCCAATATCCCAAACCGCCGGGCATACGTCTCATCCTGTGCCAATACCAGCGCTAACCGCCGGAACATCGGCCGCACCAGCGCCGCGATCCGCCGGTACCGCGGGAATCCCTTCCCGCTGCTGATCCGGCCGTTCGCCACCACCACCGGCACCGACCGGCTCGCCGCAACCGCCGTAAAATTATGCCATACCTCCAGCTCCATCAGAATGCACAAATCCGGCCGGATCCGGCCGAAAGCCCGCTGCACCGCAAAACTAAAATCCCACGGATAGAAAAACACCCGGTGCGCCTGGCCATACAAACTCTTCGCCCGCGCCATCCCGGTATCCGTCGTACTGCTGATAACAATCTCAAACTGCGGCAGCACCTGCCCCAGCATCTTCACCAGCGTACCTATCGCGTTGATCTCCCCCATACTCACCGCATGAATCCAGATACACGGCTGCTGGCTGTACCGCTTCGGTACCGCCCCAAACCGCTGGCCCCACCCGCTGCGATACCGCCGCTGAAAAAGAACCCGGTACAGCAGCCAGGGAGACATAATCAGCAGAATGATTGCGTAAATAACGTCCAATAAATAACATATAATCATGATCGAAATCCAGATAGAAAAAAATCACCGGACCATTGTGGGAAAATTGCGCTCGTTGAGCAAGTGAAATTTCAGGTAAAAATGCCGATCCCTTTCCTCCAGCCCATAAACGGCTGCCCCGGCATGGCCGGCGCCATTACCGAAAATAATCGCATTCCTGCAAAACACGATTCGCACCGGGCCGTCGTATCAAGGCATTCGGCTGGGTTCCCGCTGCGCGTCCGCCGGCGGGAAAGAACCGTCGGAACTCCCGGCAGCCAGAACAAAGGGGATCAGCAGGCAAAATCCGCCCAGACTTAAAAGAACGGATGGAATATGCAAATATTGATAAAAACTGCCGTCGGAAAAAATACCAAACTCGGGTAAGAGCTGCACGACCGTCCATACGAGTGTGTTGATCAGAGAAATGATAAGATAGCCGAGGAAAAAAAACCGTCCGCGGAAAACCGGCCGGGTACTGACCAGCACGATCAATACTACCATCAGAATGGGAAAACACGCATATAACAAAGTTCCAATCGCATGCATCGTAAATCCTTTCGTTTGAATCGGGTTACCGTCATCTCCGCAATCCGGCCTCCCGAAATGGCCGGTGCGCTAGTATTGTCCTTTATATGCCATTCCCCTGCCCAATGGTCGTTTCATGGCTGGGCATACTCTGCAATCCATTGTTTTTTCCTGTCGGCCCTGGCTGCTTTTCTTTACCGGCTTGCAATTTCCGGTTCGCATCAAAATTCAACGGCCACGGGAAAAAGTAGCGTGTAGCCAGCAGCAGCGGAATTACTACCAGACTGTTCATAAACAGGGCCGCCACGCCGCGCCAGAAGTGTACAAACAGCATCAGCAGCGGCCCCAGCACCGAAAATACCAGCAGCACCACATAGGCCCATTTATGCCCCAGGATCAGTCCCGTCAGGATCGCCGTATTCAAAACCACAGCTACCAACAGGACTTCCGATCCCCGCCGCACGCCGAGCATGAGCTGGATCAGCGTCATCACCCCCAGCATCGCCACACAAAACCACAGCGACGCCGGCTTCTCTGGTTTCTCCATAGTACCTTGTTCCTTTCTTTCCTATCCAGCCGCACCCGGCAACTCCCTTGCCGATGCGGCTATTGTACTCTGCCTAAACCACACTTTCAATTCATAAAAAACTTCTGGATAGGAAAAATAAAGGGGTCAGACCCCAATATTTTTAGGCTGTCCCATATATTATATTCCGTCCCCCCGTCTGCCACAAAACCACTAAATCCTTTCGACACACCATGCATAGAATCAGCGTTCCGCCTTTCTCACTTCACCATCGCCAGCCGGCTGCCCGATCATTCGTGGTTTGCCATCCTTACCGATGTCTCATATATACAATACCTGCCAGCCGTTTCAGTCAAGTAGGCTCGGCAACTTGCTTGCCGACGCGTTCCGGTCTTTTATAGCTTATTCGTTTTAAGCGAGCCATCTTGGTTCCACCATTTGAATCGGACTCTTTTAAAATTTTCCAACTCCAGTTCCCAATACAAGGTACCATTTGAATAGTAGAGTTTTTGGATACCGGTTCCATCGTGAATTTCGGAAACCAGCTTTCCCTCCGGATCATAAAATTCCGCCTCCTGGATATCATGGATATCCTCCATAATTTCGTAGCCATTATTATTTACTTTACATAACCCTCTTCCAGCAATACCGCCGCCTTCGTAGAATAGAAAAAAAGGATTATAACCTTCTTTTTCAAACACTATCGAAAAAAGCGTTCCTGTATTCCTGTCTTTATATACAATTCCGTAATATTTCTTGAAAAGGACTAAAGAATCTCCCGGGATTTTTATCCCTCGATATAATAATCGTGGCCCTGATGGGCTTGGTTTTCCAGTATCGATATCTACATAGGCGGAAGATATTTCGCTGCCGCCTTTGTACCAGATAAGAAACAAAACACCAAACAGCAAAAGTGGTATTGAGCATAGTATAATAATCTTACACCGAAACATATTTGAAATTCCTGTCAATGATTATTCTGGAATAGACGGCAATTCGCTTGCCGACGCGAAACCTCATCATTTTTTCCTTTTCCCAAACTCCAAAACCAAAACCTCAATTCCTACTATAATTTCAACCACGGACTACACCGGTTCCGCTGATTATATAATCTGATTCTCTTTAATCTGTGTCATCTGCGAAATCCGTGGTTCCGTATATCTTCTCTTGCCTTCTTACCAAGTTTCTTTTTGCCAAATCCCTTATGCCGCTGTCCCCGATCTATCTTTCAAACATGCCAGAACAATCAGGCCGATCAGCGAGAGAAACGCCATCAGGCACCACGCCGGATGACGGCCCTTCGCCCTGGCATAATACGCAAAGCCCGCTAGCAGCAGCCCCGTACCAGCCAGAGCGATCAGCAGTCCCAACCCCGCCTTTCCGCCGTCTGGATTCATCATAATACGTCCGACAATCTGGAGGATAATTCCGGGTATGCCGAAATAAAAACTCTTTTGATTCCACTCCTTGATCATGATTCCCAATGCTCCTTATTTTACAGGTAATAAAGCGGCCCTCCGGGTTACAACCGGCAGGCGAAATGAAAACTTTTTCCTGGTTAGTTGTATATCCATGAACACCGCACATTTTTGAATCTGCCCCTAATTCTCCCAACATTTCTTCCCCTTGTCAATTCATTAATATTTTTAATCCCCCTGGCCCTCCTTTTCCGCTTGCTCCACTCAGCCAGAACCGCAGTATAGAGCCGCTAAGGGCAGGAGGATGTATCGCAGGAAAACCGCCTGCCGATTGCTTCTTCTCTTTTACGGGGGGAAACCGGTGTTCCATGCTCTCCGAGCTGGAAAGATTCTCCCGACCAACCGTCCAGCCTTCCGACCACGAGGCGGTGAGCCAGTCTTTCTTCTCCGCCCCTCTTCCTTTATCCCAAAATCGAAAAATAACGACTTACAACGTTTTCCCAAACCAAAAAAAAAGACTTACATCAATTTCTCAAAACCCAAAATCAGCACTTACAGCCAAACCGCCCATTCCAAATGTCCACTTTCGCGACTAAAACCCGCTTTTTTTCACACATGTTTTACCTATGTTTTGCTCTACTTTTACTCTGTTTTATACATGTTTTATATGATTTTGTTCATCTTTTGTTATACTTTCTTCAACATTTATCAACTCAACCTAACCGTTAAACTTTACCAAATATGCCCTTAAATCTTACCCAATCATCCTATATTAATGCAGTTATCGGACTATGCATCACGCCATCACGCTATCACTCTCCTGCGTAAAATAAGCACTTACATCAATTTTTTCAAAATCAAAATAAATACTTACAGCAATTTCCCAAAGTCAAAATTAAGCACTTACATAACAACGGAGCGAACAGCGTGAGAATGGGCCTTGAGGCCCTTGCCTGCCTGACATTATTTCCCCCGGTTCTCCGTCCCCGCCAGCAGCCGTCGGATATTGCTGCGATGCTTGACAATCACCAACCCAGCCATTACACAACTAAAGATAAATAAAGGAATTAAGTCTCTAAAAACCCATTGATCCAGACGGCCGATCAAACCCGCCAGCGCCAGCGGAAACGCCACCGCCGCCAGTATCGAAGCCAGCGATACATACCGCGTAAACCCCCACACTCCAATCCATATAAGTAACGCCACCAAAGCAGTTAACGTAAAATACGGCCATATCCCCAACACCACCCCCAGCGACGTCGCCACCCCTTTGCCACCCCGAAATCTCAGATACACAGAAAACATATGCCCAACTATACACGCCGCCGCGATCATCAGCCACGCCACCTGCCCCTGAACCGGCATAACCTGATTATTATCAAAAAGATACACATGTCGAAGATACCGCCCCCCCACCAGCACCGGCAGCAATCCCTTGGCTACATCAAATAAAAAACACACATACCCCCACTTCTTCCCCAGCACTCGCCCCACATTCGTCGCCCCAATATTTCCGCTCCCCTTCCTGCGGATATCAATTCCGTGCAGCTTGCCAATAATCAGCCCGAAGGGTATCGCTCCCAGCAAATACCCGACAACCGGAAATAATATAAACATAATAATATCAGAACTTTCCATCGGTTTATTTAGATTCCTTATCCAGAGTACCTCCTGACTGCAATTCCACTGCCTTGGGCAAATGCCCGCCAAAAAGCGGTACCAACGCCCCCGGCAGCGAACAGACATAAAGAAGCAGTACCCGGTTCAAGAGTGCCAGGGCCGCCGCATAACCTTGTGCCTCTTCAGGATTTGCAGCACTAATAACGACAGCAAAGAGATATTTGACCGAATTTTCAATAATCCCCAATCCGCCGGGAACGGGGATAGCAGCGCCAATGAGCCAGACAATAGGCATAATGATCAGGCATTGGGTGAATTGCACTTGGTTTAACCCTAAGGAGCGGGTCAGGATCCAGACCGATACGATGGTAAGGGATTGAACCAGCCAGGTTAACAGTACAGATAAACATATAGTTGGCAAGTGCTTACGGTACAATTGCATCGCCTCATCCACTTGTTTGAGGCGATGAAAGAAGGAAAGTTTTTGCAGTAATTTTCCTACAAACAATACCTTGCGGATTCTATGGCTGAGAAAAATGACCAGCACCAGGGTCATACCGGCAAAAATGATCCAGACAATCCAGCGAATTTGAATGCCATTATAGGCCATTTCCGGCCCGGCAAAGCAACTGGCAAACAAGGCCAGCAGTATCATCCCCATTAATCCGACGATCCGATCCACAAAAACGGTCACAGCCGCCTCTAGCCGGCGATCACGATCGCTATGCTGAGTAATATACCATCCTTTGAGTAAGTCCCCCCCCACACCACCGGGCATAACATTATTGTAGAAAAACCCCAAAAAAGTTAATTTAGCAGCCTGAAAAACGCTGATACGAACCTGATGAACCCGGAGCAGCCAGACCCAGCGAATCGAAATCAAAGTAATGGCAAGGAATTGCGGGAAGAGGGCCAAGATGGCCCAGCCCCACTTAATATTTCTAACCGCCTTTAGGAAATCCGCTCTGGGGGTGGTGTAAACCAGAAAGAGTAACGCCGCTAGTGCGATAGTCAACCAGATGGCAGTTCGATATCTATTTTTCATTGAAATAGTAAAAAATTCGCCTTTCTCATGCCTGAAACATCAATTTTTACAGATTAAGTCGAAAACTACCACAAAACTACTAACCTGTCCAGTTAATCAAAGTCGATATTTATAGAAATAGGTATTAGATTTTAAATAAGAATACGCTTAATTCCAGGTTTTGGTTGACAACCCGGGTGAAGTAGTTTATCTTGTCAGTTTATGGATATACGATTGCTCACACGGGGCAGATGTGACATGGATGTTGATACTTCGGGTGTGGAGCTTGGGATATATTAAATACGCTACGTTTGAAGAATTGGAGATTCGACCCTGATGCCTTTACCGAAAAGACAGACGATTGACATAAGCAAGGGCCGATTGCTGATCTACGGGCAAATCCTGTTAGTGCTCTTTCTCTGGATTCCATTTGCCAACGGCGAGCCCCCCATCGGGACAGAGATCTCAGCGGAGGCAGTTAGCCCGGCCATCCAGGCTCTTCTGGATGGGCTTATGTCCGATCAGACGGAAGCCTCGGTCCGTCTGAATCAGGCCCGGGCGTTACTATCTGAAAGTCAGGCCCACCCGAAATTAATTAAAATTCTGAACAACAATAACAATACAAACACCAAGATATACCTCTGTCGTGCCATTGCTTCACGCAGCGGGGATCTTCTGCCTCTAAACGGGAGTAAAGCCCTGCCGGATTCTTTTATTGAGCCGCTTTTTAAAACACTGCTTTCCGACAATACGGAACTGGCTTCCTGGTCTGCCCAGGCATTGTCCTCCTGTCAGAGCAATTTGGTAGTGAAACAACTGAATGCCCTGGTAGCGGATGAGACACAATCCATAACCTATCGTTCCGCGGGGATTTCGGCATTGGAATTGATGCCGGGCAAAGAGCCGGTTTTGTCCCTGGGCGGACTGCTCAATAACAAGGACCTGCAAATCCAAAACCGGGCCGCTACCTCACTGGCCTCGATCCTGGCGGTGCCCAAACCGATAACCGCCGATCAGTTTGCCAATCAATATCAGCCGCAAATCGAAAGTATGGATGAACCATCGTATCTGCGCTGGCAGTTGGCGTTAAAGCAAAAACAAATACTGCAAATGCAACAAACCCTTCAGACGACGGACACCGAAATTAAGAATCTGCGAAAATGGCAACAACAGGCAATATTGACGGATTTTAATCGGCTGACAGATTCCGCAGCCAAGCTGGATTTTTTGGAAAAATATCTGATCGACCAATCGGATGAATCGCTTCGGATCTGGGCTTTGATGTGCGCCAACACCTGGTGCAAGGCCGCCAATTTACAGTCGGATCCGGTAGTCCAGCCGCTCCTGGAATTGCTTTCGGGTTCGATCACCGATGCCAATCCCAAAGTACGGGAACTGACGGCAACCTCACTGGGGCTGCTGGTGGAAAATACGATCCAAACGGCCCCTGCCCTGTTGACCCAATTAACCAAGGAAGAAAATCCCCAAACCCAGGCAGCCCTGCTGGAGACGCTGGGGATCTTCGCCCATGTTCCGGCCGCGGAGCAGGCTTTGAAGCTATTGGATTCGACCGATCCGGATGTGGTTGTGCAGGCGGCACGAACGCTGGGCAAAATTGGCGTGTCCCAGACCACCCCCATTCCGGAAAGTCTGGTAATCCAGATTGTCCAGTCTCTGGCAAAGAGTTACCAGAAGCAAGATGCCCCGGTCAAGGTCAAGCAATCGCTGGTGGAAGCCATGCGGAAGATTTCGTCCCAGGAACAGCATAAAAAACTGGCCTCTGAATATTTCGATGCACTGCTGCGACAGGCCTTACAGGATAAAGAGGGTGTTATTCGCAGTTCGGCAGTCTATGCACTTACGGATTTGCTGGGTCCGAAGGTTCTGCCGCTGCTGATGGAACAGAATAATCTGCTGGAGGATCCGGATGCGGCGGTTCGTTTTGCCATTATCGACGCAATTCGTAATTACGGAGGAAAAGATCAACTGCCCATCCTGCTCCAGCAGTTGACGAAAGAAACCAATGCCGGTGCGGTGGATACGATCCAGGCCGCTTTTTTACATATTCTGGATACGGCAAAGCCGAAGGAATATTATCAATGGGTTATCGATCTGCAAAATAGCAACGAAAAAGTACAGCCGCTGCATGAACGCCTGGTACTGTCTTGGCTGGTAAAGATCCGGCAGATGAAAAATGACGGCCAGGCCGTCGATGCCAAATACGAAATGGAAGCTCTCTCTCAACAGATCCATATCTCCTTGCGGAAAGGACAATACGATGCGATGATTCAGACCTATACCGCGATGTTAGCCCTGGATCAAACAGCGGGTCTATCTCATTTAATGCAAACCTGCGATCCACTGGATCTCAATGACGATACTCAACTGCTTGGGGCGGGAACCCTGCTGGCCGGGTTGATTGTTCCGGCACAACAGTTTCCCTCCCCTGAAATTAAAAACCAGTGGGATCAGCGTCGCCAGAAAATTGCCCTGAAACTGATAGAAAGTCAGGAGAAACTGCTTTCTGTAGAAAACGGCAAGGAGAATCCGCAAGCGATCAAACTGCTTTCCCAATTGAACAAGCAATTAAAAGACTATCCGGCTCCGGACGCTCCGATCGAACAGCGGAGAGCGAAGTTACAGGAATTTCGCAACCTATTAGTACCTCCGGGGATAGAAACCGGCCAGCCGACACCGAAGAAAGAAACGCCCCCGACAGAAGCGGTATCCGGAACTAACGCAAATTGATTTGTGAGAGTCAGGATGAGTGATTCATTTCAACAGATTTGTCCGCGCTGCGGCAAGATTCTCACGGGAAACCCGATTACCTGCAGTGACTGTGGGATGGCATTGCGTTCGGCCAATCCTTCTTCAGGCAGGCAGTCGTACCGAAGCCCGCTCCTGCCGGATATGAAACCACTCCTCAAAGTTGTTTCCGTTCTGGCAGTCATGGCGGGAATCCTGTGGCTGGGTTACTGGGGAGTAAATCGGATCTATCGCAGCGTTGGGGAAGCCAATCCCTATCCGCCGGACCCGGTGCAGGCGACGACCGAATTTTTTACCGCTATCTATCAGAAGGATTACAATACCTGCTATCGGCTGCTGTCCTCCCGTCGAAAAATCGCAACGGCCATCAAGCGAAACACTCATGAGAATTACGACCGCCATTTTGCCCGTATCGGCAATTACCTTGCCGAACGCGTGGGGGAAGCTTTTCTGGAGAAGATGTCCGTTAGCGAAGGCGGAGGTATCATAACATTTGACGGCATCGCGTTAACCGTCGATTTTGAAAAATCCGTCGGTCTGGATGAAAAAGATCACTACGCCATCGACCAGGTCCGCGAGTTTCCAATGGACATTGCGCCAGGGATCGGAATTGAACAGTATAACCGAACCCTCAATCAGGCCATTGAAACCTTGGGTGATATTGGCGGTTCGAAAGATGACAACGACGATCCCGCGGAGATCATCAGCCAGCGGGAGGGCGAATCCAAAGGGGAGCGGCAAAAACGCATTATCGCCGCCTATAAAAATGCCCGGGAACTCGACACCCGCCACACCCTGTTCGACTGGATCCTGACGGAATTTCCGGACGACCCCGCTACGACCCGCTTCCTCCAGGAGGCAGCCAAAGACGAAATGGAAGTGCTCCACCTCCGCAAGCTGGCACAGAAAGCTCTTGATCGAAGGTAAAACAGCATCTGTTCCAATGACGGGGGAACTAATCTGGATTGTGTTTGGCTATTTTTTTCATTTGCTTTGCCCAAGAGGGATGATAGAATACCCCTCATACCGTTGGGAAAATTGGACTAGAGGACAGCTATATCTGGTTGCTACAATCAAACAAGGAAGAAAAAAATGAATTCAATTTACGCTGAAACGGTCTATACCGGCAAATCCGTTTTGAATAAAGCCTATGTGGTAATTGAAAAGGATAAAATTGTCGGTGTTGCCACCACGCCCAAAGGCAAGGTCTTAGGGGAATACGCGGTGATTACGCCGGCGTTTATCGATCCGCATAGCCATATCGGCATCTGCCGCAGCGGGGAGCCGAGCCGGGAAGAAGAGACGAACGACCGAATGGACCCGGTGCTGTCTCTTTCGGATGTGCTGGACTCAGTGCAGATGGATGATGCGGCTTTTTCCGATTCCATTGAAATGGGAGTTTTGTATTCCTGCGTGGTGCCGGGCAGCGGCAATATCATCGGGGGCCTTTCAGCAGTGATTCGTCACTACGCTTCAAATTCCAATGCTGCCCTCATCAGCCGGGCGGGAGTCAAAGCCGCTCTGGGCTACAATCCGATGTCCACCACCGACTGGAAGGGGGAACGGCCCACCACCCGCATGGGAGCTATCCGAATTCTGCGTTCGAAGCTGGACCAGGTGCGATTGAAAATGGAGCAATACCGGCGCGCTCGCGGCAATAAAAAACAGGAAATCCAGTTCACCGCGGAAGAAAGCATATTGCGGGATATACTGGCAGGCAAGCAGCGGATGCGGGTGCATGTTCATAAAATCGACGACATTGCTACCCTGCTGCGGTTGGTGGACGAATTCAAAATCCGGGTTACCGTAGAACACACCGGCGACGTTCACCAGATCGAAATTTTTGAAGAATTAAAAAGGCGAAAAATCCCCGTCACTTATGGGCCGGTCGATTGTTTTGCCTATAAAGTGGAGCTGAAGCACGAGAACTGGCGTAATATCAAGCTTCTGATTCAGTCCGGTGTGGAGTTCGGATTGATGACGGATCATCCGGTGATCCTTTCCCGGCAGTTGTTCCTGCAAACCCGCTGGTTCCTGCGGGCCGGCCTGACCAAGACGCAGGCCATCGAGATCATCACCCGCCAAAACGCCCGGATTCTGGGGATTGATCACATCCTGGGCAGCCTGGAGAAAGGCAAATGGGCGTCGTTCACCTGCTGGAACGGGGATCCGTTTGAATTGAGCAGTTTTCCGGTATCGGTATATGGGGAAGGGAAATTACTTTATAACGAATAAGCGATATGCCATTTTAACAAGTGGATATGAATCAAGAAAAAGTTGGTAAATATTGGGATGAGAATGCCACCAATTGGACCAAGTTGGCTCGAATGGGATGCGATCTGTATCGTGATCATGTGAATATGCCAGCCTTTTTAGCGATGTTGCCGGAAGTAAAAGGGCTATACGGGCTGGATATCGGCTGCGGAGAAGGAGAGAATACTCGCCGGATCGCAGAAAGAGGAGCAAAGATAGTTGCGATTGATATTAGCCCGATTTTCATCAAACAGGCCCAGGTATTGGAAAAGGAAAAGCCACTTGGTATCGAATATGAAGTGGCCAGTGCGTTGGAACTTCCCTTCAAGGATCAAACTTTTGATTTCGCCATTGCCACAATGAGTTTTATGGATATTCCGGAAATTGAAAAAGTAATCCAACAGGCATATCGGATTCTTAAGCCGAACGGATTCCTGCAATTTTCTATCAGTCATCCCTGCTTTTCCACTCCGATGTGGAAATGGATTTATAATGATGATGGACAAAAAGCTGCTCTGCAATGCGGCAAATATTTTCAGGAGCAAAATGGAGAGATTGATGAATGGATCTTTAGTAGGTTACCGGGTAACCTTAAAAATACTATTCCTAATTTTAAAGTCCCCCGCTTTACACGGCCATTGAGTGTATGGCTAAATCTGCTAATCGAGGCAGGTTTTACTTTCGAACAATTTGGCGAACCTAAGGCAACTGATGAAACAGTCGAAAATTTTCCGTATCTTGCAGATACTCAAATTATTGCCTATTTCCTGATTGTTCGATGTCGAAAAAAGGAAAATTAAAGTCAACGTAAAAAAATTAATCATTCGACATGGTGGTAAGGGTAACGGTTTGGCCGATGGGGGGCGGAGTGAAGGGAACAAACTGGCCATAGTGCCAATAGAGCCAACGGAGGGATTTGTCCTCGAGTGGCACGTCAAAATGGAAGGCCGCTACTGCGGGTCGGTGGTCTGCGGTAAGTTCGGTTACCTCAACGGTCAGGCCAGTAAGTTCTACTTTCTGGCCTAGACGTAAAGGATGATAACTATCACGGAACAGAGCATCCGCCATACCTACCAGATACCCGAATTTCGGGCGAATGATCAAGGTTCGCTCCTCGACACGATCCATGGTTACCGGATATAAGCCCATCGCCAGCATCCTCATATGGCGGGGAAGCGGCTGATCCTGCAAGATTCGCATCACGGGAAAATAACAGTTCAGCAACGGCATGGGCGGATTGACCAGGATCAGGTCCTGTTCCGTTATCGAATCATCCAGCGGTGTTCGTACCTGGAAGCGATCCATAAATTTCGGCGGGCCAAAAGGATAAGCGGAACGCAGCACCAAACCAACTGGGGCGATTACCAGATGAATGATCATAAAAAGTACGACTGGTATTTTAATCCAAAACCGAGGTGGGACATTTTGAGGTATTTCTATCGGTTTTTCAAAAACAAAAATCAGAAATTGAGCCAGTAATCCCATGGCGCCAATCCCTACAAAGAAAAGCAACCGATCCGAGGGCATGGCAGCACAGATAGGGATGGCCGCCAGCAGCATACCCAATGCCCAGAAACGAGCACACCGATCCCTGCGCAGCAAAGGCCGGAACAGAACAAATAACAGGACGACAAAACTCCACGCGATTAAAGAATAAATGAGTAACCGTTCTTTATGCGGACCCACCATCAGCGCAAGACCAGCCGGGGGGAACGCCCACTGGGCCAGCAGCAAAATTGGAACTTTCGTAACTACCGCACCCAGAAATGCTACCGGCTGACGAAGAGGATCGATGTAACCCCATACCCCATCCACACCATAGCCAAGGCTGGTCCAGATGATACGCCAGAGGACCATGACTATGATATAGGGTACCAGGGTTGCGATTCGCTTACGCCAATTATCCTGTTCAAAGAAAACGGCGTAGGCCAGTAGATACGCAAAGGTACCGATACCCGCTTCGGCGGAGAGCAGGCTGATCATCAGAAACAGCGGGCTGATCAGAGCGCCCATGGACCACCCTTTGCGACGCCAAAGATCATGTGAACATAAGGCTAACACGCCAAAAAAGGCAGCGATCATGGCATTCCGATTGGCGATAAATCCAACCGGCAGGCCATGCGCATCGTCGAGGGTATAGAGCAAAGCCGCCAGACCGGCCAGACCGGTGAAGCCCATTATTTTACGATAATAAAAGGTAATCACGGCAGCCAAAACGGCAAACCAGAGCACGCTGTGGGCGTGCATCAGAGCCGGGGTATCGGGCCAGAGTTGGTAATCGAGCCAATGGGTCATCGATGTAACCGGCCGCCAGAACGCACCCTTCATTTTTTCATAAGTCCACCAGGGTAAAAAACCATAGTCCATGAGTTCGGCAATTCGCCGCGGATCGCCATCCATAAAACGAAACATATCCAGGGTAGAATCTTGAATCGGAATAACACCCGGCAACTTTTTCATATAAGCGGCATGCTCATAATCATCCGCTATCAGGCCGACACGCAGCGATGGCAGGGTCAGTACGACAGCCAGTATCGCCAGATAAACCGGCAGATCCCGTGAAGTCAAACGGGCATGGAAAAAACTCTTAAGCCTGCTAAGAACGCCGACCTTTTGTTGATCCTGAACCATCGGAGATTCTCTCTGCCACCCAGACATCCATATCTCAAATAAACTGATACCCAGATAACACCTTGAAATTACTATTCTATATTGATAGTATCCGGAATATTATTTTGTGCAACCAGAAAATTACTCTTGCTATTTCAGGAGAATGATTATGATTTTAGATCTGATTCAAAAGAACCGCAGTTACCGCCGTTTCGAGCATCGCTATGTTTTGGAGGAAGCCACCTTGAAAGAACTGGTGGAGTTGGCCAGGCTGTGCCCTTCGGCGGGGAATTTGCAGCCGCTGAAATATTACCTTTCGTGGCAGGCGGAGAGGAACGCGGCTATCTTTGCGAATCTGGCCTGGGCACGGTATTTGACAGACTGGGATGGGCCAGGGGAGGGAGAGAGGCCCAGCGGGTATATCATTATTCTGGGCGATACGCGGATCAGCAAACATTTTGGGTGCGATCATGGGATTGCCGCACAGAGTATATTGCTGGGCGCGGTAGAAAGGGGATTGGGCGGCTGCATGATCGGTTCCATCAACCAGCAAGGTCTGCGCGAAGGGCTAAAAATCGGCCAACACCTGGAAATTTTGCTGGTCGTGGCGTTAGGCAAGCCGATCGAGACCGTGATGCTCGATGAAGTGGGGCCGGATGGTAATATCCGATACTGGCGGGAGCCAAACCAGATACATCATGTTCCAAAACGATCATGGCAGGAAATCGTTATTTCCCACTCGTAATCCCCCCTACT
Source organism: uncultured Pirellulales bacterium (assembly GCA_964580995.1). Classification (GTDB taxonomy): domain Bacteria; phylum Planctomycetota; class Phycisphaerae; order Sedimentisphaerales; family SM23-30; genus JAKJEP01. Next base: position 35,501 of record CAZOMV010000025.1, read on the forward strand.
GACAAGATGTACCGTTTGTATGGAATGAACGATTCCTGCCGGTTGTTCCTGCGAATTATGGGACATTCGGCTACAATATTTTTCGACTATTGAAAATATTCCCATATTCCGATTTGCTCTTGAGGGGTTTATTATACATGATTATATGGGTACCGATTCGATGTAGAATCGTGCAGCCGGTTGAAACGAGAGCGAAGGCTCGGAATGGGCAGCATTTCGAAATCTCGAACTCGCAGAGGCAAAAACCGGTTGAACCTTGAAATAGCGAAGTCTCTTTCGCTATCGGCAGAATAAAAAGCGTTGCACTGGGATGCATGCGAACACCAGTTTCCTTTATGAGACGGGTGTTCCGGACGCTCTGGACAATTTTGTTTAGAGGTGAAGTTCATGCAATCCAGGTGCACGAAAAACAAGCAGCTCAGAAGTCATAAGCGGCGCGGCGGTCAGTTTACCCTTGAAACACTCGACCAACGAGTATTGTTGAGTATCAGTACGGACTTAACAGCATCGGTCGGGGATAATGTATATGCCTCCGCAATGGAATCCCAATATGGCACGCCGGATTTATATTTTTCGGACCCGTTTTTCTGGGATTTAGGTAAAAACGAAGTTGGGCCCAGCAGTTTGCTGGCGAACGAAAACAACGTATTCGATTTGCTGGGGGAGATGGAAAGCGATCTCCTTGGCGATTACTATACCGGTCTGGATACTTTGAATGGCGAGGCCACCATCATTGGGGATACGCTTGCAAATGATTCCTATGAACAGCCGGAAACCGCAGGGGGTATTTACACTCTGTATCTGGATTTCGACGGGGAACGCGTGAACAGCCGGATCGGCGATTTCTGGCTGGGCAGCAGCTATGTCGATATTCCCGCCTATGATTTAAGCGACTACGGCTGGGCAGGGCGTGAGCAGGAATCGATCAATTATATTCTGAATTTTGTGCAGGAAGATTACGCCGCCTATAATATCAACGTAACCACTACCAAGCCGACATCGGGAGAATACACCACGCTTTATGTGGGCGGGGATAATAGTTGGTTTCGGCCCGATAGCGGGGTAATCGGAGTGGCTACTTATGATGTAGGCAACAAATGGGCTACCAACTACGGTTTCGCCTTCAGCGAGGAGCTGGATATTTATTATTCCTACTCGTATGGCGACCTGATGAAATACAGCGAATACCTGGCGAACCTGATTACTCACGAAGCGGCCCACACCTACGGGGCCAATCATGTCCAGGATCCCACCGCGATGATGAATCCCTACTTACCCATCAATCCGCGAACCTCGATGTTTGGCAAAGGCAGCATTCCCAACAGCAGTTCGTATCAGGACACGCAGAGCCTGCTGGGCACCAATATCGGCTATGCCCATGGGGCGGATGATTACGGTAATACCATTCAGAGTGCTTATTCCATTAACGAGAACAGTATTGCCAGCGGCCTGCTGGAACGGCGGGATGATGTGGATGCCTTCCAGTTTACCGCCATGACCGGGGGCACCGTTACGATCGATCTCAATACCACCCTGTTTGGCAATTTGGATTCGGCTTTGACCGTTACTCAAAATAGCACGTCAAGCGTAATTCAGACCAATGATAATTATTCGGGCGGGAAAGACTCGCTGATTCAATTTGAAGCTATGGCGGGGCAGAGCTATACGATTTATGTTTCCAGCAGCGGCGGCAATACTTCGGGCAGTTACAGTTTTAACCTGACTGCAGCGGAGCCGGAGCCGATCTGGCAGCCCAGCGAGCATATTACCGTCAGCTCCTGGTCGCCTACCGCGATGGAATTGAATCCGTTCGGGGATCAAAGCCAAAGTTTCCATATCGGCCAGGCGCTGGAAAAAGATTTGTATAAACTTTCGGTCAATACCTCCGGAAGTGTCGCTCTGAGCCTGGAGACAACCAATCTGAACGGTTATATCGCCCTCTATGATGCCGGCGGCGATCTGGTAAACTGGGATTATAACAGTGGTTACGGAGACATCATATATTTCTCCGATTCCGTGAGTGCTCTGAATAGTTATTATGTCCTGGTCGGTTCGTTCGGCGAGGAAACCACCGGTACCTATACCCTGAATGTAAACGCCGACACCGTAAATACCGACGATCTGAGCATCAATATTCTAGGGACTGGTAACACCAGCAGTACCCTTACCACGGGTAAAACCGGATACTGGCAGATTACCGTTCCGGAGGATGCGCTGGGCGATCTGACTCTGGATGTTTCCGGAACCGGGCTGGATACCGTGTTGAATGTATATGACGCACAAGGCAACCTGCTCGGTCGCAGCAATAACAGCGGGTTTTCCGGTCTTGAATCCCTGACCCTTCATAATTGTTTGGAAGGCCAAACCTATTACCTGCGGATCGGCAGTGCCAATTTGACAGGCAGCGGCACCTACACAATTGACGCCGCTTTTGCCATGCCCGAACCCGAGCCGGAACTCGCTATTACTGACAGCAGCGGCAGCCCGACGGACCAGATTGTAAATTTCGGATCGATCCTGATGAACAGTACCGGCAGTGCTACCATTACCTTTGCCAATACCGGCAGAGAAAATCTGATTATATCGGAATTGATTAGCAGTGGGGTGTTCTCCCTGAACCGAAGCAGCTTGGCGGGAAGTAGTGGCGATGACCTTGTCATCGCGCCTGGTTGTGAAGAAGTGATCACCGTGACGTTCGACCCTGAAGAGATCGGAAGCTATGTGGGACAAATCACTGTTGTCAGTAACGACAGTGATTTGCCAACCACATATCTGTCCCTGCAGGCTACCGCACTGGGCGGGATTCTGCAAATCACCGAACTCGACGGCCAAAATGACGGGCAGACCGACGCGGGAACCATCCAGACGGACCAGACTACACCGATTTCCGCCTGGCAACTGCACAACAGCGGCAATATGCCGATCACCATTACGATGGATATGCTCTCCGGCATCGATTTTTCCCTCTCCGGCAATGAGATATTTGTGTTACAGCCGGGCCAGTCGTACACGGTCATCGTAGATATCCATACCCTGCTCGCCCGCGAAATTACGGACAGCCTGACCTTGACGGCCAATGACATGAACGCCACCAGCCAGAACCTGGTCTTCCATGCCCAGGCTTATGCCCTGATCGGCAGCGGCCAATCCTACCGGTTCAGCGACCATAGCGGCGACCAGGTAACACTCTCGCTTTCCGGCGAGGCTCTGGCCAAAGTTACTATCGGCCAGGCGAACGAACCGGATATCCGGTCGATTGAAATTCTTACCGCCACCGGAACGGAAAAATTAAGTATTACCGTTAAAGGCCAGGGCAATACGCTTTTGGGTGAAATCACCGGCGAATCAGACCTCAATAAAATACTCGCCAAAAAAGTAGATCTGGTCGGTGCGGGAATCAATCTGCAAGGCTCCCTGAATCAACTCCAGCTCGGTAGTGTGTTAAATGGCGCTGATGTACAATTCACCAGCGTCAATTCGGCTGTGGTTAAAATGGGCGAAGTAGTCGGTAATAGCGCCATACATATCGACGGCCACCTGAAACTGTTCCGGGCTACGGATTTCCGGGGCGGCTCTCTCACCAGCAAAAGCATATCCCAACTGGTAATTGAGGAAGAATGCGATGCCACCATTGCCGTGAGCGAATCGGATATCGATTCGATTCTCATTCGCAACGGCGATTTGAAAGGGGACATTTCTGCCCCCGGCTCTATCGGAAAGGTCTCTCTTTCCAACGGCAATTTGAGCGGTAACCTGGCGGCTAAAGATTATATTGATCAGATCAAATTGAAAAAAGGTACTATGGATGGAACCGTCTATTGCGAATCTCTGATTAATAAGATCAGTTCGCTGAATATCAATGACGCCACCATCACAGCGGTGCAGGGCATCAACGCCATCAACGTCCGCAACAATATAAACAACACCGTGGTCTCCGTAGGCTACACGAATCTGGCTCAATCGCAGAATCCGGCGGTCCCGGCACAGGAAATCAACGCTTATCTGGGTTCGCTGAAAGTGAAGGGGACCTACGCGGCCACCACCATCGCGGTGGGTGTGGCGCCGGATGAGCAGGGCAGCTTTTTGGCCGGTACCGCCGCCAACGCCAGCGGCACTATCGGCAAGGTCGTCCTGAAGCAGGTCAACACAGCCAGCGATAACGACCCCTTCGGTTTATTCGCCCAAAACGCCATTCAAAAACTAAAGGTGGAAAAGCAAAAAATCACACCCGACTACCACGAAGACAACTTCTATATCGAAGTGCTCAATAAGCATTCCGAATTCTAAACAACAGATTTTCGATAAGTTCAGAAAATTTTATAGAAAATCCAGGTTCAGAATGACCTAACGGCACACCCGAAAACCGAAGCTGTACGTGGTGTTGATCTGGTTGTAGATATACCCGACCGAAACCGTACAGTTATTGTTGAAACTGTTCCAGCCACCACCACGGATCACACGATAGCTGCCCGAAATAGTACTGGTCCATTCCCAGACATTCCCTGCCATGTCGCTCATCCCATACCCATAGGTTCCAAAATCACCAACCGGAGTTGTGCCATACGGGTGAGTGGAATTATAATAATTGGCAATACCATTGTCTATACTCATGCCGCAGCCATAGTCATAGCTTCCCTCATAATCCGCCACAGCCTGCCATTCCCACTCGGTCGGGAGCCGATACCCGTAAAAGTTACAGAACGCGGTGGCCCCATACCAACTGACATAGGTAACCGGATGGTTTTCAAAACCACTATCCACACTGAATACCCCGCTATGGTAATGGATCCTGGCTGCTCCGCCGTCGGTGGCACCATCATATGTATAGCCCGGACCCTCTCCGTCATAATACATTTGGCCGATATAATCTTCTCCACTATTAAAGCCGCTGGCACCAATGACCTCGCTACCGCTCACGATTATATCACCAGAGGCCAGGGCCGCATTGAGGAACTGGCAATACTGAGCATTCGTCGTCTCGTATTTGCTCATCTGCCCGTTAAAACCCTCATGGCCGGTAACACCAGGATCAGTAATCGAAATCCACACCATGCCAGTATGGTCCGTTCGACACACCCGAAAACCGAAACTGTAACTGGTGTTGATCTGGTTGAAGATGTATCGGATTGAGACCGTACAGTTATTGTTGAAACTGTTCCAGCCACCACCACGGATCACACGATAGCTGCCCGAAATAGTACTGGTCCATTCCCAGACATTCCCTGCCATGTCGCATATCCCATGCCCATATGTCCCGACAGCTCCAACCGGAGTCGTACCATACGGGTGAGTAGTTCCTACATAATTGGCAATACTATTGTCTATACTCGTGCCACAGCCATAGGTATAACTGCCATCGTAATCCGCCGCCGCCTGCCATTCCCACTCGGTCGGTAATCGATACCCGTAATAGTTACAGAAAGCCGTCGCTCCATACCAACTGACATACGTTACGGGATGATTCTCATAACCACTATCCACGGTAAATGTCCCGTTGTTATAATGGATCCTGGCCGCTCCGCCGTTGACGGCACCATTATATGTATAGCCCGGACCCTCTCCGTCATAATACATTTGGCCGATATAATCTTCTCCACTATTAAAGCCGCTGGCACCAATGACCTCGCTACCGCTCACGATTATATCACCAGAGGCCAGGGCCGCATTGAGGAACTGGCAATACTGGGCATTCGTCATCTCGTATTTGCTCATCTGCCCGTCAAATCCTTCCTGGTCGGCAACACCAGGATCATTAATATCAACCCAAACCATCCCCTCCGGTTCAACCACAATATAAGGCCCTATCGAGATCAGCAAATCTACTGCTGAGCCTGGATGTACGGTAATACCTGCCACCGGCTCCGTACTTATTATCTTGTCAAAGGGAATGGCGGCATGATATTTTTGAATAATGGTACCCACTTCTAAAGAAGCGGCCATGAGGGAGGACTCCGCTTCTGCCTGGCTCATCCCCGTAACCTCCGGGACCACCACCGCCGTTTCCAGCCAGTGTTTTGATAATAAGGCCAGGTCTTCCTGATTTACCTGGCCATCTTCATTTAAGTCGGGATATTGGTATACTGTAAATCCCTCTGCAAGGGAAGGTAATTCCCCCTCCACTCGATCGCTGACATGTACATCCCACTTGCCCACCGGGATATTGACGGGAATGTCGAAACTTGCCTCTATGGTGTTTGCGTCTATGCCGACATAGTTGGTCGCAGCAATGGTAACACTTCCTTTCGACAACCACACATTGGTAACGGTAGAAGTTCCTTGAAAAAAAGCAGTGTCCTGCCCGGTGATCTTGACCCTAAGATTCATTTGGGAGGCCGAATTGGGGGTAATATCCATAAGGGTCTGGGCTTGCAATCCGGTAGAAATAACCAGATAAAAAGATATGATATACAGCTTTGTTACAAGACTTTTCATTCTACATCCCCCTCCATTCCCGAAGCATCCTGTATCCTTTTTCACTCCTTGCTTCCATCAACAACCTTTTCTCTACCTTTCTTTGTCACCCCTTTCCCTATTTACATACCAGATGTTTCATGGGCACCTTTTATTTATTTTCGTACTTCGTTCATAAAAAAACCGGCGCAAAAAAAAACTCTTCTCTCTGCTCGCCGGTTCCATTCTGTTTTTCCAATATCCAACCTGTGGTTAAAAAACACCACAGATCGGGATAAAGTATAATGCAAAAACAGCCTGTGTGTCAATAGGGGAAATGTTCGTCATCCTCAGTTTGGCAGCGACATCCACATAAGAATTTGTTCAAAAAAGAGTTACAACGGGCTATCAATATAGAAAAAAATCCAATAGCCCATTTTAACAGGGATTTACATGAAGCTGGGATTTCATGGTTTCGCAGCGGATATTGTATCTTTAGTTCCCGTCATGCAGTGAAAATATCGTTGGTTAAATCTTCGCCCAGATTTTTGGCGTAGAGCTGCTTCATCACATCTTCCCCTTCGGTCTGAAATTTTTGCATGGAGGAAAAGATGCCCATCCGCATCAGCAGCAGGACCGCCAGACAGGCGGCGGCGTTGCCGACGGGGCGGGTATAGATCTTGAGCCGGTCAATGCGGGTGGGTTCCGGCTGGATAGCTTTGAGTTTCTGTGCCTGCGGAGTTTCGCGCAGGCTGCACTGGAGCACGCCGAGGGCCTGCTGATTGGCGCGGCGGAGCAGGTCGGTTTTGTGAGGCTGGGATTTCAGCAGGGAAAGGGACAAGGCCACGCGATTGAAACCGGAGAGGCGTTTCTGGCAGCGGGGACAATGGGCGATATGATTTTGAATCCAGGGATCGGTAATGCTGAATCGGCTCCCCAGAAGATCCGCAATCCAGTAACGAAACGAGCGGCAATTTTGTATTTTCTCAGAACGCAGAAGTTTCATTTTATTTCCTATCCGCCATCCAGGCCGCTAATATTTGAATGGCCCGGCAGCGATAAACACGGGCGGTGGCGATGGCTATACCCAAGATGCCGGCCACCTGTTGATAAGACAATTCGGCTAGATCATGCAGCATAATCACATCACGCAGATGATCCGGCAGGCGGGCGATATGGCACCGCAAATCTTCCTGTAAAAATTTTGCATCCAGATCGCCGGCGTAATTGGTTTTCTGGATGGCCGATGCATCTTGAACGAGAGTATGACAAGCTCTATCAAATATCTTTTTCCTTCGTAAGATAGAAATGGCCTGGTTGCCGGCACATTTAAATAAATACGCCTTAACATTTTCGGGTTTTCGGCCATTTTGACAGTGCGCTAACCGCAGAAAGGTGTCCTGATAGGCATCGCAGACATCCTGTTCATTACCCAGGATTCGCCAAAGCAGGGAGACGATAGGCTGGCCATATTCGTGCATGGCGGACAGAATCCATCGCCGGCTTTCTTCCACTGCACGGACATCAGCCAGATCCAGGAACAGCTCTATGCTGACTGCTTTGGTCACTCGTATAAGCCTTATACAGATTTTACATCACTTTACTAGTATTATGACGCGCCAACACCATATATATTAACCATAATTTTCGGAAAAATCATCATTTCGTGTAATATTTTTCCATTTTAACGTAGCGTTTTGTGTCCCCTGCACGTCGTATAGATGAAAAGGAGAAAAATAGCTTTATGAGGATTTGTCATGCAAAAATCTGATGACTCTAATCGCTGTGTTGACAATCATTTACCATATGATGTGGTAACGATGGTGGATGATTTGCTGAAGAAGGCGGAGGAGGTGGGGGCGACGGATGTGCATTTTGAGCCGGGGGGGGAGGGGATGGGGGTGAGGTATCGGTTGGACGGGGTGTTGCGGGAGGTGGAGAGGATTCCCAAGTCGTTTTCTGACAATGTGATAACGCGGTTGAAGGTGATGGGCGGGCTGCTGACGTATCGGAATGACGTGCCGCAGGAGGGCAGGATACAGGAGACGAAAAATAGTGATAAGTCGGTTATAGAGAAGAGGTTATCGATTTTTCCGACGATATTTGGGCAGCGGGCGGTAGTGCGCATTTTTTATGAAAAACATGAATTAAATGATATAAAAGTGTTGGGATTTAGTGATTTTTTGAGTGAAAACCTGATAAAAATCGCGGGTTTGAATCAGGGAGTTTTGCTGTTAACGGGGCCGGCGGGCAGCGGGAAGAGCACCACGCTGGCGGCGCTGCTGCGGTATATCAACCGGGAGAATCCGGGGAAGAGTATCGTGGCGCTGGAGGATCCGGTGGAGAGGCGGATTGAGGGGGTGACACAGGTACAGATCAGTCCGCATGGCGAGATGACATTTCCGGTGGCGCTGCGTTCGCTGCTGCGGCAGGATCCGCAGGTGCTGATGATCGGGGAAATCCGGGATGCGGAGACGGCGCGGATGGTGATTGAGGCTGGGCTGACCGGGCATTTATTGATGAGCACGATGCACAGCGGGACGCCGTCGGGGGCACTGCTGCGGTTGCTAGAGATGGGGATTGAGCCATACCAGATTACCTCCAGCATCACGGCAATCGTCAACCAGCGGCTTGCTAGGAGGCTCTGTGGGCATTGTAGAAGGTATGATGCGGATACCAAATCTTATGTGGCGGTGGGCTGTGAACGGTGTATGGAGACGGGGTACAAGGGGCGTGTTTTGCTGGCGGAGATGGTACAGATGGATGGGCAGTTAAGACAGGCAATTCTGGAAAAGGCAGATATGGAGAGGCTGGAGGGGATTCTCAGGGAGAGAGGTCATATGAATATAAGGCAGGATAGTATGCGGTTAATCAATAAAGGCGTAACCAGTTGGGAGGAAGTGAATAAGGTGGTATAAAGTTTTGGTATCGTCCCAAAAGCTGGGAGCAGAATGCGTTTAACGCATAGTGGCTGCCGGCAGGCGAACAGAGAAGGGCCTCCAAAACCTAAATTCTAAACAAATTCAAATTACCCAATACGCAATTTTCAAAACAAACTGTAACATCTTGTGAAAAAGGAGTTTGAACATGATAGATGTATCCCAAGATCCCACCGGAAGCCTTCCAGGCGATAAACGCATCTTCCGGACGGACGGACACCAGCCTTACCCCGGCTTTTGGGACGAAAATAAAGTTTTAAAAATGAGACAGTACAAATAGTAAGACTATGTTTTAATGATTGTGAGGACACAATATGTCAAATCAATTCAGAATTCTGGTTTTAGTGTTGGTTTGCTATTGCGGCTATCTGACTGATATCTGCCTAGTCTCGACAGCAGTCTCGAATGAACCTAATCAACTATTTCCCAGCCAACTGATCCCGCCGGAAAATGTTTTTGAAACAGGGGATGAACAATTTGTTATTGATTCGTTTATAGGACAACCTCATCAGAAACAAGACGCTGTTTTTGACAATCCTTTGGATCATGCCCTTGCTGTACTTTTGAATAGGTCCTATCCAAAACCGGATGTTTCTCCATTAGTCCGAAATACTGTTGCGACCATGGCTAACAAGCTTGCAAAATCAAACACTTACACACCTACCACTTCAGATATTGAGAGGTGGATTTCAGATACTTTGAATACAAATAGTTTTCAAAGCATGCTTTCAAATATGCAAAGCTTGGCCAACAATACTTTAGACTCAGACATTCTAATTGCTGTTGGATTGCAGGGAATGATGGCTGAAACCTCTTGGGAAGCCGCCTGTGTGCTCGATGCTACTAAAGCAGCAGAAGTTGAAAATATTTTAGAGGCAAGACAGGGAAAAGAGAAAGGTATTCTGGGACTCAACTTGGAAAATTGGCCAAAGGTCAAACCGTCGCCCAATTCTCCGGCTGTAGAGGCTGGGATAAGGGAAGGTGATATTGTTATTGCCATTGATAATAAAGATGTTAAATCCATCAAGACAGCAAGTGAGGCTCTTAAAATACTCAGCGGACCTCCTGGGGATATCGTCTGTTTAACCGTGGAACGCGAAGGCGAAATCCACCAGTTTGAGATGAAGCGGGCATCAAAGGCAACATTGCAAATCCAAAGTAAAGTCGTCGCTTTAAATATTTGGTATATTAAGATCCCAACTTTTGAGGGTACCGGCGTAGGCGAAAAAGTGAATCAACTTGTAAGGAAAGAAGCCGCAGGAGGGACAAGGATTTTTATACTTGACCTACGCGATAACGTAGGTGGGAGAGCGGAAGAATCCAATGCGATCGCAAACTTGTTTTTGGATAACAGGCTCTTGCAAATCCTTGAGTTTGACGAGGATAAGTATTTGGCGTTTAAATCAACTTCTGGTGCCGTTGATGCTACTGTATTTTTGTTGACAAATACGAACACGGGCAGTGCCGCAGAGATGTTAGCAATGGCATTGCGGGATAACCAGAAAGCCAAAATTGTTGGGCAATGTTCAGCTGGGACATTGTTCGGCAAGGATTTTGAGAAGCTAAAAAATAACCAAATGATAATTTTTCGATCAAGACCAACTGTTTTGTCGCCGATTGGTAAAAACTATGCAGGAAATGGCATAACACCTGATTATGAGGTAAAGCAAAAACCAGAAGATACCGCCAATGGTGTAGATACAGTTTTGGAATTTACGCTGGATTTAATAAGGAAGTCTAATTCTAAAATCTCTACAATTTCTACGACTCAAGACAAGGTTCCTCATATCGATTAAAGAACGTGAAAGGTTAGAAACGGGTAAAAAGGAAAAAACATGAAGCGACCTAGTATTATTTTGTGGGTGTTATTTCTGGCTGTTATGAACCACCTGATATGGCTGAATGCGTGTGGGGCGGAGGAGGTGAAAGAAAAGAATGAGCCCAATCAGGCAGGCGATTCACCGGCGGAGGTGATTCGGGAGATCGAACAGCTCAGCAAATTACTGCCATCCAGACTTGGCCCGGAAGCGGATCAGGAGCAATGGGATCGTTGGAAAACCCAGGTCAATGAAGTACTAAAGAGCCGCCTCCAAGCTATTGCACAACTTAAAAAAACAGGTTTGCCCGAGGAAGAGTTAAAACCCTATATCATAATGGAAATCGATGATATGGAAAGCTGTTATTTTTACAGTGGTCGTGAGGCCGGTCGAATACAAGGTGAACTGGATATCCTAGGTGAAGATGGATTGCTACTGGAAAAGCGGCTGGCAACGGAGATGTACTGGAAATTAAACGTATGGTATATCAATACGCATTTGATGCACTTATCTGATGCGGATTTGCAGACGATAGCCGATTTTGAGATTTCGCGGAAGGAACTGCCGGAGGCCGGCCGATTGATGGCTGATGCGCTAAAACTTGGACATCTTAATGAAAATCAGAAGCTGCTCTGGTCCACCTGGATGCTGGAGAAGATGAATCCGGAGAGTGAAGGGTATCAATGGGTAGAGGGGAAAAACCGGCTGAAAGCCAATTTTGGGGAAATCTTTTCCTTTAACGGCACGGACCTTAATGGCAAGGAGATTCGTTCGGACGCCTATAAAGGGAAAGTGGTATTGCTGGATTTTTGGGCGCTGTATTGCGGATTTTGCCTGCAGGAGATGCCGGAATTAAAAGAGATGCAGGAGAAATATTTTGACCAGGGATTTCGGATTATCGGGGTATTTAATGATAATCGGTTTGAGGAATTGCAAGAATATGTGCAAAAACATGGATATGACTGGCCCCAGCTCATTGAACCGGCGGCTGATAATTCTTCCTTTAAGCATTCTTTGACTCGGAGCTGCGGTATTTCGTCATTTCCCCGCTATTTGTTGATTGGGCGGGATGGGAAGTTAAGGAAGGAAGGCGGGAGCGTTGAATTAATCAAGCCGGAAATAATGAAGCTGCTGGAGGAGGAATAATCAGCGAGTGATGAGATTATATAAGGGATGTTGTATGGCAACGGAAGAAACGAAGATGGTATGCACAGCATACCCTACCTCAACTGTAAATTATAAATAGCCGCGTGTGCAACAAGTTGCACACCCTACAAGATTTATAAAGCTTTTATGAGGGAGCGATTATGTCGATTTTTGAATATCAGGCATTGACGACAGCGGGACGGCTGATGAAGGGGACGGTGGAGGCCGGGTCGGCGGGGCAGGCGGCGGAGCTGTTGCGGGAGATGCAGTTGACGGTCAATGAGGTCAGCCAGGCGGCGACGCCGAAAATCAAGACACCGGTGGGCCGGAACACGTTTCTGCTCTTTAACCAGCAGTTGGCGTCGATCACCAGGGCGGGTATTCCGCTGGAGCGGGGGCTGCGGGAGTTGGCGAATGATATTAGTTCCCGGTCGATGCGGAAGCTGGTAAATGAGATAGCTGGGGACCTGGAGGCGGGGATGCCGATTGAGGAGGCGTTTCAGAAGCGGGAGAAATATTTTCCGCCGCTGTACGGGAGAATTTTGAAGGCGGGAGTGGAGACGGGCCGGCTGAGCGAGATGCTGGTCAGCCTGAACCGGCAACTGGAGGTGACCAATCAGACGCGGCGGATTGTCTTTGAGGCGATAGCCTATCCGCTGGTGGTGCTGGGGATTGCGGTGGTTATCATGCTGTTTTTGTTTACGTTTCTGATTCCGCAATTTAGAAATATTTATAATGATTTCGATACTCAATTGCCTGCTTTGACGGAAGCTATATTGTCGATATCCTATCACTCTTTACCTATAGGGGCAGGATTGGGAGTTTTTATTTTACTGATCCTGGGCATATCCGCAATTTTATCATGTTTTTCGTGGGGGAAACGATTCAAGGAGAGGCTGTATCTGGCGATTCCCGTATTTGGCAGGCTGTATCATAACGGTCTGTTGAGCCGGATGGCGGAGACGATGGCCCTGCTGATTGACGCGGGGTGTGATATGCCCACTTGTATCCGGCTGGCGGCCAGCGCCACCGGCAGTGAACGATTGAAAGCGGAAAGCGAGCTGCTGGCCGGTCAGGTGGAACGCGGCAATAACATCATTGAAGCGGGACAATCCTGTTCGTTTATTCCACGGCTGTTTTTCTATTCTATCCAGTTAGGTTCGCAGCGGAATGAATTGAAGGACAATTTATACAGCCTGGCGGATATGTACGCTCACCAGGTATTGTGCTACCAGGCAAGATTGCAGGCAGGGCTTCTGCCCGTGGTTCTGATCCTGGTGGGCGGTTTTATCGGATTAACGGTTATTGGATTGTTTTTGCCAATGATTTCATTAATTCAAGGTGTTAGCGGCGGTAAATAATCTATGCTATATTCGATTCTGTCAATCATCGTAATTTTGCTGTGGATCTATTGGGCCACAAAGAGACCCTGGCTAGCGCTGCTAACTTCCCCTTTTGTAAGCATTGGGCTGGTGGTTTTATATGTAGAATATGAGTACATTGAAGGAATCAGTATCTCTTTATGTATTGTTCCGGCCACCCTGATTACCATCGTATTAGCCCATTATCATGATCGACGATGGGGCTGGCTAAAAATGTTCTTCCTAGTACTGCTGCTGATTGGATTCCTGGGAAGTTTTGCGGGAATGATCGCCATATCGGGTCCAGTTGGAATCTATGTGCCAGTCCTTTATATCGGCATTATTTTTCTCTTGTTCCGTTATTATTACTCCACTCGGTATATGACTACAGCCGGAGTGATTTCAACCATCGGGACGAGTATGCGTCAGAATCTGCCGCTGGCGACGGCGTTGGAGGCGGCGGCGGGGGAACGGCGGGACAGGCAGGGGCGAATTTTGCGGGAGATTTCCCGGTGGCTGGTGCAGGGGTATTCGCTGAACGAAGCCCTCAAGAGGGGATTTCCCCGTTGCCCGGGGAATATTTTGGCGCTGATTTCGGTGGCGGAGCGGGTAGAACAGGTGCCGCTGGCGATCAGGGCCATCGAGGCGGATATGCTGCAAAAAGCCCGTAAAAGCCAGCAGATCACTCCCCTGCATCCGATTTACCCGTTTATAGTCATAGCCATTACATTCTTTGTGGTATCGGGGTTGATGTATTTTGTGATTCCGAAATACCTAAAGATTTTTTCGGATTTTGAAGCACCGCTGCCCCATGCAACACAATTTTTAGTTCATTTAATGAAGTTTGTTTGGGAAACCTTTCATGGATGGCTGGTCGCGGCGGGAGGGATTGCAGCCCTGTTTCTGATCGGGATCTGGATTCAGGTACAGGTGCGGCCGCGGCGTCCGGAGCGGCCTTATCTGGTTTCGCGGATCGGGGATTTGTTGAAGTGGCATCTGCCGGTATTGCACTGGTTTGAAAAGAATTACTCGCTGGTGCAGGTGGTGGAGTTTTTGCGTCCGGCGCTGCAGGCGGGTTGCACGGTGGATCAGGCGATTCAATATACGCTGGATTTGGATGTGAACCGGCATTACCGGAAGCGGCTGGCGGGCTGGCTGAAGAAGGTGGAACAGGGAGCAGATGTAGCGGAGGCGGCCCGGCAATGCAAGGTCGGCAATGCGCTGGCCTGGGCGTTTGATACGAATGTCAATGAGGGCAATACTCCGGCGGTGCTGGAGATGCTGGAAGGGTTTTACCGGACCAACTACAGCTACCGGGCGAATCTGGCGCGGTTTATTATGTGGCCCTGCGTGACGGTGCTGCTGGGGCTGATGGTGGGTTTTGTGGTCTATGCGATGTTTATACCGACAATTGCCCTGATTGAGCATGTAGCGGGGCTGGCTGTACCGTAATACGAGAACTATTCAATGATACCCATAAGAAAATATAACAAAAGAAGGCAAGGCGGGTGGATATTTGTGGAGATGGCAACGGCCGTTTTTGTGCTGGGGCTGCTGCTGAGCTGCCTGGCTGTGGCAATGGATAACGTCGGGAGATTCAATACCTATCAACTGGTCCGGCAGCAATGCATCGCGGCGGCCCAGGCGGAGCTGGACAGTATCGAGGCGACGGGAGAGCCGATTTTTGAGGAGGACCGTCAGCGATTGTGGCCGGGAATCGAGGTGGCGATTGAACGGAGGGAGGGGCAGGGTGACTGGACGGGGCTGGAACTGGTCAAGGCCACCGCCCGCGGCACAGCCAATGGCAAAAAAGTGGAAATCGAACTGGCGCGATATATGCCAGTGGAGGGGAAATAGCCATGCGTAAAGGATTCATGCTTACGGAAATATTAGTAGTTCTTGCCATCATGACGATGGTGGCTTATTCGCTGAGCGTATTGTTCCGGACGTTCACCTGCGATGTGCCCCGCCTGCATCGGGTGGTGGAGACGGACCGGCTGGCGAAAAATATGCTGGAGAGCATTCAAAAAGACATTGAATCGGCGCGAGGACTACCGGAAACTTATGAAGACATGAAGGCCGGTGATAATCTGCTGCTGATCCAGTTGCGGGATAATAGCCTGATTTCCTATACCTTTCTTGAGGAAGAGGTAGTGAAAACGGTTCACCGGCCCGGGGCCGAGGAAATGGAAGCGGAGCAGGTGAACCGGTGGTCTTTGCCCAAAGTCCAGATTGAGTGGCAACGATGGCGGGAGAATACCATATCGTATGCGGTTGAGTTTCAGACCAGTGTTCTTTACGATTTGCGTGGCGTAAAAATAAAGAAGATGGCCAATTCACATGTTTTTTTCCTGCCCCGCCGGCAGAGGAGCGGTGAGGTTCTATGAAAAGGAAATCCAACGGATTTGTGTTAATGCTGGTGATTCTGGCGATCCCGCTGGTCGGAGCGGCATTATTTATCTTATCGCACGGTTCGCATACGATGCTGTATGAATCCAATCGGAGTTATCTGCGGGCCTGTGAAGCGAATCTGGCAAAGAGCGGTGCAGCGTGGCTGGAAGGGAATGCCCGGAAAGGCATCGTGCAACCGACTGGCGAGAGAACACTCGAAATAGAAGCCCTGCAAGTGCCACAGGGGCAGTTATCGGTTACTATTCTGAAAGCGGAAGATTCCGGGATGCAAGGGGAGATAAATACCCAATGCCAGAAAGGGAAAATGATTTTCCAACGGGTACGTTTATATGAAAAAGGTTCTTCTGAATAATTTTATATAGATTCAATATACCCCCACCGCCTCGGCAGGCCAGGGCCTGCACCATTATCGCCGCGATCCTTTTACGCTATCGACGCTCACGGTGTGAGCTGCTCTGTCCGGGAATGATCCGGCTCGGGCGCATGGAACAGGCGGTTTTTCCCCCCCCCGTGGTTGACACTTGCAGAAACTCCCGCCGGGATAAGCAGGACCACAGAGGCCGATATGGGGACGCAATAGGAACCGCGTGTGCAATTCCGGGAATACCGGAAAGGCAGGCCCTACCGAGAAGAACACCTCTCTGCCTGCGGCAGAAAGGTGCCACCCTTTGCAAGACTGGCCATCGAATAGCTGAAGTTTTGCAAAATGGAGGTTAGGCGTAGTTTGGAAAGAAAAAAAGTCATTTGGATTACTTGCGGAGTTCGGCTTTTTGAGCGGTGAACAGGGAAAGCAACAAGATTCCTACACCGATGCAGAGAAGCATGTCGGCGATATTGAAGATGGGCCAGGGATCGGCGGGGCGGAAATGGAGGTTGACCTCGATGAAATCGACGACTTTGCCATCGTTAAAGATCCGGTCATACAAATTCCCCAGATCACCGGCCATCAACATGCCGATGGCACAGTGAGAGAGCCATTGATCCGGCCGGGAGGTATAGAAGAACCATAGCAAAAAAACCAGACCCAATACCGAAGCGGAAATCAGAAAAACCGTTTTTCCGGCGGCCATACTCCAGATAGCACCTGGATTAAAGACTGAGACCAACCGCAGATAATCGGGGATAATCACGATTGGATCACGCAAATATCCGGATTCCATATTCCCCAGTGTTTTCAGAATCCAGGTTTTGCTGGCCAGATCTGCCGCCAATCCCAAACCCGCAACCAACCACAACCGCAGATGTGCCCTGCCGCAATGCATCGCCCCCCCACTCCCTGAACGGGCATTTTCCTTATCTGAATTCACCATGATGTTTTATCAGTCCCCACCCTCCGTGGTTTACTGCTAATCGTCATCGTCGTCATCGCCACCCCCTACTGCATTTAACAGGAAGGTATCCTCCGTGGGCTTGGGTACGACTCCCTGCTCAATTCTCCGGGCATATGCGATGCAGTACCGGGCTTCGGGCTTGGCTTCCAGCCTGGCCCTTTCAATCGGTTCCCCGGTCCCTTCGCACACACCATAGGTCCCATCTTTTATTTTAGCCAAGGCACGATCGATATCCCGCAGCATTTTCCGTTCACTTTCAATCAGGCCAAGCATAAACTCCTGCTCATAATTGTCGGTGCCGATGTCCGCCATATGGATAGGCATATTGGAAATTTCCCCGGTGGAACCATTGCGCATAGCTTCATCGTTCATGTGGTCAACATCGCCGACCAATTCCCGCCGTTTTTCCAGGAGCAACTGAAAAAAATATTCCAAGTCCTTATCGCTTAAAGGTTTACCTTTAGGAAGTTTTTTGCCTTTCGCCTTTTTTTCTGCCGCCGCACTGACAGGCTGACTGGCAATAGCCTCTTTTTCATCCTTTTGAGTTGGATTAGCCTTCGGGGCAGTCGATTTCCTGGTGGTCTTCTTTGGGGTTCTGGTTGTCTTCTTTTCTGTCATTATAAGTTGTTTACCTTAAATATGTTATGTTACTATTCAGTGCGGCCCTTTTTTCAAAATCCACTATTTCCTACAAAGCACGCAGGAGTATATAATTCCTGTAATAAAAGTCAAGGAAAAACAAAGGTTTTCGTGAATAAACTCCCCCCAAGGTAAACCCATCCTGGCTAATTAATCCGGTTGTACCTGTTCCGGCGCAGTTGGCGAAGGATAATGGTCATACAATAAAACCGAGATTTCGCTGATCCGACGCAGTTTTTCGGGTGGAATGGCGGAACCCCCTTTCTCCTGAACCCACAAATTACAAGCCCAGCCGAGGCTTTGGGGACTTAGCAGCGCAGAAGCCGGATGGGCCAGCCTCGCGCCGGTCGCCATCTCGTGAAGCAATTTTTTATCCGATTCGGGCATTTGAACCTGATTGAGCAGGTTCCAGAACAACAGGTCCGGATCGTTCAAAACTTCTTCGACAACGGTTTTTTCGCTTTTATAACGGATCCAGCAGGCAAAGCCAATAACCAGCAACAACGAAGAAATAAGGCACACCCAGAAAAGCCCATTATCCGATGAATGGGATACGAAACCGTTTCGGAATTGCTGAACTTTATTGGCCAGATCCTGTACCTGATATTCGAGGTGGAATGATGATGTCCAATCAGACAGCGACGGCATCGACGGCCTCCTTCCGGCTGGGGGCCGGGCTGAAATCGACATCGGTGTTTTCGAGAACCCATTGGGCACTGAGCCGATGGGCCGCTCTGGGATCGCGGAGCATTTGCTGAATCGCCTGCCGGGCGGATTTCATTTTCCAGGTGAGCAGGGCCTTGATGGCGTTGGCCCGGACCCGGTTGTTGGGGCTCTGCGTACAGGAGGAAATACTTTCCACTACCTGGTGGTCGGGTCGATGTTCCAGGGCTTCTATGGCGTTGGCCTGGACCCGGAAATCACTATCCTTTAAGGAGTCGAACAGACAGTTTTTCAGACCCGGTTCTCCGGCCTTGTCCATCTCACCCAGGGCGGCGACGGCGCAACTGCGGACGATCCGATCTTCATCCCGGGCCAAACGAATCATCTCCGAATCACATTGGCTGAGATGTCCCAACAAGCGTGCCATGCGAATTGCTTTCAAGCGGAGCAGGGGCGATTTGTCAAAGGCATATTTTTCCCAGCGGGAGCGGGCTTTGGAATCGATCTTATAAACCGCCCTGCCGGCCTGCAGACGACGCGCATAGGAAAGATCATCGAATTTTTTCCAATAGCATTCGAAGGCAATATACTGATAATAGCGCCGGGCCAGTTTTTGGACACGGGGATAGGGTGAATTCAGATGTTCGCCGATAATGGCACGAATATTCGGATGTTTTTTGCGGATCACCTGAACCAGTGACACCAATACCACGGATTCGCAGGGAGCTTGAGCGGTTTTCCGGAAGAAATCCAGAGCCGCGGAACCAGAAACAGAAGCCATCGCTTTTACCGCTTGCAAAGCGACCTTTTCTTCTGCATTCATAATGAGTCCATAAAAACAATCGGCCTTCTGCTCGTTCGGGGCACCAATCGCGGCAACCAGGGAAATGAGATCGGACATCGAGTTTTTTTCGAAATAGTCGGGCGAGAGACATCCTGCATGCAGCCAGCGTGGTTTTTTGATGAGTTTCAAGCCGCGTGTCACCTGTTCATGAGCCTGGGATTTCGCTTCCGCGGCAACCGCCGCCAGATAATCCGGATTCTGGTGATGGGAAATGGCACGGACGGCGGTCGTATAAAGATCCGGGTGCTTCAGAGCCGAGACACAAAACCGGGCTATCTCCGGTCGATCATAATTCAGAAGGATATAGCGGATGGTTTTGCCAACCTCATAATAGGGCTTCAGTCCATCTTGCCAGAAGGATGAATCATCCGCCGGCACCGCGACCATGGCGGCGATCAGAGCTTCGCTACGATGATGCACATGGTAATTATGAACCGCGTTTTCGAGGGCGGAATGGAATATCCGGGATTCGGCCTGGGGAGACTGCGTTTCCGGACGGGCCAGAGACTGAGCCAAGCCAAGCAGGGTATCCGCCGCCTGCTGGGCCACAGGGGGAACGGGATCCCGAAGAAGGATTACCACCACATCGGCGATTTTTCGATACGCGGAACGCCGAATGATTTCCAGGCAATTCATTCGAGTCTGCTCCTGGGGAGCCTGGGCGGCAAGCCGGAGTCCCCCATACAGGGTATCTACTCTTTCCAGAAGGAGTTTTTGCCATTCGGGAGAAAATTCATGGTAGGCATGGACCAGTTCGAAGGTGGCAGCGGGACGACCCCGGTCGAGGATACCGTCCAGAATCACCGATTGATAGGGTTCGGCAGAGTGCCGCAATGCGATCAGCAGGGCCTTATCGGCGGCCTGATTCTTCGTGCGGATTAAATAATCATATATTTTGTATGCCTGGCTCATTAGTGGATTTATCGGCAAAAGCACAAAAATCGCTTGATGCCAAAGAAAAAATGGTTGAAATATAATACCATTATCATAATAATGTTTCCTTTGTGTGCGTTATGGATAAGGGGAGGAGTCTGTACTTATATAACCTTTTATTTGAGTGAGAATTATGAAAATCAGCAAAACAGCGCAATCGGTAACGGAATCAGTAACACTGGCAGTGACAGCCCGGGCCAAGCAGCTCAAGGCGGAGGGGGTGGATGTGGTGAGTTTTGGGGCGGGGGAACCGGATTTTGATACGCCGGATTTCATCAAGGAATCAGCCAAGGCCTCTTTGGATAAAGGAGCGACCAAATATGCACCGGCGGCTGGGACGCTGGAGCTGCGGCAGGAGATCGCCCGGAAGCTGAAAGAGGAAAACGGCCTGACCTACAGCCCCAAGCAGATCGTGGTGGCCTGCGGGGCCAAGCACGCGGTGTACGAGGCAATCCACGCAGTGGTCGATCCGGGCGATGAGGTGCTGATTCCCAATCCGTATTGGGTCAGCTATCCGGAGATGGTGAATCTGGTGGGCGGGGTATCGCGGTTTATTGAGACGCGGGAAGATAATGACTATAAACTTACCCCCGAAACTCTCCAAAAAGCGATTACCAAAAAGTCCTGCCTGCTGATTTTGAATTATCCCAGCAATCCGGGGGGATTTTGCTATACGAAGGAAGAGCTGGCGGCGCTGGGGGAGGTGATTTTGGATTCGAAGTTGGCGGTGTTGTCGGATGAGATTTATGAAAAGCTGGTATATGGCGATATGAAATTCCACAGTTTTGCGGCGGTGGTGCCGCAATTGTATGACCGGACTATCACGATTAATGGATTCAGCAAGTCGTATTCCATGACCGGCTGGCGGATTGGGTATGCAGCCGGCCCGCAGGATGTCGCCACCGCCATTACGCAAATGCAGTCGCATATGACATCGGGGCCGGCGACCTTCTGCCAGAATGCCTCGGTCGATGCCATGCGGAAAGGGAATGCGGATATTGAAAAGATGCGGGTGGAGTTTGAACGGCGGGCCAAACATATCCACCAGCGGCTGATTGCCATTCCTGGAGTTAGCTGCATTGAACCGACGGGTGCGTTTTATGCCTTCCCCAATGTCAGTTCCCATTATAAACGGATGGGCGTCAAAGACAGCGTGGAATTCTGCAACCGGCTGCTGGAAGAGGCGAAGGTGGCCTGCGTGCCAGGAGTGGGGTTCGGCTGCGATCAGAATATCCGGCTGAGCTTTGCGACCAGTATGCAGCAGATTGACAAGGGGCTGGACCGGATTGAGGCTTTTCTGAAAAAGTAATTTCTGATATTTCGCGTAAAAAAACCACCAAAATGCGAAGGAAAAGCAGAGGGGGAGACTGCTTGTAAGTCGTTATTTTCGGTTGGGCGTTTTTGTCGTAAGTCTTTATTTTTTGATTGGGGGAATTGTCGTAAGTCTTTATTTTGATTTTGGGAAATTGATGTAAGTCCTTATTTTACGTGGAAATTGATAGTCCGATAATAAAGTAGGGATTATAACGATTGTAACGGTTGGGTAAGATTTTTGGTAAGATGGGTAAGAAATTTGGTAATTTGTAACGGTTAGGTTGAGTTGGTAAATGTTGAAGAAAGTATAGTAAAAGATGAAGGTTTTGGG
>CAZOMV010000026.1:0-55842 GCA_964580995.1 uncultured Pirellulales bacterium
GGGGGAATGTTTCCAGCTCGGAGAGCATGGAATGCCGGTTTCCCCCCGTGAAGAGCATTATGCTGGCGACTTTTATGCGATAAATCCTTCTTTCCCAAGCGGCTCTATGCTGCGGTTCTGGCTGGCGGGAGCGTCGAGAGGGGTAAATGATCGCGGCGATTTCGGTGCAGGCCGGTGCCTGCCTCGGAGAGCATGGAATGCCGGTTTCCCCCCGTGGAAGAGGAAGAGGGACAGGAACAGCCTGCGACGAATACTGCGGTGGCAGCAGCAGGACGGCAGGTTGATTATGCAGGCTGGAGAGGAAAAAAAGCCTGACGATGCGATCTTCCTTGACTTTTCCCGGGCAAAAAACTATACTGAATTCTTTATGGGAAGAATAGTTGCGGCACTCCGGCTGTCGCGCAAATATGATGCCAGCGTCAAAAGCTCGTCGTTCCCTTGTTATGGGAGAGCCAGAGCTGTTTTTGGAAGTCAATATTGACTTTTGACGTTTCCGTCAAATATATGTTATTGAAAAGGATGTCTCTGATGAGAACTCGAAGTGTATTCCTGTCATTCGCTTTTTGCCTCTGTTTTGCCCCCGCCTCGTTTGCCGCTGAAACCGTGCACCTCTATCTTACCGGTGCGGTTCAAGGCCCGATTCTGGGCGAGTCAACCCAGGAATCCCTGGGCCGTAAAGATTCGATTGAGGCGGTGGCCTACACCCACATGCTCATCGGCGAACCGGATCCGGAAAGCGGCATAACCGGCACGGTCCGCGATCATTTTCCCGTTACCATACTCAAGCGGCTGGACCGGGCGACCGTCCGGCTCTTCAAGGCCTGGCGGACTCACGAACGGCTGGAGGCGGTCTTTAAATTCTTCCGGCCCAATCCCAGCGGCGACGGGACCACCGAGCAGTTTTACACCGTCATCCTGCACGATGCCTATATTTCCGGCATCCGCCAGGAGGTTATAAACAGCATGGATCCTGCCGCCTCCGCCTATCCGCCCATCGAGCGGATTTCCTTCACCTACAACGAAATTGAGGAAATCTGGACGGGCGACGGCTATACCTATGGCGACCGATGGCATACCAACACCACGAAGATCCCCCTCAGTGATGTCAATTTCGACGGTATCGTCAACATGAACGACTTCGTTATCCTGGCCGATGACTGGCTGACGCAGTATTAACCGCCGCCGCTGGTGGGGAGGTGTTCGTCGGCCCTGCCGATTTCCGTTGTGCCACCGTGGGGAAATAGGCGGATTTTTCTTGTTTATCAGGCCGGCTGGGGGTATTATGGAATCTGTTCTTACATGTGTGGTATTCATAGAAAAAAGTTGGCAGGGATTGTTATTTACGGGAGCCAGTTGTGGGCTGGCGGAGAAATTACGAATTACAAATTACGAGTTACAAGGATGACGATCCGTTGGCATTGGAAAAGGAAGAGGTTTACCACGAAGTTCACGAAGGCAGGCACGGCCTGCGGCGAATACGACGTGGGGCTGGAAGGCAATATGACGCTTCCGCTGGTCGCTGCGGCAGGGCGAAAAAGTAAGATTTTATGAATATATCCCGCCAAGGCGCCAAGGCGCAAAGAAAGCATAATATAGACAGAATTTAATGGTGACAGAAATAACAAAGATTATTATCCGCAGATGAAAGGAATTATTTGAACCACAGAGACCACAGAGACCAGGGAGGTCGCGGAAAAGATAATCAGGAAAAAGATGTGTTTTATTGTGATAAAAGAGATATCGGGTTGGCAAACAAGTTGCCGACCCTTGACTTAGCCAAAAGTTACATGATTTTCTTTAAAGATTATGGAGGATCGTAAAATGGCAGTATTTGATAATGTGAAACGAATTTTAATCCTTTCCGTTATGATTGCAGGTTTTTTGATTTCTTTTGCTTCAGGTATAGTTAATTATGACAATGACCCGGATTTGGCGGTAGCCCTGAAATACGACTTTGAGATGAACGGAGGCGAAGCAAAAATTGCTGATCGGGCATTGGCGGAGAAGTATTACCTTGCCTACCTTACTAAAAATCCGGATGTTGAGAGTTTTCAAAAGGCAAGGATATACGCCCAGCTTGGCGCATTGTATGCTGTGGCCATGAATCGTCAACGTGGCGAAAAACGTGATCGTGAGAAAGCCCGGCAATACTTTGAGAAGGTACTGGAATGTGAGCCGGAGCGTATTGAATACATGACACTTCGAGCACGAAATATGCTGGTCGATTTGAGGACAAAAGCAGGTTTTGATCGTTTAAAAGCCGGGTTAGAATATTATGAATTCCTTGATAATCTCAGCAAGCTTGATAAAGAGTCCATTCAGAAGTTATGGTTACCAAAATGTCCTGTATCAGAAATTGACGAGGAAATTCTTGAGGATAATCAGGGTGAGAGTAAAACTGATATTACAAAAATTAAGAAAGCATCCGGAAAAGCGCATGAATCATTTTATGAAAGTGAAATTTCCGGGCTATCGGATTTTATCAATACTTCGAAACATAACTTGGTTCGTAATGCAACAGACTGTGATGCAGCCGTTATGGATAGTCCTATAGAAGGATTAACGTATATATTAGAGCATCTTCCTGATGACGCACCTGAAAGAGCGATAGTTGAGGATGCCATAAACAGGCTGGTGGACCTGACTGTAGATGAAGAACTGCAAAATATATTAGATTCTTTTATTTCGGATTATCAGGAGGAACTGAGGAAGAAAAATATCCTAGATGCTGATAATGGATATGATCTACAGAAAGAAAGGTTTGCGGTAAAAAGCCGTTTTATTCCGCATTTTGATTTTGCTGTAAAAAATCGCTTGCCTTTTATCTTTGATCTGGCCAGCGGCAAATCGATTTATATGGCGGTGAAAGATAAACTAAATATCGATAAAGAACAACTATCTAGCGATTTGGTTGCGATGGGAAACGGTGATCTCATTTGGAACGGAGATCCGTTGACGACTCGAAATGCCCAGCTTTTTTCTGCTGCCATGGAAGAGAAGCGACCTTTGGAATGGATTACGGGCAACTATGGGGGAAATTATAAGCTACCGGAGAAAGTTGATCTGCCCTATACTTTACTGGCATCCAACAAGGAAGGCAGACATTATCTGATCAGGATTGCCAAGATAAGCCCGGAAGGTATAACGATATTGTATCGAGAAATTTCTACCTCTGAAATGATTGGTTTCAAGCTGGTCATGAAGGAGTCAGGCAAGTAAAATTAAATGATAGTAGATTAGTGCTTAGTTTGCAAAGGTCGCTTTCGGTTGCTCGGATGCCGGAGGAGAAGAAGGTGTATCAACGGCAGATTGGGGCGGTGGATATCCTGGATCTGGCGGAGCTGGCAGGGAACTGACTAGAGCCGTAGCAGACGACAGATCGATGCGGCAGGCATTGCCTGCACCATTTACGACGCGAAGCCTAGAGGCTATTTCTCTTATAGATAACATTTACTCTATGACGCTTCTGTTAGTCGCTACTTCAGGCAATACGAGGTAATTAAAATCCTGGATTCCTGCTTTCGCAGGAATGACCATCGGGCGATCATCCAGTATGTAGGGGCATGGTATGGGATCGAAAAAATAAAAATGGATTCCCGCCTGCGCGGGAATGACAGTCGGACGAGGGAATGGTTATATAGGGGGCGGCGAATCGACGGGGGAGAAGATTGCGGCTATGGTACAATGGAAGAACACCTCCCCGCTGGAAGGCGGGAAGGTGCCACCCGTCCGCAGGAATGACCATCGGGCGAGGGAATGGTATATGGGGACGAGGTGTGAGAGCGGAAGATGAGAAGATGAAAAAAAAGGGGGGGATAGCAGATTTAAAATTTGAGATTTGAGAGGGGAAAAAAGAGAAGATGGTATTCAAGGGCGCATTTTAACCTGAATCGCAACGAAAATAACTTTATGAACAACAGGTAGTTATCGACGAGAAAAATCGTTCGGGGCTCCAAGCTGCCAAATTGCCCCCCTGGTTGCCCCAATTTGCCAGTTTGCCCAAGCGATTTTTCTCTGGATTTTATGAAAATCTGCAACCCATAGCCATCTGCTGGTGTTGCGCTTCAGATTGAAATTTGCAGGTTGCCTGCAAAATTTAATTTTTGTCATTTTTTGCGGCAACTGGTTTTGGTTTTTCGGTTGAGGCACAGGCGGCAGCGGCTGTCACTGCATCTTTGACAGCAGAAGCAATCTTTGCAGTTATGCTTTTTACGCCCGGTCTGATCCGGGACGTACACTTTACCCTGTACACCGGCAATTCGAATAAACGCCATGTTTGCTCCGATTCTTATAGGCGGCTGTGTACTTTTTCATGACCTTAATCGTACACGATACCATTGGAACTATATTGGATTATAGGCGGTCACGAGGGGCAAAAGAAACACAAAAAAAGGACTTTCCCAGGAAGGTCGATTCCCGCCTCCGGTCAGGTCGAGGGCAGGTTCTGCGCAGGAATGACAAGATGCCGGCGAGACGCCGGCGGTACGGTACGGGGCGGCTGGGGGGGGAGCCGGGGTTTTTTGCTGGATTATTCTCCATCTGCGGTTAGAATATGTCTTTAGGATAGATCCTTGCTTGTAGGCAGGAGAGGTATTTAACCGGCCTTGCGGGTTGAAGAGGTGAATATGAGCTGCGTATTGATTATTGGCGCCGGCGGCGTCGGAAATGTGGTGGTGAAGAAATGTGCCCAGCTTCCGGAGATATTTTCCAAGATCTGGCTGGCGAGCCGCAGTCTTTCGAAGTGCGAGAAGATTGCGTCTGAACTAAAACAGCCTATCGAAACGGCCCAGATCAATGCCGACCATGCTAGCGATGTGGTGGCGCTGATCCGCAAGACCAAGCCGGAGCTGGTTGTCAACGTGGCGCTGCCGTATCAGGACCTGCCGATCATGGATGCGTGCCTGGAAACCGGCGTAAGTTATCTTGACACGGCCAATTATGAGCCGCTGAACGAGGCCAAGTTTGAGTATAAGTGGCAGTGGGCGTATCACGAACGGTTTGAGCGGAAGGGGATTATGGCGCTGCTGGGCAGCGGGTTTGATCCGGGGGTGACGAATGTTTTCTGTGCCTATGCGCAGAAGCATCACTTTCAGGAAATTCATTCTGTCGATATTGTGGACTGCAACGCCGGTGAGCACGGGCATCCGTTTGCGACCAATTTCAATCCGGAAATCAATATCCGGGAGATTACCCAGAAAGGCAAGTACTGGGAAAACGGCCAGTGGCTGGAGATCGAGCCCATGTCGATCTGCGAGACCATCGATTTTCCGGAGGTGGGGCCGCGGAAGGCGTATCTGCTGTACCATGAGGAGGAGGAGTCGCTGGTGAAGAACATCCGGGGGCTGAAGCGCATCCGGTTCTGGATGACCTTCGGGGATGCCTATCTCAATCATTTGCGGGTTTTGCAGAATGTTGGCATGACCCGGATCGACCCGGTTTTTTACGAGGGGCACTGGATTGTGCCGCTGCAGTTCCTGCGGGCGGTGCTGCCGGATCCGGGGTCGCTGGGGACAAACTATACCGGCAAGACCTCCATTGGGTGCATCATGGAGGGGATCGGCAAAGACGGCAAGCGGAAGAAGATGATGATCTATAATGTGTGTGACCACGCCGCCTGTTACCGGGAGGTGCAGGCGCAGGCGGTGTCCTATACGACGGGGGTGCCGGCGATGATCGGGGCGGCGATGATGCTTACCGGGAAGTGGAAGAAGGCCGGGGTGTTCAATATGGAACAGTTCGACCCGGATCCGTTTATGGACATGCTGAACAAACACGGCCTGCCGTGGAAGGAAATGCCCCGTTGAAGTATGACCTGAACCGGCTGCGGACGCCGTGCTATTTTGTGGATCGCGGGCTGCTCCAGGGGAATCTGGATATCCTGGAGCGGGTGCAGAAGTGCACGGGGTGCAAGATTCTGTTGGCGCTGAAGGGGTTTGCCATGTGGTCGCTGTTTGGGCAGATTCGGGAGGTGCTGGCGGGGGTGGCGGCCAGTGCGCTGTTTGAGGCGCGGCTGGGGCGGGAGGCCTTCGGCAGGGAGGTGCATCTTTGTTCGCCGGCGTACCGGGCGGATGAGATGGAGGAACTGCTCGACAACGCCGATCACATGATTTTTAACTCGCTGAGCCAGTGGCGGCAGTTCCGGCCGTATGTGCAGCGGCGCGGCGGCCGGGTGGAAGTCGGGCTGCGGCTGAATCCCCAGCATTCCGAGGTGAAGACGGCGATTTATGATCCTTGCGGGCCGGGTTCGCGGCTGGGTATTACGCCCGCCGGTTTTCAGGATTGCCGGCCGGAGGATCTGGAGGGGATCAGCGGGTTTCATTTTCATACGCTGTGCGAGCTGAACGCCGATGCGCTGGCCCGGACGCTGCCGGCGGTGGAGAAACATTTCGGGCGATACTTTAAGAATATCCAGTGGCTGAACTTCGGCGGCGGGCATCATATCACCCGGCCGGATTATGATGTGGAGCTGCTGTGCCGGCTGATCGGGGAGTTTCGCGACCGGTACGGGGTGCAGATTTATCTGGAGCCGGGCGAGGCCATTGCCCTGAATACCGGGTTTCTGGCCAGCTCCGTTCTGGATATCATTCATAACGATGTGGATATTGCCATTCTGGATACCTCGGCGTCGGCCCATATGCCGGATGTGCTGGAGATGCCGTACCGTCCCCGGATTGAGAACGCGGACCTGCCCGGGCGCAAGGCCCATAGGTACCGGCTGGCGGGACCTACGTGCCTGGCGGGGGATGTAATCGGCGATTATTCGTTCGATGAGCCGCTGCGGGTGGGGGAGAAGCTGCTGTTTCACGATATGGCCCATTATACCATGGTGAAAAATACCATGTTCAACGGGATTCAACTGCCGGACATCGTTATTTATGATCCGGCGGCGGATGCGTTTGCGGTGCAGCGGCGTTTTACGTATGAAGACTTTAAGTCGCGGCTGTCGTGAGCGGAATTTTGACGCCAGCGTCAAAAGTTCTTTGATCCCTTGTTATTGGGGAGCCAGAGCCGTTTTTGGATGTCCATATCGACTTTTGGCGGTTCCGTCAATTTTGGTACGTGGTTGCGGGGAAACGCGGTTTTTTGAAAAACAGTAAAAAAAGGGCAAATTTGCAGGTAAAAGTGCCTTTTTTAGGCCAAAACACGTCTTTTTCCCCCAGTGAGTGCTTACTTTTTCCTTCCATAATGGAAGTGAATTTGGTATAATAAATAGGTTGAACCAATCTGAACTATTCAAGGCAGGCCGTTTATGTGAATCGGCAGCCCAGACAAAAATAGCAGAAGATCCAGAAGGAGGATGTTATGAGCAGGAGAACCAGCGTATATTTGTTCCGGGTAGTGGTGAGGGGATTGTTTTTGGTGATGGCTGTCGCAGTACCGGCCCTAAACGCACAGGTAATAACCACGTTCGATAGCGGGCTGGAAGGCTGGCAGGTTACGGGTGATAATGCCTCGGCGTGGGAGCCGGCCACGGGCAATCCGGGCGGATGTCTGGCGGTGAATGACCTGGCCACCGGCGATATGAATTATATTATAGCGCCGGCGGCGTATCACGGCGATTGGAGCGGGATGACGGCGGCGGACAGCCTTTCGGCGGAGATTTATCTGAATAATACCAGCGGAGGTTCCCTGGTGAATCCTGCTTATATTTTCCGGATTGCCGGGCCGGGCGGGGCGGCGCACAGCCTAGTGGGTGCTGCGTATCTGCCGGCACAAGGTGTCTGGACCGCGTACCAGGCTTATCTGGATGAGGCCAACTGGGTTATCGAGTCCGGCACCTGGACTGAGATTCTCAGTGCCGTGAATTCCGTACGGATTACGGGGGAATTTGTGACGGGCGGTGAAATTGTTCGGCTGGACAATGTGCAGCTTTCCTCGACGCCGGGGACGGTTTTTATCCCCTGTGTTTATGATGATTTTAACGAAGCCGGCACGGGGGACTGGAGCTTTCTGAATACCAACAGCGTGTCCAATCCCGGCAGCGGCGGAAATAAAGGGGGATTTATACAGATCGGCGACAAAAGCGGGATTTCCACCGCGATTGCCCCGGCTATGTTTCTGGGCGACTGGTCGAGTCTGGACCAGAGCGGTTATGTGGCTGTGGATGTGCGGGTGCTCAGCCGCAGCGGCACGGGACTGGGGATCATCGAATTTATCCGGATTTCCGGACCCGGCGGGTCGGCTTATGTCACGCTGGATACTTCCGAACTTCCCCCCAGCGGCCTGGTCTGGAAAACGTTCCGTTATCCGCTGGATTCTTCGACCTGGACGGTGGATTCGGGAACGTGGGTGGGGCTGTTGGCCAATATCGCGAATTGTATTATTATGCCGGAGTTTTTTAACAGCACGGAAACGGTAGGTCTGGACAATTTCGGCCGTATGGCGGATAGCTGTCCTGCGATTGACGATACAGTTGGGGTGTATGGGGTGGGGATAGCCGGGTGCGGCTACCTGAGCCTGGTTGGCATATCCAGTACGGCGTATAATGTCCGGGCTGGGGAACTCTATGGACTGGTTCGCACCGGTACCGGATCCGGGGGCGGGCTATACCCGGTCAGCGGGCCGGGAAGCGGGATTCGAATCCAGGCCTATGATACAGCCGCTCATCTGATTTTCGACCGGGAGGGAAACGGATTTATCAGCGAGGATTATAGCGGCAATATTTACCGGCGGGCGTGGACCGGCGGTTCTACATTATGGGTATCGGGCTTTCATTCGGGAGATGACGATCCCTACGGAATGACTTTTGCGCCGCTGGGTTTCAACGGAACAAACGTCAACGAAGGGGATATTCTCGTTTCTGACTGGGGATATAACGGCGCGGACCAGATCTGGGCGTTTTCGCCGGACAGTGCGGAAGGGGAACAATTGGTCATGGGCGATCCGGGGAATGTCGATCAATTTGATCTGGCGGCGGATCCTGACGGGGAGGTCTATGTCTGCGATGAGCTCGACTCGAACAACCTGTACCGGCTGGGGCCGGACGGGGCGCTGTCGTCTCTGGCCCTGAGCGTTCCGATCGGCACACTATACAGCATTGTTTATGACAATGTCGAAGAGGATATTTATGTCGCCGGTCAGGACAGCAAAGCGGTCTATCGGGTGGATCCTGATACAGGGAATGTGACGCTGGTTGCTGAGGGTTTCGCGTCCTTTAGTCCCTGCTGCCTGGAGATTGACCCGGCTACCCGCAGGTTGTGGGTGGCGGATGCGGGTTATAACCGGGTGTATGAGTTTTGTCTGGATGGGGGGGTGAGCGTGGATATGGCGGTGAGGCTGGAAGGGGCGGACCGGCCGGCGGATAGCGGCTGGCAGGTGCCGCTGTTTGCGGGATTTTTCCAGCCGGGGGCTGACGTCTTGCAGGACCCGGCCCTGTACTATTGTCATCTGACGACGAATCGGGAGGGGGAGTATGCGGTAGGCCAGGTTCCGGGGGTAGCAGCGGGTACGTACGATATTACGGCGGTGAGCGAGCATACCCTGCTGAATGTCAGGCGAAACGTGGTGATTGCCGGGGCGAGTACCGCGGTCGATCTGGGTACGCTGGCGGAGGGCAATGCCGATGATAACCATACTATCCATTTGACGGATTTTGGTGTGTTGGCGGGGGCCTGGCAGGCTTCCGCGGGGGAGGCAGGCTATGACAGCCGGGCGGATTTTGACCGGAACGGAGAGGTGAACTTTTCCGATTTGTATTTGCTATGCACGAATTGGCTGCGGTCCGCGCCTCTGGAAGTTCCGTAACCAGCGGGTACAATAGACTTAGCGCGGCCTTGGGCCGCAACCAAATCCTAAATTCTAAACTCTAAATTCTAAACAAATTCAAAATCGCCAAATATTGAATTTTTAAAACAAACTGCAATGCCTTGCGAACAAGGAGTTTATCAACAACATCCATTCATAAGCAAGCAGAAAAAACAAGAAGTTGAAGGATAGTAGTACGAATGTTTACAGCGGATTTGATCCGGGAAATTCCGGATAGCGGTGATGCTGCGGTTTTGTCAGAGTACCTTACTTCTTGCCGCTATCGGGCAGGATCAGCGAGGGGTCCCCGAACAGCATATACTTCATACCCTGGAAGAAGATGCTGGGCGGATACCAGCTCTCCGTGGGTTGCAGGTCTGCCAGATGTTCGCGGGTATAATAATGGGTAATCGCATGTTTCCAGCAGTCTCCCAGCCGTTTCTGATTCAGGCCGGCGACAAAACCCTCCATTAACGTCAGGGCGCAAGGCTGGCCGCCTGTATTACAGCCGAGGTAGGCAACGGCGCCGTTGGGGCCGTTGCGGAGCAGGGCCTCGCCCAAACCCGGCGGATTAAATTTACCGCTCTGGTAAGGTGCCGGCGGGAGTGGCGGTTCCTGGAACACTTCGCCATGATCGGTGCCATTATGCTCAGCACCGTGGATGTCGATATACGGTTCATACGGGGGCAAGGCGGCGAATCGAGCCGTGTAGCAGGCGGCCGAAAATATAATGGGCAGGCTATCGGCATTGTGGAGCTGATGGAGGTTTTCCACCGAGAAGGAACCATCCCAGCGGAGATCCACACCGTGGCCGGCATGGCAAATCACGCTTACTCCCTGGTTCAAAAGGGAAACGATTTCATCTGCCGTCGGCGGGGGTGTGTGGTACTGCTGGTTGTCGTCCGTGTAATAGCGTTTTTCTATGGTCCAGTCCGGCGAAAGGGATGAAGCCATATGGTCCATCGCCCCTCGAGTGTCCACCCAGCCCGCTACATTGACAAAGGCGATCCGTTCCTGTGGCTGGGCATCTGCCAGGATCGAATTTTCATATTTCATGGTTTTGTCGGCCAGGATTTTCACTTCCTCCGTCGTGCTGACCGGCCAGCGACCGACGGCGATTTCCGGGAGATAGTCGATGCCATCAAAGTTGATCGGATCTTCCTTGTTTTTCTCTCCTCGCACCTCCCCGTAATAACCGGCATGGAAAGAGTCTTTCCTGGCATTCCAGTCATCAAACGAGCCGTCTTTGCGGGCCAGATCGGCGTAGTAGAGATCGCTGGGATAAAACGAATAATCGAAGGCGGCCGGCGTGATGCGGTCCAGGACCATATAGCGGACCGGAAAGACGTCGGCATCGCCGACCAGGAGGACATAATCCACGCCTTGATTCTTCCAGAGAGTAAATAGATATCGCTTCAACCGTTCGGGATCATCGACGCCGTCGCTTTGGACCAGGATCGTCTCCAGCTCCGCCATATGAACGGAGAGCTGCTGCTGCTTGTGACGGACATAATCCGCCAGGGCTTCCTGAAACTTTTGGGGGGTAATAACCAGGAGAGTTCCATCCGAAGGGATTTTGGAAGGGGTTTCGATTTTTGCAAAAGCGGCCGAATGGCTTATGGCCAGCAGAAATGCAATGTACACGATGCTCCAGCAGTTTTTCCGGTTGCTCATCCTTTTGCTCCGACTGTTTTCCGTTTTTGATTTGATTATAGCAAATAAAGGATTTTGTGCAACATAATGGAAATTCACTATCCGCCGAAATCAACAATGCCATATCCAAGCGATCCTGATAGGCATCTGCCAGCAGGAATGACAAATTACGAATTACAAATACAGAAACGGCAGTGGATGTAAAAGGCTGGATTTTGGGGTGGTGGGCAGCGATGACGGGATCAAGATCTGGCTGAATGGCAAGGTGGTATTGGCCCATAACACGATGCGGCCCTTTGTCAAAGATCAGGATCAGGTGGAGGTGAAACTGGTGAAAGGGGAAAACCGGCTGCTGCTGAAGGTGACGCAAAATAATCAGGGATGGGGTGTGGCCGTGCGGGTGAAGAGATGAACCCGAAGAAAATCGGGAATTTGAACAAAAGAAAACGAAGTTAAGAAAGAGCGGTAGAGGAAAAATGGATTTCTGCCTTTGGTCGGGTCGCTGGCAATTTTGCCTGGGAAAGGCGGAGGAAAATTAACCCACCGCCTCAAGAATTGGAGGGTTGGACGATTGATCGCAAGAATATTTTCGGCTCGGGCGCATGGAACACCGGTTTCCCCCCCCCGTATAAGAGGAATAGGAGAATTTAAAATAGGTTGTTGATGAGTAGGGCGGGTAAGGGTATGATGGTTTATACCGGCAAAGGGCCGGGTGGAAAGATCAAAGAGGCAAAGTGGCAGAAAGAGAGTATTTTGACAAAATCTTAATTACGGGACATAAATAAGAGATTTTAACACAAAGAATAAGAAGGGCATGAAGGGATAAGAAGAGTTATTGGAACAAAAGGGAACAAACAAAGAAGCGAAAAAAAGAAGAAAGAAAAAGCAGGAGAAAGATTTATGAGAAACCATTTTCGGGAGATGATTTCATATGTTTGATAACATACCGACGGCGATTATAGAGCGAATGCGATATCTGGAAGCAATTGACAGGAGGGATCGGCAGGATGGTACGGAGCGATTCCGGAGACTTCGTCAGATTCCAACAGAAACGGGGAAATTCATTGCACTGTTGGCAGCGAGTGCGCCGGAGGGTGATTATATAGAGATTGGGACCAGTGCTGGTTATTCTGCATTATGGTTGGTTTTGGCGTGTCGGGCGCTGGGCAGGAAAATTACTACTTTTGAAGTATTGGAAGAAAAGGCCAAGTTAGCAGAAGAAACTTTCAAACTGGCTGGTACGGAAAATGTGGTAAGGCTCATACGAGGCGATGCCCGAGACTATTTGCAAAATTATCATAATATTTCTTTCTGCTTTCTTGATGTAGAAAAAGAAATCTATGGCGAGTGTTACGATTTGGTTGTTCCCAATATGGTTTCCGGCGGTATTTTAATTGCTGATAATGCAATCAACCACGCTGAGACGTTAAAGCCGATGCTCGACAAGGCATTACGGGATGAAAGAGTGGATGCTTTGATCGTACCGATAGGAAAAGGAGAACTTGTTTGTAGGAAAGTATAAAATTTGTGGACAAAAGTACTAAAACCAAGAGTCAGCATGCAAGTTGCTGGCCTTGGCCGGTTGGATAGGTAAGCTTTCGCTGATTTGAAATGAACAAATATTTTCAAAATAGTCTCTGCGGTATTTCGATATTTTCTAATATCCTATACATGGGGGTGGTATTCAACCAGACAGGTATCCTGTCGGGATATTTTAGTCTGCTTCCAGCGGAAATCCCAAGAATACTACTAGCGTTTCTGGTATTCCCCGGTTTTAACTTCGTAGTATGGAAAAACAGAGATAACCTGAGATGGGTGGATTATTCATTGGTTATTATGCTGATCGTATTCTGGGGGAAAAATGGCGGCTAACCTGTCCAGTGGCTGGCCGCGGATGGAGTGGGGATGTCTGGTTGGCAAAACGGCAACGGGGCTCATCTTAATGGATCCGAGTGCGATACTGGGTATTGTTTCGGGATTGTATCTATTTCGGTTCCGGTTCAAATGGATTTCGAATAGCAAAACCTGGGTAGTACCAGCCGCTTCGCTGGCATTATGGGCGGTCATCATTTCCTTAACGGCGATCCTTTTTCAGATTTCGAGTTATAAATATTTGCTGTTTTTGCCGGAAGAGTATATGAATCAAAAGAACTGGCCCCTGATTCTATATCTGCATGGGGCTGGCGCACAAGGCAAAAACCCGGCAATATTAGTAAGGGGGGACCTGCCAAAAATTGTGGATGAGCGTCCCGATTTCCCTTTTGTGGTAGTTGCACCCCAATGTTCTCCCGGTTCCTGGTGGGCCGGGAATGCAGAAGAGCCGGCGGAGTTCGGCCTTGTCAAGGCCGTTCTTGACGATGTGATTTCACGATATCGGGTAGATCGAGATCGGATTTATGTGACAGGAGTAAGTATGGGCGGGCATGGCACCTGGGGCTTGGCGGTGATCTACCCGGATATGTTTGCTGCCATTGCCCCGGTATGCGGGGCAGGTTCGGTACAGGAAGCCTGCCGGATTCAACATATTCCTGTCTGGGTATTTCACGGTGCCCGGGATGATTGTGTTCCCATTTCCAAAGCCGAAGAAATGGTTGAAGCTCTTACCAAGTGCGGCGGGGAGATAAAGTTTACCATATACCCGGAAGATGGGCATGGCATAGGAGATAAAACATATAATAACGAAGAATTATATGAGTGGTTTCTATCGCATAAAAATAAACATCGGTTAAATGCAGTCAGGTAAGATCGGTTACTGGTTTACCGATACGATGAGTTTGTGCAGGAAGTAATGAGGAAGGGGGATATGTCGAATTACAGGTGGTCGAGGATGTGGGGGATAGGAAGAAAATTATGAATTATGAATTGCGAGTTCAGAAAATGCAAGGGGATGTAAAAGGCTGGATTTTGGGGTGGTAAGGGGGGGTGGCGGGAGGTATAATGGGGCGGCAGGTTGAAGATTGGATTTAACAGGAGAATGCAAATGGCTGCAAGACGAATGACCCGGCGGGCGTTTTTGAAGAGGGGGGCGGCGGCGCTGGCGATGCCGTATGTGATTACTTCGGCGGCCTTGGGAGGGAATGGCCGGCCGGGGGCGAATGAGCGGATTGTGATGGGCTGTATCGGGATGGGCGGGCAGGGCACGGCCAATATGGGGTGGCGCGGGGCGGATGCCGGGGTGCCGAATGTTAACTGGGTGCCCAAGGGCGGCTTTATGGCGCGCGGGGTGCAGGTGGTGGCGGTGTGCGATGTGAACCGGCACAATCTGGAACGGGCCCGGGATATCGTCAATAATGAGTATCAGAATAAGGACTGTGCCGTCTATAAAGACTATCATGAGCTGCTGGCGCGGAAGGATATTGATGTGGTGCTCTGTGCGACGGGGGACCGGTGGCATACGCCGATCTCGATGGCGGCGGCCAGGGCGGGCAAGGATATCTATTGCGAGAAGCCGATCTCGCTGACGATCTACGAGGCGCGGGAGCTGGCGCGGGCGGTGCGGCGGTATGGGCGGATTTTTCAGACGGGGACGCAGCAGCGGTCGGATTATAAGTTCCGGTTGGCGTGTGAGCTGGTGCGGAATGGGTATATCGGGGAGTTGAAGCATATTACGGTGAATGTGGGGGGGCCGCCGCAGGAGTGCAATCTGCCGGCGCAGGGAAGCCCGCCGGAGTGGCTGGATTACGATGTGTGGCTGGGGCAGGCGCCGTGGCGGCCGTTCCATCCGGAGGTGATGGGGTGGATGGCGTGGCGGGATTATTCCGGCGGGGAGATGACCAACTGGGGGGCGCATCATTTCGATATTGCCCAGTGGGGGGCGGGGTATGAGGATGCGGGGCCGGTGGAGATTTATCCGTCGGATGGGAAAGATTTCAAGGTTTTGACGTACCGGTATGCCAACGGGGTGACGATGACGCGGGATGCGACCTGTTACGGGATTCTGTTTGAGGGCAGCCAGGGGCGGGTTGAGGTGAACCGGGATTGGATCAAGACCCAGCCGGAAAGCCTGATGCGGCAGAAGATCGGGCCGAATGAGATTCATCTGCACGTGAGCCGCGATCATCATGAGGATTTTTTAACGGCGGTGCGGAACCGGACGCGGCCGGCCTGTGATGCGGAGATCGGGTATCGCTCGATCAGCGTCTGCCATCTGGGCAATATTGCCCACTGGCTGAACCGGCCTTTACGCTGGGACCCGGCGGGGGAAAAATTTGTGAATGACCCGGAAGCGGATCGTATGCTGTGGCGGGAGATGCGAAGCCCTTACACGATATAGATGGGAAATAAATCATGAATTATAAAATATCCGGTTTGATGCTGATTTTGGTTGCGGCCTGCTGCGGGGTGGGCAGCGGCATGACGATGGAGGAGGCGGCGCAGCGGCTGAGAGGGTATGAGTTCGGGCAGGATACGGAGATGCTGACGTTTCTGCATGAGGAGGCGGTGAACTCGTTTTCCGATCCGGGGCGGCGGGAGCCGCTTAACGAGTCGCTGTGCGGGGTTCTTGCCGATGGGAAGGCTTCTTATGCGGCGAAGCAGTATGCCTGCCGGCTGCTGGCGCTGACGGCGACGGTGCGTGAGGTTCCGCCACTGGCCGGATGCCTGCTCGATCCGCAGATGTCGCATATGGCGTTGTATGCTTTGGTTCATATTCAGGATCCGGCGGTGGATGAAGTATTGATGGAGGCGCTGGAGAAGGGGGACGAGAAGGCCAAATTGGGGATTATCACGGCGCTGGGCAACCGGAAAAGCGAAGCGGCGGTCGGGAAACTGGCCGGGTTTTTGCACAGCGAATCTTCGGTAGTGGCGGCGGAGGCGGTTAAGTCCCTGGGAAAAATAGGGACGGAGTCAGCGGCCGAGGCGATCCAGGCAGCGATGGCAGAGAAGAGAATGGATGCGGTGACATTGGAAGAGGCTTATCTGAACTGCGCGTCTCAATTGCCGGCCAAGGGAAATCAGGCCAGGGCGGCGGAAATGTACCTGCAGGTATATCAGACGGCGCAAACGAATGCATCACGCGGGGCGGCCCTGGTCGGGCTGGCGGCTTTGCAGGATCAGGCTTCCGTATCCTATATAATGGAGACTCTTGCCGGTGAGGATGCGTATCTGATACCCATCGCGGTACGTTTGGCGCAGCAGTATCCGGGGCAGGATTTTACGGTGAGGCTTTGTGAGGCCCTGCCGGGGCTGGATGCGGCTGGGCAGGTTCTGGTGATCCAGGCGCTGGCGGTGCGGGCGGACAAGGCGGCGCTGGGGACACTGCGAAAGATGGCGGCGGGCAGCGAGGATGTGCTGGTACGGGCGGCGGCGATTGAGGTGCTGGGAGGGCTGGGTGAGGCTGCGGATGTGAAATTGCTGGCGGAGAAGGCAGCCGATTCCGATAGGGTCGAGGCGGAAGCGGCGCAAAAGGCTTTGTATGTTTTATCGGGTGATGATGTTATCGAAAGGATGATCGGACTGCTAGACCAGACGGATGGTACAGAGAAGGTGATCCTGATTGAGACTTTAGCGGCCCGGGAGGCACAAGAGGCGGTCAGAAAACTGGTTGAGCTGCTGGATACTCAGGAACCTGCGGTTCGAAAAGCCTGCTGGAAAGGTTTGGGAGTTTTGGGGCAGGCGGAAAATATGCCGGTACTGGTAGATAAATTATTGGCAGTGCGGATTGAGGAGCAAAAGGAAGCGGAAAATGCGGTGGTAGCAATAGCCCGGTGTTCCGGGCAAATCCGGGAAAGTACCAATCTAATCATGGAAAAACTGAAGGCAGCCAGGGAAGTCCCGGTTCGCTGCCGGATTTTGCGAGTGCTGGGGGAAATAGGGGATCCGGCGGCGCTGGTGGTGCTGAGTTTGGGTTTGCAGGATGAGGAGGAGGCGGTGCGGGAAGCGGCGCTGCGGGCGCTGGCGGGCTGGCCCACAGCGGAACCGATGAATGATCTGCTGGCGGTGGCGGAAAAATCGAAGAGCCATCTGCACCGGATTTTGGCCTTGCGGGGGTATATTGATATGGTGGATAAGGCGACCGGTTTTTCCGGCGAGGGGAAAATTATGAGGTACCAGGCAGCCATGAAATTGGCCGGGCAGGCGGCTGAGCAAAAGAAGGTATTGGCGGCGGTATCGAAGATTTCGACGCTGTCGGCTTTTCAAATGGCGGCTGGTTACCGGGCGAACCCTGTGCTGAAGGAAGAGGCGGGCATGGCGGCCTGTGCTATCGCCAAAAATATTTATGTGAAACATGGTCAGGAAATCAAAAAAGTTTTAACGGAAATAGCCGCAGATCCAACGGCGGGGATGATCGCGGATCCGGCTCGGGAGTTGGTTCATGCTATTGAAACTTTACAGGATTATATTCTGGAGTGGGAGGTGTCCGGTCCGTATGTGCAGGAGGGGAAAGGGTGCCAGGAATTGTTTGATATTCCCTTTGCCCCGGAACTGGACGGCGGTCAGCAGGCGAAGTGGCAGGCCATGCCGGTTGGGACCGATCCGGCCCAGCCGTGGTATCTGGATTTGCTGGGGGCCTTGAACGGCGGTGAGCAGCGGGCGGCGTATCTGCGGACGACGCTGCGGGCGGACGCGGACGGCTCAGCCATACTGCTGCTGGTGGGCAGTGATGACGGGATCAAGATCTGGCTGAATGGCAAGGTGGTATTGGCCAATAACACGATGCGGCCTTTTACCAAAGATCAGGATCAAGTGGAGGTGAAACTGGTGAAAGGGGAAAATCGGCTGCTGCTGAAGGTGACGCAAAATAATCAGGGCTGGGGCGCCGCGGTGCGGGTGAAGAGATGAAAACCTGAGGGGATCAGGAATTTTAACAAAAGAAAATGAAGTGAACAAAGAGCGGTAGAGAAAAAATGGATTTCTGGCATTGGCCGGGTCGATGGCAATTTTGCCTGGGAAAGGCGGAGGAAAATTAACCCACCGCCTCAAGAATTGGAGGGTTGGACGATTGATCGCAAGAATATTTCCGGCTCGGGCGCATGGAACACCGGTTTCCCCCCGTAGGGCCAAAGACCCTTTTTCGCGCCGCGGGCATTTTACCCATTTGACGCTCCTGTCAGTCGCTTCGTTGTGGGTAAATGCGGCGGGGGCAAACCGGTACGCTTTCCCTACCGACGGATTACCGGATCGAATGATTAACCACAAACCAG
Source organism: uncultured Pirellulales bacterium (assembly GCA_964580995.1). Lineage (GTDB taxonomy): Bacteria > Planctomycetota > Phycisphaerae > Sedimentisphaerales > SM23-30 > JAKJEP01. Next base: position 18,540 of record CAZOMV010000026.1, read on the forward strand.
TCGTATGGTCTCCTGTTCTTCATCTGGCCGGGTTGAACCGCTTTTTTACGATTGGTATTCCTTCCGGGCGTCCGTACGAAGCGGAAGTTCGCGGCGAAAAATCGCTGCATAACTTCTTGTAAACACAAATATTAAACGAAGGTAAAACAAAAATCACGCAGAAAAAACAAGGAATGGAAGGATAGTAGTACGAAGATCGCGAAGGGAAGAGAAGGCAGGAATTTTAACGGAATAACAGGATGGAGAGGATTGTTTTGGTTTTGAAGTATGGGCAAACGAAAAAATAAAAGATATCGTGTCGGCAAACGAGTTGGCGGCTTGCCTGGCTAAGGCTACAGGTTTGGATTTTGGTGGCAGTAGCAATAAAATTTGTAAAAAAATACTTCCATTTGTTGTAAACCGATAAAAATTTTGATAGTATTGTAGAAATGAGAAGGTTTGGCGGCAGCGGTAAAGCGTTTCCCAGGGGAAATGGCAGTTGCCAGAAGGTCAAGGGAGCTGACATGCTCAAGCAAAGAACAGCAGGTATTGGAGAACCATTTTATAGGGTTCCATGGGAAGAACGGGAAAAAATACAGAGGGCGTGAAGCATGCTACACTATCAGAACAGAAAAGAAATGATCCATGTTCTGTCGATGGATCCTGTCCTGGCAACGGATATTTATGAACGAATTCATACGTATCCGGGATTCGAATCGGTCGAAATCATGGTTCCGGGAAACAAGGCCGCCATCGCGGTGGAAGATATCGAACGGCTGGTTCCCGATACGACAAAGTCTCGTGTGATTATTATCGATGTGCGGATGGAAACCCTGGCAAGGCTTCGGGATGTTTACAACAAGGTGGTGCGCTATAACCGGGCGGATTTTAATTTGTTCTGTAATACCGTATTAATCGGGCATGGGCCGGTCGGATTTTTGAACGGTTCCAAACCGCTGGAGGTTTTCCAGCCCTACCTGGTTGATTTGCGCAACGACTATTCCCCGGCGGTTTATTTTTTCGACCCTTTTCTTCACTACACCTTTGATGAATTGGGAAAGATCCAGTACCGCAACCAGTTGTTTCCGGAAACGATCCCCTCGCACCTGCAAGATATATTTAAGGAGTCGAAACCAAACGTAGAACAGGTACGCCGTTATTTTCGAGCGGCCGACATACCTGAAAATCTGAGAGAAGAGAAGAAAAAAACCAGGTTGCTAAAACTGGCGAAGGCATTTACTAAAAAGCTGGAAGAAGAATTCCCCCGCGAAAAGGAAAATCTGCAAAAAGGGCTTTCCAAGGAAGGCTGTGCTTTGCCTGGGGAAGCACTCAAGCTCCATATCTATCCCTTTTTCTTTGAAGAATGGATTGCGGATTTGATGAAGGAGCCTAAACCATGACGGTAGTTATCAAGCCATGCGATACGGGAAGATGACAACTCGATCAGCGAGAGCAGAAGTGGGAAAATACAAAAGAAAACGAAGCAAACAAAGAAAGGAACAAAAGGAATGGGATTTGGTGGTCTGGCGGGAACCGCTTCGGCAAGCAAGTTGCCGACCCTACTTGACTAAAATAGCTGTCTGATTAAACGGAGTATTTATGCGTACTATGTGTTTTGTACTAATTATTGTGTCGTTTTTGCTACAAATATCCGGATGTCAAACTGACAAGAGCAAAGAAAGTAACGGTTCGATTTCACCTGTCACGTTAAAGCAAATTCGACAAAGCGATTATGATCTTACTCTAACGGGTGACCATGTGAAAATATTTTCAAAGAAAGAATATTCCACGCAAGCCAGATACATTTTGGATTCTTTTGCGGCGGCGATTTCTTGTATTGAGAATTCTACGGGATTTGAACCTTCCATTGATGTGAATCATTTTTACATCTTGAAAAATGAGCAGAATATTCTACCAGAATGGCAACGTTTTTATACCGATGGTGGCATTAAAAAAACAGAAGCCGGACTTGTATTATATGTAAGTGCAAGTGATCAATCTTGCGAATCCTTTTTGTCAGAAAATTGTCTGTATCCTTACCTATACATCCATGAGATTGTGGAAGATACTTTGATTATGGGAAAAGGTGGTCGTCGAATTCCAATGGGTAATCCGATATTATCCTTTTGGCCCGTCAAAGGTAAATCTACGCGTTGGTTCCGGGAGGGTTTTTCCAACTATGCCGGTTATTTCGCTCATAAACATATTTGGTCTGATCTGGACCCCAAAAAATATCATATTCCTTATGCCCAGATTGAAGTGGCACATAGTCATCCTTTTTCCGCTCTGAAAAAAGTTAAAAAAAGCCTTTTCACCTGGCCGCAGTATGATAATGGAAAATTTAATCATGATGTTTTGTACTATGAAGCTTCACTGGGATTATTTTTACACATTGAACATGTATTCGGACAGGAGGCCATAAAAGAAATTATATCCGAGATCCCCAATTTAAAAAAAGCAAATGGTTCTGCTTTGATTGCGCTGGTTAATAATAAAATCAACGCAGATGTTGAAATGCTGGCAGAGAATTTCCGGTTTCCTGAAACTGGCATGGAAACAGATATAGTAATTCCTTTAGAAGGGGCAAGAATATATGAGGATGGCGCTAAGGTAATAAATGTTGAGCCAAATGGTGCTGCGGAACAAGCTGGCATCCAAATAGGTGACTTCATTACTAAAATGAATAATATCGATATTAGAACAAATTTGGATTATGAATTGGCTTTATATAATCTGATGGACGTTAATAAGGTGCAGATCGAGCTTGTAAGAGACAAAATCCATATTGTTACTGAAATGCACATTGCTTTTTCCAGCGTTTCTACATAAGTGTTAATTGATTTCAAAAGGCGGATGGATTATCGGCCTGATCCGGTCGGGGGCAGGCTCTGCGCGGGACTGACAGGAGAATCACGGCGGCAAACCGGAGAGTGACCTGTGGAAGGATTGGTATTATTGGTTGTGCCGCTGGGCGTGCTGGCGGGCTTTCTTTCGCTTATGTTTCGTTATCAGCCAGGCGATTTTGGGCAGTCGCAAGAGCAGGCCGGGAATAAATTGGAGGGCACCGTTGCGAATGGCCTTATAGGTTAGGCGCAGGATCAGTTTGGTGTTGTAAAAATCTCGATGAATTTGACGGCGAAGCTGCCGCAGTTCGCTAATGGAGCATTGATCGGAATACACCTTGCCGTTGGGAGCGATGTGGTAACCGGGGCTATTGGCGACCAGCTCATCCAGACCGGAATAGGGGCTGAAACGGAGGGTGGACAGGGCGATGAAGTCCAGGCCCAGTTCGTGGGAGAAGGAGGATATTTCCAGCATTTCCTCTTTCGTTTCGCCGATATTTCCCAGAATGAAATAGCCGTTCAGGAGCATGGAGCTGCGGCGGAGCACCTTAAAGCATTCGCGGATCCCGGCGGTGTTGAAGCCCTTGTGCATGGAGCGCAAGGTTTTGTCCTGCGTGGATTCGACGCCCAGCATGAGTAAAACGAAACCCGCCTTTTCCATCTTCCGCAAAATATCCGGGCGTTTGGCAACTTCCAGACGGGCGTTGATGATGTACTTTTTGCGAAGGCCGCGGGCCAGAATCAGATCGCAGATCCGGCCCACCCGATCCATATCGTAAGTGAAAAGGTCGTCGGTAAAGATAACGAATTTGGATTTGATCCCTGCCAGCTCGTCAACAATCGATTCCGGGGAGCGGGCCGACCACTTGCGCCTTTCTCCCCAGGGATTGCGGCTAAAGGCACAGAAGGTGCAATTGAACGGGCAGCCGCGCGATCCGGACACGGAGTCGATGAGAATTCCCGTGGGGGCATCTTCCAATTCCACCTCGTAGGAATAGCGGCGCAAGGTTCGATCCGGATAGTTATCATCGCGGATCTGGCCCAGCTTCCGGTTGGGATTGTGTATGATCCGGCCGTTCCGGCGGAAGCTCAAGCCGGCGATTTCTTCCAGTTGGACCCCCTGGCAAATCTCTGCCATGGCCTCCTCACCGTCGCCGCGAACCACGGCGCTGACATTGGGATATTCGGATAGCCATTTTTCGGGATTTTCGGTAGCATAGCGGCCGCCCAGAATTATGAAAATCCCGGGGCTGACGGACAATATCTCTTCCCGCAGAAACTCTGCCTCGCGGTCCCAATTGACGGAGAAACAGACCAGGTCGGTTTCCGGGCGCAAATAGTCCCTGGTGCAGGCCTTCTCTTTGCGCAAATCCACAATTTTCAGTTTTTGGGCATATGGTTTGATAACCGCCGCTATACACTCCAGCCCCAAGGGTGGGAAAAATCCTGCGTGATTTAACTCGCGCCGATACGGATACACACAAAGGACATGCTTAAACAATCATTTCTCCAATATCATATTTTCAAACTACAATCAGTACAAGGAAAACGCCAGCGTCAAAAGCTCGTCGTCCCCTTGTTATTGGGGCGCCAGAGCAGTTTTTGGAAGTCGATATTGACTTTTGGCGTTTCCGTCAAGTAAGGGGGTAATATAACTATTTTAGAGCGGGGCGTAAAGAGTTTTTAATCAGGCCGATCTGGTCGAAGGGGATGGGCTGGAAGGCGGGCAGGTGGGTGAAGATTTCGGAGCCGGGTTGGAGGAGGAAGTTGTTTTCGGGGGCGTTGACGAAGCCGGGGTCGTGGTCGGCGGACCAGTTGGATTCGGGATCGACCTGCCAGTTGCCGCCTTTGGTTTCCGCGCAGTTGACGAAGACGTTGTTGCTGGCCCGGCTAAGACGCGGCTGGCCGGGCTGGAAATCCAGAAAGCCGACGAGCGAGGGATAATGGGTGGTATAAGGGGGTTTGGTGATGTCCACTTCCTGGAGCAGTTTTTCCTGCCAGAAGCAATCCTGGCCGCCGCGAAGGGCGTCCTGCCAGCGGGCATCGTCCCAGGGGGCGGAGCCGAGGGCACGCTTGCAGTCGATGAAGAGGTTGTTCTCGGCCAGCAGGTCGTGGCCGCCGTGGGAGAAGACGGTGCCGAAGGAGCCGCGGCCCGGCTCGCCGCAGCGGAGGAAGACATTCCCGAAAACGGTGTCCCCGCCGTCGCCATCGTCGAAGTACACGGCGGCATTGCCGTGCCCCATCGGGCTGCCGATGTCATACCAGAAATTGTAGCGGATGATATTGCCGCGGCAGGAGGGATTGCGGCCCTTGTAGCAGGCGCCGCAGTCGTCAGTTGCCATGCAGACGTGGTGGACGATGTTGTACTCGAAGATGTGGTCGTTGCCGCCGATGGCGATGGCCTGGTGCGGGGCATCGTGAATGAGGTTGTGGGCGGCGCGGTTGCCGACGCCCTGGAGGAACAGGGCGTTGGAGTAGGTCAGCTTGTGGATGGAGAAGCGCCAGATGTGATTGTTGAGAGCCTCGTGGCCGGCGGGGGTGAGGGTTTTGCGGTCGCCGCCGGAGAGGTTGATCCCGCCGGTGCCGGTGTCGTGGATGTCGCAGGCCTCGACCTTGTGGGCGGCGCCGCCGGAGACGCTGATGCCGAGTTCGCGGGTGTTGCGAATTTCGCAGGCCTGGATACAGACGCGGCTGCCGCCGCTGACCTCGATGCCGTTGCCAAGGGAGGCTTCGATGATGAAGCCGCGGAGGATCAGGTCGGAGGCATCCCGGACGGCGATGAGGGGGGTTTTCAGGGTGGAAAGTACTATCCGGGCGCTGGTCAGGGGTTCGGGCGGCCAGAAGTAGAGCAGGCTGGCGGAGCGGTCGATGAAGTATTCGCCGGGCGAGTCGAGTTCTTCGAGCAGGTTCAGGGCGTAGAAGCGCCGCGGGGAGGGGTTGCCCTGCCGGATGCTGTACACCGAGGGAGCGGCCAGGGTGATCTGGTGTTTTTCGGTGTCGATGGTTTTGATCTGGATGGACTCGGCGTACCAGTCGAAGCACCAGTAGCCGTGGAGCCAGACGCCGCTCTGGGTGTTCCAGCGGCTGGGGCGGTCGCCGGCATATTCGAAGATGCCGCCATTGGCAGCCGTGTCGCCCTCGCGGGGGTTGGCGCCGCTGTCGATAATTTTGGCGATGGTGGCCCAGCCGTCGTTGGGCCAGCGGGCCAGGGTCATACGCTGGTTGTTGCAGAATAGTTCGGGTGCGGCTGGGATGCCCTGGAATTTGACGGGGAAGCTGTCCAGGTCGGTGATGCCGAGCGGCTGCAGGTCGGCCTGCAAAACGTGAGTGCGGGCGGCGGGGTCAAGGCGGTCGAGGGTTGCGGTATCGGTGACCGGCTGGAAGGCGGCGGGCGGGATGGCCGGGCCGCCGGTGAGAATCACCTGTTCACCGGGGCAGGCGAGATAGAGGGTGGGGGCCTGGGGAGTGCCGGAGTCCTGGGAGTCGAGTTGGAAGGTCTGGCTGAGGGAATATGCACCGCCGCGGAAGACCACGGTGAAAGATTTTTCGGCGGGGGCGCCAGCGGCCTTGCGTTTACGGACTTCGTCGCGGGCACGTTCCAGGGTTTGGAAGGGGCCATCGGTTTTATCCGGTGTCGGCTCAGCAAGCCGGCCGGACCAGGAGTCATTGCCGGTGGCGGCGACATAGAAATCGGCTGGGGGCGGGGTAAGAGGGTTCGCGGAGAGGGTCGGCAGGGCAGCAGCCAATAACACGATTGATAGCAGAATGGTTGATCGCATCATGGTATGTTTCCTTGGGAGAAGGATCTCCAATTTAGACGCCAGCGTCAAAAGCTCGTCGTCCCCTTGTTGTTGGGGAGCCAGAGCCGTTTTTGGAAGTCTATATCGACTTTTGGCGGTTCCGTCAATTTATGAGCGTTTTCTGTCTTTATCATCTTATCAAGGCAGAGAGGGGAATTCAAATAGTAAAAATCAGGATTGGGGAGGGAGGGTGAACCGGGGGAAAATGATGGTTTTTGGCGCTCCATTCCTGTATATAATACAATTGTGCCAGAGGTGAAGAGCAGAGAGAGCTGTATTATGTTAGAAATTACCGAGAAAGACTGCCGAATCCAATTGGCTGCAGAAGGTATGTATCCAGCCGGGTTGATTTTTCTGTGGTTTCTGGCGGTGTTTTTTTGCGGGGGGCGGTGGCTGGTGGCCTTTGGCCAGGAGATTGAGGCTGGGCAATTGAACGGGATGGAGGCGGCGGTGAGGGAGGAAATGGAAAAGGGGAATATTCCGGGGGCGGTGGTGCTGGTGGGGCAGGGAGAGGAAATTCTCTACCATAAGGCTTTCGGGTATGAGGTGATCGAGCCGCATCGCGAACCGATGAGTCCGGACACGATATTCGATCTGGCGTCGGTGTCCAAGCCGGTGGGTACGGCGACGTCCATACTGATTTTGCGGGACCGGGGGAAGATCGGGCTGGAGGACCCGGTTGGGCGGTATCTGCCGGCGTTTGCGGTGAACGGGAAGGAAAAGGCGCAGATCCGGCATCTGCTGGGCCATACGTCGGGTCTGCCGGCTTATACCAATGCGGCCGAGTTGAAGAAGCAGTATGGGGAGAACTGCCCGGACCAGGTGGTGGAAAAAATCTGCGGCTTGCAGGCCCTGAGCGAGCCGGGGGAAAGCCATCGCTATAGCTGTTTGGGGTATATTATTCTGGGTAAGATTGTGGAGGTGGTTAGCGGCCAGACCCTCGGGCAGTTTGCGCGGGAAACTATTTTTCAGCCGCTGGGGATGAACCGCACCGCCTATACTCCGCCGCGGGAGTGGGAAGATGAGATTGCCGCTACGCAGATGTACGAGGGTCGTCTGCGGCGGGGATGGGTGCATGATCCGCTGGCGCAGTTAAGCGGGGGCAGCTCTGGGAATGCGGGGCTGTTCAGCAGGGCGGCGGACTTGTCGATTTACTGCCGGATGCTTTTGCAGGGGGGGACGTATGGGGGTGTCCGAATTCTGAGCGGGGAGTCGGTGGAGTTGCTGACGCGGCCCCAGCGGGAAAATCAGGCCTATGGTTTTGAGTTCCCGCGCGACTATTCGTGGCTCCGGGACGAAGAGGCTGGCAATCGCTGTTTCGGCCATACCGGTTATACCGGCACGGAGGTGATGTGCGATCCGGTTCATGGGATTTATCTGATTCTCCTGACGAACCGGGTCCATCCGCACGATGAGGGCAAGGTCCAGCCGCTGCGGGTGCGGGTGGCGGAAATCATTGAGCAAGCCCTGGCGGAAAGTAAATGTAAATGAAGTTTTGCAAAATGAAGGGTGAGTGGTATGGTTGAATGGCGAATCCATAAGAAGGTGCGGCTGGGTTGGGGGGCGGTATTGGCGGTTTGGCTGGCGGGGGCGGCGTGGGGGCAGTTGCCGCAATTGCAACTGCCGGGACTGAAGGCAGGGGAGGAAGGGCGGCACGTGAAGGTGGAGGTGGTGCCGCAGTATGAGGTGGTGGGGGGCGGGCAGCGGTTTTTGCTGGCGGTAGTGCTGGAGGTGCAGAAGGGGTGGCATTTGTATGCCAATCCGCGGCGGGGCGAGCTGGGGCTGGATACGGAGATTATGCCGGAAAAGTCCGAGGTGCTAAGGTTTGGCCGGGTGAGGTATCCGGAAGGGGAGAAGTATGAAGATAAGGTCTTGCAGAGTTCGAATTATATTTATGAGGGGAAAGTGGTCTGTTATGTACCGGTGATGATGCTGCCGGAAAAGTTGAAAGAAGCGTATCCGGGAATTTTTTCCGAAGGCCAGACAGTAGAAATTCCGGTGAATCTGGGATTAAAGGGTTTACTGTGCAGTGAGGCGGGGACGTGTCTGCCGTGGGAGGAAAAAGTTGCCAGTACGTTAAAGATTTCGAGTAAGGCGGGCGGTGCGGAAGTGATGAACCGTCCGGAATTGTTTGCGGGGCTGGATTTGGGTGCGATGGACTGGACGGAGGGGGAGAGTCAAACGGGACCGGCGGTTGGGATGGTTGAGGGAGCGAGTGAGGGGGAGAAGGTGGCGATACCGGATTATCAGCCGCGGGAGCTTGAGGGGGCGGCGATTACAGCGGGGGACTGGTTGCGGCCGCTGCTGCTGGCGCTGGTGGCGGGGCTGCTGCTGAATGTGATGCCGTGCGTGCTGCCGGTGATTCCGCTGAAGGTGCTTTCGCTGGTGCAGCAGAGCCAGGAGGGGGCAAAAATAGGGGACAAGTATAAGGCGGTGAAGCTGGCGCTGGTGTTCGGCGGCGGGATCCTGCTGGTGTTCGGGGCGCTGGCGGTGGTGATGAGCGTGTTTCAGGTGCTGTATGGCCAGCAGTTTCAGAGCGATGCGTTCAAGCTGGCGATGCTGCTGATTGTGTATGTCATGGCGCTGTCGATGTTCGGGATTTTCGAGGTGGTGGTGCCGGGGCGGTTGTCGAATCTGGCGGTGGTGAAGGAGGGGTATGCGGGGGCGCTGGGGATGGGGGTGCTGGCGACGCTGCTGGCGACGCCGTGCAGTGCGCCGCTGCTGGGGCCGGTGCTGGCGTGGTCGCTGAGCAAGCCGACGGGGATTACGGTGGCGGTGTTTCTGGTGGTGGGCGCAGGGATGGCAGCGCCGTATGTGCTGCTGACGGCGTTTCCGAAGCTGCTGCACCGGCTGCCGAAGGCGGGGATGTGGATGGTGCGGCTGAAGCAGGGGCTGGGGTTCGTGATGCTGGCGGTGTGCGTGTATATGATCTTTCTATTTTCGCCGGGGTGGCATCTGCCGCTGCTGGTATTTTGCCTGATGCTGGGGTTTGCGATCTGGCTGGGGATGGGGGTGGTGAATGCCCGCACGCCGGCGGGGAAGCGGCGGGCGGCGCGGTGGATTGCGATTTTGATAGCGGCGGGGGCGGCGGTGCTGCTGTGGGCGATGAAGCCGGAAGCAGTGAAGCAGGAGTCGCAGAACTGGCTGGCGGCGCGGCTGGTGGGGCTGCATCAGGAAGGCCGTACCGTGATGGTTGAGTTCACAGCCGACTGGTGCCCGAACTGCAAGTATGTGGAACAGACGGTCTTGAAGCGGGAGGCGTTTCAGGATAAGCTGCGCCAGACAGGGACGGAATTGATTATCGCCGACTGGACGCAGAACGATCCGGCGATTACCGAGATGCTGAACCGGCTGGGATCGAAGAGTATTCCGTTTGCGGCGATCTTTCCGGGGAAAAATCCGTTGCAACCGATCGTGCTGCGTGATATTTATGGGCTGGAGTCAGCGCTGGCGGCGCTGGAGGAAGCGAAGTAAATACGACAGGAGAAGCAGATGTATATAGAAAATCCGAAAGTGACGGCGAAGGACCGGGAGCGGGCGCAGAAGTGCCTGGAGTGCCCGGTGTGCCGGCGGGCGCGGCGGAAGCAGCGGGGGCTGGCGTACTGGCTGGTGAAGAAGCTGGAGGGGCGGCTGTGCCCGAATTGCCGGGCGTATGAGAAGGTGTATGGGAGGAAGGCGCATGAGCCGCCTTCGAGTGAAATGATATAAATTTATCCCGCAAAGGCGCGAAGGCTCAAAGGGAAAAAACACGGGCGACACGGCCGTGGCACAATTGTCATAAAAGTATGAGGTAGAAACGTGGGAAAAGAGAAGAAGGTGACGGAAAAGAAAAAGCCGGGGGATTCGCCGAAGGCGTTTGAGCCGGGGGCGGAGGATTTGCGGGATGCGCCCCAGCGGGCGAAGAAGATTCTGGTGATTTTGCGGAAGACCTATCCGCAGGCGAAGTGTGCCCTGGACCACGGCGATCCCCTGGAGTTGCTGATCGCCACGATCCTCTCGGCCCAGTGCACGGACGAGCGGGTGAATATCGTCACGAAGGATTTGTTCCGGAAGTACCGCAAGGCGGAGGATTATGCCAAAGCACCGGCGGCAGAGTTGGAGGCGGATATCCGCAGTACGGGGTTTTACCGGAACAAGGCAAAGAATATTCAGGCGGCGTGCCGGGCGATGGTGGAGCGGCACGGGGGGAAGGTACCCCAAACGATGGAGGAACTGGTGGCCCTGGCGGGGGTGGGACGCAAGACGGCCAATGTAATTCTGGGCAATGCCTATGGCATCCCCGGGATCGTGACCGATACCCATGTAATCCGGCTCTCGCGGCTGATGGGCCTGTCGCCGCAGAGCGACCCGGTGAAGCTGGAGCAGGATTTGATGAAGCTAATCCCGCAAAAGGACTGGACCTTTTTCAGCCATTTGATGATCTTTCACGGGCGGACGATCTGTGTGGCCCGCAAGCCGGACTGCGAGCATTGTCCGGTGCGGGAGTATTGCTGTTACGGACGGATAAGCCGATGAAACAGCCGCCGGACATTTCGATGGTTGCGCCCCTATCCTGTGAATATGTGGAGGTGGAGCTGGGGGATGGGTATCCGGCGCGGGGGCGGTTTTATACGGGGAGTTTCCCGGGGCGGGCGGCGGTTTATCTGCATGGAATTCAGTCGCACAGCGGGTGGTTTGTGCGGTCGTGCGATTTCCTGCGGCAGGCGGGGCTGACGGTGCTGGCGGCAGAGCGGCGGGGCAGCGGGATGAATCAGCAGGACCGGGGGCATTGTGAAAGTGCCGAGCAATTGGTAGAGGATCTGAACCGGGTGGTGGAATGGCTGCGGCAGCGGACGGGGGCGGAGCAGGTGGATGTGGTGGCGGTGAGCTGGTCGGGCAAGCTGGCGCTGGTATATGCGGAAAGGTTTGCGGCAAAGGTGCGGTCGGTAGTGCTGGTGGCGCCGGGGCTGTGCCCGCGGATTGATATCAGTCTGCGCGAGAAGATTTCGGTGGGAGTCAGCGGGGTAATAAATCCGCACAAATTGTATTCTATTCCGCTTACAGAGCCGACCTTGTTTACGGCCAATCCGGTGATGCAAGAGTATCTGGCGGGGGATAAGCTCATGCTGAAAGAGGCAACGGCCTCGTTTTTTCTGGCCTCGAAGAAACTGGATTTTCTGGCCCGGCAGGCGGTGGGACGAATTTCAGCGCCGGTCTATCTGTTTCTGGCCGGGCAGGACCGGATCGTAGATAATGAGGCGACGGTGCGCTATTTGCAGCCGGTGCTGACAGCGCGGGGCCAGCCAAGCTATACCATCTATCCAGCCGCCCATCATACCCTGGATTTTGAGCCGGATCCGCAGTCCTACTTTCGTGATCTGGCAAGAATTCTATTGCCGGAATAGCCCGCGATATGGCTGAACCCGGCAAATATAGTTCATGCGGAAGTCCCTTTTTCGATAGTAAGTATCATCCTATCTGAAACAGCCGGTCCCGGCGGATCGGTTTTCTCGCGAACCTTAAGGGTTAGCGGATGAACTCCGGGTTTCAATTCATTCATGAATGCACCAAGATTCAAATCCGCCTGCCCTTGTGAACCAACGTCCGTCCAGGGTAACAATTCCACCTGGCCTTCCCACCAACTGTATTGAAGCAGGTCGCCATCGGCATCGGCGGCAAGGCCGTGAATAATCGTGGTATGCTGTTGCCTTCGGCGAATTGAACGGTCGGGACCGGCATTGGAAACCGGCGGCTGGTTGCAGCGTTCATAGGCACCCATATCGACCGCACCGGCACGGGCAAGTTCACAAATCTCACCTGGTGAAAGGGGGCGATCGTAGATATGGATTTCATCAATCGTTGCTGTAAGCCAGTAAGGCGAAGAAGAGGGAGCATTTTTAACAGTCCCCATCCGAATATTGACAGTATTGGTAGTGAGGTAGGCAAAGTCACCCTCCACCTTCAGGTTACTGTCGATATACAGCTTCATATGGATGCCATCATAAGTGCCCGCTACATGATGCCACCGGCCATCGTTCCAGGTTTGGCTGGTCATGATTCGCGGATCGCCTCCCACATAGAAAGCAAACGTGTTATCACGGATACCGAGGAAATAACCATTGGAGGTCCCCGCATCATGTTTACCCACAATTAAAGTATCATAATTAAAGGCCGTGAAACGTACCCAGGCGGAAAGAGTCAGTCCCGATTGCAGATGCAGGCCGCTGGTATTGGGAATTTCGGCGTAATCGTGTTCAGTACCGACAAATGACAAACCACCGCCAAACTTACCAGAATCCCATGCGGCACCGTAAATATCACCCTGATACCCATTGCCCGAATCATCATGGATAACCGTACTGCTGCCCTCATTCAAATCCCAATGGGTCAGTAATCCTATACTCAAGTCAGATCCACCGCAAATACGCGGATTCCCATCCAGGTCCTCCGCAATATCCGCCGCCAGGGCACCGTTGCCCGTGTTAATGCAAGGGCTGCCGCTCTGCAGGCGAAGGTCGCCAAAGTCATCATCGGCTGTGCCCCAGATATTGTCAGAGCCGGGGCTGGGATCGCGGTTAAAAAGCGGATCGGCATTGATATTTGCATATCCCGCCCAGCCGCCTTCGACGTCGCTGTACGAGACAACCGCATTAGCGCCCGAGGTATTGGAAATCTGGGGATCCACAGGAACCCTATTGCCCCACACAATACAATTGGTCAGCGTGGGGCTTTTGCCCTGAAAAGTGTTATCGTTTACGATCCCGCCGCCCCGCTGGTCAGCCGAGTTGCCGCTGAACGTACAGTTGGTGAGGTTGGGTGCGCTGGTGGAGTTGGCCATCCCACCGCCGCTTCGGGATTGATTGCCGACAAAGAGGCAATTGCTTATTTCGGCATTACAGGACGCATTGAATATCCCGCCGCCGTCTAATTGGGTGGTATTGCCGCTGAATATACAGTTGATGATTTTCGTATCATCCGAAGCCCAATTAAACATCCCTGCCCCGGCCACAGCCGTATTTTTCGTAAAGGTGCAATTGGCAATTTTATATACCGCTCCTATGACGGTCTGGTTTTGCATACCGCCGCCTTCGTTCACCTGCCAAGTACTGCCATTGGCATTGCCGCCGGTAATGATAAAACCGTCCAAATACGAACCATCAGCACCTAACACCACATGGTAACCGTTGTCCTGGCGGGTAGGCTCATTGAGGTTAATGGTATCATTATCGTTTCCTGCCCGATCGCCGCTGAGAATAGTCTGGTGGACCCGCCAGTCCCTTTGATCCCGGTTAGTCTCGATTCCCGAAAAGCCGCCGTAAAGAGCCACACCGTTTTTCAACTGAAAGGTCCGGTACCGATCTCCGCTTCCGCCGACTTTATGGGTTGGTTTATAGGTCCCTTCCGCTACCCAGATCTCATCACCGCTACCGGCTGCCGCCAGGGCCGATTGCAGACTGGTATAGGCATCGGTCCAGCCGGAACCGTCGTTGGCCCCGGTTGCCGTGTCATCGACATAGAACACGTGCGGACAGGGGCATTCCGTGGCCATCATGGCCACATGGGCGGTGGCGGCACCGGCGGAAGCCTGTCCACCCACCAGATATACCGTACACGATTGGGACCGTGCCGCCCCGGCACAAACCCGTCCTTCATACAGGGCGGGACCAGGCTCCGACATCCAGGTATCGGTCGAGGTGTCAAATATCCAGCAGCTACTCAGCATATCGTTATCCCAGCCGCCCACGATCCAAATCCTGCCCTTCAAAAAGAAGGCAGCGGGTCCGGCATGGGGACGGTCAGGTATCGAAGGTAAATATTGCCAGGTATCCGTTTCCGGGTCATACCGTTCCATCGTTTGCAGTTCCCCATCCGTTGGAACCACCGCATTCATCCCGCCGATGGCATAAATCCGCCCCCGGTCGTCGATGGCATGACCCGGGATATATCGCTCTTCCTGCATCGGCTGGATGAATACCCACTCTCCCACAGCCGGATCATACTTTTCCGCTGTCTTTAGGTAGCCACTGCTGTTACCGCCTCCAAACACATATATCGTGTCATCCTGGGCTATCGCAATGCCCATCCCGCCTCTGGGTGTTTGCAGAGGGGCCTGCGGCTGCCAGCCGGCATCCGGATTTTTCGGATCATATTTGAGTACGGATGCGAATTGCTGCTGATTATTACCTCCGCCCACCAGCCAGATACAACCGCTGGAGTCAGTCACTGCCCCGGCATCCGAAATAACATAAGGCAGCTTCATCTCCGGCTGCCACTGCCAGCTTTGGCTGGCTTCACTAAAAGCCTCAACCGTATCATGCAGGTTCCCGGGGCCGGCCCACCCGCCGATCGCATAAATCAGACCATCGGCGCCCACGGTCACCGCTACTGAATGACGCCCGACATTCAGGTTGGGGGCCGGAACCCAGATTTCAGGCATTCCCTCCTCCAGCCATTGTTCCGCAAACAGGGCAAAATCCGCTATATCCACCCGACAATCTCCCGTGAAATCCATCGTGGGGCAATTTGCTAAGACCGGTTGAAACCCAAAAACACAACAACCGACAACCGCCGCGAATTTCACTGGCCTGTTCATGGTACACCTCCATCAAACAAAGGCTGACATTATACTGTCAAAAAACGCTGTTTTTCTGTTCGCCGAATTGAATGGTTCACATGATATCTGTAAGAACATTAACCGCTGAAGATATTCATATTGTAACCAACGGCAATTCTTTTGTAAAGTATTTTTCGCCCCTGTCTTCAAGGCCCCTGATTTTACCTGGCAGCAAATGAAATAAAAACCTACTTGCCAAAGGGAGCGGTTTGGCTTACAGTAGCCGGTAAGAGTAATGAATGATGGGGAAGGAGTTTTTAGGAGTGATAAATGCTCTATTTTACAAGGATTACGAATATTCCGATTATCCTGCTGGTGCTGGGGATCTCCGGCTGTGTAACGGTAAAGGAAGAGCCGGAGAATCCGGTGGCGGCGTGGGTATTGAAGCTGCTGCCGGATAGCCCGCAGGTGCGCCGGCAGAAACTGATGGAACGGCTGGGCAGTGCGGATGCGGATCAGCGGCGGCAGGGAGTCCTGATGCTGAGTGAGGGGGATGCGCCGAGCTGGGACGCGACGGCGAAGATTTTACGGATCATGGCGCGGGGGGATGTGGACGGCCAGGTGCGGGCGGCGGCGGTGCACGTGCTGGTGAAGAATTATGCGATCGAGAATATTATGGATGTTTTGAAGGATACGGCCGGGGATAAGATCCCGCTGGTGCGCCGGGAGACGCTGGAGGGGGTGAGCCGGCGTCAGGAAAACGATGCGATGGAGATCCTGCTGGTGATGCTGGAGAAGGATGAGGAACGAGCGATCCGGTCGCGGGCGGCGGCGGTGCTGGCGAAATACCCGCATCGCAAGGTGGTTCGGAGCCTGGTGACCGGACTGGAGGATTCGGAGTTTGCGGTATCCTATCAGGCGCGGGAGTCGCTGAAGAAGCTGACGGGCAAGGATTTTGGCTATGATGTCAGGGAGTGGCAAAGCTGGCTGGCGGCGACGGAAGATCCGTTCACGGCGCTGGCAGGGGACTATGAATGAAAAGTAAAAATCAAAAATAAGGATTTGAAATTAGATGCAGGCAATTGTGATAAAGGATGGAGCGGTGAGTTACCGGGAGTCGTACCCGGAGCCGGTGCTGGAGCCGGAGGAAGTCTTGGTGCGGGTGGATCTGGCGGGGATTTGCTCAACCGATCTGGAGATTGTAAAGGGGTATATGCAGTTTTCGGGGGTGTTGGGGCATGAGTTTGTGGGGACGGTGGTCAAAGGGCCCAAGGATGTGCAGGGCAAACGGGTGGTGGGCGATATCAATTGCGTTTGCGGCAAATGCGATATGTGTTTATCGGGCTTGAGCAATCATTGCCGGGAGCGCAAGACCATCGGGATCCGGAATCATGACGGGGTGTTTGCGCACTATGTGGGTTTGCCGCATCGGAATCTGCATGTCCTGCCGGCCAATGTCGAGAATGACGCGGCGATATTTATCGAGCCGTTGGCGGCGGCCCTGCAGATCGTCAAGCAGGTGCCCATCGAGCCGCGGCAGAAGGTGATGGTGGTGGGCGACGGGCGGCTGGGACTGCTGGCGGTGCAGGTATTGGCGGCGCAGGGGGGCAAGGGGAAGGTGGTGCTGCTGGGCAAGCATGAAGAGAAATTGCAGTTTTGCGAGAAGCGGGGGATTCAGGGGATTTTGCTGGAGGATATGGTTTTACGGCAGGAATGGGATGTGGTGGTGGACTGCACGGGTTCGGCGGATGGTTTCGCCACGGCCTGCAAGCTGGTGCGGCCGCGCGGCAAGCTGGTATTGAAGAGTACCTTTGCGCCGGGGCCGGCGGTGGATTTATCGCCGCTGGTGGTGGATGAGATCACGCTGATCGGATCGCGCTGCGGGCCGTTTGCCGATGCGATTAACGCCCTGGCGGCCACTCAGGTGGTGGTCAACGGCTTGATTACCGCGCGGTTTCATCTGGCGGACGGGGTGTCGGCATTGAAGAAGGCGGCGGACTCGGATCAGATCAAAGTGGTCCTGGATATGAAGATGTAAGTTTACCATCGAGACACTATGCGGCGAGTGGAAACCGGTGACATATCGTATTTGCAGTTTGAAGGATTGGCGGACGAATTGCAGGTAAGGCATGGGGTATCGCTGCGCCGTCCGGTGGAGCTGAATTTTTCCGGCGGGGATCCGGAGGGAAGCCGCCGGAGCCGGGAGCGGTTTTGTCAGTCGCTGGGATTGCCGCCGGAGCGGCTCAGCCGGTGTAAGCAGGTGCATTCGGGCCGGGTGGCGGTGGTTACGGAGCCGGCTCAATTGGCGGCGGATACGGACGGGTTGGTGACGAATGTGCGGGGGATTCCTCTGCTGCTGTTGGGAGCGGATTGCCCGCTGCTGATGGCGTATGACCCGGCACGGGTGGTGCTGGGGCTGTGCCATGCGGGCTGGCGGGGAACGGTGCAGAAGATTGCCTGCCGGATGATCGAGGTGATGGCCGAGGCGTTCGGCAGCCGGGCAGAGGATCTGCGGGCCGGGATCGGGCCGGGGATTTGCGGGCGATGCTATGAGGTGGGGCAGGAGGTGGCGGATCAGGCGGAGAAGAATCTTAACCATACGGAAAAATATCTGCATCTTAGAAATAATCATTCTCAGAAGAGCTGGCTGTTTGATCTGGCGGGAGCCAATCGGCAACAACTGCTGGAAGCGGGATTGCAATCGGAGCGTATTGAAATGAGCGGGTGCTGTACCTTTGAGGAACCGGATTTTCCCTCGTATCGGCGGGAAGGACCGAATACGGGGCGATGGGCATTGCTGGCGGGAATGGTGTAGGAAAATCAAAGAATAAAACTACAGTTTTATAAATTTTACACACGAGCCAGCAGGACGACATAATTTTTGCCATATTTTTTGGCGCAGCGGGGACAGGTGGTATAGAAGAAGTATAGTTTTTGGATTTCCCGGCCCTGGGAGGTAACATAGGTCTGCATTTCCGGAATCCAGGTGCGGATGTTTTTGTAGGGGCCCTCAAAGACTCTGGATAAGAACGTCCCTGATATTGTGACAGTCTGGGAGTCGGGAACAGATTTACTGACGGCAATATAAACATCCGCACCCCAGAGGGAGTTTTCATCGGAAAGGACAATGGGTTCCGGGATCAGGGCGCCGGCTTTCTGGATTCGGTCCATATTTTTGCACATGATGCTTCCGAAATTCAGCGGGATGTGAAAAAAGCTTATGACGCGATCTTTCAGGAAAAGCCTGTCCTGCCAGGTGATTTCCTTCCGGTCCCAGGGATCCGGATGGAAAGGAGGGCAGCAAATCGATTGGGAGGTATCCGATATCTTATTCATTTTTAAAACTCCAGGAAACGGCCAAAAAAAGGGCCGCGGGGTGCTGTTAGCTGGGGGGGGCAACCAACAGCGGGAGGGATACCCGCGACCCAAATTGTATAATACATCCTACCGGGACACCCGTCAAGAGAAAGTGAGAATATTTTGTATATGATTTGGCAAATTTTTTTAAAATCGCAGCCGGTACTATTGGAAATGGTTAAAACGGATATCGGCAGGGCGAAATATTATACAAAATCGGTAAAAAATATTTATAAATATCTATATATAAAGTACTAAAGAGAATTTACAATTTGTATATATAAATACAAAACTCTGCGGTTTGGATAGGCTGGAAAATCCGGGGGCACGAAATTTTTATCGGTTCATTCCTATTTTAAATAAGGATCAGCTCCAAATTAGTTGGTGGAAACGATGCTTATGGTTGATATAGGTGTTTTGGATTTATCGTTTTATGCCATCGGCAGGGCCTGGCATAATAGTGCCACCGAGAAGGAGGATATGGCAATGCTGGTACGCGAACCCGACCAACCCGACCAACCCGACCAATCCGACTCACACGACCCCCCGAGCGCCTTCCTGATACCGTACGGCATGGGGCGGTATCTCACGGTACCACCCATATTTACCCCTGCCGCTGCTTATGCCGGAGGCTTCCATGCGATAAATCTTTGTATAAATCCTGTTGACACAGCAGATTGTCCAATTTATCATAATAGACTTTTACTGTTTGGTTTGTTTGGACAGATGGTAATTTTGACTATAACAAGAATTTGAATAGATATTTTTCAGAAAGGACATGACAAGATGACGAAGACCCAGAAAATGGTTTATTTTTTCGGCAATGGCAAAGCGGAAGGCAATGCCAAGATGCGGATGATTCTTGGCGGCAAGGGGGCGAATCTGGCGGAAATGACGAATCTGGGGATTCCGGTGCCGCCGGGCTTTACGATTGCGACCGAGACCTGCGATGCCTATTACAAATCGGGCGGGAAGTGGCCTGGCGATCTGGCCAAACAGGTGGATGTGAATCTGGCAAAGCTGGAAAAGGCGATGAACGCGAAAATTGGCGATCCGCAGAAACCGCTACTGGTGTCGGTGCGGAGCGGTGCGGCAGCCTCGATGCCGGGGATGATGGATACGGTGCTGAACCTGGGATTGAACGACGAGGTAATCCGGGGGATTATCGCCAAAACCGGCAATGCCCGGTTTGCCTATGATTCCTACCGCCGGTTTATCGACATGTTCGGCGATGTGGTGATGGGCTGCTATCATGAACATTTTGAGGAGGCCATCGAGGCCCTTAAGAAAAAAGTGGGCGTGAAGCTGGACAATGAACTGAACGCCGATCAGCTCAAAGAGCTGGTGGAGTTGTACAAGGCAGTTTATCAAAAACAGATCGGCAAGCTGTTTCCCCAGGATCCCAGGGAGCAGTTGGAACATGCCATCAATGCGGTGTTCCGCTCGTGGAATTCGGATCGGGCCAAGAAATACCGGCAGTTGAATAACATCACCGGCCTGCTGGGAACGGCCGTGAATGTGCAGGCGATGGTATTCGGGAATATGGGCGATGACTGCGGGACGGGCGTCTGCTTTACCCGCAATCCCAGCACTGGCAAGAAGGAATTCTACGGGGAATTCCTGATGAATGCCCAGGGCGAAGATGTGGTGGCGGGGATTCGCACGCCGGAACCCATGATTGCTCTAAAAAAGATCAACGCCAAATTGTACAAACAGCTAACGGATACGATGACCCGGCTGGAGAAGCACTACAAGGATATGCAGGATATCGAATTTACCATCCAGCAGGGCACCCTGTTCATCTTACAGACCCGCAACGGCAAACGGACTACCGCGGCGGCGCTGAAGACCGCCTGCGATATGGTCAAGGAAAAGTTGATTACCAAAAATGAGGCGGTCGGGCGGATTTCGCCGGAACAGTTGGATCAGTTGCTGCATCCGAGTTTCAAAACGGGCGCTAAAAAGAATGTGGTCGCCAGGGGATTGCCGGCTTCTCCGGGGGCGGCGGTGGGCCAGGTGGTCTTTACCGCTACAGACGCGGAGCACTGGGAAGAGAAAGGCCACAAAGTAATCCTGTGCCGCATCGAAACCAGTCCGGAAGACATCGGCGGGATGGACGCGGCGGTGGGGATTCTGACGCAGCGGGGCGGGATGACCTCGCACGCGGCGGTGGTGGCACGCGGCATGGGCCGCTGCTGTGTGGCGGGTGTCTCGGCGATTGCCATCAATTACAAGACCAAAGAAATGACCGTCGAGGGCAAAGTGATTAAAGAAGGCGACTGGATCAGTCTGGACGGCTCGACCGGCGAAGTAATGCTGGGCCAGGTGGAGACGATGGAGCCCAAGCTGAGCGGCGATTTTGCGGTGCTGATGAAGTGGGCGGATGAAATCCGGCAGATCGGGGTGCGGACCAATGCGGACACCCCGGACGATGCCAAACGCGCCCGCGAGTTCGGCGCCGAAGGCATCGGGTTGTGCCGGACGGAACATATGTTCTTTGAAGGCGAGCGTATCTGGCCGGTGCGGCAGATGATCCTGTCAGCGGAAGAATACAAGAAGCTGAAAGAACAGATTGCCGCCTGCGAGGACAGTGCGAAACTGGCAGAATTGAAAAAGGCGTTCGCCAAACCGCAGGAAGAGTTTGAAGGAGCCTTGAAGGCGCTGCTGCCCTATCAGCGGAGCGACTTCGAAGGGATTTTCGAGGCGATGGCGGGCCTGCCGGTGACGATTCGTCTGCTGGATCCGCCGCTGCACGAGTTCCTGCCGCAGGATGACAAGAGCCAGGAAGAGATGGCCAAACGGCTGTCGGTTTCGCCGGCCAAGGTGAAGGCGATGGTGGAAGAGCTGCACGAGTTCAACCCGATGCTGGGCCATCGCGGCTGCCGGCTGAGCGTGACCTATCCGGAGATCGCGCGAATGCAGGCGCGGGCCATTATGGAAGCGGCGATCAACGTAAGCAAAAAGAGCCGCAAGAAAGTGGTCCCGGAGATTATGATCCCGCTGGTCGGTACGGTTAAGGAGCTGACGTTTGTCAAGAAGCATGTGATCGAAGAGATCGAAGCGGTCTTCAAAGAGAAGAAGACCAAGCTGACCTATCTGGTCGGCACGATGATCGAGGTGCCGCGGGCCGCCCTGACGGCGGAAGAGATCGCGACGGAAGCGGAATTCTTCAGTTTCGGGACTAATGACCTGACCCAGATGGGCATGGGCTTCAGCCGCGACGACGCGGGCAAGTTCCTCAACGAATATACTAAGCTGGGGATTTACGAGCGGGATCCGTTCCAGTCTCTGGACCAGGTGGGTATCGGCAAGCTGATTCAACTGGGCATCGAAGGCGGCCGCAAGACCAACAAGAAACTCAAGGTCGGCATCTGCGGCGAGCACGGCGGCGACCCCGCCAGCATCGGCTTCTGCCACCGGGTGGGCATGAACTACGTGTCCTGTTCCCCGTTCCGCGTGCCCATCGCGCGGCTGGCCGCGGCCCAGGCAGCTTTGAAGAAGTAATCCATCTTACTTCCGTTTAGAAAAACAAAAACTCCTCAAGCGTCAAACCTTGGGGAGTTTTTTTTATCCAATTCAATTAGTCGTTGTGGAGGTTTCGCAGTCGGGTGCTCAGGCGGAGCATAAGTTGGATGCGTTCGACTTCGTTGAGCCAGTCCTGGAGGGTAGCCTGGAGTTCCTGCTCGTCGGGCAGGAACAGGCCGGTGGAACAGGCGGGGCCGAGCTGCTGGCGGGCGACGGCACGATAGCGGGTGAGGCTGCGGTCGCCATAGAGGCCGCAGAAGGCGAAATCCTCGGCCAGGAAGAGGACGGTGGGGACCCGATGGCCGGCGTTGATGGCGATGCTGTCGCGGAGCTGCGGTTCAGCATCGCGGTCGAGGAAGCGGAGGCTGAGGTTGGGGGAAGCTTCCGCAATGCGGGCCAAAAGCGGGCACTGCTGCACACAGTCGCCGCACCAGAGGCCGCTGACGACCAGAATATTCATCGGGCGAACGAAGGAACGGAGCAGTTCCGTTTGCGGCTGGGAGAGAGCGGCGGCCTGATACACCTGGGTCCATCGCTGTTTTTGTTCGGGGGTGCCGGTGTTCAGATAATCGGCGTAGGGAAGGCCCTTTTCCAGGAAGATGCTTTTGAGAAATTCCAGATTGAGCATAGTAAAATCTCCAGTAATCAATTGAACTTACGATGGGTCCGAATCACGATGCTCTTGCAGGGATGGTGTGCTGACCGGCGTCAGGACCGGCTCTGCGGCAGCTGGAGGAGGGGCGGATGGTCTGGTTTTGAGAACGAGATATATCATAAAGCCGATGACCAGGAGGCCCGCCACCAGCAAAACGGCAAAGAGGATCATCGGCAGAATCTGCGGCTGCACGGTCCAATCGCGGTAGATATCGAAACTGCCGGCCATCTCGCGGGCCAGATAATCGCTGCGCAGTTGCTGGCGGGCCATAAGCATCCCGATCATGCCGAAGACCGGCAGTAGCGTGCTAAGGACCAGCCATTTGGTTTCCCGCGGCTTGAGTATGCCGTTGACGGCGGTGAAGAGATTCAGCACGACAAAGAGCAGGGCGATCATCCAGGCAACGCCGGCGGGAGTGGAGAAGCCGGCCAGATGCCGGAGCATATCGGTGGGAATGCTGATCAGGTACCAGGTCCCGAAGATAAGCTGCCAGCCCAGCCCCAGCAGCAGCCAGTGCAGGCCCAGCCGGGCGGCGTGTTCCGCCTGCCGGGCGGGATCGAGAGCGGATGCGCCGGTGCGGAAACGCCCGATCCAGGCGACAGCCAGGCCGGATATGACCAGTGCCGCGCCGATATTATGAAACAGCCGGGGCAGGAGGATATAATTTTCTGTGTCGTGGACATGAAGATGGCGGAGTCCCCGCTGGAATTCCAGCCAGTGTTCCGGCTGGATGGCCAGCACCGCATTGTTGGTGAAGATATAAACGATGGATAGAAACATCAGCGGGACCAAAAGGAGGAAAAGAAAACCCCATCTTCGGTGCCAGGTGAGTTTGGCCAGATAGACGGCGACGAACCCCAGCAGCAGGAAGCCGAGGCTGGCCAGCCAGAACCAGGCGATGAGGATATTGGCGGTGTAAAAGTAATGGCCGTACAGGGCCTGGGTGAACAGCAGGGGGGCTACCCCGATGGTAATGGCCAGGGAGACGAATACCGGCATGGTTTTCAGAATCCGGCTATCGAGCTGCCGGTCCAGATCCGTGGGAGTTTTAAAACGAAGGCGGCGGGCGCACAGGAAAATTGTGCAGCCCAGAACCACGCCGACCATCAGCAGATGCAGCCAGAAGGTGAAAGTAGAAAGTGCAACCAGCAGCCAGGGCCAGGCGGGCAGAAAAAGCGGGGAATAGTCAGGAATCGGGACCGGGTTCATGGCTGGCCCTCCGTTTTGTCGGGTTGGTCGGGTTCGTCGGGAATGGTTTCCGTTTCCGGCTGGACCGGCTGGGTGGTATCGGGAGTATGGCAGCCGCTGCCGAGACACGAGGGGCTGTTTTTTTTATCGGGATCGTTCAGGGCGTGCATGAAGGCCGCCAGGTCTTCGCGATCCCGCTGGTTGCCCACAAAGGGCGGCATGAAGGTTTTCACTTTATCCAGTTCCTTCAGGGCATTGACCAGCATTTTGGGAGTCCACTGGTAAACCAGCGGCCGGATGCCGTTATAGCCGTCGATGCAGTGGCAGCGGAGGCACTGGGCGTCATAAATCCAGCGGCCGCGAACGGTGTCTTTGACTTGTTCGAGAGCGGCGTGGTTGAAGGTGAGAAAATCCTCATCGGTAAAGGGAACCTCGCCGGCGTCCTGCGGCCGGATGGCCCAGCGGGTAAAATTCAGGATGCTGGTATCGAATTTTTTGCCGGTGGGTTTTTGCAGAGAGGCAGCCTGCGATTTCAGCAGGCCGTTACTGTACATATGGTCCCAGATCAGGTAGGGTTTTCGCATTCCCTCGCGGACAAATTCACTGCTGCCGGTGGCGATCAGGGCGATGAGCAGCAACAGGAGGGCGGTTTCCAGATTCACGCTGCGCTTGCGGATAAGTATCGCCAGATAGCTGAAAAAACCGATCAGGGTGGAGGCGGCCAGACTGAAAGCAAAGAGCAGCGTCATGGCGATCGCGCCGCCCTTGATGTAAAAGACCGATTCCGCCGGCGCCGCGGCGAAATACCACCCAGCCGCCGGGATCATCAGAATCAGCGGCAGCAGAAATTTCCCCGCGTGCCTGATCACGGCATCACGCTGCTGGGGGGTATAACGCCGGGAGGCATTAACCAGCACCATGACAATCAGGGCCACGATGGCCAGACTCGAAATAGCCCGCAACAGCAGGGAAGGCCAGTAGGTGGGATTAAAAAGACCCGCCCAGAAATCAAACTGCATCGGTCGGACGGAACTGTCCAGCGAGTCCCCGGGGCTGAGCATGAAGGTGACAATCCCGTTGATGACCACCAGGGTGAACAGGGCCGCCAGGGCATAGACCCAGCCGACCAGGCAATGGGCCGCGGGCGAGAGCCGGTCCCAGGTGTAATAGTAGATATAGGCCGCCGCCAGCTCGATCAGGAAGAAAACCCACTCGATGGCCCAGGCCCAGAGAAAAAGGTGAATCAGCAAACCGGTGGCGTCGGGACTGACCAGGGAGATACTGAACCAGATGCCCACGCCGGTGACCGCCCCGCCGATAAAGGCCAGGATAATCAGCAGGCGGCTGTGATCGCGGAGGAACTGCCGCAGGGTGGGATTGTTTTGGCGGATGGAAAACGTTTCCGTCAGCGCATTGACGATCCCGGCCCCGATGGCGAAGTGGGCGATAAAGATATGAACGATGGCAATGATGGCGATGACCATCGAGCCGCCCAGATACGGGACATTCCAAACCGGATAATCCATACGATACACCGCACCAAAAAATTAAGCGATCAGATCGAAACATAAATCGCAGATGAACCAACACGTCACTATATGCGGAAATTATAGGTCTGCCCTCCCGGAAATGCAACCGGGAACGTAAAAATTTATCAGAAAAGACGCCAGCGGCAAAAACTCGTCGCCCCCTTGTTATCGGGGCGCCAGAGCTATTTTTGGAAGTCCATATTGACTTTTGGCGTTTCCGTCAGAAAACCGCATTCCCCGCTGCGGTTGGAAAAGCTCAGGTGGAAGGTAGATTAAATCAGGTTAAGTCAGGCGGGGTAAATTGCCGAAAAGATCTACACAGAGTTACGGACGCATAGAAACCTGCCAGCCGAGGAATCAATAAGAAAAGATGAAAACGAAACAGATGATTTTGACTACCGCGGGAGCCGGGATGATGTTATTAGTACTGGCAGGGGGGTTCGGCTGCCATAAGTCGATTCAAACCTACCAGGGGCAGGCCAAATCGCTGCCAGAGGTAGCCGTGCTGCGTACCTCCGAGGAAACCTGCCCGATAACCCGGATCGACGGGATTTCGGTGGGGGAAGAATATGAGGCGGGTAACGAGTACCACCTTTTGCCGGGCAAACATACGATTCAGATTGTCAGTACGATCGGAGACTGTGATACCTACTGCCGGATCGAATTTGCGGATGTAAAAAATGATTTTCGGGCCGGGTGGGTGTATGCGATTCTCCCGACCGATCTCCCGACCGAACCGGTCGAGCTGGCGGAGGAGTCCCAAGGCCAGGCATGGGCGCCGCGGCTGGCCGGGCAGGATAGGATGCTGGGTTTCGGGGGGGATTTCGGAAATAATTCCCAGCCGAAGGAGAGCGAGAAAACACCGCTCCGCGTAGTCGATCAGGGTGATGTGGTCTCTTTTGCGGCGGAACATCCCGATTATTTTAAAGATTCGCCGCTATGGAAAAAACTGCGGAAAGAGAACGGACTGCATCCCTCTCTTTTGGAGGGGATCAAACTGCAATTGGTGGCCTGGGGTTTCCTGAAATCGAACCCAACCGAGGTGCAGGAACCGACCGCAATACCGCAACCAACCACAGAGCCGCAGCCGACTTTGGTGGCGGAAACGAAACCGGTCGAATCATTCTAACCACACTTTTGCAAATCTTCAGATTCTGATGGTTCCGGATTATTCTATTTTGCCTGGGCTGACCGTTTCATCCAGCACCTTCCGGTATTTGTCCATGTCGTAGCTCAAAACCCATCGTTCCTTTTCCTGCCCCTCAACGAAGAGAATGACGGTGGGAAAATACGAGATGTCATAGCGTTCTTTGAGTTCCGGGGCTTTGACCACAAAATACGCCTCCATCAATTTGAACCGGGCGAACGTGACCCGGTCCTGGTATTCCTCCGCCAACTTGACCAGTTTGGGGTCCAGAATCACGCAGGTGGGACATCCGTCTTTATAGAAGTCCACCAGAACCGGCTGTTTCGATTGCATGAGCAGCCGGTCAAAGTCATTCTGGTCTTCAAGCTGGTTGAGTGTCTGGCTGGAACATCCGCCCAGCCACAGGGATAAGAAAACCGCAGCCAACCGGACCGTTCCGCCTGTCTGTTTGAAGACCCGCCAAAGGGCTGATCCCCGCATCCTGCGAAAGTTTTTCATTTTTTCACCATTGCGTTTGAGGAGATGGGCATTTCAGGCAAAGGTTATTATCCTTTTTGCTTTACATTCACGTCATACCCGGAAATGTAACGGTATGGGTTTATGGATGCAAGAGTTTTTAGGACCGTCTTTACGATTTCTTTTCCCGGTTCCGGCGGTACGCGCAAACAATAGCTCCCTTCCAGATGGTTTAATCCGTACAGTTTAACAGAAAAAAGCGGAATCTGCCCAGCCAAAAAGGTCCGGATAGTGGTTTTGCGGGTATTTACATGGTATAGTTGAGGTGAATCCATACAGGGCAAGAACGGAAAAGAGAGGTAGCCGATGAAACGAAGCAGACGATGGGGAATGTTCAAGATGGTGCTGGCGTTTTTCGCCGGGGTCTTGACCACGCTGTACTTTCTGGTGCCCGGCAAATCCGGGCCGACGCTGCTGGTGAACGGGGACCGGCAGGTCCAGCTCGGCCAGTTGGGACTGGCCGGCGATAAGGTCGAGGAACTGAGCGACCGGGCGATGGCCTACGCCTATCAGGCCAAAGACTATATCCAGGAGAGGATGCAGAAGAAATAGATAAAACGCAATAAACACAGGAATTTCCGTTAGCATGGCTAACGTATCCAATCCCGACCCACCTCCTCCAGGTGGGTTTTTTATTTTCCGTTCTTGACAAAAGAGCAAAATGGGGCTAGAGTAAACTTTCAGGTAAGGAATATTTTATGGCAGGCGGACGAGGTCAACAAACGCGGGATGATATTTTACGGGCGGGGGCGCGGTTGTTTGCGCTGCATGGGTATTATCATACCAGCATGAAGGAGATACTGGAGGCGGTGTCGTTGAGCAAGGGGGCGTTTTACCATCATTTCAAGAGCAAGGAGGATTTTGCCCGGGCCGTGGTGGCGCAGATGCGGGCGGAGTATGAGCAGGTCATGCAGGCATCGGCTGAGGCGGCGGCAGGGCAGCGGTTCGGGATGATGCTGGACCGGTTTGTGGAACTGAACGAGTCCGGCCAGTGGTATAACGGTCTTCTGCTCGCCCGGCTGATCCAGGAATCGCACCAGGGGGAAGGGGATCTTTCCGAAGAGGTTCTGGAGTTGGTTCGGTGGTTGAGGGATGATTGGCGGCAAATGCTGGTCGAGGGCCAGTCTGCCGGAATGGTACGGGAGGAGCTGGAAGCAGAAGTTTGTGCGGAAATGCTGGTATCCGTATGGCTGGGAGCCATCCCCTGCCGCGAACTGGAAGACGGTTTCGTTCATCTGAGCCGGATAGCCGGGCAGATTAAAAATCTGATCATGAAACAGCCCGGTTAGAATTGCATCCGATTGCCAGGTAACACACAAAAAAAGCCTCTGCCGATCCATTTCGACAGAGGCTTCTCTGATTTGAATAAAATATCCTAGAGGAGATTCACCGTAAAGTCGCCCCAGGTTTCTGCCGGGCTGGTCTTCCAGGTGTTGTTCTTGGCATCCCAGCTATAGCTCTTCTTGTCCGGCTGGGTTACCTTGATGGATTTGAAGGTATCGCCGGCCAGGCCGTGATCCGTACCGCTGTTATTACGCTGGACACCAATCAGGGTAATGGCGCCCATGTTCGGAGCACTGATGTTGGTATTGGCATAGGAATGCATACCATAGGAAGCATCGCCGTTCAACGCCTGGATGTTCTTTTTGCCGCCCATCTTGACCGAGCCGATGGAGGCGGTCGAGTTGGTAATCTGGCTGGCGGAGGTCGGCAGGCCGGTCACGCTGTTGCTGATACCGGCGGTAATGGTGCTGTCCACAATGGCCACCAGTTTGACGGCCTTGATACTGCCGGCCGTGCGGACCGAACCGTCCATCAGGCCGTTGACGGTCAGGGCCGACATGGTGGAGGCGGCATTGGAGAGGGTGGCATCCGCCATATAGTCACCGTCCAGCCCGCCTTTCTGGTCGCCCTTGGCTTCGAGTTTGTCGATGCTGGGGGCGGTGATGGTATCGGCGGTACTGTCATCCAGCCATTCGGCGAAGGTTAGCGAACCCAGAGCCGACAGGGAGGAGAAGGTTACATTTTTAATCTGATGGAAGCCGATCTTGCCTGGTTTGGCCGCTCCGATGGCCGCCCCGATCGAAATCGGAATCTGTTTGCCGGTGGCCACGGCGTCGTTCATCAGCAGGCTGGCGACCGTGCCGACCGAGCTGAAGGAGTCGCCCAGGTTGGTCGTGCTGGCCTTGAGGTCGCCCAGGTCGCCGTCGCAGGTAATATCCTGAATGGTGGTCCCGCCGCCGTCGGTCTTGATGGCGACTTTGGATTTCAGGGTGGAATGGTTCAGGGTCATCAGGTTAAAGTTCGGGCCATCCAGTTCGCCATACCCTTCTCCGCCCATCGTAAAGGTGCAGGTTACCCCCAGGGCGTCATTGACGGTAAGTTTTACGTTTTTACGGTCCATGATGCCGTCGCTGTTGTTGTCCCAGGTGCCGAACCGCCAGCGGACATTCATGTCCTCCGTGGTGGTATTATTGGCCAGGTTGGTTTCGGCGATGGAGGTGTCGGCGGCTTCCACTTTGGCAAAGAGGGTCATATCCGCCGGCAGCATGGTGGGCGGGATGGTATAGGTTTTCAGGACGTAGGCCTTGGAATCCTCGCCCGGATCCAGGCTGATGCTCTGGTTGGTCAGGCTGCCCATCAGGGTGTCGGTGGAGGTGTTCAGGGTGGCGTCCGCCGAGGCGTAGAAGTAGATGTTGACCGGCCCATCGGCGGTTTCCGTCCCTACGTTGGAGATGATAAACGAGAGGGTGAGTTTATCGCCGGGGACAACGATCGGGCCTTCGGTGAGGGTGAGGGACTTGGCCAGCAGGTCCGGCTGGGTATCTTCCTGCTCCTGGTTGCCGAAATTGAGGCTCAGGGTGCTGTCTTCACCCACGGTAACCGTATAGGGGCCAGACGTGGCGGCATAGCCGGTGGGGACGACCTCGCGGATGACATAGGTTTCACCCTCCGTCAGGCCGGAGAAGGTATAGGAGCCGTCGGTGCCGGTGATCTGGAAAGGTTCGCCGGAGTCGAGGACCCCGTCTTCATCCAGATCGATATAGACCGTAACCCCGCCGAGGCCCGGCTCGGTATAGGTGGTCGAACCGCCCGTTCCCGTGCCGGCCCCGCTGAAGACGTTCAGCAGTTCGTTGGTGGACGTGAAGATTTGCGCACCCGTATCAATTTGCTGTAAGGTGCTCAGCGTCGCGCCCGTCCCCACCCCGAAAGCCCGGACATTCGCGCCGGTGGCCTTGAGGGTGGTCACATCATCGGCATAATTCATATAGTTCGGCTCGCCGTCCGAAAGGAAAATCACGTTGGCATTGTTCGCCGAGGTGCTCAGATTGTTGTAAGCGGTCAGGGCGGACTGCAAAGCCTTTTCATAATCCGTCCCGCCGGAAGAGCTGAGGGTTTTCAAAGCCTCCACCACATCCAGCACGCTGTTATTGTTTTTGTCAGCGGAGGGAGTGGTATAATATTGAGTGCCGGCCGCCACCGGATCCATATCCAGATTCGCCGCCGCACTGGAAAACGACACGATCGCCACATGGGCGCTATTCCCGAATCCCTGCACGATCAACTGCTGGTTCAGGGCGATAAAGCCGGCGATCTCCGCATCGAGAATGGTGTTGGCGACACCATTGTTATTGAGGTCGCCGACCGGCGTGCCGATGAAGCTGCTGGCGGTACTGCCGGAAACATCAATAATAAAGATCGCATCCGGATCGCTCCCCTGGATCAGCCCGCCATCCCGGATCCCGTTGCCATTGAGATCATCGAACTTCGTGCCGGAAATCACCTCCGTCGAAAGATTGGACGGGATTTTTTCGTGATTGCCGAACAGCAGATCCGTGACATAAAGCCAGCCGTCCGCGGGGCTGATGGTTACCGTATGCCAGGCGGGGAAGTTGGGACTGCCCGGATAGGTCTGATACCAGTCGGCAGTCTGGACGACTTCGGCCACCCGGTAGGTGCCGCCATCTTCGCTTACCTCGAATTCAAAATAGCCATCCGCATCCGTCAACGTCCATACTTCACCAAAATCCAGGGTTCCGTTGGCGTTGTCATCGAGGAAAATTTCCCAGTTTTCCAGGCCCGGCTCACCCGGATCCCGCAGTCCGTCGCCATCGAGGTCGTTAAACTTCCAGCCGGAAATCGTAAAATCATCCGGGGTAACAGCGGCTTCGGGCATGTTGCCGATAGCCAGATTGGTCGAAGGCGTCGTCCCCATCACAATCGTATAAGGCCCCGACGTCTGCGTATAACCGCTGGGTACCACTTCGCGAACCACGTAGGTCTGCCCGTTGGCCAGGCCCGTAAAGGAGAAACTGCCGTCCGAAGCGGTAATCGTCGAGGGTTCCCCGGTGTTCAGCGAGCCATTATTATTCAGATCGAGGTAGATGGTGACACCCGCCATGCCGTTTTCGGTATAGCTGGTGGTCCCACCGCCGGTCCCGGCCCCGCTGAAGACATTGAGCAGTTCATTGGTCGAAGTAAAGATCGCCGCGGCCGTATCGATGGTTTGGAGCGTGGCCAGCGTCGCGCCAGTCCCCACCCCGAAGGCCCGCACATTCGCCCCGGTGGCCTTCAGCGTAGTAACATCGTCCGCGTAATTCTGGTAATTCGGCTCCCCGTCCGAAAGGAAGATCACGTTACCGTTGGCGGCGGAGGTGCCCATCGCCGTGATGGAATCCTTGGCCTTCTGCAGCGCCGGCTCATAATTCGTCCCGCTGATGGAATGCAAACTCCGAAGCATCTGCTCGACATAGGATGTGCCTGAACCATCCGCATTTAGTCCGGCGGACGGATTGACATAAATCTGCGTGCCGGCAACCGAGGGATCCATGTCGATATTGGTGGCACTGTCCGAGAAGCTGACGATCGCCACTTTTCCGGTTGCGCCAAAACCTTGGGCGATGAGCTGGTTGTTGAGAGCGATAAAGCCGGCGATTTCGGCATCCAGAATCGTATCCGATGAACCATCACTGTTTAAATCTCCCACCGGCGTCCCCTTGAACCCGCCCGTCGTACTGCCCGACACATCAATGACAAACACCGCGTCCGGCTGCGTCCCCTGGATCAGCCCGCCGTCCCGGATCCCGTTGCCGTTGACATCGATAAACTTCACCCCGGAGATCGTGCCGCCCGATCCCCCGACCGTGATGGTGGAGGAAGCAAGGTTGTTGGCGAGATTGGCGTCATATTCGTTGGCGGTGACGCTGGCCTGATTAACAATGGAACCAGGGGCCGTGGCAGTAACGGTAAGGGTAACGGTAGCAAAACCGGAAGCAG
Organism: uncultured Pirellulales bacterium; assembly: GCA_964580995.1. Taxonomy (GTDB): domain Bacteria; phylum Planctomycetota; class Phycisphaerae; order Sedimentisphaerales; family SM23-30; genus JAKJEP01. Next base: position 50,889 of record CAZOMV010000026.1, read on the forward strand.
AGATCGAGCCTAACGCGGCGGTGAGAGTATTGCCGGTGAAGGAGGTCGTACCCTGCGAGGACGTGGAGCTGACATAGGTCAGTCCGCTCGGAAGAATATCGCTGACAACCACGCCGGTGGAGGATGCGGAGGCGTTCACGGTAAGGGTGTAGGAGAAGGTTTCGTTTTGTGCAGGGGAGGACTTGGAAGCGGTCTTGGTAATGGAAACGTCGGCGGCACTGGAAACGAAAGAGCCGCCGGCCAGAAATACAGCCGAGTCGAGGCTGCGGTCGCCGGCGTCGGCGATGGCCAGCTTGATATGAGTGCTTTGGCCCGGGGTCAGCCCGGTGGCGATCGCCTGCAGCACGGCGGTAAACCCGTCATACTGGATGGCGTACGGGCCGGCGCTCTGCCAGGAGCCGCCGGAATTGCTGGTTTCGTTAGCCCGGAAGTAGGTGCCGTTGTTGCTGCTGCTGGGAGCATCGACGCCGGATTTGCCGCGGTTGACGTTGTTGATCGAGACCGGTGTAGAGGTACCCGGGATCAGGGCAATGTTTTGGCCGTTGACGAAGAAGCCGAAGACATCATTATAGGAGCTATTGACATAATAGTTATACTCTTCGGAAGCGAAGATATACTGAAAGCTCAGCGTGCTGGAATTGGGAACGAAGTCAAATTCAAGGATCGAGGCGTCATACGTGGTGTAGCCGGGGATGAGGGTATTGAGGTCGGTATCGCCAGCGGGGGAAGTGGTCATGGATGCGGTTTTACCGTCCGTGTTGGGTGTTTGAGCGGCCAAGGAGATGTTCCCGGAGGCCAGAATAACCCCGCCATCGATACCCAGGCCGCTGGACAATCCGCCGGTGAAGCTGCCCGCGGCAGAAAAATCACCGGTAAAAGTCACGTTGCTGACTGCTACGCCGCTGCCTACCAGGCTCTGCGCCAATTGCAGGGCGGTCAGGCTCGTCAGGTCCGTCACCCCCAGGCTCATCAGCAAGCGCGGTTCCAACTGCTCTAGCTGCATCGGCGACCGGGTGCGTTTCGTACCACCTGTTTTGGCCGTTACTCTTTTATTAGATGAAAAAGTACGTATTTTCCGGAAAACTTTCTGCAATGCCATTTGAATTCTCCTTTTGAGATTCTATTCTTTTGACGTCTTGGGTTTACAATAGATTTTTTTATACTAGCGATCTTGCTCGTACACAGAAACGCAAACAAAAAACCATTTTACCCCGGAACCGGCTTCCATACAACACCAAACCACGTTTTTTTCCAATTTCCCCGCAGGATGTTAACAGGTTAAAGAAGTTATATCAGATATAGCGGCTGATTAATGATCGGACCAGCCCCTTTTGGTAAAATAGGCAATTTGTCCGCCCCCGAACCGGCCAATTACTCCCCCAAAAACCTGAAATTGGCCAATTACCCCCGCCATCCACCCCCTAGCCTGCTATTGCCAACCCCGCCCTCCTATCCCAGCTCCGCACGTCAGGGTGTGTTGCCCGAATAGGATTCGGCGGGATATGCAGGCAAAAAGCAAATATGACGCCAGCGTCAAAAGCTCGTCGATCCCTTGTTATTGGGGCGACAGCGCTGCTTTTGGAAGTCGATATCGACTTTTGGCGGGTCCGTCAATATGAGGTATCGCTGGCGGCGATGGTGTTTTAAGACTGGATTCCTGCTTACGCAGGAATGACCTTTGGGTGGGGGGGATGATATATGGGGACGTATATAAGGCCAGGAACAGGAAAAGATGGTACGCACAGGATACCCTGCATTTGCGGGGATGGGTATCGGATGATCGTGCGATATGGAGTTATCGGGCGGGGGAAATTGCGCGAAAACGGCCAGGGTGAATGGCCAAAATTGCGCAACATGAAAAAAATTTTATTGAGGATTGACAAGGGATTACGGCGATTTCGGGGGAAAAAAATGGGGAAAATGTTGCGCAGTCGTGGACATCGGCCCTAGAGTAGAGAGCAGGCGGAGCCTGCACCATTATCGCCGCGGGTGTTTGACCCTTTTGAGGCTCCCGTCGGTCGCTACATAGTTGGTAATAGATGGGCTTGGGGAAATCCCAGGCGAGAGGGCAGGCATTGCCTGCAGGGCCGAGAGGCCCTTTCTATCGCTGCGGGCGTGAATGGAATATGGCGCTTCCGCTGGAAGCTGCTTAGTTGGTGATCGAGGAGAGCGGCGGCTGACGTCGGGTGTGGATATGAACAGGGATACTTCTGAACCATTTGTGGGTAAATAGATTGAGCGAATTTAACTCGGCAAGATCCAGGGAGACGCCCCTATTTCAATGTAAGTCAATAGGTTACGAGCGAGAGCCTCTCCGTTCGCCCACAAATTCTTTCGAAGAGGCAAAATTTCTTGCTTTTTTCAGGCGGTTTTTTTATAATAGCCGATACAGATTAACAGGTTGGGTGCCCATGCTGAGAAGGGGGCGCTCAAATTCGTTACATTATCGGTGAGGATGGTAATTATGGCAATCCGGCAAGTACGTGGTTTTAGCCGCATGGAACTGTTGGTGGTTGGTTTTTGTGTAACACTCTTTGTTTCCATACTCTTGCCATCCCTGACCAATGCCCGCGACGCTGGGAAGCGGGCGGTGTGTTTGGCGAATCTGAAGACGCTGGGGGCGGCGGCCCTGCTGTATGCGCGGGATTATGAGGATAAGATTCCGTGCTGGGGGATCGAATTCGAAGAAGATGGGCATATCGATGGAGGAACCTGGACAAATCCGACTACCGCATCATTAGCTCATGCTTTTGAATGGGGCTATCTCTGGGAATATGTCCAAAGCCGTTCCGCTTTTGTCTGTCCCACCCTGAAAAACGAAATGAATCCCAAACCCCGATGTGGCATATATCACAGTACGGAAGTTTGGGGCTGGCCAGGCACTGGAGGAACGAATAATCCTCCCGGGCCGATGTGGAGCTATTCCCTCAATGGACAGGCGGCTTTTTCCTTGAATGATCCCCAGTGGCGGGCCAATCCGGAACTGGTATTGCCCAGTCCGACGAGTGTCATGATGCTATTTGAGCAGGACTATATGGATTATTCTGCTTTTGATAACAGCATATCATTATTCAGTTCGACTTTCAATACGACCAACGGAGAAGATTTCATCGGCCGATACCATAAGGTTTTAAGAATCCCATTTACTGGAAGTGGCAATATAGTCTTTTTTGATGGTCATGTGGGCGAGATGACCATGCAAGAATATATAACCCAGCGCAGCACTTCCGCAGGCACGCTGGAGTTGTGCGGCGGCTATATGGGCTTTACCTGGCCGGGATTTTGATTGAAAAACAAGGAGCAATGATGAAAAGAAAGAGAATGAAAGGTTTTTGCCGGGCGGAACTGGTGGTGGTTTGTTTCTGTGTCGCCCTCCTGCTGAGCGTTACCGTTCCCGCCCTGACCAGTGCTCGCAGCGCCGGCAAGCGGGCGGTATGTCTGGCCAATCTCAAGACGCTGGGGGCGGGGATGCGGCTTTATGCGCAGGATCATGAAGATAAGATTCCCTGCTGGGGGTGGGAGTTTGATGATATAAACAAATGGTTCGATCCAACTGATTATCAGTTGCAAAAGGCTTTTGAATTGGGGTATATCTGGGAATATGTCCAGACGCGGGCGGCCTTTGTATGTCCGGCCCTGCGGGCCAGGCACAATCCCTATCTCTGGCAGACGAATCCTTTGCACAAGCCCCTTGTTTATGGCTGGCCGAATCCGGAGGAACCGGACCGGCCGAGTTTTATGTGGAGCTATAGCGTGAACGGCCAGCCCGGAATGTCTCAGAATGACGAACAATGCCGGGCCAATCCCGAACTGGTTCAACCCAGCTCTGCCAGCGTGATGATGCTGTTTGAGCAGGATTATATGGACCATTCTGCCTTTGCCAGCAGCGTTCATTTATTTAATGCTCTAAATGACTATACCCTTGGTGCGTATCACCTGGTATCCGGTTCGGTGGTGGAAAACGACATCCAGCGAAAAACGGGATTTGGCAATCTGGTATATTTTGATGGGCATGTGGAATCCATGCGGCGGAGCGATTTTATGCAAAAATGCAGTACGCCGGAAGGGATTTTAGAGCTTTGGGGTGGTAATTTGAACTATACCTGGCCGGGGTTTTAAGGAAAAGAGGAAGGGTACGATGAAAAATCGAAACAGGCAAAGAGGTTTGACACGGACGGAGGTGGTCGTGGCGGGCGGGTGTCTGGTGTTATTGACGCTGGTTATCCTGCCGGCCTTGAGCAGCGGCCGGGACGCTGGGAAGCGGGCGGTGTGTCTGGCGAACCTCAAGACGCTGGGGGCGGGGATGCGGCTTTATGCGCAGGATCACGAAGATAAGATCCCCTGCTGGAACTGGGAGTTTGATGAAACGGGTTGGATTGGGGATCCCTGGACCTGGCCGTCTGGTCCAACTGATTATCAACTGGAAAAGGCCTTCGAGCTGGGATATATCTGGGAATATGTGCAGACACGGGCGGCCTTTGTGTGTCCGGCCCTGCGGGCTAGGCACAATCCCTATCTCTGGCATCCAAGTCCTTTGCACACGACCCTTGTTTTTGGCTGGCCAAACCCGGAGGAGCCGGATCGGCCGAGTTTTATGTGGAGCTATAGCCTGAACGGCCAGCCCGGCCTGTCGATGAACGATCCCCAGTGGCGGGTCAATCCCGAGTTGGTTCAGCCCAGCCCTGCCAGCGTGATGATGCTGTTTGAGCAGGATTATATGGATTATGCCGCTTTTGATAACAGTATTTCCTTGTTTAATCCTACTTATGATACCAACTCTAATGCGGAAGACTCTCTGGGACGATATCATAAGGTTTCCGGTTTGATTGCCCAAAGCGAGAGTACATCGTTCAATAACACAAGGGGAAGCGGTAATATCGTCTTCTTTGACGGCCATGTTGACGACATGACCATTGAAGAATTCATAATGCAGCGCAGCACTTCCGCAGGCACG
>CAZOMV010000027.1:0-55546 GCA_964580995.1 uncultured Pirellulales bacterium
TTCCGCGTTATTACGCTAAAATCAACGTTTTTCACCCCTAACTGCGGAACTTGGGTTAAAGTCTCTATCTTAATGAACGAAAACGGTGTTTTTAATACTAAAAACACCGTTTTTACCTCTTTTTTTAGAAGCTTTTACGAATTCGCGTGCGGCAATCTTACCCTCCCTTTTTTCCGCTGGGCAGTACTTTACCTGTCTCACCGCCGATATATTCATAATATCTTTCGTAATTTTCCTGGAAGTAACCGCCCCGCCGCGGACGTACCGCGTTCAGCAAAACACCCAGAATCCGCACATTCGCCGACCGCAGCTCACGCAACATTCGCTGCACTACCCCGCGCGGGGTATCCTCCGCATGAACCACGATTAGAGTTCCATCCGCAAAACCGGCCAATATCTTCGCGTCCGTCAACACCAGCATCGGCGGCCCGTCGATGATAATATGATCATAATATTTCTTCTGATGCTCCAGAAATTCCCGCATCCGCGGACTATTCAGAAGCTCTGCCGGATTCGGCGGGATTGGGCCGCTTTCCACGATGGACAGATTGTCAATACCCGTGGAACGAATGATCTCCGATTCCTGAACCTGCCCCACCAACAGATTACTCAATCCGCGCGGGGGCCCTTCTGCAGGAAATAGACGGCTTAATGCCGCCCGGCGGAAATTCGCGTCCACCAGCAGAATCCGTTTCCCTTCCGCTGCAAAGGTAATCCCCAAATTCACCGCTATCGTCGTCTTGCCGCAATCGGCTGTACTACTGGTCACCAGAATGCTCTTCATCTCATCCGCTGGCGCACTGAAAAACAGATTGGTCCGCACCTGACGAAACGATTCGCCGAACATCGACTGCGGATGAATAGCCGCCACCTTGGCGATCGGAATCTCATCGGCATCCGGATCCTCATATTCCGGTACAATCCCCAGCAGCGGAATATTCAAATACCGAACTACATCGCTGGGACTCTTGATTGAATCATCCAGAAATTCCAGCAGGAATATCAAGCCCGCCGACAACATGAGTCCTAAAATAAATCCGCCCGGCAAAAATATCTCCAGCTTCGGGAAACTCATCTCCAGCGGTTCCGTCGGGGTGCTGGCAACCTCTACTCGAACGCGATCCGGACTAGCCATCGTCGCCTTGGTTGAATTGATCTCACTTTCATATGACTCCAAACGCTCCAGCGTCAACGTGACTTCTTCCTCCCCGCTTTCATAATCCGTCAGCTTTTGTTTCATATCGCTATATCGTGTGGAAACCTCCGCAAATTTCTCATTAATTTCATTCAATTCCTGGGTCAACGATTGCACCTGATTGATGATGCTTTGCTCTTCGGATGCCCCATATTGACGCTGCAGCTCCGCCTCCCGCTGACTGGAGATCGCCTGCACCGCTTCAATCCGTTTCTTCACCTCGCGGATCTCCTGGTGATCCTCGCCCAACCGCTCCAGCAATCGGCTCATCTCCTCGTTCAGGCCCACCACCCGGTTTCGAAGCCCCTGTACCAGCGGATCCTGTTCTACCGCCAGCCGAACCGTATTGGTCACGCCATAATCCTGCCGCTGCTGCTGCACCTGCGTTTGCAAAATCTCCATCTCCTTTAACGAGGCCTGCAAACGCAGTTTTTCCTGATGCAGCAAACTCAACTCCTGCTCCAGCACCACATCCCCGCCTTCCCAGCCTTTGGTATTGCTGATTAGTCGGGCTAATTCCTTCTGAGAATTTCGTAGCGCGGTTAATTGTTTCGTCAGATCCTCTTTCCCCTTGTTTAACGAAGTCAGTCGCTGGCCAAACTCCCCTTCTGCACCCGAAACCATATCCTGCTGAAACTGATCTAACACCTCTTTTAATATCGTCTGCGCTTCATCCGGACGGGTTGCACTGAAACCCAGGATAATCAAATCCGTATCCCGGCGCGGACTGGCATAAAACGAATCCTGAAAATCCTCCATCAACTTCTGGGCATCGTTTTTCCGCTTTTGGAACCATTTGGTCTCCTGCACCCGCAGCCGCTGCAGCATCTTGCTGATAAACGACTCGCCCATTAATTGCGCTGCCTTACTCTGCGTCTCCAGGGCAATCACACGCTCATTCACCAGCGTAGTCGTACCTTTGAGCAAATCCGGAGGATTCGGCATTTTACACCGGATAAATGCCTGCGAGGTATATTTCGGAACATACTTCTGGCACACATACCACAAGCCGCCCCCGATGATTGTGCATACGATCGTCACAATCAGAATCAGCCATATCCTTCGACGAATAATCCCCATCACCTCCTTAAAGGTAAGGGTATTCATGGGAACCTGCGATCCTGCTGGTCTGGCAACCATTCCGGTTGCTCTCGGTAAGGCTATTTGTCCGCTCATTGTCTTGCCTCTCTTCTAGTAATTTACTATTTCTCAATTTTGTCCTTTTATGTCAAACCGACCATCGGTCAGTTTGAGTTGCCAAGCTTTCCCATCGCCCGTTCAATCTTCTCACGTAATTGGGTTTCTCCTACCGCTTCGCCTTTGGTTTCCAGAATCGACAACGCCTTTTCATACTGCTCCCGGGCTTTTTCTACCCGCTCCTGCCCCGCCAGCGATTCTCCCAGATGGAAAATAAACGACGCGGTCACCGGCTCATTGCGAAACTGCTTCTCCTGAATCGCCCGCCGACTCAATGACTCCGCTTTTTCGTAATCTTTCTTCGTCAGCAATGCCACTACATAGGTATCCATAATATCCGCATCATTCCGTGCCATCTGATAGGCACGTTCCGCATATTGCAACGCTTCCTCATCCCGGCCACCCATCTCCAGCAGGGAATAGGCCAGATTATTCAGAATGGTAATATTATCCGGATTCGAGGCCAGAATCTTACGACAACTCTCGATTGCCTTCTCCCTCTGACCGGTTTTTTCATACACCATCGAAAGATAATTCTCAATCTCAATCGCCTTTTTCTCATCCGCCAGCGGCTGTGCTTTCAGGAGTTCATCCAATTCCTGTTCATACTTGCCCTGGCTGCGATACAGACTGGCCAGACTCATCCGCAAAGAAACCCGCGCCGGCTGCTCCGATATCTTCTTCTGCAACCATGCCTCCACCTTCTCAAACTCCCCAACCCGCACTACTCCGTCAACCACCGAATTTTCCAGGTTGCCTTGCCCCTCCGCCAAATCCAATGCCTTGCCATAATTCTCCAACGCTTCTTCCGGTTTTCCCAGCCGCGCCAAAGCCTCCGCCTTGCTTACCAGCAACAAAGCATCCGTAGCCTGCCCTTTTGAATATTTATCCACCAACTCGATAATCTGCTGATTCTGATTGGCCAACTGCAGCGCCCGGATCATTCCCAACAACGCCGGGAATTGAACTTCACCCGACTCCTGACTAAGCTGCCAGGCCTGCCCCATCAGCATCACACCTCGCTGCATTTGCTCCTTCGCTTTTTCCTGATCTTTCTCCTGCAAATATTTACGAACCATCTGCAGCGCCGAATCCCCTGCTTCCAATCGGGCATTTACCGATTTGGAATATACCTTAACCGTATCATCATATAACCGTTCCAGTTCTTTCCACCGGCCCAGATTCCGAAACACTCCCAGCAGCATCTTCCGTATCGGTTCATTCTGCGGTTCATATTGCAGCGCCGATTGCAATTCCGTGATCGCCTCATCATTCCGATCTAATGCCAGATAGACCTTGGCGACATCCATTCGCCCCGCATTATTTTCCGCCGGCACGTTCGCCCGCAATGCCTTCAATGTCTCCAGAGCCGGCAAAAACTGCTGATCGTAATATTGCGCCTGGGCCTTAATCAGATAGGCCTGAGAATTTGTTTCATCACTCTTCAGGGCCTGATCCGTATAGGCAATCGCCGCTGCATAATTCGTCTTGCGCAATTCTACTCGCGCCGACAGCATCTGCGTCCCCACATAGTCCGGATGCTTCTCCTGCATCTCCTTCAGGAGACCTTCCGCCTCCTCCACCTGTCCCAGAGCCAGCAGGGTTTCAATCTGACCAGCCATCAAATCCTCCCGATCATCTATCTGACGCAGTTTCTTATACATGTCCAACGCTGCCTCATAATCGCCCTCCTGAATCGAAATCCCCACCTGCATCCGCATCGCCCCTGCATTGGCCGCATCCGCCTGCAAAACTTCCGCCAGCACCTGTTTGGCCTTATCGAACTCCTGATGCCGGTAATATATCGCACCCAGATTTAACTGTGCCTGGATCTTCTCTGCCCCCTCCGATTTCGCTATAATATCCAGCAAGGCCTGCTCCGATCCCTCTTCCTTGCCGATTTTCCGCAAAAATTCCCCGTACGCCGCCGCCAACTGCGGCGAACTCGGATTGGCCGCCATTCCTTCCTGATAAATCTTCTCCACTTCCGCCAGCAGTTTCTCCTGTCTGGCTTTATCCTGCTCCTGCTGGGAGTATTGATACTCCAGTTGTGCCAGCAACTGCCAATTCTCTACCTGACCGGGATTCTGATCTACCAGCGACCGGGTAATCGAAATCGATTTCTCCCGTATCTTCGAAATCTTCTCGTTCAGACCCTTTCGCGTTTCCTCATCGATCTTCTGCAGCGCCAGCGACTGACTCTGCCATTTCGTCCACAACGGGTAATAAATCGCTCCCAGACGGCTTATCATCGCATTCGAAAGATTCAAATCCAGGGCCTTTTCCACCAGCGATACCATCTCGGTAATTTCCGAAATCCCCAGGTTTTCCAGCCCTTTCTGCTCATTCCGCTGATGCAAAAGCGATGCCAGCAAGTTGATCGTTCGAATATTCTGACTGTCCTGCTGGAATGATTCCTGCGCCTCTTCCATCGCTTTGGAAAAATAGGTCTCTGCGTCTTTATTCGCCTTCTCCCCCTGCTTCTTGATCCCCAGTTGAATATACGCCTGCGATAAATTCGCATGTCCCTGTGCCGATACCGGACGCTCCAATAAATAACGTTCCAAAACCTGGGCCACCGACTCCCAGTTCTCCTGCGCAATATTCAAATCCGCTTCCACCGACAATCCCAGAACAGGATCTTTGCCGCTGATGTTCCCTACCAGACTCTTCGCCAGTGACCAGTCCTTCTTTGCCAGGGCCGCCCGGAATAACGAAATCTGAATGGACAGATCATCCGGTGCCGCTTTTGCCGCCGCTCCTAATTCCTTCTGTGCCAGGTCAAAATTCTGTTTCGACTTATCTTCCTCCCCGCGCATCTGATTCTCAAAACCCTGATTCAGATAAAACTGTCCCAGTTCCTTACTTTTCTCCAGGGGATCCGAAACCGTGCCAATCACTCCCAGATAAATCGCCCGCTTCCTTTCCTCGGTCACCACCCCCGGATCCGGCTCCGACAAAATCCCGCGCATCTGCAGTAAGGACAAATTCTGCGGATCCGCCTGCAAAGCCGCATCCACTACCTTCCGTGCCTGCTCATACCCGGATGGATCCTTTGCGCCTTCCGTCATATAAAAATTATATAACATGTTTACCAGATTCAGATTGGTTGGATTCTGTAACGCCAGCTCCAGGGAAGCCGCCACTCGCTCTGCTTCGGTATCCAGCGAGCGAGCCCGCAAAATCTTAAATTCCGCCTTATCGCCCTGATAGTCCGCCAAAAGCTTTCTCGCTTCTTTATATTTACCCTGCCGCAAATAATAATTCGCTTGAATTGCCAAATATTCTTCCGGAAAATTCCTGCCCTTCCCATAATACTTCTCATACAAATCGAAAAACTGGCTCATCTCACCCAGGTACTGGGAACCCCGTAATTGCAACATAGTCTGCATACAATCGATCAGCAGCCGTTCCGATCGGCCTCCGGATACCAGTGCCCGCACCGCATACTGCAGCGCCAACCCCTGATATTCACCCTCCCGCAAGGCATAAAACATCCGTTCATCCAGATTCGGATTGCGGATCCCTGATGCCTTCTGCTGCTGATCCGCTTCATAAAAATACTTGATCCCTCTTTGCTTATCCCCTTCCGCCAGAGCCATCACTCCCGCCGCAATCTTACTGGTTGGCACATCGGCTCCGATCGAATCCTGCAATTCTTTCAATGCCTCCTGGGCCTTCGACAGATACCACTGCTGTTTCTTCGCATCGCTCTCCTGACCCGCCAGATCTGTCGCAACATCCACCAGCAGCGGTAACGCCCCGCCATAACGCAACCGGCGAATTTTTACTCGTTCCGAACTCTGCAAGTCCGTCAAATTCGAATGATACAATGCTTCCCGCAGCAGAGAACAGGCCTTTTCCAGATCGCTATGGCCATCTCTCGATTCCTCGGCCCGCTGACGATAATAATCCGCCGCCAGAATATGCCAGGCCCCGTCTTTCTTCGGACAACCCAGCGCCTTTTCCACTAACGCGATCGAATCATTCAACCACTCCTGATCCTTTGCCATATATCCGAGCCGATTCACCTGCGATTGAGCTACGTAAAATCGACCATCCTCCGGAAACTGGCCTATCGCCTCGCCTAAATACTTTCCACTCTCCTGAGTAACTCGTTCCAGTTCTTCCAATGTTTGACTCTTTGTCTCTTCCCCTGCACGGCTCGTTTGCGTATAAAGATCCCGCAGCAGTGGCAGATAATAAATATCGAATAAATCCTGGTACGCTTCCGCATCGGACGGGTTCGCGGCCACACCCTCTTTCAAATACGCGCCCGCCTGGTCCCGAATTTGCTTTTGCTCTGCCGGGTCGTTGACATTCTTCAGCTTTAACAACTCTTTCAACGCCCGAATCCGGAATAGCATGGCATTCGTCGGCTGGAATTCCGCCGCCTTGGCGATCAGTTCCTCCACCGTTGCCTGTGCCTGCGCCGGATCATCCGATCCCCCCTCCATCACCATGCCGATCAAGGCATGTGCCTTCACCAGATAGCCGTATGGATCCTCCGGTCGAAGTCCGATCAGGGAATCCGACTGATCCCGTACTTCCCGCCAGTTACCGGCCCCGCTCTTGGCCATTTCATAATAAAAATCCGTCACCTTCCGCTTCGCATCGTAATTCTTTGCGTCCTGCTTGAACATCTCGGTCCACACCCCCATTACATTTACATATTCCTTCCGATACAAATATACATCCACCATCTCCTCCAGCGCCTGATTCTTCAGAGCATAATTGCTCCGGGAGTAGCGGAATGCGGATTTCAAATTCTCGATCGCTTCCTTCCATACCTTTTCTGCCTTCTCTTCATTCAATTCCTTCAAACGTTTATACGACTCCTCCGGATCCGTCAGCTTCGATGCTTCCGCCTCATTCTCCGCATTAATCGCTTTGGCCTGCTCCACCAGGACCTTCGCCTCATCCAGAAACGGCTGGGCACTCCGGAATTTGCGGCTTAACACCAGCACCACGCCAATCACCAAAACCGTTAATCCCACCAGAGATAAGATCGTGATCAGCTTCTTGTTCAAACGTTTTCTTGCCATGTATGATTAGCTCCAGATTCTCTATTCGTAAATTAGGTTTATTTCTTTTTGGTTAAAGCATCCCAGTCCGGCCAATGCTCCTCCCGCAGCACCGGCATCAGTTTCTGGCAAAATCGCTCCATATCGCCAACTAACTTCTCGGTATCCCCCGGCCGGGAATTGATAAAACTCACTTCCACTTTGGAAAAATACGCATACCGGTCCCGCAGATTATTCAACCGCCGACGGACCTGATTCCGATCATTCAAATAATCGCCATTCACTCCGAAAAAGTAGATCACAGTCCGGTTTTCTGCATTCCATGTTCCAGGCATATCCATCTCTAATACCCGGATCGGAATCCTCTCGGACTGGCCGGCCTTTCCCGGTATGGATATCTCCGTGTCCTCCCGCTTCTCCACCAGGCTCCCGCCGCCCTGATAACAAACTTCCGGCACATGCGGCACCTTGTCCGGCTCGCCGGTATAATACGTAATGAACAGCAGCAGAAAACGGCCCGGATCTTTCTCATTCACCGTGGGATCTTCCAGATACCACTGGATATAATCCTTCGTCCCCAATTCCGCTTCCACTTCTTTGTTTTGAATTTTATCGGCGCGAAGCAGCTTATAGGGAGCCAACTTAGCCGCATCCAGATCATCCAGTGACTTCCGCAGCGGCACCGCTTCTTTCCGAAAATGCCACTTCATCTTCTCCGCCGCTACCTCTAAACCACCCGCACAGACTCCCAGCAGCACCACACAGAGCATAAAGGCCGGCTGACGCAGAATCCGGAACAAAGGCCCGGTTACATATTCCTGTAGCGTTGTTTTCTCTTCCGCGTCTCTCATGTTCCCCGCTCCTCCATCAACGGCGGATTTTCCACATTCTGCCCCACAATTAAAATCTGACCGGCATCCTCTTCCACTACCAGATTATTCATGATCCATGCCAACAGGCCATACAAACCAAACGCCACCCCCAACATCACGATTCCCAACAAAGTGTGCAGCAAACCGGTGGCATACTCCGGCCCAATGTATATATGGATAAATCCCGTTAGCAATACCCGTAGAATATTGCAAAATATCGCAATCGGAATCGTGCTGCACAATAAAAGAATTCGGTGAATCGCCGGCCGGTACTCCAGATACGCCATCGCCACTCCCAGCGCCAAAAATGCCATTAACAGCCGCATCCCGCTGCACGCATCCGCCACATTCAAACTGAACGGCTCACCTGCGTGAACGCCGTGAATCAATACTCCCGAAGCGTTGCAATGGATTCCCGGCATCACATTCAATAGCAAGGACGCTATCGAACTGCCCCATTCCCGCATTGGCATGGTAATCTGCGTGTATAACCGCGACGGCAGCGGCATCGCAAACCATAAATAAAATATCGGCAGCCACACAATCCGAAAGATACGCCACCCGCCCAACAGCAGCACCACACCCGCCAGCAGAAAAATCATCATGATCTGACGAGCATAGTAAAAACCCTGAAACGCCCCGACATACAAATAGACCGCCAGGCTACATAAAATCACCCCAGCCCCCCAAAAGGATGGCCGGCCCACCGCTTGTTTTAATTGCACCCGGTCCCGATATAAAAAATATAAACTGAACAGCGGAATCAAAAATCCATGGGATTCATTCGCCGTACTCCATAGATCCAATAACCGCTTCAACTCTTCTCGAAATAACAAACAATACAATATGGCTATAATCAGGACCTTCCACAGCCGATCCGCCACCGGTACCGCGGCTGACAAAGCACCCGCTTCCGTCGGCATCCTCTCGGAAAAACCATGACTTCCAACTCGTTCCTTTTCTGTCTCTCGATCGTTCACCATATTACCTTGCTATACTACTAGTCGATACTCACTCTTCCCCGATTGCGCCACAGCCATCCTGCCGTGTTTTTTTATTCGCCTTCCGGTCTTTTTTCGTCCCTCCGAAAAACCGATTCAATCACCCCTCCTTACTTTTTTATATTCAACCTCATTACTGGTTTATATTTTTTTTATCAATGCCCGAAATCTTTATCCGCAAAATTCCGGTCATACACAAAACCAAATCCGTATGTACTGCGGAAACTCTGCCGAACCACCGCGATAAACCGTGCCAGCGGATGGGAACCCACATTGATCATATCGCCCGGCTTGATATAAATATCCGGGGCTGTACCCGTAAACAACTTCTCCAGATTCACCTGATAAGTCACTTCCCGGTTCTCGCCGATCATCCGGCTGATCTCACACCGGCTCGGCCAGGCCAGCGAGGTCAGCGGCCCCGCGGATACCATCGCCCGCTTCAAGGTCATCTGTGCTCCCGTCAAATTGTACGCACCGGGTCGGGATACCTGACCGCCCACATAAAATACCCCCACCGAATTATACGGCACCTGGATATCATCTCCCGATTGAACAATGATATTCTGCGTCAAATCCCCGCTTCGCAATTTCTTTAAATCAATTCGTATCACATCATACACCTGACCCGCCCCACCTATCTCTTCCATTCCATAATCCCCTGGTTTCGGCTCTGCAGGAACAGGAGCTTTCCATTCCATGGGCGGCTGCTCCGTCCCATCCGCTGGCACCAGCTTGAAACTGCCTCCTTCACGAACCACCTTGAACGGCTTTTCGGAATCGTTTTCCTTGCCTTCCGTTGGCACCACCTCGAACTCATTCCGTTTCAACGCATCCTCCATCGTCAGAGAATCTTCTGCGTTTGGTTCTTCCACGACCGTTTCTTCATTCCCACCCGCTGCCGGATCAGGAACATCATTCTCCGCCAATTCCATCGGGGTAATCATTGAAGACATCGGACGAATACTTTCCAGCAATTCCTCCTGCTCATTGGCCGGCTGGGGAGTGGTGGTCTTCTGGGGTTGCGTTTTTTCTTCCATGTTTTCCGGTTCTACCTTCATATCCGGCTGCCCCGTAAGGTCGGGCCATTTCGCTTCCATCTCCTGTCCTTTGTAATCAGTCCCCTCCGCCGGTGCTAACGCTGCCGGTTCCATAACCTTACGCACCACATACGCATAATCTGCATTCATCTGCGGAATCCCTTGCGCCTGTGCAAAGGCCTCCGATATCCGGAAATTCGACCCTAACAATGGATACCGGCCCGGAACCGTCACCGCTCCCGATATCGAATAAAATCTTTCACGCGAACCAACTACAACCACGCTTACTTCTGGATTTTTTAGAATATCCGGACTCAACAGGTCCATGATATGGTCCGTCAATTCCAATTCCGTTCGACCCGCAGCCAGAAAAGTCCCCACCGAAGGCAGTGTGACACGACCCGTTTCCGAGACCTGCCGCTGGCCCTGCCACTCCATATTCACCGCGAAAAGGTCCATGATATTAATCATTAACACATCCCCCGGCCCGACCACATACTCTTTATCCGTCGGCTGGGTATCGGGAATCCGTGGATCCCGCGCCCCTTCAAATGCCCCCGGCTCCTCATCCACCACGCCCAAGTCTTCCAATATTACATTGGTAATGGGAGTGGCGCGAAACCGGCCCATATCCGATGGTTCCGTACAACCACAAATCAATAAAGGAATTACGAAACACAATCCCACTCCTAATGCACCCCAGACCCTTTTATCAAATAACAATCTAATTGCCTGCTGTGAGATTCTTAAGCAACCGATCCCCTTTTCTCTAAACATCCCAGTAATTATTTTTTTCGTTACCATAAGTTTTTACTTCCTATGAGCCTTGAATTTAATCACTTATATAAATTGTTTATCGGATTTCATCATAGTATGCTTGATGTTTAAACCCCTTCCAACTATGATTTTATCCACTGGGCCTATTTTCTCTAAAATTTACTATTTTGCACTATTATTCCTTAAAAAATATTTTCATTGCTCTAATTCCCCCATTTCATTTGAGAAAAGTACTCCATTTTGTCGATAAAAAAACGGTAATTATCGGTCCCATTGTTAATTATGGGAGTTTTTAGTACTGATATTAGCGGATTCATTGCTATTTTCGATAGGAGCGGCCATGAAAATTGTTATTGTTGGAGCAGGCGGTCACGGCAGGGTTGTACTGGATATTCTCCGCAATAACCACCAATTCGATATTGCGGGTTTTATTGACTCCAACAGTGCCTTGCATGGTCAAACTATGGATGGGATCGAAATTCTGGGCGATTTGTCCCTGATTGCCAAATTTCCGGAGCTGGGTATTGGTGGGTCTATCGTGGCGATTGGGGATAACCGAATTCGTCAGGCGTATGCCCAGACGCTGGAAAAGGCAGGGGTCAGCCTGGTCAGCGCGATTCATCCGGCGGCCAGTATAGCTGGGAACGCCAATATTGGCAAAAATGTTGTAATTGCTGCTGGAGCAAATGTTTGTGCTCATGTTACTATTGAAGATTCTGTGATTCTCAATACCGGCTGTATCATCGATCACGAGTCCACGATTCATAAGAGTGCCCATATATGTCCGGGGGTACGGATTGCCGGGCATGTGAAGATAAAACAGGCAGCTTTTGTCGGGATCGGTGCCACCATCATCCAGGGGATTACCATAGGGGAGTCGGCGGTGGTTGGTGCCGGGGCGGTGGTACTTGAAGACGTAAATCCTTATTCTACCGTGGTTGGGGTACCGGCGCGGGTAGTTAAAAAGAGCCATGTTCCTGTATCTCAGCCCGTTAGTAAGGCTATTGAGCTGGGGCCGCCCATGCCGCAAATAACCAGACCGGTCCGTCGTCGTCCGATGATGCCGACAAGTGTAACCCTGTAAAATCATGCCGTTTCTTCGCTCACTAAATCTCTATAAACTCCTTTCTTATACTAAGTTATCTATTATCTATCTTCTGCTGTTATCGGGATTGGGCTGCCATACTAATCCATACTATAATCAGGCTGGATTTGTTCGGGAAGATGCGGAGGAAATTCGCTTTTCGCGGGATAAAACCTGGCAGATTTTTTTTAAGACTACTTATTTTTATCCGGTTCGTGACCTGTTCGATGGGGAATGGCAGATGGCCCGGCTGTGCGGTAAGTCGTTGCCTGCCAAAAATATAAATGAGGATGGCGGGGTGGACGATTCGAGTTTTTATACGAATCGTAACCTTCGGGAGATGAGCTGGGAAGAAGCGGCACGGGGAGGGAATGGGGGGCCGGAGCCGGTGGGGCCGTTTTCCATACTGAAAATCAAGGAAAGTGGGGGATCGGAGGGATTTATCGGGTCGGATGCCAATGGTCATAAGTACCTGATAAAGCTAGATGATAGGGAATATCCGGGACTGGGCAGTGGGGCGGAGATTATCGCCAGCCGGATCTATTGGGCGCTGGGTTATAATGTACCGGAGACGTATCTAATTACTATAACGGGAACGGGTAATGCGAATTTTGACGGGCGGCGGGGGATCGCATCGCGGTTTGTGCCGGGGAAGGTGCTGGGGATCTATAAATATGACTGGGTGAAGGACAGACGGGAATTTCGGGGGCTGGGGCTGGCGGCAGCGTGGCTGAATGATGTGGACCGGTCGGACAACAATAATCTGGCGGCGGTAAGTGATGGAATGGTAAAGTTTTATATATTGGATTTCAACGGGGCACTGGGGTCGTGGCAGGGGCGGTCGAAGGCGGAATGGCAGGGGTGCCGGTATCGATGGGATGTGGAGAGGCAGTTCTGGTGGGTGGTGAGTCTGGGGCTGAGGGGGGATGTTAGCTGCGAGGGCGGGTTTGATTATACCAACCATAAATACATATATGATAGTTGTTTATGTTTTGATCCGGAGAGGTGGCGGGCGGAGAAGCCCAACAGTGCGTTTGACCGGATGGGTTTTGAGGATGGGCGGTGGATGGCGGTGAAGATGGGGCAGTTCAGCCGGGAGCAGTTGCAAGCCATTGTCAATGAGGCGGATATGAATGAGGAGGAGAGTGAAAATCTGGTGCGGATTTTATGGGCGAGGCGGGAGGCGATTTTGGAGCGGTATCTGGCGGGGGAATAAATACTTATAGGTTTTTTATTATTTGGGCAAGATGGTCCGATAATTTGTGTCTGATTAAAACTTTTTGGTAAGATGGATAGATTGAGTATAATTGATAAATGCTGAATAAAGTACAGCAAAAGATGAAGAAAATGATATTAAATTTTCCTGCTCTCCGTGAAATTCCGGTGTTATCGAAGAAGGTGTTTATGCGGTGTCCCCGAATCATATACGGTTGGACGGGAATCGGGGTATGGTTGTGCTTCGTTGCGTCCGATTTATGTGCGGTTTCACCCGTGGGGATCTGGCGGTATGAGGGTGAGGCATTTCTGGTTCCCGCAAAAAAGTCTGTTTCGATTCCTGTGCCGTCTCTGGATATCCCGGATGGGCAGGTGGCGGTGCTGGTGATTCAGGCCCGGCTGCAGCAGGGGGCGGGGTATGGGAATTATCTGCAACTGGCGGTGAACGGCAAGCCGGTGGATGACCGGGTGGGGGAAGAGCGGTTCGGTGGGGGTCTGCGGATTCTGAATAAATCAAAATCGGCCTATGGCGACACGGGGGCCGCTTTTTTTGACGGGAACAATTTGCTGACCATTTTTTCTTATTCCTTTGAAAACATCGGCGAAGATAGCACCTATATGCTGGATGTGTCCGATTTGATTCATAAAGACCGGCCCAATGAGATCACAATCACGAATATGGCGGCTCCGGAATATTTCAATATGCCGGGCGATTCTCCGCAACCGGAGCTTCTGGTAGGAAGGCTGGAATTGTCGAGCGTTCCGGCTTCGCAGGCGGCCGCCAGCCCTTTGCGGAAATCGGAAATTCCACCGCACCCTATTGCCGGGGGAGGAATCCGGTTTGATCGGGTAGAAGTATTGGCATCTCCCAGCGGCGGCCTTGAAATCCGCAATCAGGATACGAGCTATTTTATCGAGAGTGAATTTTCCCGGCCGGGCGGGGGTAAACATCTTTTCGCTGTTGATGAACAACCGGTTACCTGGCGTAAACTGGAGGTACATTCACCTGATCCAAAAACGATTTCCATTCTAGCGGAAGATGAGTCATATCAGTTGACCAGGAGTATAAGTTTTCAAAACGGTCGCCTGGAAATGCACGATACTTTTACCAATCTCCTGGATCGTGTGATCGGCGTGGCCATAACCAATACGATGATTCCTTCCCGCCCTCCGCAGGGAGTTTATCTGGGAGGTATTGACGGAGTTGTTAACAATGGTTCACCAACCTATCCGGCCGCCAATCCTACGGTTTTTTATGCTTTTGGGGATAACGGTCTGGGTATCGCCGCGGAAGATACGGTGCTGCGGCTGGGATTGAAAACATATCGGGTGGGGGCCAAATGCTATTTCCTGGCCCATCATTTCGGCCTGGAACCTCTGGCCTCCTATACCCTGCGGTGGGCTATCTATCCGGAAAACCAACCCAGCTACTGGCCCTTTATCAGCAGACTCCGGCGCGACTGGGGCGCCAACCGCACGGTCGACAATTTTGGTTTTGCCGCGACCTCTCTGGACGAGACATACAGCGATGAAGCCATTCGTACCTTCTTCCAGCGCCGGGGCATCCGGATTACCATCCCCGGTTTATGGTGGGGGCAGATGTACGGTTTTAACGGCACTCCGCAGGAGCAGGTGAAGATATTGCGTAAAGATCCGATCCGCATTAAAAGAGCCTGTCCCGATATGCGCGTCCTTTGTAAAATCCAGCCGCTCTTGTCGGCGGCCTGTCCGGAAGGTCAGGACCCGTATCAGGATTCGCAGATTATCCGGGAAGACGGCCAGCCGATGACCTTTCCCTGCGATCCGAGGGATCCTTGTTATGGCGATGTGCCCCAGGGATGGGTTCGTTATCGTCATGTGCCGGTAATCGGCAACTCGTGGTATCGGCAGCTTGAACAGTGGATTCAACTGTCCATGACCGAGGGCGGATTCGACGGCATCTATTTCGATACGTTTTCCTATGCCACCGGTTTTTACGGGCGTTATACCTATGACCGCTGGGACGGACATACCGTTGATGTCGATCCTGAAACAGGTGAGGTGACGCGGAAGTATGCGGATCTGGCGATTATATCCGAGCCGGCGCGGATCGCCCTGATCGAGCAGGTCCGGAAGTACGGCGGGGAGGTCCTTGCCAACGATCCGCCCCAAACGGAAGGGATGACGCGGATTAATATCCTGCGCTGTAACGAAACCACGAACCATCAGGGTTATGCCCAGATGCACCTTTCCACACTTACTCCGCTAGGTCATAGTGAGTGTTATACCTCTAACGAACGGCGTAACCAAAAGGGCTGGAAAACAGAGACAGACCGGATGGATGATATTCTGGACAAGCTTTCGGCCGGCTGCCTGTATTCGTATTATTACGCCGGGCCGGAATTGAGTCAGAAAATCGTTACCAACTGGATGTTCCCGATAACGCCCGCGGAAATTGGGCCAGGCTGGGTCATTGGTGAGGAACGGATCGTAACAATGGTTTCCGGTGCCTGGGGCTGGGGGCCGGATACGGTGGGGGAGACCCTGCTTTTTGATAAAAACGGCCACCGGATTCCAGTGCCATTGCCTGATGCGATTCAGACCGTAAAAGAGGGTGTGAAGATACAAATTCCCGATGGCGGAATAGGAATCCTCATACGAAAGATACAAAAATAGTAAGGTTCTGAAAAAGTAAGCAATCCCTTTTACGGAACCGAATTTGATCCCGGTTTGACTTCGAAATCGATTTTAGCGGGCCGGGCGATTTTCCGGGCGATCTGGTCTTCCATCGTTACGACCAGTTGATATTTACCCGGTTCTAACTGGGGGATGTCCAGGGAGCCGCGCAGGAAGAAGTCCTGGCGCGAGCTGTTGGAAGGGACATCCTGAATATCATCTTCTTCCTGTTTGAGGATTTTGTAATTCTGGGTTACATCATAGAGGACAATCTTACAATGCAATTTGGAGAGGAATTTTCCTTCGGCGTTGACTTCGCTTTTGAAGTTTCGCAATTCGCAATAGACTTGCACGGTTCGAGGGTGGCCGGTTTCCAGTTCCGTCAGGGGAAAGACTTCAAAACGTCCGAATCCTTTCACGGTGTCGGGTTTGCAGATTTCCAGGCGGGTAATCACCAGATCTGCCTTATCCGCCAGCTGCGAGGATAAATTATTCACCGCTTCCAGGGCCTGATTGGCGCTGACGGTATCACTGCCTTTATCGGCGAGGGTTTTGGCGGACAAATGAACCGCCTGTGTCAGGGCCAGGGATTTGGCCTGCTGATCGGCGGGTAACTCCGGCAGCAGTTGCAGGGCTTTTTCCTCCTGGCCGTATGCCAGATACAGGCAGCGAAGAGCGATTTGGGCATGGATATCATCGGGGTTCTGGGCGATATGTTTTTCCAATTCCAGGATCGTATCGTCAATTCGATAGGAATTATTCTGGTTTTGCGGTCGTTGGGCCAGGGCGGGCTGCGTCAGATTCATGGATTGCAGCGAAAGAGAGGAATCCCGAATATTGAGGGCAGGCGTTACCGAATCATTCGCGGAGATGTTGGCATCGAGCAAAATATCTTCACCAGTTGGTTTTTTCTGCACAGGTGCGGTGGCTATCTGATTCTGTTCCGGGCTAACCGTATGGTTGGCAGGGGAGGAATTCGGCCGGGTTTGATCAACGGAATTCGATGCAAGAGCTGGTTTGTTGGTTTCATCGGGAATTGTTTTCTGGTTACTATTTTGTTCGGGTACTTCCTGAATCGTGACCTTTGCCACCCTGGGCGGATCGGCAGACAGCGGCTGGTCATAAACAGGATTATTCGTTTGTGTGGAGTTGGTATATGAATTTTGATTTTGCTGGTTAAAAGCGGGTGGATTCTGGGTCTGGCTATATTCAAGGTCGGACCACTGGGGGCTGGTTTGCGGGGAACCTGGATTTGCGCTATCGGAAGGTGGGAGACTGTCCTGATTAGAATTCTGGGCAGTGACATTGGAGTTCGGATTGTTTTCGTAGCGGTTTTCCCATTTGGCGGAAGGGACCTGTCGTTGGGAGGCATCGATAACCATCGGCTGGGATATATAATCGTTCAGGGAGGAACACCCGGCCAGCCAACCGGCAGTCAGCAGCAATCCCAGGTACAGATAAAGAGAGGGGTGCGTGCCACTATTTCCGATATAAATTGCGTCGAAGATTTTTGCGGTACTATTTTTCATTGTAAGCCTCCATGCTTCTGGTTTTAGTACCGCCGGGTTATACCGCCCGGCGTTTTCCGGTACTAAATTGTACGATTAATTTTTCCAGGCCGATCCGGACGGATCCAGCGCCGGTTTTGCTGGCCTGGTCGATTCGCATTAATTGTTCCAATATACAGCCGATATTTTCAATTTTCAAATTTTTTACCTGCCGGATAAACTGATCCTGATTGGCCCAGATGCGCGATTGGCGGATGATTTCCCCGTCGGGTAATTTTTTATCCAGCAGGAGCCGGGCCTGATACAGCCGCCGGAAATGCCAGGCGAAAGCGCCTACGGTAGTGAACTGGGCGTCGCGATCCTGATTTAACATCTGGTTCAGAAGCGACAGGGCGTCCGCCGTTTTTCCCGCCGTCAGGGAGTCTATGACGTTGAAGACATTGTACAAGCGGTTATGTCCGACCACGGCCTGGATATCGTCCAGGGTAATCTGGGTTTTAGGTTTGTCGGGTCCGATTAAATAGGCGGCAATTTTATCAACTTCGCAGCATAATACGCCGGAATCGTCGCCTGCCAGTTGGATCAGCAGTTCGGCTGCGTCCCGGTTGAGTTTCAAACTATGCTGCTCTTTGGCATAGGTAATGAGGTATCCGGCCAGTTCCCGCGGTTTGATGGGTTCGCAGGAGACGACCTGTCCGACCTTGGCGGCGATTTTGGCCAGGCGGGTAGTGGCGGGAAAACTTTCGGGCAGGAGGAGTAAAACACCGGTCAGGCTGGGAGCGTCCAGATAGGCTTCGAGCGGCTGGCGATATTTGGTAATGAAGGAATCGGCGTCTTTAATCATCACCAGCCGGCAGGGCGAAAGAAAGGGCAGGGTTCGCAGCTCATCGATTACGTCCGCCAGTTCGATATTGTTTCCTTCCAGCCGGCTCAGGGAAAGCTGGGGATCGGCATCGGCCAGAACCTGCCGGGCGATGGCATCGGCGGAATCGGTAACGCGGCGCCGGTCTTTTCCATAAATAACATAGATCGGACAACGGGTAGTATCGTTTTTAGCGGGCTTTGCTTTCGCTGCCATAGTTTATAATTTAACCTATAAAACCGAGATGGCGATTTTATCCAGGGTGTATTGTAGGGAAAGTCCAGGATTATTCAAGCGTTAAGGCTGATATTGTTTTAATCTTTCCTGGGCCAGCCGGGCAATCGTAGCCTCGCCCTGGGCGGCCTGTTTCCAACTGTTGATGGCCAGGGATAAATTGCCAAGCTGCTGGGAGGTATCGCCATATAATAACCAGGCCTGCCAGTCGCGGCGGTCCTGTTCGAGCAATTTATCCAGCGTTTTTTTCGCATTTTCATGCTGTTTCAGGGCGATCTGCGATTGGGCCAGGCCGAACAACGCGGAACCGCGGGTCGGTTCCTCTGTCAGGCATTGTTGGTATTGGTATAAAGCCTCCTCAAAGCGGCACATTTTATAGAGAGCATTGGCCAGATTACTGCGGCAATTCAGGCTTTGGGGGTTATTTTCCAGAGATTCCTGAAACGCCTCAACGGCCTTTGGCCATTCAAGCTGCTGGCAGTACATCATTCCCCGGGAAAAACACTGGCTGGCCCGTTCGAGTTTTTTGGATTCCGAGAGTGTCGCTTTCGGCTGGATTTGATAACCGGGCAGATCCGAATGCTCTTTTTCTTCCAGCGGCTCTTTTGCTTTGGATTCCTTATCTAGGGAATCCTCCATTTTCTCAAGAGCTTTGCTAGCAGGTAAAGCGGCAGGTGTGTCAGGTAAAACAGGTGAAGCGGGTAAGGTATCTTGCGGCGGCTGTCCAGCCGCCAGATGAATTTTCCCGGAATATTCAACCGTCTGGTTGCCTGCACAATCGTAAATCAGAACTTGAATGACCAGCGGCCCTTTGGTCTGAGGGGGAATAACCCACTTATATTCTCCCTGGGCAGGCAGGGGACCTGCCAAAGAGATCCAGTTGGGATTATCCTGAGTCTGGTAATATAAATACACCGGGTTGGCGTCAAGATGGTTGTCAAATCCCTGCCAGCGAATAGGTAATTCTTTGGCCTGATAATCGGTTATTTCACCGCGCGGGTGGTATAGATAAAGTTGCGGGGCATTATAATCGATGAAGACCACCAGTTGAGCGGGTACGTCCACGGGTCGAATATCTGAAGGAAGAGCCTCCCGATTTGTATTGTTCTGATAGGATTTTCTTCCCCAGCGGTCCACCGCCACCACGAGAAAGCGGTAGATACCTTCTCCCGGAGCGGTAAAAGGTATGGGGCTGGTTCGGTCCTGATCATAATCATAAAGCTGCCAGGGACTATCCAAACCGCGAGCGTACCACAGTTCAATTCGCTCTAAGTTATTGGTGTCAAAGGAATTAATTTCATAGCAGATATTCATGGTGGGGGTATGGATAATGGGGAGGGACGGATCGGGGGTATCTTGGGAAACGGATTGGGAGGTGGGTTGGGGGGTGTTTGGATCCTGGCATCTGCCCTGTTGCGCCAATCCTAAAAATACGATCCCACCACAAACCAGAAGGAGTGTGGCTGGTTTTCGGTCACATCTCATACTCACATCCCGTTTTCTGTCAAAAAGCTCAAAAAAAACAAAACAACAATCTCTTTGATAATATAAGCTATTATCGGACTTATCGGTATCAGAGGTAAAATTGCTTTAAAATAGTTGGGAAATACCGATCAACGGGCTATGCGTTGGTGAAAATGCTCCTTATATTTTTTATAAGTGCTTTTTATTTATTGCATTAGGATGACGCCAACCAGGAAAATGGATTGCCATCCGGATCAATTGACCCGAGTGTAAACCATCCAGAAAACCTGGGCTGTTTCAGCCGGATGAATGGTCAGCCCCTTCTCGAGAAGCTGCCGGCCAGTCATTGGTTTGGCAACTTCCAGCGGGATAGGCTGAACGCTGGACAGGATGGGCAGGTCTTCCAGTGCGGCCAGATAGACGGTGAAGAGATTCTGGTCGCAGGTGCCGAAGAAAGTACCCTCGTAAAAGCTGCGGTCCGCTCTGGCCAGCGTACCGGCATAACCTTTGATTTCATAGGACGCCTCGGCCTCCAGACCCCTCAGCTTCACGGCCAGGGAATCCGGTAGGTTTTCCGTATGCTGAAAAATTTCCACGACGCCCCGCTTCTGTTGAGGCAGGTCAAACTGATAGGCAGACCAGAGCTGAATGTTAGAATCGGATAATAGCTGGATGGTACAGGGATTGGGCTGCTGCTTCAGGAGCGACTGCTGGTAAGCAGGCTCCAGCCCGGTACAGGCCGCCATCGCCTCGATGAATTCCTGGGGAGGAGTTCCATCTTTCTGGAAGAGGTTGTCAATCCAGATATTCCGGCTTTTGGCGGAATTGAACAGCAGCGGTCCCCCGGCATTGCGATACACAACATTGTTCACATACTGACAGCCGGTGTTGCTACCGTCCAGATAGAGGCCGTGGCAGGCAATGGTATCGTGGATACCGCTGGCGACCTCGCCGCGTCCGAAGGGATTCCACTGGGTATCGTGAATCAGGTTGCCGCGCACCAGCGTGCCGCGGTCATAATTGGCAAAGGTAATATACAAGCCCGCCCCATCGACCGTTACCTGCATGGCGTTATAGATGTGGTTATACTCGATGATGTTGTTTTTGGCAAACGGCACCGCGGGATCCTGGCTGCCGGCGGCGGCTATGCCGAAATAGGCGGTATCGTGGACCAGATTGTGGGAGATGACGGCCTCCTGCGCCAGATACAGGCAGATTCCCGAGCCGCCGTAATAGTCCGTACCGCAGTGGTGGATGTAGTTGTTAGTAATGCGATAGCCGCGGTAGGCGTCCGGCGCGGGTGGGGGAGCGGCATGCAGGTAGCCGCCGGCCACATTGCATCCGCCAGCGCCTATACCGCCACCGCCCAGGTCATACAGCTCGCTGCCCTCGATACGGATATCGCCGGTTCCGTCCCGTGCACACAATCCCATCCCTCCCACGTGGGCGATAGCACCATCGGTAAAACTGCATGATTGGGCATTTTCCATTTCAACCGCCGCTTCGATAAACCGATGCCCCGGCTGTTCCTTGCTGCCGGTAGCGACATTGCAGCTAAACAGGCCGTTGTAGCCCCAGGGCGGCAGCGGCAAATCGATATATTCTACGGAAATCCCCCGGAAATGCAGATTGACCACCGGCTGCTCCGCTGTCCCGGCGATAGCCAGAGCCGCCTTCTGCACCAGCGGCGCCACTACTTCATCATGCAGCAAATCTTCACCGGACCGGGGCCAGTACGACAGGACGCCGCTGGCCCGGTCCAGATACCATTCTCCCGGCTGATCCAGCAGTTCGAGGGCATTCTCAAGATAACAGGCCTTGCCCACCGTCGGGGCACTAAGATACCAGTCATTGCCAAAGCATTTCGGATTCCATTTATGGGGTGGGGCGACGGTGAGCGTCTGCTGCTTTTCATCGACCGCCTGCAAACGCTTGCGGCCTCCTTCGTTGTTATAGATGCAGATGATTTCCACATCGCTGGGATTCGTGCAGGCGGGAATCGGATGATTGACGGTGACGGTAAAAGGCTGGTCCTCCTGTTCGCTGATAGTGGAGGTCTTGATAATCCACCAGGGCACTTTATCATCCGCATTGGGAGTGCGGGCGCGAACAGCCCGCCGGCCGTTGATAAACAATTGCCGGAAATACCAGCCCCCGGCTTTCACTTCCGGCAGTTCCGCGGTCCAGATTTTCCCCACCCCTTTCTTCCAGCCGCTAATCTTTTGCCCGCCGCTGAGCACCGCCTTTTCACCAGGGAAGGCGGCATAGGTGATCGAATATTGCTCCGTGCCGGAATCTTCCGGCCCGAAGGTGACACCTTCCTGCAGGGTATAAACGCCGCCGCCCAGCAGGACCATAACCGGCCGCTTGAGACCGGCCCCAGCTTTCCCCTCCCGTACCGCATCACGGGCACGGGCCAGCGTGGCAAAGGGACCGTCGGTTCCGGATTCATTGGGCCGGGCGAACTTGCCGGACCAGACGTCATGGCCGCCGGGAGCTACGTAATAGTCCGCTGCCGGTGTCTCCGCTGCCACCAGCGAAACAACAGCCAGTTTCACCACAAAAACCGATAAAAGGATAGGAATGAATCGCTTCTGCATGGTAACTCCGATCGTACTTTTTCCAGTCGCAGGTCTCGTTCCTGCTTTGATTTGAACCGACGGTTTCATCGAACGATTACGAGTCTATTTTTTCTTCATGTACCGGATGGTAGCCGCTCCGGGTTTTTCGGGAACCCAAATGGTTATACCTTGCTCCATTAATTCTTTGCCGGAGACAGACTGCTGCTCTTCGACATCGTAGTTTTTCAGCAGGTACATCGCCTCCGGGTCCAGACCGCGCATTTTCAGGTCGGCACATTTGTAAATACAACCTTCCCGGCGGAAGGCCTGGACAAATCCTTCCCCGGCCTCCGGGCGGTTGAACTGCCAGGCCAGCCACTCTTCCTGCGAAATGTTGTATTTGGTTAGCGGATAGAAATCGCCAAAGTAATTCGGCCCGATCTCCCGCCATTCCTGATAGAGCTTCAGGATGAGGGCGTCATTTACGGGAACCCGGAAATCAAAACAGGCCGTATTGCTTGGGCACATATTGCTGCGCCGGGGATACGGTCCGTAGGAAA
The DNA here is from genome assembly GCA_964580995.1 of uncultured Pirellulales bacterium. Taxonomy (GTDB): domain Bacteria; phylum Planctomycetota; class Phycisphaerae; order Sedimentisphaerales; family SM23-30; genus JAKJEP01. The sequence goes on from CAZOMV010000027.1 coordinate 23,250, forward strand.
GCTCACCCGTCCCCCAGCCCCAACCGGCCGCGTTGGATGGGGCATAACCGGTGCCGGTGAAGGGCAGCCAGAACGACAGGCCATAGGTATGTCCCTGCTGGCCGACCGGCTCGAACAGGTAATCGCTCCGTGTCAGCGTTACCGCCCGCCGCATGGTCTCCAGGTCCAGGCGATGCCCGCCCGAAGAACAACTGTCAATAACCATTCCCGGATGACGCTTGAGCAGCTCATCCCAATACGCCAGATACCCCATCACATACTTGTTCTCCGATATGCCCTGGCGATTCTCGGTATCATTTTTCTGCCAGAAGGGGAATGGATCGATATTGTAATCCTGCCGATAGAGATCAATCCCTTCCTCCGTGATAATCTTGCTAACATGATTGATCACCCAGTCCAGCGCCTCCGGATTACCCATGTTCAGCACTCCGCCATCGGCCCCTCCCAGCACCCATTGCAGTCGCTCGGTCGCCAGCCACGTACCCGCCGCCACCCGTTCCGGCTCAAACCAGACAATAATGTTCACTCCCTTGCGGTGGGCATAATCGCTCACCGCCCGCAGTCCCCGCGGGAAACGATTGGGACTGCGGTCCACCTCCCAGGTCCCCGTCCAGGGCCATCCCTTCTCCGCCGCACCCACATACCAGCCCGCGTCCATCCACCAGAAATCCAGCTTCAGTCCCTTGTTCAAATAGCTGTCGATGAACTCGATCTGGTTCTGCTCGTTCGCCTTGGTCATCTCGGCAAACTGATGCGAACTGCATGCGTTCAGCATCGGCAGCGGCATCTGCTTGCCTTTATAACGAGGGACATTGTATTTAATCATCCATTGACGCCATACGTTTTGCGCGTCGATCCAGTCGCCGCCTTTCCAGAATTGCAGCGTGATCAGCGGCGTGCGGACCATCTCACCCGGCCGCAGGGAAAAATGGACTACCTTCTGCCCCGCACGTACATGCAGGCCGTTGTCCTGATTCCTTTGATACTTGGCGTACCAGCAGCCCGGCCAGCCGATCGCGATGAGAATGCCCTCGCTGCCGCTCTCCAGGTTATAATAGGGCCAGACGCCGGAGGTGCTGATTTTACGATGCCCCGTCGGTTCAAAGTAATACTCCTTGCCCCGTTCCAGCGGGGTACTTTGCGGCGCATAATCCTCCTCGGTAATGAAGGTGCCTTTCCAGTGATGCAGAAGGAATTCCTTCTTTTCGGCCCCCTGGCTAAAGTCCACATTCAGGGCCTGAAGGTCTTCCAGAATGGGCGAGTCTTTCTGGCCGGTGTTGGTCAGATAAACGGTCCACTCCAGGCAGCGAAAATCGGTATATTCCAGCCCCTCCCACCGCACTTCCAGACCCGTGGCCGGGTCTTTCCAGGTCAGAACATGGTTTATCCGGTTCTCATCAAGCTGCTTCTGCTGGGCGGTCAATTTCCAGTTTTTCAGGAATTCCTGCGACGACTGGCCGCCATAGGTAAACGAAAACGGGGCCTGCGCCTTTTCCCAATCATATTTCTGCTTCCATTGCCCATCCGGATTGTTCGGAGCGATCTGTATCCCGGCCGTTGTGGAAAGCCACAGCAGCCAGTCCGCAGGCGGAGCGGTTCGCTTTTCCGCCTGAATGGTGAACTGGCCCACGTAATCGGAGGTCCCGCTGGCTTTGGCTTCGCCCGGCGCTACAAAATCCAGATCCCCCGCCGCTTCCGGCGTCCACACCTTGAAGTCGGTAATCGTATAGGTCATCCCGCCGGCTGTATCGTTATGAATCCATAACGATCGTTGGGTCCCTTCGCAGCTTGCCGAACCGGCCGCCGGTACACTGCCCATCGGCCAGCAGCCTTCCGGCCAGCTCATCGTATTGCCCGAACGGTTGACCGTGAATGGCTGAGGTTTCGAAGGATCGCGGGTGACAGGGGCATAAACCGATATCGCCGGTGTACTCTGGCCTTCCATAAACAGGTTCAGGCCGAAATACGGAGGGATATCTCCCCCGTCGTCAAAATGAAAGGTATAGGTCGTGCTGCCTTCCCCGGGTGTGAATTTCACCAGCCGGGTCTGGGGATCGTTCAGCCATTTTACCTGCTTCGGGTCCGGTTCCACATCGCCCTGATACAGAAAGATATCCCAGCAGTCATCAGCCGGCCCGGAATTCCAGCGGGCATCCCGTATCTGGCTGCCCTCCCCATCGCAGCCGAAAATCGTCAAGGCATTGAATTCCAGGGCGAAATTCGACGAGTTTATGAAAAGGATCAACAATACGAACAGCGAGCCGGTGCACCACTTTTTCATAAATTTTTCCTGTTAAAAGATTTTTCTTTGTCTTTATTTCTTACGACATTAAAACAGGATTCATTATGGAATAAGAACCGTAGAAAAGAACGCCATTTTTGGCAAAAATTTCGCCATATCAGGCAATGCGGACTTCGCTGTCCTCGGCGGAAGGCACCCGGGGAATAGGAATTCATAAATAATTATTGGTAAGAGATTTATTCTGTTAGTTCCTGCGCTTTGGGCAGGTAGTCAAGTTCGCCGCACTGAATGAAGATTTCTTTGCCGAGTATGGCAGCGACTTCCCCGCCGGCGGCTTCGACTTCGGCAATGACGGCAATGGCTAGGGTCCGTCCAGTTTTATCTCTGGCGAACCCGGCAAAGAGGGAGAATTGGGTGGAGCCGGTTTTCCCAAAAAGCTCCACTTCTTCTTCCGGCCAGGGCAGCGGATGGAAGGCTTCATAAGCAGTTCCGTGGTCCAGATAGCCATCGTCCTGATAGATTGCCGCTCTCATGCCGGACTGGACTACCCGGGCATTCTGGGAGGAGGCGATAAAACGGGGCTGGGTTGGGGCTGGAGGGGATACGGAGAGCACGGGAGCCAGATAAACACCATCCCGGGCAATAGTGGCGATGCTGTTAGCGATCTGGACGATGGTACCCATCATTTCATTGCGTCCGATGCTGATGAAACGGGGATGCGGGGGGAATTCCCGACCGATGGGGGCGACATACCCGGATGCTTCCCGAAAAGCAGTATTGGCCCGGTCTGGGAATTCACCTTCGGGCCAGGCGATAATGGGATGTGCAAAGCCGCTTTTTTTTAGCCAGTGAACCAGATTTTCGGTTCCCATCAGTTGTCCCAGCCGGACAAAATAATAATTGCAACTGACTTTGATGGCCCGTTTGCTATCGACCCAGCCGTGATTGAGAATATTGGTTGGTTTTCCGGTCCAGGTAAGGTTATTGATGTCGCAATTAAAGGTTTGATCCGGGGTTACGGTTTTTGTTTCCAGACCGCCCAGGAGGTTGGTTGGTTTGATCGTGGAGCCGGTTTCATAGATTTCCGCTATAGCCCGATTGCACCAGCAGCGAAAGGGATCGTTGATAATGGCCAGGTATTTTTCGTTGTAGGTGTTCAGGTCATATTGCGGGATGGATACGGCGGCCCGAATTTCGCCGGTGGGAACGTCGATGATGACGGCAGCACCCAGATACGATTGGCCCAGGTCATTGTCGCCTTGAAAAATCTGCTGAATCCGCTTGTGCAATTCGATATCGATGGTCAACCGGACATCCTGGCCGGGGGCTTGTTCGAGGCGGCATTTTTCGTTGCCGTTTCTATCGTACTGGACCCAGCCGCGACTGCCTCGCAAAATACTTTCAAAGAGGTATTCGCAGCCGAAGGCTCCCTGCTGGTCTCCCAGATGATAGCGTACGAGATCTTCGTGAGTGGGAGGGATGGAATCGGTCTCTTCCGCCGGAGCTACCACTTCATCGGGGACACTGCGCATCTGGCCGATCAGATGACAGGCAGCCTGGTGATAAGGATATTTGCGGCCTTTTCCGATTCGGATGGCAATGAATGGTTTCAGATCTTCCGTGGCGGTCTTCGCCGGCTGGCTCTGGCCGATAGTGCCCGCAAGCATATCTTCGATAGCCAGTGCCTGGTCTTTGGGCAAGGAGCTTCTGATTTTATGGAATTGCTGCATTTCGCGCAAGAGGGTATTCTGAATCCACTTTTTGCGTACGGATTCATCCGGTTCCACGGCAGCGAATTCCTGGTTCATTTGTTCCCGGCCGATGGTAGGGGTAAATGGTTTACTGGTTTGGCGGCAATAGTTTCTGCGGGCAATGCTCAGCCGTAAGGTAGAGATTTTTTCGTTGATCTGTCGGATGGTTTCCAAGAGCGATTTGACGGGGATTCCAATCCGATTGGCCAGCTCTTCCAGGAGCAAATCTGCCTGCTGTTGCTGCGAGTCGAAATTTTCTTCGAGGTACAACCGGGCATCAAGGGGGTCTTTGCCGGGATTCTCCCGGAGATAACGGTCTTGTTCTTCTTGCCGGAACTCCGGGTCATATAGACGGGTTATATTATAATGAATATACAGATCATAGCTGGTCTCATCCTGAGCCAGAGCATGGTTGCGGAAATCATAGATAGTTCCGCGGATGGTGTTGTCGAGCCATTCGGGCGGATGCTGTTGGTTTACCCGGGTCAGTTTGATATAGTCCCGGCTCACGACCAGTTGTAACCAGGCCAGACGGGCGATTATAACTCCCAGCGCCAGTAACAAAAAGGCAATGAAGATAATCAGCCTCCGCTGAAACATCTACGAATTCCATTTCTATTGAGCGGTCGAGACAGGCAAGACATCGATTCCATATTCCAAAGCCCAGAAATCACCGGTGCTGGAGCGGTTGGGGCGGGTACGACAGCCGAGAATACCAATTTGTGGGTTGGCGGGAACCAGGTAGAAAACAAAAGCTTTTTGCACCTTCCCGCCTTTTTCCTGCAAAAGGGATTTGTCGGGGTATGACTTTTCCAGAAGCTTTTTCTGGCTCAGGAGAGAACCATCCGCATCGGAAGCCTGATAGGCAAATTCTACCATGGTATCTTTTTCGAGCTGCCCTTGGAAAACAAAACCGGTGTTGACATATTCCTGATTGTAATTATCCACTAGGGTAGGCAAAAGACCGACATCCGGGCCGGCCGATTGGTAGTCCTGGAAATCCACTTCCAGATAAGCCAGGGTATAACCGTTGGGGATCAATAAATTTTTAGCGGTATATTCCTTGTTCGATTTGGTGGGTAACATAATATGTACCTGTTTATATCCTTTGGGATCGAGATCCATCGTTTCCTTGCCAACAATTTTATCTTGAAATTCTTTTAGCAATTGTTCGGAAGGGATTCCCATCGCCTCCAGAGGCTGAGATTCCGAGTTTAAAATCGTATGCAGTTTTCTACAGAATAGGTTATTATCTGCCTGGGCAGGTTTGATCAGATCGGCGTTTTCGTTTTTTCGACTGAAGGCCCAGAGATTTTCCGCATAGGGCTTGGAAGCCTCTATTTTTGCGGGTGCTGGCATGGGAGCACGGGCGGAGCGCTTGAATTCCACAAATTGGGGGGGACATTTTTTCAGGTTCATAGGCCAGGGGAACCAGAGATCGAGAGTTGCATTGCCGGCGGCGACCATTCGTCCTGCATCGAGTGCATACTTTTCCGCGGTGACTCCTCCGGGATACCCGATGCAGATGGGATGGCTGGACAGGCCGGGCTGATTGTGCAGGCTTTCATCATACCCTACCAGACGAAACTGACCCATGGTAAAGCGAAGTTTGCCATCGACATCGGCGGTTCCCGTTTTCTTATCGTCACCGCTGGAAATGATCACACGTACTCCGACAAAGGTTTCTCCAACACCGGGAGTGAGCACCTCATTTTTATAAATATCACGGGCATTATCTTCCACCAGCCATGCATCTTTGAGGGTAATTGATTCTGCGCCCGCTTCCCGGCGGCTGGCAGGGTCCAGGACCAGTCGATTAAGATAGATTTCGCGTAAGAATTCAGGATGGGTATGGCCGAAATTATTCCGGCCTGCAAATCCATATTGGCTCACTAACTGTATCAGTCCTACTGCCAGATTGTCTCCTTTGGGCAACAGGCTGCTTTCATTTTGAGGATTGTTCAGGTCGGGACAGCGGGTAAAGCCCAGAATTTTGGGAGGCAGAGGCAATAGCTGGAATCCGATGGCAATCATTCCGGTAATGATTAATCCGGCGATCATGCCGAAAACGCCCGCTCCGATTCGATCGACCAGTAAGGGGAAATTCATATTTCCTTTGATGAGCTGATCGGTAAGCAGACGCAGGATAAGCAGGCAAACGGCGAAGAGACCCATCAGACAGATGGCCTGCGGACCGTAGGCACCCAGCCCGAGATTCTGCAGATAGACGGAAAGGACTTCAAAATAATTCAATGCGACGATGGCGGAGACAATGCACAAGACCGCCATAATCAGGGCGCTGAAAATGCCCTGTTTGAAAATCTGGAAATAGGTAATGATTCCGGCGAGCACAATCAAAATTAGCATGGCCAGCATAGGCCTGTACCTCCGATTCGTTTTCTGGTTTTAAAAAGCAATTCAATTACATTTCGGTTTGCGGGGTTTGGCTAACGGGGATTTTCTTTTTTTCCGTACTGTCTTCGGAGGTAACCCGCAGGACCTCCTGAATACTGGTCGTGCCGTCAATGACCCGTCGCAGTGCCTGTTCCTGCAGATACAACATCCGGTCTTTGCGGCATTGCGTGCGAATGGCGTTAATCGGTGCATTTTCGCGAATGAGCTGGCGCAAGGCGTCGGTCATAATCAGAGTTTCCAGCACCGCGGTTCTGCCATAGTAACCGGTACCCTGGCAGGCCTCACAGACGATGGGGTGTCCTTTTTTGTCGTATTCGATTTCCTTGGGCGGCCGATAAAATTGTTTGATCTTATCTACCGGAAGATTGAGTTTTTTCAATAAATTGGGGTCGGGCGTATAGGCCTCGCGACAGGACTTACATAGTTTCCGCAGGAGTTTCTGGTAGGTAATGCCCAGGAGGGTCTCAGCGACCTTTTCGCTATTGCCGATCATTTTGATCCATTCTTGCAGGGCATGGAAGCTGCTGGAGGCATTGAGGGCAAAATAGACTTTTTTCCCGTCGCGAACGGCCTGGGTACTGAGTTTGGCCATTTCCGGATCATCGCAGAAACCGATCATAATGACATCGGGATCTCGCCGCAAGACGGTTTGCAATTGACGGGCAGCCGTTCTTTTCGTGTCGGTTTCCAGAAGGTTCTGGGTGATGTTGTCGATATCGGTAAGAAGTTTTTTTTCGAGGGAATTGACGTTTTGAATATAGGCGTCATGGCTGATGGTTAAACTATAGAGAGTCGTGGTCAGCCCGGATCCTTTGGCACCGGAGACCACCACCACGCCTTTGGGTTCTTTCACCAGTTGCTGAACCTGGGCCAATTGATCCGGATTGAAACCGATGGCGTCCAGCTTCAAGGTCTTGGTATCTTCCTGTTTTTCCAGGATCAATTGTTCGCCGCGGGTGCTGCCGGAAGTATTAATATACCATTTCACGAGGGCATTGTCCATGCGAATGGAGAAAGAGCCGGATTGAGGGCGCCGGCGGTCATTGGTATCCAGGTTAGCGACTGCCTTAAGATAGGTGATGATCGGTTCCACTTCGGCGACATTGCGATCCTCATCGGTACTGACCACACCGTCAATCACCTTGCGCATTTTGACGGTTTCATTCACGGGGATTAACTCGCATAAACTGACACGTTGGAGGCATAAATGATAAATAAGATCTTCGGCGTACGCATAGCCGTCATATTCGGGATCCTGCCGATAGGGAACGGGTAATTCGTTTTGATGAGCAGAAATAAAGACCAGCCGCTGCTTGGTTTCTTTCTGCCGGTTTTCTCGGGAGAGCAGGGATTTGATGTGATCGGGTGTGAAAATTCGCTCGACTTCCTTGACCCGCGCGTTTCGGTGCAGGACATAGGTGATTTCCAGGGTCAGCCAGGCCACAAAGAACAATAGAAAACCGACCCAGAAAATGGTAGGCAGAACCAGCCAAAGGAACAGAAACAAGGTCCCGCATCCCAGATAGAGATTATTCCAGAAGGTCCGGTTGGTGCGAACGAACAAGGTGTCTTTGTCCTGCCATTGTCCCACCCAGCACCAGAGGCCGAAGAAAAACAAATAGATAATCAGTTTCCATATGGCGATATAATTACCAACACTCTGGGCCAATATCGTATCTATCATGAAGCACTCCGAATCAAAGTTTTATCCTATAATGCCTGAACTACCGGTGCGAATTCCCTTGAGTACCATTTTCAACTCGTCGGGATTATTGGTATATGCATAGGCGGTTTTCAAATCGATAAATTCCGTATCCACCAAAAGCCGCAGAGATTCGTTGAAATCCACCATGCCGTCGCCGTAGGAGCTTTTGATGACGGTGGGCAAATCCACCTCTCTGCTTTCCGCAATGAGCTTGCGCGCCGAGGCGTTGACCAGCAGAATTTCGACGGCGGGCACGCGCGGAACATCCGAACGGATGGTAGGCAGCAGCCGCTGGGAGAGTACCGCCCGCAGGTTCCCCACCAAGGCCTGCCGGATCATGTGCCGCTCGTCCTGGGGGGTCAAATCCAGGATACGGGTGATGGTCTGATAGGCATCGGTGCTGTGCAGCGTGGCAAATACCAGATGTCCGGTTTCCGCTGCCTTCAGACCGGCCCGCAACGTGGTAAAGTCGCGCATTTCCCCGATCAGAATGACATCCGGGTCTTCCCGCATCAGAGAACGCAGGGCATCATCAAAGTCCGGCACGTCAATCCCGACCTCACGCTGGCTGATCAGGGCCTTGTCATCTTGATAGACAAATTCAATCGGATCTTCGACCGTCAAAATATGACAGGATCGAATTTGATTGATATGATTGAGCATGGAAGCAATCGTAGTGCTTTTGCCGCAACCGGTTACACCGGTTACCAGGACTAAACCCTGATGATATTCGGCGATTTTTTCCACGACGGCGGGCAGATTAAGCGACTCAAAAGGTGGAATGATACTGGTTACCCGGCGAGCAGCCAGGGCCATTTTCCCCCGCTGGCGATAGATATTCACCCGAAATCGGTCAGTCGCACCGAAATCGTAGGCAAAATCCAGAGCACCATGATTCAGAAAAAAATCTCTCTGCTCAGGACTTAAGATATCAAAAATCATTTCCTGCAGGGCCGCTTCCGGGATGGCTTCCCCGGTAGTTTGCCGCAACTGGCCTTTAACCCGCAGCCGGGGCAGTTCCTCCCCTTTTAAATGTAAATCCGAGGCCTGCATTTTAATGGCGGCATTAAAATATTTGTCGATGGTTTTGGGTTTATCCGAAGCTAAATTTTTACTGATAGGCTGTTTTTCCAATACGTATGCTCCTTGTGTTTCAAGAATTCCAACCTAACTTACTAACTTATATTTACTTCCTGCCGGTCCAGGCGGACCGGAATCCCGCGTTGGTGTAAATACTGCTTGACGGTATCGATGGTGTAAGTGCCGAAGTGGAATATACTTGCCGCCAGGGCGGCGTCAGCTTTGCCTTCGGTGAGGACGGCATGTATATCTTCCAGGGTTCCCGCCCCGCCGCTGGCGACGACGGGAATACGAACTGCCTCGCTGACAGCGGCGGTCATTTCCAGATCGTAGCCGTGTTTGGTACCGTCGGCATTCATTACATTCAGGACGATTTCGCCAGCTCCATCGGCCTGGCCCTTGCGGACCCAGTCCATCACTTCGATGCCGGTGGGTTTTCGGCCGCCATTGATATAGACTTCCCAGAATTCGCTGCCGTCTTTTATGACCCGGTTGGCATCAATGGCCAGCACGATGCACTGGCTGCCGAACCGCAGGGCGGTTTTTTTGATCAGGCTGCGATCCAGCACGGCGGCGCTATTAATGCTAACCTTGTCAGCACCCATAGTTAGCATCAGACGGATATCTTCGATGGTGCGAATCCCGCCGCCCACGGTCAGGGGCATGAAGACCCGTTCGGAGGCCTGTTGCAGGATATCCAGGATCAGGCCGCGATCTTCGTGGCTGGCTGTGATATCGTAAAAGACCAGCTCATCAGCGCCTTGCTGTTCATATCTTTGCGCACAGTCTGCGACGCTGCCAGCATCGACATGGTCAAAAAATTTGACCCCTTTGACGACGCGGCCTTTATCGACATCCAGGCAAGGAATAATCCGTTTGGCTAACATCACCGTAAACTCTTGCAGGGGCGATTTTTATAAATCGCCTGAGTCTATTCTTTTCAGCCCCTCTCCGTGGCTTTTGCCCCTTCCATCCATGCTTAACTTTCCGCTGAACGTTTCAACGATCAGCCATAAACCATGTATTGTAACCTGGGCGGGAAATTAAGCAATCAATATTTTTTTGTACCGGGGGATGTTAATAGCTTATTTGTCTGGCAGTTAACAGGTTACAATAATCTAATACCTGCCTGTTCGCATTGTTTGCGTGTGGATTCCGGCCAGATGCTGGCATGTACTTCGCCAATGTGCCATTTTCGCAAAAAAAACATACATAAACGGGACTGGCCGATGCCGCCGCCGATGGACTGGGGGAACTCACCGTTGAGCAGCCGTTTGTGCCATTGGAAATCTTTGCGATGCTGGGCGTTTCGGATTTCAAGCTGTTTGAGCATGGCGGTCGGATCGACGCGAATGCCCATCGAGCTGATTTCGAAGGATCGTTGTAAGAGCGGATACCATAAGAGGATATCACCGTTGAGGCCCCTGGTATTATTTCCCGTGGGGGTAATCCAGTCATCATAGTCGGGTGCCCGGCCATCGTGAATCTCACCGGTGGGCAGTTCACCACCGATTCCGATTACGAATACCGCGCCCAGTTCGCGAGTGATTTCGGTTTCCCGCTGGCGGGGAGTAAGGTTGGGATAGCGGCGGGCCAGATCTTCGGAATGGACAAAGGCGATTTTTTCGGGCAGGATGGGGGTAATGTGCGGGTATTTTTCGGCGGTGAAGGCTTCGGTTTGACGCAGGACGGAATAGATTTTTTCTACTATCTCTTTGAGGTATTTAAGGTTACGTTCATTGGGATGCATGAGTCGTTCCCAGTCCCACTGGTCCACGTAGATGGAGTGGAGGTTGTCGAGGTCATCCTCATCGCCGCGGATGGCGTTCATGTCGGTATAGAGACCCTCGCCGGATTGGAAGCCGTAGTCGGCCAGGACCATGCGTTTCCATTTGGCCAGGGAGAAGACCACCTCGGCTTCGGCGTTGTTGTCAGCCTTGATCTGAAAGGAAACCTTTCTCTCAACGCCATTTAGGTCATCGTTGATGCCGGAGCCTTTGCGGACGAAGAGGGGGGCGGAGACCCGCTGGAGGTTCAAGGCGGTTGCCAGATGGGTTTCGAAATAATCCTTAATGGCCTTGATGGCATGTTCGGTTTCACGCAAGGGTAACAAAGACTCATACTGCTGGGCGGAGGTCATATCGGCCATAAAAGCTCCTTACTAAAGGGGTTCCAAACCATGTTAACCATGGCAAAATCATGCGGAATATTAGCAGGTTTTGGGGGGATTCTCAACGAAATAACCGGGTGGAAAAAGAGAAGGGTGAGAGTTTGCTGAAATGGCAGGCAATCCTGCCCCACTTTCGCCGCGGGCATTTTAAACTGACGAGATTCCCGCTGGTTGTTTCGTACTGATGTAAGTCGTTATTTTAGATTTTGGAAAACGGCTGTAAGTCTTTATTTATTGTTTTGTAAAAATGTCATAAGTCGTTATTTTTTATTTTATAAATTTGATGTAAGTGCTTATTTAACGTTGAAATTGATAGTCCGATAATAAAGTAGGGATTATAACGATTTTAACGATTGGGTAAGATTTTTGGTAAGCTGGATAAGTATATTGGTAATTTGTAACGGTTAAGTTGAGTTGGTAAATGTTGAACAAAGTATAGCAAAAGACGAAGAAAGTGATGCAAAAGTATTATTCGCTGTCCTGATATTGGCTGGAATTGTTCAGGCCTATCTTATCCGTCAGGCCAAAGCTATCGGTATTGGCGACAATCGATGCCCCGCCTCTGGCGCAAGTGATTTTATTTAAAATAGTTATAGATTATCTGGGCGGTGGGCGGGGCTGGCCCCTTCCTTTTTCCGGTTAAAACAGCTTTCTTGTGGTTATAATCTTGCAAAATACAAATACAATTGTAAAATGCAAAAAATGATAAAAAGACTCATGGAAAATCTAATCAGCAGCCGGATGAAGCAATATCCTGCTATAGGTTTGTTGGGACCGCGCCAATGCGGAAAAACCACGCTGGCAAAGGCCCTGGGAGGGGTATATTTTGACATGGAGACAGATGCAGATCAGATCAAATTGGATAGCCGGTGGCCCGAAATAATTAACTCACAAGAAGTTATCATTCTCGATGAAGCACAGACCATACCGGACATTTTCCCTCGCCTTCGTTCCGCTATTGATAAAAATCGCAAACAAACGGGGCGGTTTATTTTGTTGGGTTCTGTATCACCGGTTTTGATGCGGCAAGTTTCCCAATCCCTGGCCGGCCGGCTCGGACTGGTAGAATTGACACCCTTTTTATTGCATGAGCTGCCAAATCAGTCTATTGATGACTTTTGGCTGTACGGCGGCTACCCGGACGGAGGAATCCTCAAACCGGACCAATACTTACATTGGCAAAATGACTACTTTACCATGTTAACCCAACGAGATTTACCCCACTGGGGACTTCCCGCCAAACCGGTAACGACCCAACGTCTGCTGAAAATGATTGCCGCAATTCATGGGCAAAACTGGAATGCCTCCCAAATCGGACAAAGCCTCGGATTAAACTATCAAACCATCAACACCTATTTGGAATATATTCAAGGGTGTTTTCTGGTCCGTTTACTCGAACCCTACTCCAGCAATATTTCCAAACGACTCAGAAAATCACCGAAAATCTATTGGCGTGATTGCGGACTGCTTCACGCCTTACTGCAGGTCAGAAACATGGATGACTTGTTCAGCCGGCCCTGGGTGGGCGCCAGCTGGGAAGGCTTTGTAATTGAACAGATCATTAACCACTTGAAAACCTCAGACAAAATATTCCATCCGTATTATTTGAGAACCTCGGACCAGTATGAGATCGACCTGATCCTGGATTTCGGCGGTAAACTGTGTTCGATTGAAATAAAATTGACCAGTTCTCCCGATTCCGAGGATGTCAACCGCTTCAAAAAAGCCGCCGCCCTGATCGGTTCGCACCAGTCCATCATGATTTCCAGAACCAACGAACCGCTTATAACCGAAAATTTTATCTCAACCAATCTGCCCGGCGTACTGGAGTATTTATTAAAACACTATTGAACTTCCGGAGAACGGCGGTCGTTCTACACTTTGATCAAGCTTTTGACCTGTTCTACGAGTTGGCGGGCGCTTTGGGGGTCCTTTGACTCGGCCATGACCCGCATGATCGGCTCGGTATTGCTGGCTCGCAGTTGGACCCAGCCTTGCGGTAAATCGATGCGGATTCCGTCGCGGGTATCGATTTGCAGGTCCGGCTGGGATAGGCTTTCATAGTATTTCCGGACCGCTTCGATGGCAGGGCCGGTTTTTTCCTGGGGGCATTCAAATTTGGTTTTGATCAGGTGATAGCGGGGGATTTCCTCCACCAGTTGGCTGACGGTCTTGCCGGTCTCGGCCAGCAGTTGCAGCACTAAAGCCATGCCTACCAGGGAGTTCCGAACCGGCACCACCCGCAGATCGATAATCCCGCCGTTGCCCTCGCCGCCGATTACGCACTGGCTGGCCGTCATGGCATTGGCCACATGGGCCTCCCCCACGGGCGTGCGGATCACCCGGCAGCCGACCGCGGCGGCGATATCGTCGATCATCCGCGAAGTCGAAAGATTGGCTGCCGCCGGCCCCTTCTTCTTGCTGAAGATGTACTTCGCCGCCAGGGCCAGGGTATATTCCTCCCCGATATAATTGCCTTTTTCATCGATAATCGCCAGCCGGTCGGCGTCCGGGTCCTGGGCAAAACCGATATCCGCGCCATGTTTACTGATAATCGGCCCCAACCCCGCCAGATTCTCGGCTGTCGGCTCGGGTGTATGGGCGAAAATCCCCGTCGGCCGGTTATTAACATGGATCAGCTCGCAGCCCAGGGCTGAGAGCAAGTGGGCGCTGACCACGCAGCCGGCCCCGTTAATGCTGTCCAGCACGACCTTAAACCGCCGGGCCGCAATCTGCTTCTTGTCGCAGATCTGCAAAACCGAATCCACATGCACCGCATGGGTCTTGCTTTCCGTCCGGCAAGTACCCACCCCCAGCGAATCCTGCAGCGCATATTGATTCTCGAAATACAACTGCTGAATCCGGCGGGCATCCTCCGCTGGGTAGGCGATCCCGTCATCCCGCAGCAGCTTGATCCCGTTCCAGGCCACCGGATTATGCGAAGCCGTTATTACCACCCCGCCGGCACAACCCAGATACCGGACCATCATCGCCACCCCCGGCGTGGTGACGATCCCCAGATCGATCACCTCAAAGCCGGCGGCCATCAGGCCCGCACTGACCGCCGCGGTCATCATCATCCCCGACGGTCGACTGTCGCGGCCGATACAAACCTTCAGCGGGCCGTTGTCCTTCGGATGGCTTGCCCGCAAAAATGTCCCATAGGCCATCCCGTAATTGGCGGCCACTACCGGAGTCAGAGACTCCCCAATCACTCCCCGCATACCGCTGATACTGATAATTAATGGTGCCATAAACACCTATATATCATTGGACCGCCCCACCGTCAACCCTGCAAATACAGAAAGAAGGTCGGAAGTGAATGCACAACTTACTTGGCCATCGTCCCTTCCACCTGGTTCAGCAGCGTATCAATGTGTATCTCCCGCCGGCCCGCCGGAGTCTCCCAGATCACCGGCTTCTCCTGATTTTTCAAATAGGATTCCACCTTCCGGCAGGCCAGGATCACCGTCGCATGGTTTTTATTGCCCATGAATTTCCCGATCTCCGGAAAGGACATCGGCGTATGCTTCCGCGCGAGGTACATCGCCACCGACCGCGCCAGGCTGATCGTGCGGGTCTTCTTGGTCGAATGAATATCGGCCGGCGTCAGCCCGAAAAAGGTCGCCACCGACGCCTCAATGTCTGACAGATGCATAATCGGATCGGATCGGCTGATATGATCCTCCAGCGCTTCCCGGGCAATCGCCAGATTGATCCCCGAGCGGCTCAAGGACGAATACGCCACCACCTTCAGCAGTGCCCCCTCCAGCTCCCGGACATTGGCACGCAGATTATCGGCGATATATTCCACGACCGAGTCGGGAACCTCCTTATCGATCTCCCGGGCCCGCTGCTGCAAAATCGCGCAACGCGTGGCAAACTCCGGCGGCTCAATCTTCACCACCATCCCCGAAATAAACCGGCTGACCAGGCTCTCTGACAACTGACCGATCATCTTGGGATGGGCATCGGAGGCCATCACCACCTGCTTACTGGCGCTGTCAATGGCGTTAAACGTATGCAAAAACTCCTCTTGTGTCGCTTTTTTACTGGCCAGAAAATGGATGTCATCAATTACCAACAAATCCGTTTGCCGGAACCGATTCCGAAAAGCGTCCAGCTTCCCCATCTTCAAGGCCAGTACAAACTGATTAGTAAATTCCTCACCTGAGACATACGATATGTTCGCATGGGGCCGGGTCTGATCAATTGCGTTGCAGATCCCTTGCAGCAAATGAGTTTTCCCTAAGCCGCACCCTCCATGGATAAAGAGAGGATTGTAGTGACTGCGCGGTTCATGCACGATCGTCTGGGCGGCGTTAAACGCCAATTGGTTGGACGGGCCTACCACATAGTTCTCCAGCTTAAACCGGAAATTTTGCGGCTTCGACGATGGCTGGCCCTGGCGATGGCGCACATTCGGATTGGTCGTGCGGGATACGCTCTCCGCCTGACTATCCAACTGACGGCGACGCTGACTGCCGAATAACTCCGGATCGATGGCGAAGATGACCTTCATGGGCTTCTTCAGCACTTCCGATACCGCCGCGTGAATCTGCGTCGTGAAATGATTTTCGATCCATCCGCCGATAAACAGATTCGGCACACCGACTTTTACATAATTGCCTTCAATGATTAAACGAGTGGAATTTTTAAACCAGATTTTGTAACGCTGCTGACCCACTTTCTGGGCAATTACATCATTTATTTTATCGACCAAAGATTGACAGCTTATATCCACACATCACTCCATAACAAACCGATAGCGTTAAAACTATACCAGTCCGTACGATTTGAATAGCAACGAATCCACAAAAACCCAGCTAAGAGTTCTGCATTCCCTTCGCTGGACAAGGATCATATTATATCTTATTAAAACACTTGCAATCAAATTTCCAAACTTTTCTTATCCACACCCCGCCAAAAAAGAATTGACAACCAGTTACACGAAAAAATATTTTATTCTCCACACGTTTTGCACATCCTAAACCCCCCTGTGGATAACCTGTGAACTTAAAACAAATGATATCTTCGTAACCGATTCATTTCCCTGCTGCTCACCTTTGGATTATATGGAAGGATTTGCAAACGTTCGGTTATTCTTTGCCCCAGCCCGCGTACCGATAATACACCACCTTCCGCAGCATCTCCTGAAAGCCGAACGAACGGTATAGATGATCCGCCCGCTCATTGCGGCTGTCCACCGCCAGCGTCAAACAGCGGGCACCGGACAAGCGGGCTGACGCAATCGCCTCCCCCAGCAGATATCGGCCCAATCCCTGCTGGCGATACTCCGGGCATACACCCATATAGGTCAGTTCCATCGTATCCTTCATGCGCAGCGGCATCAGCAGCAGAACCCCCGCCGCCTTGCCGCCGATCAGCAGCAGCTTCCACCAGCGCGGATCGAACCGGCCGCCCGCTTTGTGACCGCGCAGCGTATCTTCCATGCTGCGAAGCCCTTCCAGTTCCGGACAATCCTGTGAACCGTCATACGTTCGCAAAATGATTTCCTTGAATAATTCATGATGCTCCGAACGGTAACCAAGCCATTCGGCATCTGACACCCCGGGCAATTCAACGATCTTCGATTCACTCAACCGAAACAAATACAACAAATCCGTCAGCCGCCGCAGCCCGCTCCGCCGGCACAAATCCTGCCGCGAACCATCGCCAGGCTCCACCAGAAGCTGCAAGAGCACGCTCCCCTCTTCAAACGCCCATTGGCACAAACCTTGCAACACCCGCGCCGACAAGGAAAAAAAATCAAGATCTTTTCGCTTCCGAACCGCCGGCGGCGAACTAAACAGAAAGGCCGTCCCCCCCGCATTTCGCACAAACAAACTCGCATACACCAGCTTGCCGTTCTGCGACAAAACCACCTGCCGGGTCAGATCGTAATTCTCCTGAACGGCCAATTCCTGAAAATGGTTCACTCGCCGGTTCAGTTCCAGACCATCAATCCCCGGCTCCAGCAGCAACAGCCGCAGCGACTCGCCGATCTCTGCCGGCTGAATCTTCCGAACCTCCACCCCGGACGAAATAACGGCCTTTTCCTCTATCCCGGAGAGAAAGCCCCTCTCCGCCGAAAAGGTTTTTCCAACCGAATCAGGCTCTTTGTCAGGAACCTCCGCTAAGCTCATTACCGGTTTCCTTTAACTCTTCCTGCAGAGCGGCTATCACTTTATCATAGGTTTCCGGCTGCTCAATCTTCAGCCGCTTCAGCAGCAATCCCTTCACATCCGGATCCACCGCCGTATCCATCAAAAAGTTCTTCATCCCCAGCCATCGCATTTCCGGAA
This sequence comes from uncultured Pirellulales bacterium, assembly GCA_964580995.1. GTDB lineage: Bacteria > Planctomycetota > Phycisphaerae > Sedimentisphaerales > SM23-30 > JAKJEP01. The sequence goes on from CAZOMV010000027.1 coordinate 40,918, forward strand.
AATCCGGCAGATACAAGCGCTCGCCCGATTCGTTGAATTTCAGCCGGCACAATTTATGCAGCCGCTCCGCATGCCGCTCGTTGGCTGAGGCCAGGTCGTCGTTCCCGATCGCATAGTCATAATAACTCTGCCGCAGAAACGAATTAATCATATCGTTGGTATTCTTCGGGGCGGTATCCTTCACCACCTGCTTCATTTCTTCGGCCACAAAGGCTTCCAGGTCCACCTTGAATTCCGCCTGGTCCGCGAACCGCTCCCGCAGGTAATTGAGATACTGCTGCGCCCAGGGCTTATAACCGGCCAGGTAAAAACTCATAATCCCCGATTTGGCTAAATTGATCGCTCCGTGCTCCACGCCCTTGGGAATCCGCTCGCCCTTGTCGATAAATTCCTGCAAGACATCCTGCGTCGCCTGAAACGCCACCGGAAACATGGTCAAATCCTGGCTGGTAAAAATCCGCATCTCAAATTCTTTTTGCTTTTCAAAGATCTCCTGGCCCGCCTCCCCGCGGGTGATCCGCGCCACCGGCTGAAAATTATACAACTGCAAATATCCGTAATGGTACATAAACTGCAAACTGTGATAGACAATCCGGTGCAGCCGCAGCGCCGGATCCGTCGCCGGCTCGGCAAAACGCAGCCCTTCCACCCCCCAGTATAACGCCATACTGTACGGCAGCCGCCAGTCCAGGCTCAGCCGCTGGTCACCCTGGCGATAATCCACCGGACCATACTTTATATTCAGATCCAGCATCTTCCGCGGGTCCATCTTCCACTTCCGGCGCAGTTCCTGCGCCCGCACAAACAGATCCAGATTCCGCAGGAATTTGGTTCCTTTATAATCCGCGATCACCTGATGCAGCGCCGGCGGATAGTCGCCCGGTTTCATCCGAAACTGAATCAGGCCCTCCCACAGCGCCTTCTCCTGCGAAAAGGCCGGTACCGCCGCCTTGATCTTGCCCACCAGCGCTGCGATATCCGCATCCTTTTGCAATTCCTCCCACGAATGAGTTACCCCCGCCAGTGCCGCCAGTTCCTCGTTGGTAATTCGGCTGTCTCTGGCTATATTCTCGCTGTCAATCGGCGCCAGCAGCGGCATGATATCCGAAGCCAGCCGCAGCTTGTAATAGTAATGGGCATCATCCGAAATCGCCCCGATCTTATGCTCAAAAATCCAGCCCAGCTTCTCATGCAGCATCGGGCTGCGGGGATTGAACACCAGCGCCTCGTCCCGCAGCAGCTTATACCCCGCCTCCACCCAGTTCCACCGCTCCGGCCAGGTCGGCATACTCACCGAGATATTGTACGCCATATTGTACGAGCGGTAATCCCACACCGACTGCAAATGCGGCTGGAGAGCACAGATCAGACGCGCCAGATGCAGCGCGTCAAAATACTGCCCTTCATGCTGCAATTCATCCGCACGGATCCACAGATAATCGATTGCCAGGCTCCGAAACGTGAACAGCGCCACCGTCGGAATCCGAAATTCCGCCTGCATCGCCTCATCCTCAAACGGATTGGTAATCGCGATCCGGTACTCCTGCCGCATCCGGTTGATCGGGCCGGTCCGCCAGACCGCCGTCGCCAGCAGCCCCACTCCCAGCAGAATCAATAAAAAAGATATATATTTATTTCGCTTCATTTTTTTATCGCTACATCCGCCTCGGACGGATTCCGGTTTCCTGCTATACAATGACCCGGGCCAATTCCCGAAACTTGAAAATCAAAAATCCGATCAACGCCACCACCGACGCCATCACCAAATCCTTCATCAGCGTAAGATTATCCCAAAAATACCAGGAAACCACCCTGCCTTTCTCGATCTGGCCCACCGGATTATAATCCGAAATCTGCGGAAACACCGGCAGGATCGCCTTGATGACCGGCTTCTGTGCCCGCTCCGCCGTCCCCATCTCCAGGGCGTTGATGATAAAATTGCTCGAGAGCCCGAACAGATACACCATAAACACAAACAACACCGCCACCGGAAAACTCAGCCACGCCCCCGCGGCGATGCCCCAAACCGACAGAATCAGCAAACTCAAATACATCACCAGCAGCGCCCGCAGAAAATTCGCCTCAAAGCCGCCGGCCACATATAACACCTCGATCCCCGTATCCGGCGGATAGATAACACTCACCGGATTATTCGAAACCGGATTCCGATACGTTACATACAAATCCCCATCCGCTGAGACCTCACTGGCGGGAATCGGAAATTCATGCACCGTCCGGATCGCGTCCCGCCGGGTGTACCACGCCCCGCCCGCCAGCGTCGGATCTTCCGGACCAAACTGCCAGATGCCGTCAGTCGCCATACTATCCGGCGTATAGGACACCTCCTGCTTATACCGGATAAACAGGACTCCCTTCTCCTTATCGATCGGATGGACCCCGCTGAATTTCCACGTGATCGATCCGCCCGGCTCCACCGCCCCTTTGAGCATCACCAGTTGCTTGCCGACTTCCCGGCTGATGATATTTTTCATGTGCTGAGCCGTTTCCGCATCCGAAATCCCCAGCTCCTGCTTCTTCTGCTCCAAAAGTTTTTGGGTCTCCTTCTCCGTTTCCTCACTCACATCCGGCACCGGCGGCTTTACCGAACGACGCGCCACAAAAACCAGTTCCCGCATCTTGGCCTTTTCCAGCTCCGAGTCCGGCTCCGTCCGCTGCAACACCCGGGCACAACCGTAGATCAACACTCCATTGACCAGGATCAGCAACAAATTCAGCAGCGCCATCCCCAGAAATTTGCCCAGCAAAATCTGTCCCCGGCTCACCGGCTTGGTCGTTACCGTGAAAATCTCCTTCCGCTTGATATCCCGGCTGATTCCGGCGATCGCTACAAATATCGTCATCAGCGATAAAAATCCAAACATCGCCCGCATACTATAACTCAGCAGAAACTTGATCTTCTCATCCGCCATACTCTCCGCCCCGTGCAGCCACAATGCCTGCCCCACCGTATAACCCAATGTCACCAGAATGGCAAACCCCAGGAAAAACCGCATCCGCAGCACTTCCCATACCAGATTCCGCGCGATCGCCCAGACTTTTCTCATGCTCCCCCTTCCCGGGCCGCCGGATCGGAGGCATCCTTCTTCTTCGATACCAGCGAATCAATCACCGACTTATCCATCAGCAATTCGCTGGCGTCTTTGGGCCCCGGCTCCGCCTTTTTCTCCGCCGCCTTCGCCCCCGGCTCCACCGGTACCGCCTTCTCCACCGGTACCTCCACCAGCGAATCCAGCACCGCATGATCCACCAGATCCACCGCCTTCACCGACTCCGCCGCAACCACCGCTCCTCCCTCTTTCGCGGCGGCCGCCACTTTTTTCGTCGCCTCCTCACTGCTGACCAATCCCTCCAGCACCTTTTCTCTCACTTCTTCTTCCGTCTCCCGTGCCGTCAGGAAATCGCTCACTCCCGACCCCAGCGTGGCTCCGGAGGTCTGCAATTTCTCGGCCTGCGCCTCCGAGACTATCCGCAAAAAATAATCCTCCAGCCGGTCCCGCGGATTGAGCACCTCCACCGCCGCCGCATTGTCCTTGTGAATGATCCCCCTGATCTGCTCAATCGCACCGGCGCTCAGCCGACCGCTGCGGATCTCCGTCATCTCGCTGTGCACCAGCAGTTCATCCACCGAACCCAGCGCCCGCAGCCGCCCGCCGTACAGAATCCCGATCCGGTCGCATACATCCTCCACATCCGCCAGCAAGTGGCTGCACAGCAGCACCGTCTTGCCCCGCTTGCCCAGCTCCAGAATCAAATCCTTGATCTGCCGCGTCCCGATCGGATCCAGCCCCGACGTCGGCTCATCCAGAATCAAAAGATCCGGATCGTTAATCAGCGCCTGCGCCAGCCCGATCCGCCGCGTCATCCCCTTGGAAAACTCCCCGATCGGCCGCCGCGCCACACTGCCCAGCCCCACCATCTCCAGCAGACTGTCGATCCGCCGCTTCCGCTCCACCCCGTTCAGCCCGAACAGCCGCCCGTAAAAATCCAGCGTCTCCCGCGCATTCAAAAACGGATACAGATACGACTCCTCCGGCAAATACCCGATCCGGTAATTCGTCTTCACATCCCCCGGCGGCATCCCCAGCACCCGGCACCCGCCCCGCGTCGGAAACAGCAGCCCCAGCAGCATCTTGATCGTCGTGCTTTTGCCGGATCCGTTCGGCCCCAGCAGGCCGAATACCTCCTCCCGGCGGATCTGCAAATCCAGTTGATCCACCGCAATGACCTTGTTGTGTCCCCAAAAATCACGGAACACCTTGGTTAATCCCATGGTTTCAATTACAATCTCTTTTGAATCCGCTGCCATACTCTTCTTTCTGTATCAAATTCTCAAACTGCCCCGCCTGGCTGTGCCGCCATTTCGGACCGGTAACTCCCGCCCGCCGCCTCCCCCGCCGGAACACTCTCCTCCATGCTTTCCTCCCCGAAACGGACCAGCCGGGCACTGTTAAACACCACCAGCAGCGCACTGGCAAAATGCAGCATGATCGCCGGCACCGGCTTCAGCCAGCCCTTGCCCGCAAAAAATACGCCCGCGATAATAAACAAAATCCCAAAACAAAGATTCTGATTCACCACCTTCCGGGTAATCCGGGATAGTTTCACCAGAAACGCCAGCCGCTTCAAATCGTTGTTCATCAGCGCTATCGACGCGCTGTTGATCGCCACATCGCTGCCCGCCGCCCCCATCGCCACCCCCAGATCGCCCGCCGCCAGGGCCGGGGCATCGTTCACACCGTCGCCGACCACCGCCACCAGATGGCCGTCCTGCTGCAGCCGGTGCACCAGTTCCAGCTTCTCATGCGGCAGACAATGCGCCTTCACCTCGCTGCAGCCCATCTCCGCCGCCACCCGCCGCGCCACCGCCAACTGGTCGCCCGTCACCATCACCAGCCGCTTGATTCCCAGATTCGACAGATCGCTGATTGCCTCCCGCGCCTCCGGACGCGTCCGGTCTTCCATCCCGATCCACCCGATGCACCGGCCCGCTTTGGCAATATACAGCAAGCTCACACCTTCCGGCGGCTGCATATCCGCCCCCGCCACCGCCGACAAATCCACCTGGCACGACTCCAGCCAGGTCTTCCGCCCGATCAATATCTGACGGCCTTGAATGTTCGCCCGCACCCCGCGCCCGGATACCTCTTCAAAATTCTCCGGCTTCACCAATGCCAGCCGCGCCTTCTTCGCCACCTCCACCAGCGCCTTGGCCGCCGGGTGCTTGCTGAACTGCTCCACCGACGCCGCGTCCACCAGCATCTCCGCCGGATCGACCCCCGGCGCGGGCGTCAATTTCGTAACCGCCAACTGCCCGGTCGTTAACGTCCCTGTTTTATCGAACACCATCGCCGTCAATTTCCCCGCCTGCTCCAGATCCTGCACATTTTTGATCAGCACCCCCAGCCGGGCCGCACAACTCAGCGCCGCCACCATCGCCGTCGGCGTCGCCAGAATCAGGGCACACGGGCAGGCGATCACCAGGATCGTGATCGCCCGCTCCAGCCCGTTGTTCCGCGCCGTAAAATAAAACACAATCGCCGCAATCATCAAAATCGTCGGCGTGTACCACCGGATATACTGATCGATAATCCGCATGATCGGGATCTTCGACGATTCCGCCTGCATGATCAGCGACTGCACCTTGCCCAGCGTGGTATCCTTGCCCGCCGTCGATACCGCTACCTCCAGAACCCCCGTCAGGTTGCTCGTTCCGGCAAACACCTGATCCCCCGCCATCTTATCCACCGGGATCGATTCCCCCGTAATCGTCGCCTGGTTCACCGACGATTCGCCCCCCACCACCTTGCCGTCCGCCGGCAGATTATCGCCCGGCCGCACCCGCACCACCTGGCCGGGCTGCAGCGTCCGAACCTCCACGGTTGACTCTTTTCCGTCCGGGGAGAGCAAATGCGCCTTCGTCGGCGTCAGCCGGATCAGCGATTCGATTGACGCCCGCGCCCCCAGCGCCGTACGCGTCTCTACCAGTTCCGACAGCAGCAGGAAAAACGCGATCGCACCCGCTGTCCGGTATCCCTTGATCGCAAATGCCGCCAATATCGCCAGCGCCACCAGCTCATTCAGATAATTCCGCCCCACAATCAGGCTGTACAGCGCCTGCCAGATCACCGGCGCCGCCAGCAGAATTGCCCCCGCCATCGCCATCAATTCCGCATGACCCTGCTGGCCCGGAAACACATACTCCGCCACGATGCTGTTAATCAGCAGCGTCCCGCCCAGCAGCGTTCCCAGCAGGCTCACACTGACCCGTACTGCGCTCAACCGCGTCTTCTCGCCGCCCCCAACTTCATACTCCAGCAAATTATGATCGCTATGTATTCCCATTTCTTCGTTCCTGTTACCTTATATCAATTGATTTGCATATTCCTGAATATGGATTCTATCACTTCTTCATCAACGGATGCGTCGGCGACACCGGTTTCTCCTTCTTTTCTTCTTCTTTCATCTTCTGCTTCTGCAAATTCTTGTCCCGGCTCAACTGCAAGCGCCATTCCGATTTCGCGCCCTCCGACGAATTCAGCACCATCGTCTCATCCGCATGACTCATTACATCCCGCAGCGCCTCCTGATACAACTGATCGATCGTCACCGCCAGCAGCTCCTCATACACCGCCGTCCGCCCTGCCTGATCCTGCTCGTCCGGCACCCGCTCCTGCGCCGATTTCTCGATCTTCGAGAGCACCTCCCGCAAATACTTCTCATCCGCCTGCGCTGACTGCTTGATCTTGCTGCGGTACGCCTCCGCCTCCGCCAGCAGGATGTTGCTATCCGCTTCCGCCGCGCTGACGATCTCATTCTCCTGCGCCCGGGCCTCGGTTATCAACCGGCGGGCCTCCATCCCCGCACTGGCCGCCATCTCAAACGCCCCCTTCACCTGGCGGGGCCACTTGATTTCCTCCATCTCCAGCTTCGCCTCCAGACCCACCCCCAAACTCGACAACCGCCTGGCCATCAGGCTCTGTACATCGTCCCGAAACTGAAATGTCGCATCCCAGATCATCCAGTCAATATCGCGATTGGCACTCACCCGGATCACCGAATCGCTCAATACATTTTGCAGCAGCACCTCCACATTGGGCCACCCGTTCTCCGTCCCATCCCACAGCCGGTCCACAAAATCCAGCGGCTCCGTCACCTGATACCGGATAATCCATTTTGTATGCACCAGATTATAATCCACCTGCGGCGCGTTCACCCGGCCTGTGGCCTCCCCACCCCCGCCGCTCTCCTCCGTACCGCCCATATCACTCATCGCTACTTTGGCGGCACTCTTGGAGGCCGTCAAACTATACCCATCCCGAATAAATTCCAGCCGCGGGTTCACCTGACCCACCTCCACTCCCAGCATCTCCTTGGCCGTCTGGAAATACCAGAAGGCTCCGACCCGCAGCTTCCGTTCCGTATTGCTCGCCGGAATCTTCACGATCTCTTCCACCGGATAAGGCCACGCCCAGTGAAATCCCGGCCCCTGAACCGCCCGCGCCGCGCCGCCCACCACCCTACCGAACCGCAACACGACCGCACGCTCGTTTTGCTCCACCTTATAAAGACCGCCATAGACAAAAAATCCGATCACACAGACCATGACGATCTTCAATACCACAAAACTGATCCGCAACGCCTCCGCCAGCGCCTTGTTGCCCGGATCAAAATCCGATTGATTCGAACGCATCACAACCTGCGATGGTTTGGTCACATTGGAATTACTCATCTCTTTTCCGTTCTCACTCATATCGTTTCCACCAAACGAAATCCCTGGTTTCCTGATTCACACGGTCCCGCTTACTTCGCCACCGGTTCGCCCTGCGGTTTTTTCCCGGTCACATCCGGCCCCTCCGTCAGCAGATTATACGGCGGCGTTTCGCTGTCCAGTATCAGCGTCGTCCGTTCGCTCAGCGTCTTGCGCAGCGTCTCCAGACGACGCAAAAAATTCGCCAGCGTCGGATTCTCCAAAAACGCCGAATAATACTGCGCCGCCTCCGCATCGCCCTGACCCTCAATCGCCCGGGCCTTCGCCTCCGCTTCCGCCTTGATCCGCGTCGCCTGCCCCTTCGCCTGGCCCACGATACTGTCCGCCTGGCTTTGTCCGTCCGCCTGCAAGGTTCGCACCACCGCATCCCGCTCTTCCCGCATCCGGTTGAATACCGACTCCGTCACCGAATCCGGCACTCCCAACTGCCGGATCCCCAGATCCACAATCTCGATACCATAGCCATCCCCCGCATACGCCTTCTCGCGGATCCGCTTGAGCATTCCCCCCTCGCCATCGCTATTGGGTCCCTTCTCCACCGCCGCCAGCTTGAACTTGTCCCGGTCCAGCGTCACCAGCTCACCCAGATCGTACTCCGCAAACACATTCGTGGACTCCGTCACCAGTCCCCGAAGAAAATCGCCCGCCTTGGCGATGATATCCTCGCTGGTACTGACATTGCTCTGGCGAAATCCTTCATAAAACCGGCGGGCATTGTCGATCCGCCAGTTCACATACACCATCACGATCACCGTCTGCTTGTCACGGGTCTGAACCTCGTTAGCGACAATCTGATAATTCCGGATCCGGCCGTCAAACTTCACGACATTCTGCCACGGCAAACACCATTTCAGGCCCGGTTCCTCTTCCACCCGGCTGATCTTGCCGAAATTCAGCACCAGCGCCTTTTCCTTCCAGCGTACCGTGTACGTCAGCGAACTCAACACCAGGATGAAAACAATGACCAGGCCGATAATTACAATTCCGATATGCTTCTTCACTTCGTTTGCTCCTTTAACTTATCCGGAACGCCAAGCCCTTCAAACAAATCCGGCTCCAGTTTCTCTTTCAAATCCACTTCATACACCCAATTGTCCACCTTCGACGAGGCCACCACATACTTCCGCATCGCCGGCAGATACTGTTCCAGCACCGACAAATACTCCCGCCACAAATACACCTCCCCGCCCTTCTCATAGGCCTCCACCTGCCTGCCAAACCGCTCGCTCGTGGCCCGCGCCACCTGCGACCGCCGGCTGGCATACGCCTCCGCATCCGAGATCCGCACCGAACTCTTTCCCCGCGCCAGGGCCATCTGCACCCGCGCCTCCCCCTGCGACTTCAGCACCCGGGACTGCTTCTCCTGGATCGCCGAAATCACCTTCTCAAACGATTCCGCCACCTTCACCGGCGGATGCACCGACTCCAGTCCCACAAACAATATCTTCACCCCTAAATCATTCTGATCCGCCTGCGCCTGAATCACTTCTCGCAACGCCCGGGCCGTTTCCGCCCGCCCCGGCCCCATCAGCGTCTCGATATCCTCATTCGCCGCATAATGCACCGCCGCCCGGTTACAGATCGATTCCAGATACAACCGCGGATCCAGATACCCATACGTCTGGCCATACCCATACTTCGCCACATCCGCAATCTTATAATGCACCACCAGCGCCACCACCAGCAGATCAAAATCATTCCGCACCAGCGGGGCCTCGGTGTACATGTCTTTCTCTTCTGCCGACATCTCCTGCTGCTGTTTCTCCTTCAGGATCCGCTGCTCGGCATCCGAAATCGCCACCATAAACGGATACTCGGCCTGCCAGTGAATCTCCGTCCATAACACCGGCTTATTCTGATTCTCCTTTTCCGCAAAACGCTCAAATCCCACCTCGATCATCTGCAACTGTTCCACCGGAAACGACCGCACCACATCCATCGGCCACGGCAATTTCATATGAATCCCGTTCTGGTATGGCTGGTCCGCGTTCAACGGCCGCCCGAACCGCTCCAGCACCCCCACATTCCCCGCATCCACAATCGCTACGCAGCTCAGCAGATACAGCGACAGCACCATAATAACCAGCAGCGGCACCACCGCCCGCTCCAGCAGCTTGTAAAACCACGTCTCCGATACCTTAAAACCAAACTGATAATCGATCGCGTGCGCCGCCGTCCGGAAAATCCCGCCCGGCTCACTGAACAACCCCAGCAGCCGCGACTCATACGCCGCCCGCCGGTATTCCCCCCGCGTCCGCGGCCGGTACGCATCCAGGATCATACTCAAAACAATCTCAAATCCGATTGCCACCATCAGTACCAGCACCACATAGGTGACAATCTTCTCCATAAGCAGATACTTATTGTCCGCCGCAATCAGAGAGATGGCCAGCCCGAAACACACCAGCGCATTACTCAGCAGATAACCGCCTCCCGCCCGCAGCGGCCGCCACGCCCCCTCCTGGCTCAATCCCACCGCATACCGCGACAGCAGAAAACTCACCAGCGCGATCCCCGCCAGATAGGCCGACGACGACAGCAGCACATTATGCTCACACAATGCCGCCGGACCCGCTCCCCGCAGCACCCGATACTGCCAGTAACTGATCGCCAGCCAATACACCGCGATCAACCCGCTGAAGATCGTCAGCAGATACTTCTCGATCCACACCAGCCGACGCCGCGCCAGCTGCATACTGCTTTCCGTCGCCTTCCCCTCAAATACCGAGGTATCCTTCCCCTCGCTCCGCAGCCGCTCATACTGTTCCTCCTCCAACTGCTCTTCCTCCGCCAGCCGCCGCTGATGGAACTGAATCAGCAAAATCAGCCACACCGCCGCCCCGCCCAGAAAATGCCACGCCTCCACCCGCGTTCCCGGCGAAAAGTTCCATTTCGACAGCAAAAACAGCAACAGAAAAAATATCCCGTGCAGCAGCATCGCTACCAGCGACAACCCTTCCGCTCTTTTTGATGATAATTTCATTTCTCTACCTGTTTTTCCGGTTTTCCAACAAACCTCTTACCATTATTTCCTTATTACCGTGCGAACTCTCTCCGGCTCAAATACGTATCTATCGGTACATCAGGCAGTACCGGATTATAACGAATGGAATAACATAACGCATACCAGGGTAAATTGCAATCCCCGTGTTGCCCGGCATTTGTGTTCCGGCCAATTCCGGTTTTTCATTGCTTTTCACCGCTGGATCAGTAAACATGCAGTGGCCTGTAATGTGCCTTTCCCCGGCCCCGACCGTCAGGGAGGGAGTCGAAAATGCAATGGCAGGCTGTGGAAAACGAATTAGATCAGGAGTTAATTCTATGCCCCGTAACCTTTTAGCGATTATCACCAATACCTTCGGCCAGGCCATCCGCCAGCCCATTTTCACCGTTGTCATTGCCATCACCATCATGCTTCTGATCGTAAGTCCTTCCCTATCCATGTTTTCCCTCGACGACGACAACCAGCTCCTCAAGGACATCGGCCTATCTACCATCCTCGTCGCCGGCCTGCTGCTGTCGGTCTTTGCCTCAGCCACCGTCCTTACCGAGGAAATCGAGAACAAAACCGTCCTCACCGTCATCTCCAAAACCGTCGGCAGGACCTCCTTCCTCATCGGAAAATTCATCGGCATCGCCGCCGCCGTACTACTGGCCCAGTACCTGCTCACCCTGGTTTTCTTCATGATTACCCGCCACGGTGTCATGCAGACCGCTCGCGACGAGTATGATCTGGTGGTCATTATTCTGGGGGGGCTGGCTGCTCTCATCACTCTCACTATTGGTATTTTAGGTAATTATCTCTATCACTGGCGATTCACGTCCACAGCTATCTACCTGGCCACTCTCACCGGTTCCATCGTCATGGCCATCCTCGTATTTATCGATCCTAAATGGACTTACAATCCGGCTGAGAACCACATCCCCGTGGACCTCATCCCCCCCGTCATCCTGCTCATGCTCGCCTCCCTGGTCCTGACCTCCATCGCCGTCGCCCTGGCTACCCGGCTCAACCTCGTCATGACCTTGATTCTCTGTTCCATATTCTTCATCTTCGGCGTTATGGCCGAATATTCCCTGGCGCCTATCACCCAGCAGGCCGGTCTCGCCAAATACCCAGCCTGGGCCGCCCTCACCATCCTCCCCAACATCAGCTTCTTCCTCACCACCAACGCCATCTACGAAAACAATCCCATCCCCTACACCTACATCGCCAGCGTCGCCTTCTACGCTCTGCTATACGTATCCGCCGTCCTTTTGTTCGCCATCGCCCTCTTCCGGACCAGAGAAATTGGATAAATTTTTCAAAAAATGGTATTATTCAAAAGGTTGTGGGTAAAATAGGCAACCTGTACCTTCGGTATCGTAGCATCCGCCCTTTGCCTGCAATCTTGAAAGAGAGGAGGTGGCAATGCCTGCGGCTCGACAGTTCAGCAACCGTAAGCATTATGATCTTGTGACAGACGGACGCACAATTGCGGAACAAGCCTTCTCGCGCGCCGCCGGTGCGCCGCTCGTGGAAGGAAATCATATTCGGCTGCTGCAAGATGCCAGAGAAAATTATCCGGCGTGGCTCGCCGCCATCGGCGCGGCCCAGCGTCATATCCACTTTGAGAACTATATCATTCGGGAAGATGATACCGGAGGCAGGTTTGCGGACGCGCTGATTGCCAAAGCGCGGGAAGGGGTGCGTGTGCGGCTCATTTATGATTGGATGGGATGCTTCCGCAGCACCTCACGGCGCTTTTGGAAGCATCTGCGCGCCGCGGGTGTCGAGGTGCGTTGCTACAACCCCCCGCGCCTGGACAGTCCGTTCGGCTGGCTTTCACGCGACCACCGCAAGATGCTCGCCGTGGATGGGCAAGTCGGCTTCATCTCGGGTTTGTGCGTCGGCTGGATGTGGGATGGCGCTCCCGAAAAAAACATCGAACCCTGGCGTGACACCGGTGTCGAAGTGCGCGGGCTTGCCGTCGCGGACATTGAGCGGGCCTTTGCGCAGATCTGGGCTATGTTAGGGGAACCGATCCCGGAACAGGAAACCATCGACAGAAACGCCCTGGTTCGGGCCGGCGATATGAGCTTAAGGGTGGTGGCCAGCGTCCCGACGACAGCCGGCATGTTCCGGTTAGACCAACTCATCGCTGAGCTTGCCCGAAAGAGGCTGTGGTTGACGGATCCGTACTACGCCGGGACGCCTCCCTACGTGCAGGCTCTCCGAGCGGCGGCGCGAGACGGCGTGGACGTGCGCCTGCTGGTGCCGAACGCGACGGACAGCCCGGTTCTAAAACTGGTATCGAGGGCGGGCTATCGGCCGCTTCTGGAGGCGGGGGTGCGGATTTTTGAGTGGAACGGTACCATGCTGCACGCGAAAACGGCCATCACCGACGGACACTGGGCACGCGTCGGTTCGACGAATCTCAACATTGCCAGTTGGTTCGGCAACTGCGAGTTGGATGTGGTAATTGAAGACGAATCTTTCGCGCAAGCGATGGAAGAAATGTTTCTTCAGGATTTGACCCACGCGACGGAAATCGTCCTGGATACCAGGCGGAAGGTACGCGCACCCGGCGAGCCGCGTCACCCGCACCCGGGTATGAAACGCGGCGGCGGCAGGGCCGGACGTGTGGCAACCGGGGCCATTCGTATCGGGAACACCATCGGCGCGGCTTTCACCAACCGGCGCGTGCTGGAGCCGGTGGAAGCTCGCATGATGATAACAGCCGGGATTTTATTACTGGCGGTAGCGCTGCTTTGCGCGTTTTTCCCGCGTCTGTTCATCTACCCGCTCGTGGTTGTTTTTGCGTGGATCGCCCTGGCCCTTCTTTACCGGGGCTGCCATCTGCATCGTCGAGGCAGGCAAAAAACAGACGCAGGTCCGGATCAGGCTGGGCGGCACCAAATTGCGGAAGTTCCCCGGGACATCGAGCCGAAGGCCTAAAGCGATAAAGCCAAATAAATAATCCGCTCACTTCACTTGACTTTCCGAATAATTCCTTAATAATAATTACATGACAATTAAGAGCAACCAGGATCCAATCGCTCACCTCCGCCATCTGTGCCGCCAGCATGGCCTGCGGGTCACTCCCCAGAAAATCATGATCTACCAGGAACTGCAAAAAGCATTGGATCACCCCTCCCCGGAACAGCTTTTTCAACGTTTGCAACGCACTCATCCGGAGCTATCCCTCGACACCGTGTATCGCACCCTCTCCGCCTTTGCGGAAATCGGGCTGGTTGATCTGGTCGAAGGTTACGGTACCGCCCGGCGTTTCGACCCCAACCGGGAAAAGCACCACCACTTTCACTGCCGAAGATGCGGCGCCATCCTGGATTTCACCTCCGACCAATACGACCAACTGGCCATCCCAGCTTCCATTTCCCGCGATTGCCAGGTTGTGAATCTGCGGGTCACCATTGAAGGCTACTGCAAACAGTGCCGCAGCAAAACGAAAATTTGACGTTTCTGTCCGGAAACATAGGTACTACGTAATATAAGGAGACTTTCTATGAAAAAAGAAAAAAAACCAGCCAAAGAAATGACCAAACTGACCACCAATGCCGGTGCCCCCGTAGTGGACAACCAGAACATTATGACCGCCGGACCGCGCGGACCAGTCCTGCTGCAGGATGTCTGGTTCCTGGAAAAACTCGCCCATTTTGACCGCGAGGTGATTCCCGAACGGCGGATGCACGCCAAAGGCTCCGGCGCCTACGGCACCTTCACCGTCACCCACGACATCACCCGCTACACCCGTGCTAAAATCTTTTCCAAAATCGGCAAAAAAACCGACCTGTTCGTCCGCTTTTCCACCGTCGCCGGCGAACGGGGGGCCGCCGATG
>CAZOMV010000028.1:0-55283 GCA_964580995.1 uncultured Pirellulales bacterium
ATAAAAATGTTCGGCGATATGCAGTTCGCTGGAAGAATCACACAGCCGGGCGATGGTGCTGACCCCGATGTGGGAGCAGAACGCCGCGGAAAAAAGCCAAATCTCCGGCCTCAGCCCGCAGGAGGAAATCCGCCAATTTATCGAAAAAATCCCCCTGAAAAGAACCGGGACCGTCGAAGAAATCGCCCGGGTAGCGGCCTTTCTCTGCTCGGAAGATGCCGATTATATTACCGGCCAGACGATCAATGTCGACGGAGGAGTTGAAATGAATTGAGGAATGAGGCCGCCTCAACGAAAAAAGAGAGTTAAAACAGGTTGAAAAGTAAATACGGAACAAGGTTCTTTCACGTAGCCCGAGCAATTTAACCGTCCTATAATACGAATAGAAAGATTATATTTCAGGAGCATGGTAATGATCTCAAAGTATTTCAAATGGTTCTTATCGATGTTCATAATACTGGGGTTATTGCTGGGGTCAAATAATGCATGGTCCGGGACGATGCTGTGGGATGCAGCGGAGGATTTCAGCCTGGCCGGTAATCCGAACGGCCAGTGGCGATATGGCTGGGCAGCCGGGATTGCGACTAGATATACCTTTACTCTTTATAATGGAACTTCGGTAGCCAGCGGCAGTGGAATCACCGGTTTGGAACTGCATCGATGGAACGGGAGCAATCCTTCGGTGTCACACAATCCATTCGGGGTGGATTTGACGGCGAGTTTCGGGGGGGCAGTCTGGCCGCTGCATAGTTGCGGCTTTCATCCGGGAATTAATGG
The DNA here is from genome assembly GCA_964580995.1 of uncultured Pirellulales bacterium. Taxonomy (GTDB): domain Bacteria; phylum Planctomycetota; class Phycisphaerae; order Sedimentisphaerales; family SM23-30; genus JAKJEP01. The sequence continues at coordinate 778 of CAZOMV010000028.1, forward strand.
CCAGTATAGCATCTACCGCTGGACGGCTCCCCGGAATGGGATGTATAAAATTGCGGCAACTTTCTGGGTCGGTCATCCGGGGCAAACCACGACCGACGTACACGTGGTCAAAAACGGCTCATCTGCGGCGGGTGTCGAGCTGTTCACCGGAGATATCGACGCCAAAAACCAGGGGAACACCGACACGGAAAGGTACAATGCCAGCGTCAGCCTGAACAGCGGCGATACGATCGACTTCGCGGTAGGATACGGCTCGGACGGGTATGACGCGGATACGACAATTTTAAGCGCAACGATTCTGGAGGATGAGACATGCCCCGTTCAGTTAGAACCGGACTACAATCATGTCTGTTATGTGGATATGGATGATTTTACCCTTTTTGCGATGGACTGGTTGGGCGTGAATCTGGAGGATTACGCACCACTGGCACACTGGTGGCAGGAGTGTACAGATCCGGCGAACGGTGATTGTCAAAAGACTATTGAGAGAACCATGGCGGACGAATGGCTCGAAAAGCATATTACCGGTCCTTCGCCGGAGCCGCCCTTTACCTTTATTTACGATGGGGTACAGAGTTATAGTTTACTGTCCACGTGGAATTTCCAGCGGACCCGGGAAGTGGTGAACGAGAAGAAGACAAAGTGGACGCTGCGGTATTCCCAGCCGGGGGGCGGACTGGTTGCAACGTGTGAGGCAATCGTTTATAACTATTATCCGGCGGTGGACTGGGTACTGTGGTTTGAAAATACCGGAACAAGCAATACGCGGACCCTCCGGGATGTACGGGTGGTGGATATGAATATGAATTATCCGGTGGTTCCCGCGGGCGGTTCGACAAGTACGGAGCAATGGGACGCAGCCGCTGACTGGAGTTCGGATCCGACAAATCCCAACGGCATCTGGCGTTATCAGTACGGCTGGATCCCCAGCTATACCAATCTGAATAGTTATGACAAGACCACCTATCCCGGATTGCAGAGGTGGTCTCTCAGCGGGAACATTCCCTGGATCGGCAAGAATACCAGCGGCGGAGCCGTCAGTGTGGATGGCACGTCGGTTCCGGCCGGTAAGCTGGTAATGATCAACGATCTCAACTATGAGCTAGGTTGTCCAGGGCTGGCCTGGACCTGTCCGGAATCGGGCTTCTATACTCTGAGCGGTTCGCTGCACAATATCGGCTCAGGCGGTAACGGAGTGGAATGGAATCTGAATCTGGGTACTACGGTACTGGATTCGGGATTGATCGGCAATCAGGGCAGCGATACCTTTGAATTAGGGAATCAATTGGTCGGGGGTGGAGAAAAATATGTTTTGACGTTCAACAGCCGGGGGGATGTCACCGGCGATCTGACGGAAGTGGAGTTTGCCGCCACCCGGATTACCACCGGGACCTCGGCAGACGATTTTCTGCTGCATCATTCCAAGGGGAGCAGTGCGATAGAGTCAGATTTCGAACCGATGGAGACGGGTTTGAGTCCGGACTTGAATCTGGTCATTGCGCCGAATCAGGGACGCTCGTCGGACGGTTCGCTACCGTTTTTTAACATCGAGCAGCCGAATGGAACAGGGCGGATTCTGGCCATCGGCTGGACGGGGCAATGGCAGGCGGCGTTCCGGCGAACGAAGGGCAATCTGCTGAATGTCCAGGCCGGGCTGGAACTAATGCGGGTGCGGCTGTATCCGGGGGAAAAGATTCGAGTACCTTCCATGCTCTTGATGTTTTGGTCGGGGAACTACCGGGATAGCCAGAATCAGTTCCGGCATCTGATGTTGGATCATTACACACCCGGCGAGGTGGGAATAACCTTTAATGGCCCGGTGGCAGCCAGCGTACACGGAACCTATGGGTTCGAAGCAACCACCGCCGCCAACATGATCAGTTTTATCAACACAACGTACAGCCACAGTTACCCGGTACAATATATCTGGATCGATGCGGGCTGGTATGACTTGAACGGGACGACCTCATGGGTAAATGTGGGGACCTGGGAACCGGACCCGGTGCGGTATCCCAGCGGCATGAAACCGGTGGCGGATACAGCACACAATCGCGGATATAAGTTTTTACTATGGTTTGAGCCGGAACGGGTAACGGCAGGTTCCTGGCTGGATGTGAATCATCCGGACTGGATTTTCAAGAACGGCGGCGGCTGGTGGCTGCTGAATCTGGGCAATCCGGATGCTTTGACCTGGGTGAAGACAAAATTCTCCGGGATGATCAGCGATATCGGAATCGATTGCTACCGGCAGGATTTCAACGTCTTTCCGCTGGCGAAATGGCGGTATGGAGAGTCCACGACCCGACAGGGCATGAACGAAATCAAGCATATCATGGGATTGTACGAATTCTGGGATTATCTGCTGGCGGAGCATCCGGGACTGCTCATCGACAACTGCGCCAGCGGCGGCCGGCGCATCGACATTGAGATGATGAAGCGGTCGGTACCGTTATGGCGGAGCGATCTCTGCTGGGTAGCCACGCCGGAACAGAGCATGGAATACGGCCTGTCGAACTGGATCAGCCTGCACGGAGTGGGTTCCGTTTCTCTGAATAAGTACGATTTCCGCAGCGGAATGGGAACCACCTTCAGCTCGGCATTCAATCATAACGATCCTTCCATCTGGACCACGGCGATTCAACTGATGAACCAGCACAATGAGATTCGCTGGATGTATAAAGGGGATTTCTATCCCCTAACCCCCTACAGCCTCTCAGAAAGCAACTGGATGGCCTGGCAGTTTCACCGGGCCGATGTGAACCAGGGGCTGGTACAGGCATTCCGCAGGAGCAGCAGCACAACGACAGGGATGACATTTAAGCTGCAAGGACTGACGCCGACAGCAACGTACTCCCTCAAGAATTATGACAGCAGCACGACCACCGCTTTGGTCAGCACGCTGATGAATACGGGGCTTTATATACCGATCAGCAGCCAGCCGGGATCGGCGTTGATTAAATATTGGAAGAATTGAACGCGGTGACATGAAGGCCCGCCCTGCGAGAATTCTTGTTGCCTGAAAAATTGCGAAAGGAAAGAGAAGATGCGACAGTTTTTATAAGATTTTATGCTGGGGGGATGTTGTTTTTATTGATCGGTGTGGTCAAGACGGGAAATTGCCGGGCGGCAGATTTGATAGGGGTCGGGCGTGCGGTGTAAATATTATCTTGCTATAACTATTTGAATATGAAAGACTTGTTGTTGACTCCGACGAAAGTATTTGAGAAAAACCGTTGATTTGTTAGCCTATGGAGCATTATGAAACAGAAATTATGGCTTATGCGGCGTTAACCTCGTCAGCTATGGAAATCATATCACAGATTAGCTGCGTAAGTTGTCGTTGCTTCGGGCACTTTAATCCCGACAATATACGATTTGCGGAAACAATGCATCAAAGACAATCTATTTCAGAAATCATCAAACAAAGACAAGGAGCAATTCATAAGTTTACGGCAATATTTCTGACGAAAATATGAATATCAACTTGTGAAGGAATAAAAGTTTAACTGCTGAGGAATATTTATACTGTACAGTGTCGTGCTGCCGACGGCTGGGGCACTGACTATAACAGAGAGGTTAGTGAAGCACCGTAAGGAATATATACATTTTTCTGTAAGGAGAACTAACCCATGAACGAATCGTTACTTACCCGTTTAAAGCAGTTACGACTATCGGGTCTGGCCCGGTCTCTGGAGGTCCGTTTGCAGGAGGCGGCAGGAAACTCCCTGACGCATGCGGAGTTTTTGGAATTGATTCTGCAGGATGAACTATTAATCCGAAACGAGCGGCTGATCGAGCGGCGGGTCCAGGCGGCCGCCTTTCGGGAGCAGAAGACCCTGGATGATTTTGACTGGCAGTTTAATCCGTCCTTGAAACGCAAACAGCTCTACGATCTGGCGACGGGGCGGTTTATCCGGGAGAAGAAGGATATTTTGTTCCTCGGACCGCCGGGAACGGGGAAGAGCCATCTGAGCCAGGCCCTGGGCTATCAGGCGATCAAGTGCGGCTTTCAGGTGCGGTACCGTTCGGTGTTTGACGTGGTGCGGGATTTTTTGCAGGATGAGGCCTTTGACGGCCAGGAGAAAGTGCTGCTGAAATATCTCAAACCGGACCTTCTGATCCTCGACGATATGGGCATGAAACAACTGCCCAAACGGTCGGGGGAATATCTGTTTGAGATTATTATGCGGCGGTATGAGCTGCGTTCCACGATCATGACCAGCAACCGGCCGTTGGAGGACTGGGGCAAACTGCTGGGCGATGTGCCGTCCGCCACCGCCATCCTGGACCGCTTCCTGCACCATGCCGAAATCATCCAGATTATCGGCCAGAGCTATCGGCTGAAAAATAAAGCTTGCCAAAAGGAAAAAGAATGATATTTTTTTACCCCAGATGGTCGATTTTGATTCGCCCCGTCGTGGTCGATTTTAATCCGCCCGGTGACACGAATCCTCTCGGGCGTAGTTTTGTAACCTATTAAATTAGAATAGGTTAAGTGCTTTTTTGGGTACCCTTAAAATCCCTATTTTTATCAAGAGTTCGTCAATTTGGTCATGGGATGGGACTGAATTTCCCGTGCCACATCCATATCTGTTTTCTGGACGGACAAGTAATGTTTTTTGGTAGTTTCCATACTCGAGTGTCCTGCCAACTCTCGGACTAGTGGAGGAACTGCCGTTCGATTTGTTCGAGGGATTTTCCTTTGGTTTCGGGGACCAGGAACAGGACAAAGAGGAAGGAAACGGGAGTGGTTAGGGCATAGAGCCAGAAGGTATGAGAGGCACCCAGAAAATCCAACAACGGGGGAAAGGTCTGGGCAACGATGGTACAGCCGGTCCAGAGGGAAAAAATCGAGATGGACATGGCGCGGCCGCGAATGGAGGTGGGGAATATTTCCGAGACGATCACCCAACAGATCGGGCCGAAGGAAATATTGAAACAGGCGACATAGGTGGTGAAAACAATTATCAGCCACATGGGGTGCATCTGTTGGGCGTCTTTCATCAATAAGCCGCTAACAAACAGCATGACCCCGACACCAGCAATGCCGTTTAACAACAGAGGTTTGCGTCCCAATTTGTCGATGGTCACAATGGCCGCGATGGTGGCGACGGACGCAGAGATACCGAAGAGGATTTGCCACATCATCGCAACGTTGCTTTCGAGGCCGGCAGCTTTCAGGACGGTTGGTCCATAGTAAATGATGACGTTGATGCCGCTGATCTGGGAGAGAAACGGCAGCAAAATGCCGATACAGAGGGCAAGTCGCATTTTCCGCTGGAACAGTTGTGTGAGAGAGCCGCTTTCCTGATGGACGGTTTCTTCGATTTCGGCCTGCTCCCATGCGGCCTGCGCAGGACCGTTGATGCGGGTCAGGATTTCCAGGGCCGCGGACTGGTGTCTCTGTTTGATGAGCCAGCGGGGGCTTTCTGGGACGAAGAGCAGCAGAAGGAACAGAATCGCGGAGGGTAAAAGTCCGGCCAGCAACGTGCCGCGCCAGAGTTCCCCGACAAAAACTTTGTGCCAAATGCCGTTACCGTAGAAACCGGGATGGAGCCGGGCGATCTCGGCCAGGCCATAATTGGAGAGGTAGGCGACCAAGATGCCAAAGGTGATGGCCAGTTGATAGGTGGAAATCAAGCCGCCGCGGCGGCGGGCGGGAGATATTTCGGCGATGTACATGGGTGAGAGCATCGAGGCAATGCCAATGCCCATGCCGCCGATGAGCCGGGCGATGACGAGATGCCAGGGCTGGGAGGGAACGGCGGAGCCTATCGAGCAGGCAGTGAAGAGTATGGCGGCCAGAAGCAGGATTTTCTTGCGGCCGAACCGGTCACTTAAGGTGCCGGCGATGGCGGAGCCGATCAGGCAGCCGATGAGAGCGGAACTAACAATCCAACCTTTCATCCAGTTCGAAAGGCTGAACTGGACCTGGAGCGGGTCAATGGCACCGGAGATGACAGCGGTGTCGAAGCCGAACAGCAGACCGCCCAGGGATGCCACCAGACAGGCCAACAGTAAATAAAAAATACTGCCGCGCTCCTTCATAAAAACCTCTATAAAACAAAAGATCGAGTCTTAATTACCGTGTCTGATTTACCGTATCTAACATGGCCATTATATTCTCCGGCGGGACGTCCGCCAGAATATTATGGACCTGCTGGAAAACGAATCCCCCGCCCGGATTCAGGATGGCCACCTGCTGGCGAACGTGCTTGCGGATTTCATCGGGGGTACCCTGGGGCAGAATGAACCGGGTATCACAGCCGCCGCCCCAAAAGGTAAGGCGGTCGCCGAAATCCCTTTTCAGGCCGGCAGCGCCCATACCGTCACAGGTTATCTGTACCGGATTAATGGCGTCCAGACCGGCTTCGATCAGGTCGTTCAGTATGGGACGGACCCCGCCGCAGCAATGCAGCATAACCTTCACGCCGGCCAGTTCTTTGGCCCGCCGCCACATTCGAGCGTGGCGGGGCTTGAAGAATTCCCGGTACATGGCCGGTGACATCTGCGGACCGTTCTGCATTCCCAGATCGTCACCAAAGCCGATAATATCGATATAGGGACCGACGGCGAGGAGGTAACGTTCGAGATTGGCCAGATGGATTTCGAGCAACCGGTCGAGAAATTCGTGGACCCGCCGGGGATCGCCCGCCATCATCATCAAAAAACGATCCATCCGATAAAGCCACTGGCCCAGCTCCAGCAGATTGCCGCCGAAGAGGCCGATGATGGCACGATCAGATTGCTGCCGGAGTTTTTTGGCACCTTCCACCAGAATTTTTTCACCAGCGGGGCCGGAGGCCAGGGGGCCGGGAGGAGAAGCCACACCCCCCCACATGTTCTCACCCATCGCTTCGGGTAAAGTATCCAGATCATCCTGCTCCAGAAATGGCCAATTGCATTGCTCAAAATAAATAGCACCATCCGGCATTTTTGCCAGGATACGCCCACTGGCGGAGCGCAGGACCCACTGCCGCTCCTGCCGCTGGGGCAGCGCCCAGACGGGCATTTGACAGGGAGTGCCGTCGGGGAGCGTCCAGTCAACCCAGCAGTTTTTATCGTGGGCAAAGCCGCGCCCCAACTCGATAGTATCCACCTGAAAGCGTTCCAGAACATCCTCGTCGATGATTGCCAATTGCTGCAAGGGGTCATATACGCGGACCGGCCGCGGTTCCAGCCCCAGGGCTTGCCGCAATTTCGGATAGGCCATGGCGGCAATGCCGGAGGACCGATGCCCGCCAAAGTCGATAGCTACTTTATCGGTTTGGCGGTGATTCAAGGCATTTAAAACACGTTCCCTACCTGTCATACCGTTATTCTCCTATGATAAGCAGATTTGGAATAGGAAAAAGTTTAGTTTTTATTTAGCCATAATAATGAAGCTGGCCGGGGCAAAGGGACGCAGGCGGAACGTGAACCTGCCGCTATGGGCCGGAATAGGCTCACCGTTGGGTCGGCCGCGAAGATCGACCGGCTGAACAGCGGCGGCATGGAGGCCTTCCGGCAGCAGCACGGTGCAATCGCTGCTTTTGCCGCCTTGTTCCCAAAGCCGCAGGATGATACCGGGACCATCGGGATTGGTACCGAAGGCAGTAACACCCACTCCTGATGGGGAGACTTCCAGCCCGGTTTGCATGGCAGGCAGTGAGCCAGTTGGGCCTTGGTATTCGGCGGCCAGCAGAGGTGCGCGGGCCTCCATCGCCGGCTGATAGAGGGTACTGACGGAGTCGTATTGATCGAACGTCCAGAGCCTTACTCGCGAGGTGAGGGAGCCGCCCCACCAGCTTCGGAAATTGGTATGGTATTGATTGTTGAAGAGGTTGAAATAGACCCTCGGATGTTCGGGGACATAACGCAGACTCCAGCGGTACACACCCGGTTCGCCGAGGCTTACCAAGGGATTATCGATGGCGCAGATGCCGACACCGGAGCCGATGCCTTCGCTAACGGTCAGACCCGTGTTGAGCCAGAGGAGGTGAAAATTGCAGCCGTCGATAATATCGGTGGTAGGGTCGATGATCGAGCCGACCCGGCCAAGCTGATATTTCGGCGAATCAATTTTAAGGGGCAGACAAATCCAGCAAGCTTCGGGCCAGCCGTCGGGTTTTTTCTCGAAACCCACTTCGATATCGGCTGCCGGCAAATCGTTATAGAGCGTCAGGGCGATAGATACTTTCTGCGGTACTATTTCGGTGGGAAGCGCTGTCATAATTGCGGTGACAGCGAGGGATGAGCGACGAAATTCACATTGCATATCGACTGCCGTAAAAGACTCGTAAGGGGCGTCGGGCATGTCGGATTTAATGATCCCGTAGCCACGGGTCCATTGCAAGGACGGCACGATATAGTCATGCAGATTATCATCGATATTTTTTTTGCCGAGGCGTTCGTAGAGATACTGGCCGAATCCGTGCGGAGCGGATTGGTCCACGAGTTCTCGTCCGGTGCGTTTGTCAATCAGGCTGGCGATGAGGCCCCGCTGGGGATCCAGATGTGCTTTGAAAAACGGGCTTTCCAGCGTGTTGGAGTGGGAGTCGGCCGCCAAGCCATCAGACCGGGATTGTTCCGCGGCGGCCACATAGGTGCGATATCCCAGAGCGGGCAAATCGGCGGCCAGGAAGCGGAGGGTCTGGCCCTCGATAGCCACCGGGATATACCGGTCCTCGTCAAGGGTTTTCAGGCCCGAAGGTACCTGCCCCTTGATTTTCACTTCGACCAGGCCGGTGCGTTTCCAGGGCAGGGGATTAAAAACGACGATTCGGGAACCGTCGATGTTCACATTCTTTGCCAGCGCCAGGAGTTCCGCGGCGAGCACCGGCTCGATGAGTGATTGAGCGTCTTTGATATACGTTTCGTGTTCGTCGTAGGATTCTTCGCAGAGCCGATAGTTATCCGGCAGGCCGTTGGTGAGCAGTTCCTCCCAGGCTTTTGGACCATAGGCCAACCGAACGTAATTCTGCGTGGCCAAACCCCAGGTATGCTCACCATAGAGGAGACTCTTTTCGTATGCTCGGGCAATCGTTTCGGTTGGATCCGGCTCGTTCAGGCCCCAGATTTGGGAAAGAGTCGCCAGGCTTTCGGTTACAGCAATTCGGGGCCGTGTGTTCCGCGCGATTTTGCAACCGACCGGAGCACTCATCGGCCCGTGAATCCACACGTCGGAGAGATCTCCGCGTACGACGGGCAAGTCGGGATTTTTAGCCCTGAGGGCATCGGAAAAGTCGGACAATCTTCCGATTTTAACTTTCACATTTGGGGCTTCGTTGTGAATGGTATCGAGAGTCTGACGGATATACTCCGGCGACGGCGGCCCCACATTGTCAAGGGTGCTCAACAGTGCCAGCCAGGTGGCGTGAGGCCAGTCGGGGGGAGGCAGCACGGAAGTACCGTATTCACCCGAATACATGGTCAACACACGGGAGCCGTCGGGGCCTTCCCACCAGAAAAGGTTTGGTACGCGTGCTTTTTGATTGGCGGCATTGGCACCGATGTGGAAAAAATCAATTCCCGCATGCTTGAGCAAAGTGGGCATAACCCAGGTATGTCCACAAACATCGGTCATCTTCCCGTCGCGTGGCAATTCCAGACTATACTGGCGGGCGATACGCGAGGAAAAGCCAAGTCCGCGTACCAAGTCCTCCAGTTCGAGGGTTTCCGTGTGCGTGGTGAATGGCAGGCCGTGAATAGCCAGATTTCCGCCGCGCAGGGCCTGCTCGATGATCTGTCGCCGCTGGGGATCCTGGCCCGGCCAAAGCACCTGGGACATGGGCCAGCCGGGGATGGTCCAGACAAATTGCTGGTCCCGAGGCAAATCGCGGTTTTGGTCGATGACCGCCAGGGTACGATCAATCATGGTCGTACGATAATCATTGATCACATTCCGGGCCAGATCCGTATAGCCGATATCGAAGTGCGTCTTGAAGACAATGATGATTTGTTTCACGTTGGGTGAATATTTTGGTTGGTTATTACCCGGATTTGATTCTTCTGCGGTACATCGCGAAAAACCGGCCAGCAAGAAGCACCATCCCAGAGCCAAAGCTGCGATTTTCATTTTCATTACGTTTTTCCTTTCTCTTTGCGTACCTGCTCACCCTATTTACTTTTATAATCTTAAATGGTAAGAAAATACGGACCAAAACAAATCATCAAAATTTCTACTTTTTTACCATTAAAATATTTTTAAAAATTATCCAATCGGAGCTAATAAATTGTAAGTCTTTATTGCATAGATATATATAGAATTTTCATTTTATTAAAAGCAGAAAAAAATACCGTAAATTTATGTTGACATGCAACCTAAGAATAAATATATTAAAGATATAACCTATGTGATAAGATATAAATTATTAGTTATCGCTATAAATAACAAAGGTTAACGAACACACATAACAGGTTTCCGTTTCATGTATAAGCAGTCGGAAAAAAACAAAACAAAGCCATCCATCACTCAATATGATTTTTTGAAGCAGATTGTACATTCAGAAATGCAGCCGGAGGCGGTGGTGGAAGAAGCTGGGAAACATCATCCTATGGGTCCGCTGGATGAGCCAAAACGAGCGGAGCGGATTGTGCCGGAATTAATCAAATATATACAGGTTCATAATCTGGTATCTGGAAGCAAGTTGCCTTCTCAGCGAGAGTTATGTGAGATTTTGCGGGTGGGGGCCAATTCGTTGCGGGAGGCGTTGTTTACGCTACAGACCATCGGGCTGGTGCAATCCCGGCAGGGAGCAGGCTGGTATGTGGGGAAATTCGATCCGGTAGGGAATTTGAAGTTTTTAACGCCGATTCTGGAAACCTATACGGATACCAATGCGGAAATCATTATTGAGACCCGCATGGCGATTGAGCCGGTTTTTGCGCGACGGGCGGCGGAATATATTACGGAAGAAGGTTTGAAAAAATTAGAAAAAATCAACCAGAATATGGTACAATCAGGGGATAAGAAGGATTTCGATTCTTTTAGAGAATATGACAAATCGTTTCATGTTGTTTTGGCCCAGGAATCCCGCAGCGGGATTTTATGTGTTTTGGGCTCATTATTAAATAATCTGTTTTTTTCCTATTGGACGCCGCTCTGCGTGGATTATGAACATCCGGTGCGTGTGCATGATGAACTGCTGAAAACTTTGCGAGCCAGAGATTCGTATGCGGCGGAGCAGTGTATGAAAGAACATATCGAAAAAGCCAAGGAATTTCTGGATACCATTCGTAACCATGTAGAGGTAAAGGGATAAGATGTAATTGGAATTTAGTAGAGAGGAGAAAGGAGGCCGCAGATAGCTGAACAATATGATAGTACGTTTACTCCGGCTTTGGGATTTATGCAAACGGATATATGGAGGAGTAAGCAGAGAAAAGGTGTTTTTAGTTTAACTAGTTGAGAAGGAGAAATAGTAATGAAAAAATGTTTATTGTTTACGATGATTGTTATGTTGTGTTGTGCCGGAATGACTTGGGCAAAAAGCGTCCAGGCTCTGTATCGGATGGATGAAAGCGATCCCAGTGACCCCAACCTGATTGATAGTAGTGCTTATGGCAATACGGCAACACTCCTCGGCGGGAATCGGGTTGCCGATGGTCCCTATGGCAGTGGTTATGCGTTAGATTTCTTGAACACGGCGAATCATGAGTTTCTTATCCCTGATTCTGCCCAGATTCAGCCGGGTGCTGATGATTTCACCTGGGTACTTTGGTATAAACCACATGATGAAGGGCGTACAGGTATATGTGCGGATGCCGACCAGGATTGGTGGTTGTCTCTGGAATTTTGCTATTCAGATGGTATAGCTGCTACGAACAATGTAAGTCTCTGGGCCGGTTCCGGTGCCGGTTGGAACATATTTCAAAATGATAGATCTGGCGATCAAAATGCCGGTACTGGTATACAGCCATTGATATTTGAAGATTGGAACCAAATTGTGGTTACCAAGGAAGGTGATGTTTTTAAGACGTACATCAACGGTTTTCTGGACCTCAACAAAGATATCACTGGTTGGCTGCCGTCTGGCACTGGTATTGCTAATTTTCCGGGCGATAAAGTAATCGGTCGATGGTGGACCAGACCCGCATTCAAAGGTATCGATGCTGTTATAGATGAGTTTGCCGTACTTGACTGGGCCGTGTCGCAAGAAGAGGCGGTCTGGTTGTTGACGAACCCGGTTCCGTTAGATCCGAATGTCGATATGCCGGATCCGAGTACGCTGCCAGGCCTGCCAGCGCACCCGATCCTGTCTGAACCGAATAGCAATGTATTGCGGTGTTATTTCTCAATGGATGAAGGTTCGGGCGGCGCAGTGCATGATACGAGTTATGCCGGCAGTCCCGTTTATGGGGCTATGAATATGGGTGGTTACAATGCACCTAATAATGGATTTAGTTCCGATACCCCACGGGGCTGGCCTGGTTACGCGTGGGAGTCTAACGATACCAATGGCAGGGATGTACTAACTTTCGTTCATTCTGACGAAGCCTGGGATTGGGCTGACAGGGATTTCTCTCTGCAACTATGGTTCAAACCTAAGACGGCGGGGCAACAGTCCATTTTCAGTGCTACACGCGATTTATGGTTTGGTATGATGTATGATTTTCATGTTACCAGGAATGTGTGTCTCTGGGCTGCCTCCGAAGGAGGAGCCGGCTGGGATATGATTCAATGTGATAATCCTGCCGCAGACAATTCCGGGGTTGGTCAAAAGTCGTTAAAACTAGGCGAATGGAACCATATTGTGGTTGCCAGAAACGGTCAAAATTGGAAGACGTACATCAATGGACGATTAGACCTCGATATTACTCCTCCCAACGGTGCCCTTGCTATTAAAAACATGTATAGGGCCAAAAGAATCGGCGAGTGGGGGAACTATGCGCTAGGGATGAACGCCTACGTGGATGAGCTTGCCGTTTGGAATCATGCTTTGACTGACAATGAAGTATGGTATTACTACACCAACAAGATTGATCCGGACAATTTGCCGGATCCGGGTACGCTACCGGAACCGCCTGGCGAATTGGAACCCTATTGTGTAGACTATCTGAAAACGGATTTAAACAAAGACTGTTATGTCGATCTGGCTGACTTTGCGTTGCTTGCTGGGCAATGGCTGCTTTGTAACGATGAGAATAACGAGGCTTGTTCCGAGTAATGTTCGTGTACAAAGTAGAAACACTGTAGTTTGATGGTAATTGAGAACCTGCAGAAGATGGAGTGTAGGTTTTCGGCGAATGAAGATGACGTGAGGTCGGACTGGCTGGTACCTGATCCAGCCAGTCCGGCTGTTTCTCGAGTTCGTGGTATTTTTGCCAAAATAGCGAAAAAAGGAAAAACTTGGGGAGGGGAAATCCGGCGAAAGGAGTACTTATGAGAGTCCGTACCTGTCTTTTGGGATTCGTTTTCTTTGTATATTGTATTTCTGCTTGCCTTTTGGCGGTCAGCCCGGTTGCGGAAGAGTTTGCCGAGCGGGATGCCTGGGTGGCGGCCAAATTCCAGGATTCTCCGAAGGAAGCGCCGCCGGAAGCGGGGCTGGTTATACTTGCCAACCATGATCCGGTGCAAAAGAATCAGCATACCGGCAAACCTTTGAAAATTAAAGATCAGGCGTTTGAGTATGGTTTGTTTTGCCATGCGCCCAGCAGGATCATTGTGCGGCTGCCGTCGGCGGGAAAGACTTTCCGCGCTATGTCTGGAGTTGACAGCAACCATGCGGGAGCAGGAGGGCAGGGGAGTGTGACATTTCTGGTGTCCGTCCAGGGGGAGAAGGTGTTTGGTTCCGAGGTGATGCGCGAGGGGATGCCTGCGGTGCCGGTGGTCGTGGATTTGAAAGGAGCGAAGGAATTTACTATCGAAGTAACGGATGCCGGAGATGGCAATCCATTTGATCAATCGTGCTGGGCGGATGCCAGGGTTACGCTGGCCAGCGGCAAGGAAATCCGGCTGGATGAGATGAGTATTGTCGAGGGGCAGGAGAAAGGATACAGTTCCGATCCGTTTTTGTCCTTTGTTTACGGCGGGAAATCTTCGGCGGAATTTTTGGAGGAATGGAAGCGGGAGCGAAGTTCGCGGGTTTTGGATGCCAACCGGACGGAATATACCCTGACTTATACGGACCCGAAGACCAAGCTGGCGGTTCGCTGTGTGGGGGTGGTGTGGAAAGATTATCCGACGGTGGAATGGACGGTGTATTTCAAGAATGAGGGGACGGCGGATACCCCGATTCTGGAGTCGATTCAAGCCCTGGACACAACCTTCGAGCGAAGATCGACGGGGGAATTTCTCCTGCATCATCACAAGGGGGATATGTGCACGATTGACAGTTTTGAGCCTTTGCAGACCATTCTAAAGCCGAATGAAACAAAGAAGTTTGTCCCGGCGGGCGGTCGCCCGAGCAATTTTGAGTGGCCTTACTATAATCTGGAATGTCCCCAGCAGGGAGAAGGGATTATTATCGTAATCGGCTGGCCGGGGCAATGGGCATCCCAATTTATCCGGGATGCGGGCAGCGGTCTGCGGGTAGTGGGGGGGCAGGAATTGACGCATTTAAAGCTACATCCCGGCGAAGAGATTCGTACGCCGCTGATTCTGCTGCAATTTTACCAGGGCGACTGGATACGGGCGCAGAATATCTGGCGGCGGTTTATGTTCGCTCATAATTTTCCGAAAGATCACGGCAAGCCGTGGACCGCAAAGGCCTCGGCGGGCAGCGTGCAATTTTGCGGTTTCAATTGCAATCAGGCGACGGATATTGAATTTATCAATCGGTTTTTTGAGGTGGGGATGCCGCTGGACTGCTGGTGGATGGATGCGGGCTGGTATGTGCATGACGGGGTGGGCTGGCCGAAGGTGGGTACCTGGGAAGTGGACCGGCAGCGGTTTCCCGGCGGAATCCGGACGATTGCCGATTTGTGCCATTCCAAAGGGATGGAATTGATCGTCTGGTTTGAGGTGGAGCGGGTGCACCCGGATACCTGGCTGACCAAAAACCATCCGGAATGGATCTTCGGCGGTGCCGGCGGGGGATTGCTAAAGATGAATGAACCGGAGGCGGCGGCGTGGATTACCAATCATATTGACAAGATGATAACGGATGAGGGAATCGATTTATACCGTTCGGACTTTAATATCGATCCGCTGGGATACTGGCGGGGTAATGATGCGGAGGACCGGCAGGGGATAACGGAGATTCGCTACATTGAAGGGTATCTGGCCTATTGGGACGAGCTGCAGCGCCGCCATCCGGGGATGCCGATTGATTCCTGTGCCAGCGGCGGGCGGCGGGATGATCTGGAGACGATGCGGCGGGCGATCCCTATTTTGCGGACCGATTTCGAACGGTCGCCGGAAGGGAATCAGTGCTGTACGTATGGATTTGCCCTGTGGCTGCCCTATTTTTGCGGGCCGAACTGGGATAATGTCAAATATCCGTTTCGCAGTACGATTGCACCCTTTCTGCAACGGAATTGGGACGTTCGCAGCGCGGATTTCAATCTGGAACAGGGCCGGCAATTTTTGCAGCAGTGGCGGGCGGTGGTGGATTATTACTTCGGCGACTTCTATCCGCTGACGAAATATAGTATCGACAATGACAACTGGATGGCCTGGCAGTTTCATCGTCCGGATTTGGAGGCGGGAGTGATTCAGGCGTTTCGGCGGCCGGACTGTCCTTTCGTTACGGCTCAGCATAAGCTGCGGGCGCTGGAGCCGGAAGCTCGCTATGTGGTGACGGATTTGGATACGGAGCAGCCGGTAGAAATGATCGGCCGGGAATTGATGGAACAGGGGGTATTAGTAAACATTTCGGAAAAACCTGGAGCCGCTTTGATCGTCTATAAAAAAGTGAATCAATGAAGTTCGGACCCAAACCAGACGCCAGCGTCAAGAACTCGTCGTCCCCTTCTAATTGGAGAGCCAGAGCTGGTTTTGGAAGTCGATAATGACTTTTGGCGTTTCCGGCAAAACAAGTGGTTGAGCAAATGATACAAAGAAAATATATTCCGAATCGTTTTCAGGGAAAAGTGGCGATTGTGACCGGCGGTTCGGCGGGGATCGGCCGGTCGATTGTGGAAGAACTGTGCAAGGAAGGCGCCTCGGTAAGTTTTTCCGGAATCAGTGATGCTGGTTTAGCTACTGCCCGGGAATTGACAGATCATGGTTTTCCGGTGCTGTTTTGCCAGGGGGATATGGCGGAGGAAGAATTCTGCCGGAAACTGGTGGAAGAAACCCTGACGCGATTTCAAAAGGTGAATTATCTGGTGAACAACGCCTTTTCCTTTATCGCCAAGGGTCTGAATGCCACAACCCAAGACTGGGAAAGGTCGTTTCGGGTGGGGCCGATCGCTTACGCCCGGATGGTGCAGCAGGTGGTGGAGCCGATGAAGAAGGAAGGGAGCGGGGCGATTGTCAATATGTCCAGCATTGCCGCCTTTCAGGCCCAGCCGAGCCGGTGGACCTATAATGCGGCCAAGGGGGCCGTCCACACCCTGACGCGGAATATGGCCCTGGATCTGGCCCGCTATCGTATTCGGGTCAACAGCGTCAGTCCCGGCTGGATTCTGACGCGGGAATTGTACAAAGCGGCGGATATCGGCGGCGGGGGGCGGGACAAGTGGGTCAAATTATGGGGGCAGTTTCATATGCTGGAACGGTGCGGGGAACCGGTCGAGTGTGCCGGTCCGACATTGTTTCTGTTAAGCGACGATGCATCCTTCATTACCGCTACGGACCTTCCGATTGACGGTGGGTATCAGAGTATGGGACCGGAAGGATTGGGAAAATTGACCATTCTGGCCGGTTCCTATTAGTTGTATTCATACTTTGATATATAATTGAAGCGTGATTGAAAAATGCAGATGTAGAGAAAAATATTTTGAAAGGAAAAACATGGGCAGGCATAATTTGCATGTTGTAACCGTGGCAGTCTTGGCCATGTCAATGATGTTAATGGGTGTGTCGTGTACGATGGGGAAAATCGATTCTTCATCCAATATAACCCAGTCCCAACTGAACCAACGTGTCGGCCAGCCGGTTGATATTGCGCCCTGGGGATACACCTGGCGTGCGGATAGAGACGTACAGGAAAAAGCGGAAGCGTATTTTATTCCCCGGCGCCTGGACCGGTTGGATAACGTCTATCGGACACTTTCCTCCGAGTTGGGCAAGCTTGATCCGGAGAGCGGTCCTTATAAGACAATTGCCGGGGTTACCGCGGAGGAGCCGCTGCTGCCCGTACCGGAAGGTCAGCTTCTGACAGCCGTTCTCTGGACGGGATTGCTTTCTACGTATCGGGTCGAGCTTCAATGGCCTGCCGGAGTTGAGGTTCCAGCGCCGGAATCGGTGGAAGTGCGGGAGTATCCTACCTCGTACGGATGGCTGGGCTGGACCCAGGATAAGATTTTGCGCGATCCGGAAATATCAGCAGATAAGCGTATCTGGACGTATAAAAGCGGTCCCATAGGAAAGATGAAATTGTCCCATAGCATACCTGTTGATACGGGTACAGAAATGGTGGCGGTTTTCTATAAACAGGATAAAGGCGGCCCGGACCTACAATCTGTGGTGCCGGAGATCCGGGTGATCAGTCCGGAACTGGGTGGCTGGAAACGGATGGACCTGGAAATCGAATGGGGTTTTCAACCAGGCCAGGAAAATACTTGTTTTGACGGTCGGATAGAAGGCTTTGTTGCTATGGTCGGTTCTATCGCGCCTCTGGCAGAAGACAAGAAAACAAAAATGACAGGTACGCACTCATGGAAGTCTGGGGGCAGCAGGGATACCCGATGCGGCATTGTGGTGCCTGTGCTCTATGCCCCCGACGGAGCCCCTGAACTGAACGTTTATGACCATGGTTTAGATTGGGAGGTCGAGTTTAGCCGCAAGCTATATGCCCACAGCGGCCGTCCGGCCCTGGGCAGTCGAATGACCATATGGACAAAAGACTCCGGTTTCACGTTTCGTATCTCCGATCTGGAGAGGGGCCCGATCTGGATTCCCGAACACGGCGTTTTCATAACCCAGGCCGGTGGTGGTAAAACCGCTCGTCAATTCGTCACGGAATTGAAAGCGCAGAATCAGAAAAGTATGTGCCAGCGAGTCCGTGAACATCGCGAGGTCGCTTCCTGGGACGAAGTTATGCAGGAAGTTCGATTATGGACCTGTCCGGAAGGTACGGCCGTACCGCCGTTTCCCAAAGTCGATGATCCCCCGATGCAGGTACAATTACCGGATCCGCGCTGGACGGATGCCTGGCGAGCCGGAACCGATCAGTTGCGAGGCAAACACATGTGGGGTGGGATTGCCATTGAAGTGGGTCGCGTGGCTTATGACATGGAACTAATCGGTCTGCACGAGGGAGCGGACAAGATTTACGATCATTTCCTGAAGTCCCCGGGTGTGAAATCAGACGGCGATTATTCGGATGGTGATGGATCGCTGGAGTGGGCTTCGGGTATGATACATGATATGGGATTCGCCCATGACAGTACCCATGCCTCAACCGGAAAACTCCTCTTTGCCATGGGAAATCGCTTTTTTCTAACCGGTGATACCGAGTGGTTCGAACAAAGACGCCCGCGATTGCAGGCGGCGGCGGACTGGATTATTCGGCAGCGTAAAGAGTATATGAACTATATTCCCAATCGAAACGAACTATTTGTCGCCGGCCTGATGCCGCCGGTCATGCTGGGTGATTATCTCTGGCCCACTTCTGATTATCGCTGGTACTATATGACCAATGCCTACGATCTGCAGGGACTGCAGCGATTCGCCGATGCCTTGTATGAAATTGATCCGAAAGCAGGTGAAAAATACCAAAAGGAAGCGGAAGCGTTTCGCGAAGACCTCCGACGGATTGTAAAACAGGAAACGATCTTGTCGCCGGTCCGTCTGGGACGGGATGGAAAGTATCATAGCTTTATTCCCAGAATGGCGTATGCCGCCGGTCTCATGGGTCCGGAATTGGGCGCTCCCCAGTTTCCGTTATGCGATCTTTGGATCGGCGCCCTGCCTCTGGCTGAAACCTTCTCGACCCTCGATGCCGCCGATCCTCGTATGGTCGATACCCTGCATATCCTCGAAGAAACGGGAACCTCTGTCAAAGTCATACAAAGACTGGAGGAAGAGCGGAAGAAAAAGGGGCTTCCCACCGACGATGCCTGGTTCTGGGCAAGCTATACCATCTTACCCAAAGCCTCCCACAATGCCAATATCTTCCTGCGGCAGGACGATGTGCCGAATTTCCTGCGTTTCTGGATGAATTCGTACGCGGCTATGGTGGGCGCTAATGGAAAACTATGGGAACACGCCCATTTGGGCAACTATGGAGACTGTGAAGCTCCTGATAACGGCACGGCCGGCTGGTTCATGGAAAACTTCCGCAATATGCTGGTGATGGAAGACGGCCCATCTCTTTGGATAGCCCGCGGTACACCGCGTGTGTGGCTGGAACCGGGCAAAAAAATATCTGTCAAGAACGCTCCAACCTTTTTCGGTACATTAGCATATGAGATTATTTCGGACGTGGAGAACGGCAAGATTACTGCTACGGTTGAGATACCTGACCGCACGCCAGCTAAGAACGTTATCATACGGTTCCGCCATCCTGATGCAACTCCGATCAAGAGCATAATGGTAAATGGTAAATCCTGGAAGAAATTTAATACGGAAAAAGAAATTATCGAATTAAATGGATTAAAAGGAAAAGTAACTGTTGTTGCCGGTTACTGATGCAAAGTTTATTTTTCATGATTCATTCATGCTTAAGATTTTAAGAAGGAAACGGAGTTACACAATTATGAAAGGTGTTATTATGAAATTGCTGCTGTATCTGGGTGTTGTGATTGGTTTGACGGTGGGCGGGGTCGAAAAGGTTGAGGCGGTCAGTCCGACCGATGCGGAATTTGGCGAGCGGGATGCATGGGTGGCTGCCAAGTTCCAAGGTATGCAGAAGGAGTCTCCGCAGGATGCCGGTTTGGTCATTCTGGTTAATTTTAATCCGGTCTTGCGCAACGAGCATCTGGGCAAGCCGCTGAAGATTAAAGAGCAGGTATATGAGCGAGGACTGTTTTGCCATGCGCCCAGCAAGATCCTGGTGCGGCTGCCCTCTGCCGGCAAGACCTTTTCCGCCCAGGCCGGAATCGATACGAATGTCACCGGGGGAGGCAGTGTAGTCTTTTCCGTTTCGGTTAAGGGGGAGAATGCCTTTCGTTCGCAGGTGGTGCACCGGAATGAGGAACCGCTGCCTGTGAAAGTGGATTTACAAAATGCAACGGAATTCGTTGTGGAAATCACCGATGCCGGAGATGGTAATCCGTCCGATCAATCCTGCTGGGCCCAGGCGAAGGTGACTCTGGCCAACGGAGAGGAACTGTGGCTGGATAAGATGAAATTCATCGATGCCGGGAAAAAACCTTATGATACGGCACCGTTCATTTCCTTTGTATATGATGGCCGGCCCTCCACGAGTTTTCTGCCCGATTGGAAACTGGAGCGCAGCAGCAGGAAACGGGATGAGGAGCGGACGGAACATACGCTGACCTACACCGACCCGAAAACGAATCTGGCGGTTCGCTGTGTGGGGGTGGTGTGGAAGAATTATCCTACGGTGGAATGGACGGTGTATTTCAAGAATGAAGGAAAGGCGGATACGCCGATACTGGAGTCGCTTCAGGCGATTGATACTATGTTCGATAGAAGCTCGAATGGGGAATTTTTGCTGCATTCTAACAAAGGTGATATGTGTACCGTGGACAGTTTCGAGCCGATGACCGCGGTGCTGGGGCCGAATGAATCGAAAAAGTTTGTTCCGGCCGGCGGTCGGCCGACCAATTTTCAGTGGCCTTATTATAATATAGAATGTCCACAGCAGGGAGAAGGGATGATTTTTGTAATGGGCTGGCCGGGGCAATGGGCTTCGCAGTTCAAACGGGACGGCGGGTTCAGCCTGCAGGTAACCGGCGGTCAGGAATTGACGCATTTTATCCTCCATCCCGGCGAAGAGGTTCGTACGCCGCTGGTTGTGCTGCAATTTTATAAAGGCGACTGGTTCCGTGCCCAGAATATCTGGCGGCAGTGGATGCTGGCGCATAATTTCCCGAAAGATTATGGCAAGCCATTGTCGCCCAAACACGGAGCGGCGGCAGTTCAGTTTTACGGATTTCAGTGTACTCAGGCCGGTGATATTGAATTCATCGATCTTTATGCGAAAAAGGGACTGCCGCTGGATTACTGGTGGATGGATGCCGGCTGGTATCCGGGCGGCAGTTGGCCGGTGACCGGGACCTGGGAACCGGATCCGGTTCGTTTTCCGGGTGGCATAAAACCGATTACCGATACGGCCCGTAAGTACGGCGGCCAGACGATCGTCTGGTTTGAGATGGAACGAGTGCATCCGGGTACCTGGCTGACGGAGAATCATCCGGAATGGATCTTCGGCGGTGCCGGCGGCGGCTTGATAAAATTGAACGAGCCGGAAGTGGCCCGCTGGGTGGTGGACCGTGTGGACAAGATCCTGACCGAAGAAAAGATCGAATTGTATCGGACCGATTTCAATATCGATCCTCTCAGTTTCTGGCGGAATAATGATGCGCCGGACCGGCAGGGGATCACCGAGATTCAATATGTCACCAACTTTTTGTGGTATCTGGATGAGCTGCAGCGCCGGCATCCGGGGATGATGATCGATTCCTGTGCCAGCGGCGGCCGGCGGGACGATCTGGAAACCATGCGGCGGGCGATACCGATCCTTCCGACCGACCTGGAAAACCATCCGGAAGGGTATCAGTGCTGCACCTTCGGTTTTGGGATGTGGCTGCCCTTCTTTGACCACACCAATTACGAGAAGTTCGATCCGTATTATTTCCGCAGCAGCATGGCGCCCTTTGTGCAATGCAACTGGGATGTTCGCAAAGACAGCTTTGATGAAGCAGCGGCCCGAAACGCCATGAAGGAGTGGCGCAGTGTAGCCGATTTCTTCTTCGCTGATTTTTGGCCGCTCAGCCCTTACACTACGGGCAATGATCTCTGGATGGCCTGGCAGTATGATGCCCCGCAAAAGAGCGCGGGGTTGGTTCAGGCGTTTCGGCGGCCGGGATGCTCATATATTGCCGCCCAGTACCGGCTGAAAGAACTGGATTCGGAGGCCCGGTATTTGATTACGAATTTAGATGAGAAGAAACCTGTAGAAATAACCGGTCACGAATTGATGGAGAAGGGGCTGCTGATCACGATATCTGACCGACCCGGCGCAGCTCTGATAACCTATAAGAAAGTGAAATAAATTGGCCCTGAATCGGTTTACCGGA
The DNA here is from genome assembly GCA_964580995.1 of uncultured Pirellulales bacterium. Taxonomy (GTDB): domain Bacteria; phylum Planctomycetota; class Phycisphaerae; order Sedimentisphaerales; family SM23-30; genus JAKJEP01. Next base: position 23,074 of record CAZOMV010000028.1, read on the forward strand.
TAAATATCTGATGTTTGGATTTGCGAAAACAAGGAGCATACGATGCGAAATATTGTCTTAATTATGTGCACCGTTTTTTTCAGCTTTTTAGCAATTGGAAATATTTCCGCGGCCGGGACGGAAGTGATTTCCGGCTCGATGATGAGTCTGGATGGTCCCGACTGGTTGCTGGCGACGGATCCGGAAAACGTGGGCCGGGATCAGGGATGGTTTAAAGCCCCCAGGCCGGATGCTAAAACGGCCAAGGTGCCGGGAATTATTCAGGAGACGTTTCCTGCCTATCATGGCGTAGTATGGTTTTATTGTTCCTTTCCAGCGTCGTTGAATCCTCACAAAAATGGGCGGTACCTTTTGCGGTTCTGGCAGGTGGACTATCTGGCTGACGTATGGCTCAACGGCGTGCCGGTCGGGCAGCATGAAGGCACGGGGGAACCGTTTGTTTTGGACGTGACGGAGGCGATCAAGCCGCAGGCGGATAATCTGATGGCGGTGCGGGTCTTGAATCCCCGGCACGAAGCCATCGACGGCATCACGCTGGGGCAATCGACCGTGTGGGCCAGAGGAATTCCCTGTTCTCCCGGTTTGGCGCTCAATTATGGCGGGCTGATCGATTCGGTGGAATTGATGATCGCCCCGGCGGTGCGGGTGGAAGACCTGTATGTTAGGCCGGATCCTGCAACCGGGAAGATTCGCATTCAGGCCAATTTGCGGAATGCCGGACCAAAAGCGGCGACGGCGAAAATCAATTTTGCGGCAGCCCCGGCGAATCAGGGAGAATCTTTGCAGATGGTGCAGGTCAATCGTTCGCTACCGGTGGGGGATACTGTGATAGAAACGGAATTAAAGCTGGAGAATCCGCGTCTGTGGGAGCTGAACGATCCCTATATGTATCGTGTCACCGCACAAGTGGGTACGGATGGTTCTCCTTCCGTGGATGAACAATCGACGCGCTGCGGATTCCGGGATTTTCGTTTTGCGAATGGTTTTTTCCGTCTCAATGGCCGGCGGTTTCTGGTGAAAAGTTCCCAGACTGATGCCCGGGCGCCGGGCGGCACGTTGATACCGCATGATCCCGACCTGGTGCGGCGCGACCTAATTAATGTCAAAGCCATCCATCAGAACATGATTCGTTCGTTCGGCGGCCAGATCCCCCGTTATCAGATCGATATGTGCGATGATATCGGGATTATGGTCTATCAGGAACATGCCGGGGCCTGGCGGATGGAACCGTCGCCGAAGCTGGCCGAGCGGTTCAACCGGTCCGTGCAGGCGATGGTCAAACGGGATCGCAATCATCCCAGCCTTGTGATCTGGGGAATTCTCAATGAAACGGGCGGCGGGGCGGTCTTCGAGCAGGGAATGGCGGCCTTGCCGCTGGTCCAGGCTCTCGACGATACCCGGGTGGTGCTGCTCAACAGCGGTGGTTTTGACGGGTTCGGCAAGACTATTGCCAATCCGGGCGAACAGGAATGGCAAAGCAATCTGGCCGATATCCATCCCTATCAGCCGGCCATTCATGGTACTGGTGCAATCAATATCATGCGGACCATCAGCGGGGACAAACCTTTTGTTCATACGGAAGGGGGGGTCGGCAGTGCGATCAACCTGCCGCGTCTGGTGCGGCAATTCGAACAAATAGAAAAAGACCACTGCGAGGATGCAGCGCTTTGCCGCCGGTTTCTCGATCAGTTTATGGCGGATTGGGACCGCTGGAAGATGGCGGAGGCCTTTGCCAATCCGCAGGATTATTTCAATCAGTGTATTGGCTGGATGGCCAAGGTGCGGAAACTGGAGGCCAATGCCTTTCGGTCCAATCCGAATCTGGTACTCTATAATATTACCGGGCTGGTGGATCCGCCCACGACGGGAGAGGGGATGCTGGCGACGACATTCCGGGAGTTAAAGCCCGGTGTAATCGATGCGATGTTTGACGCGATGTATCCGCTGCGCTGGTGTTTGTTTGTGGAGCCGATGCATGTCTATCGCGGCCGCCCGGCTCACTTTGAGGTGGTATTGGCTAACGAGGATGTACTCAAACCGGGCGAGTATCCGGTTCGGCTGCAGGTAGTTGGCCCCCGGAACGAAAGTATTTTTGACCAGACGGTTACCGTCAAGATTCCTGATCCTGAAAGTAAACCGGAACCGAAGTTTACCATACCTGTTTTTGCCCAGGATATAAAAATAGACGGTCCTTCCGGAAGATATCGTTTCCTGGCAGACTTTGAGAAAGGTGCGGCGGCTGCCGGCGGTGAAGCGGAATTTTATGTAGCCGATTCTGCCGAAATGCCCAAAGTTGAAAACGAGGTACAGGTCTGGGGTGATGATCCCGAACTGCTGGAATGGCTTAACGCCAATGGTATCAAAGCCCGGCCATTCACTTCCAGCGAACAGGCAGTACGGGAAATCATTCTGGCCGGTTATCGTCCGGCGTCAAACCCGGAACTATCGTTCGGTGAACTGGCGAAACATATGGGCCGGGGTTCGCACGTCATTTTCCTGTGTCCGGAAATTTTTGATAAGGATGGCGACCTGACCGCCTGGCTGCCCATGGTGAAAAAGGGAGTCCGCATCGATATGCCGGGCTGGCTGTATCACAAGGATGACTGGGTAAAAAACCATCCTATTTTTGAGGGATTGCCGGCCGGTGGTGTGCTGGATCATACCTACTATCGGGAAGTATTCAGCGGCAGCGGTTTCTGCGGCCAGGAGGCCCCGGCGGAAGCGGTGGGCGGTGCGATCAACGCTTGTCTGGGATACAGTTCCGGACTGACCCTGGCGGTGTATAACCTGGGTGCGGGCCGGTTTACGCTCAACACCTTAAACATCCGCCGGAATCTCGGTAAAGATCCGGTAGCGGAGCGGCTGCTTCGGAACCTGATTTTGTATACCGCGGGCGACCTGGCTAAACCCGTGGCGGAACTGCCATCCGGTTTCTTCCAGAGTTTGTCTGAATTTGGTTACAGTTATTGCGAAAATGGGGAAGAAATGCCCTGTCCCCTGCAGGAGGGCGTTTGTGCCGGCTGTAAGCAGACCTGTGCCGATTATACCTGGCCCGGATGCGATTATTCCTCCCTGCCCGATTATGAACCGGCCGAAACCAAAGGTAACGATGGTCTGGATAACGACTGCGACGGATTGGTGGACGATGAGGATCCCAGTTGTCAAGAACACTTGAAGGGTATGATCAGCTACTGGAAACTGGAGGAAGCCGCAGCCGGAGCCGTAGTGGATGGTTACGGCAGTCATCATGGCACAAGTCGCGGTGCAATTCTCAATCAAGCCGGACTGGTGGGAAAGGCGTATCGCCTCGAAGAAGCGAATAAAAGCTATATAAGTTTACCGTATAGCGAAGACTGGGACTTTGGCGGCGGTGATTTCACGATTGAATTCTGGTTTAATCCTTCCGTCGAGCGACGGATGGCCGTATTTACCGGCACTACCGATTACTGGCTGGGGATGGATTTTCATCAGTTGGGAACCCGCAATATCAATATTTGGGCCAGCTCGAACGGGACCAGTTGGGACCTGATTCACTCGGATGCGGGCGGAAACGGGATCGGTGCCGTTTCCCTGCCGCTCAACCAATGGTCGCATATTGTCTATACCCGCTCCGGCAATCAGTGGATGACCTATATCAATGGGGTTCGGGATGTCCATATTACGGTTTCCGGCCGGGTCGTGAACAAAAAGGAGAACAAACATTTTGGCAAATGGGGCACGCCGGCTCCTCCTTACTGGCTCAACGGCAGCATCGATGAGGTGGCCGTTTACCGGAGAAGTTTAGATGCCTCGGAAATCCAGGAGCACTATGAGAATGGTTTAGCCGGCCAGGGATATTGATATCACAGCAGATGTACTGAAGGAATATATCTGGTTGCCTGTAGCAATTTTGCATGAATCGAGATATAATGCCGTATTATAATCTCCGATGAATAAGGTATGGAAAGGTGAATCATTATGAAAAAAAAGGTTTTTGCGAAAGCGATCGGTATGAATTTCGGGGTAGTTGTTTTACTTCTGCTTTATTCCCGTTGTGCTTGGGCGGAATCTTTTGATCCTTCGGCCGCGGATTATACCGGAAACCAGGGTAAAAAAATCTATGTTTCCAGATTGGGGGATAATTCGGACGGCAGCAGTTGGGCAAAGGCGTTTCATACCATCGCGGCGGGAATGAAGGCGCTTCCGGATGATCAGGGAGGGCATCAGATTATTGTCCGCCCGGATACCTATCTGGAAGCCAATATCGATTGCCCCTATAAAGGCGCACCGGGATCTTATAATGTAGTAGTGGGGGATTGGGATGGCCATTACGGCAGTGGGACTACGGGGTGGGTCATCATTGATTCCAGTGATCCGGAAAAGGGATTCAAGGCGGTGGATTACTGGGGAACCTTTCTCACCAGTCCCAGCCATGCCACCGTGGGTGACCGGTGGATCTTTCGGAATATATATACTACCGGCGCTGAAGGCCACGGGTGGGATATCGGCCCGGCCGCCGGTTCGGAACTTACCGTGCGGGTGGAACACTGTGTAGCCATCGGCCGGTTTTCCGGGATTATGATGGCGGCGCATGTCAGTCGGAAGGAAGAACCGAGCCTGTTCCGGGATTCCTTTTTCATGTGCCTGGACTGGTGGGGGGATGCGGGCGGGGTCTATTTCCGTGCCCATAATCCGGCCATGCCGGAATTCCCGGATGCCACCTTTGAAAACTGTACGATGGTTGGTCCCGATAATGCCGTCCAGGTGGGTTTTCCGGGATTCCAGGGTTATACCCGTTTAAAATTCAAAAACTGCCGCATGATTGTTACCAATTTCTCCCAGCCGCGCGGGACGCCTTCCACCGGGGTGGTGTGCACCGATCTGGAAGGAAAATATCTGCATGTGGACTTTGAGGATTGCTTTCTAATGGGTTTCAAACTCTTCGGTTTCATCCAGGACCCGTTTTCCTATACCACCCGGGGAAAATGCCGGGGTTATGTACAATATGAACAGTCGGTACCAGATGGTTTTGAACAGGTGGGCGCGTGGCCGGCAGAAGTTTTCGAGGAAATTGTGCCGGCTCGTTTTCATGGGAAGAATTGACGCCGGCGTGGCTACAAACGGATTTTACGATAGGCGGATACCACCATCCAGAGAATTCGGCTGAAGATCAACCAATCCCGCCTGTGTTCTGCCATTTCCCATTTCGGTTTGTTTTATGCCCGCCGACCGATAAAATGGTAAAGGAAATTTCAGAAAGGAAATGAATAATATGGCTGCAAAAAAAAATATCCGGCTCGATGGCGGCACCCTGGTTGGCAAGGCATTAAAAAAGGAGGGTGTGCCATACCTCTTTACTTTATGGGGCGATCATATGACTCCCGCCATGCGCGGTTGCGATCAGGAAGGAATCAAAATCATCGATGTCCGTCACGAGCAGGCAGCGGGCCATGCGGCTGAAGGGTGGGCTCGCGTTACGGGGAAGCCCGGCGTGGCCATGGTTACCGCCGGACCTGGCGTTACCAATATCTTTACCGCCCTGGCCAACGCCTTTTATTCGGGCAGTCCTATTCTGGTTCTGGCGGGGCGCAGTCCGATCAATTCCAATGAAAAAAGCCCACTCCAGGAAATGGATCACCTGGAGTTTGTCCGGCCCGTTACCAAGTGGGCGCGGACGGTATATGAAGCCAAACGAATCCCCGAATATATCAGCATCGCCTTTCGTCATGCGTTAGCGGGTCGGCCCGGTCCGGTTTTGCTGGAATTGCCAATGGACGTACTGGATGCTCCCGTCGAAGAGGCTGACGTTGTTTTTCCCGAACCGGCCCGTTCGCGAACCGGATCGAATGTCCCTGGAAATCTGGAACTTGTCCGTCAGGCGGCGGAGCTGTTACGCAAGGCGGAAAGGCCCGCCATCATTGCCGGCAATACGGTTTATTGGTCCCAGGCGGCTGCCGAACTGAAACAGTTTATCGAAATACTCCAGGCGCCCATCTATCTGAATGGGATGGGGCGGGGATGTATTTCCCCGGATCACCCGTTGTTTTTTACTTACTCGCGCCGCTTTGCCTTCAGTCAGGCGGATGTATCGCTGCTAATCGGGACCGCCATTGACTTCCGATTAAATTATGGTGAACCTCCCTTCTTCCATCCCAAAACCAGGGTGATCCAGATTGATATTGACCAAACTGAAATCGGCCATAACCGTCTGGTTGACGTTGGTATTATGGGGGATGCCAAAGAGGTTGTCAGGCAATTGCTGACGGAACTGAATTCTGCCGGGACAAAGGATCACTCCGGCTGGTTGAAAAAAGTGCGCGACTGCGAACAGCAAAAAGAGCAGGGATTTTTGTCATTCCTGAATTCCGACGCAACTCCCATTCATCCCCTTCGGCTTCTGAAAGAAGTGCGTGACTTTCTGGACCGGGATGCCGTCGTGGTGGGAGACGGCGGGGATATTGTTTCCTCGGCTGCCCGCATCTTGAAAATTCACCATCCCGGTCACTGGCTTGATCCGGGCAGGCTGGGATGCCTGGGAGTGGGTGCCGGTTTTGCCCTGGCGGCCAAGCTCGCCCGGCCGGATAAACAGGTCCTGATTATCCACGGCGACGGCGCCTTCGGCTTTAGTGCCATGGAATTTGATACCATGGTCAGGCACAAAATTCCGGTGGTTTCAGTTATCGGCAATAATCAGGGGTGGTCCACCGTCCCTCAGGGTTCCAGACCGCCGGGCAGATGTCTGGGCAGCGCCCGCTACGAGGAAGTGGTCAAAGCATTGGGCGGTTATGGAGAGTTCGTCGAGAGACCCGAACAAATCAGGCCTGCTCTGGAAAGAGCTTTCGCCTGCGGGCTTCCCGCCGTTTTGAATGTAATGATTGACCGGACGGTCGGCTATGGTCATGTTACTTCCCCCTTTGCGGTTTCGGGCTAACCTCGACTGATTTGTTTTCTCAGAACCAACAACAGGAAAGTGCGGAACAAGCCATGCATTCCATAAAAATGTTCTCATTTGTGTTTGTGCTGTTTTTTGTATTCGCTGCGGTTCATGGTTGTTTCAAAAACCAGAGGCCGGAACGAGTGCAACAGATGGAAGAGAAGTTAGGTGGAGGCCGGGTTGATATACGGACCTATGGAGCTACGGGAGATGGAATTACGGATGATACCCAGGCGATTCAAAAGGCGATGGATTCTATACCGCAGGGGGGCACGGTATTTTTCCCCAAAGGAAACTACCGGATAACCTCCGGATTGACCATAAATCACAGCAATATCCATCTCCTGGGAGAAGGGGGGCAAAACTCGAAAATTTTCTTTCAGGAATATGGTGCTATATCAGAAACCTACGGGCATGGCGTGATTTATGCGGATGGCAAAGAATACCTTAAAGTGGAAGGATTGTATGTGTGTGGCGCCGGAGGGCCTAGAAGCTGGGAAAGTGATTTTGGAATCGGACTGCGGGGATGCAGCCATTCAGCCATCGTGAATAATATTGTGGAGAATCTGGCCGGTGCGGCTATGGGTATTAGCGGTACCGATCCCGGTCATCCTGCTGTGAATGGCTTGATCCAAGGTAATATCGTAAGGAATTGCCATTCGGACGGTATCAGCGGCCAGCTCAATGAGGGAATCAGAGTCTTGGAAAATTACGTGACTAATACGGGAGAGGATAGCAGTAATTACCCGATTTTGTTGGAATGGACCCATGGTTCCCTCATTCATGGAAATGTATGTGATACCAGTCACAATGGGATCATACTGAATAATACCGGCGATGCCAGAGCTGCCATCGGGACGCCTTCCATCATTAGTAACAATATCGTTAAGAATAGTAAGGCCTATGGAATATTTCTGGCAGGTGCGTATCATACGGTTGTCGAAGGGAATACCACTTGGAAAACCGATGGAGGGGGAATATTTGTCCACGAACCGAATTGGAAACATCAGGATCAGGGAAATTTGATTACTGGTAATATTTGTTATGGTTCCGGTACCGGGGGGATAGGGTGCTCGCAGAATCAGAATACGATAAAAGGAAATATCTTAGTTGACAACAATATGTTGAATAATCAGTTGGATCCTTTACAGGGATCCGGTATCGTTTTGATGGGCGGGGCCTCCCATAATGTAGTGGAAGGGAATTATATATATAATGTCCAGAATGAAGAGGAAGGAAAAAAGACCGGGTATCAGAAATACGGAGTAACCATTGGCTCCGTGGCCGAAGTAGAAAATTTTGTCATCAATAATATCTCACAACATCTGATGGCGGATGGACAACCCGTATTGGATAGGGGGATGGATACGGTCATTATTGATTTGCAGGCTGGTTCTGATAGTGTCGGGATGAAATCCTTGCAGCCGGAAGCAATAGAGACTCCACAATAAGATAAAGGGAAATGCAAAAAAACGAAACCTAATTTTTGCAGCGGAATCTCAACAAAATTGCAATTATACCGTCTCCTCGAGCCGCTTGCGAATTTTCGTTAGAAAAGTCTTGGCGGTTTCAATATGTTCAATCATGTATTTTTCCGCCAGGCGGGAATCCTTTGCCCGTAAAGCTTTCAAAAGCTCATCATGGACCCGGACGGGCAGTTCGTAATCCACGCACAAGGGGGTCCAATAGGAGAAAAACAGATTGTTCAGCAAGGTGCCCAGCACACATAAAATCCCGCTGCGGGATTCCTGGGCCAGAACAATATGAAACGACTTGTCACATTCCCGGAAAGTCTCAAAATCTTTTTGATGAGCAGCTTCTACCATTTTATGGTTGATTTGCTCTAATTTAGCCAGACCTTCTTCGGTGATATATTCAGCCGCACGGCGGGCAAAAACCGGTTCTATGGCCATGCGGGTCTCGATAATAATCTCGGCATTGGTATCGGTGTAGGTTTCCAGAATCGGCGTCAAAAATTTCAAACTCCCCACCGGATCGAACTTCCCCACGAACCACCCCGCACCCTGCCGTGATTGGACCAGACCGATGGTCTGTAAAGTGAACAGCGCCTCGCGCAGCGAATTGGCTCCCACCCGTAAAATCTCACATAACTCTCGCTGGGAAGGCATCTTACTGCCAGTGACCAGCTTGTGGTTCTGGATATATTTAATCAATTCCGGGACAATTCGCTCCGCCCTTTTGGGTTCATCCAGCGGGCCAATATTTTTTCGTTGGGGTTCCGGTTTAATTTCGCTTACCGGCGTGGTTTCCGAATGAACAATCTGTTTCAGAAAATCGTGAGATTCATTTTCGGTTGTCATTTTATTTGGCTCAAAATCATTCAATATCTATCTTATAACTCCTCAACCGGACCATGATATGATATTTCATCAAATATACATAAGTTTTATAACTTATCATTTGGATTGATGATGTAAAATAGCACCTTCGTATTATATGTCAATTACAAATTCTATTAGCTAAGAGTTGTTTTTGGTTGTTTTTTATTGAAATCAGTACAAAAGTATTTATACTAAATATATAACCTATGTGATATGATATAACTTTGATAATTTTTATTGGAGATAAACATGAAAAAAGTATCCGTAATCTGGTTTTTCTTGTTAGTAATGCATGTAAATCCCCTGTTGGCGGAAGAAAAAAAACTATGGGGACTGGACAAATCGCACTGGCAGGAGGTGTCTTTCCAAGCCAAATGTGACGGGACAGAACAAAAATATGCCATTCTCCTTCCAGAAAACTTTAATCCCGAAACGCGTCATAATTTGCTGATAATGTTTCACGGTATGTACGGGGATCGCTGGCAGTTGTATGAGCTGCGGGATCACGGGCCGAGCCGGGCGATTTACGAGATAGCCGCCGAAAACGATTTGATCGTGGTGACACCCGATTATCGGATAGATCAGTGGATGGGTCCCCGGGGAGAGGCGGACACCCTGCAGATTCTGGTTGATTTGCAACGACAATATCTCATCAACAAAGTCTTTATTGCCGGAGGGTCGATGGGCGGTTCCGCCGTATTGACTCTGGCGGTCCGACATCCGTATTTGTTCGACGGGGTGATGAGCATGAACGGCACAGCCAACTATCTGGAATATGAAAATTATCAGGAGTATATTCAGAAGGGATTTGAAGGCACGAAAGAGGACATCCCCCTTGAATATAAAAATCGCAGTGCCGAATACTGGCCGGAAAATATTATTATGCCCATCGGGATGTCGGTAGGCGGCCAGGATGGTGCGGTTCCTCCGCACAGCGTGACCCGGTTAGCCAAAGTATTGCAACAAATAAAACGAAGGGTCCTGTTTTTCTATCGGGAAAGCGAAGGCCACGGGACCAGTTATGAGGATGCCCGGGCGATGCTCAAATTCATCATGGATCTGCCGCCGCGTAAATCCCAAACCAAGGAATCTTCTGATCAGGCAGGCCAGTAACTACAACATGTTATCCGGTGATGGGATTAGCGGCCTTGAAAGTCCGGTTTTCTTTTTTCGAGAAACGCTTTCATGCCTTCCTTCTGGTCTTCGGTTTGGAAACACCGGCTGAATAATTCCTGTTCTTTTCGGGCCGCCTGATCGGGGGGGAGCATATGGCCGGCTTGTAAAGCCTCTTTGGCATAACGCAGAATTAGGGGTGAATTTTTGAGCAGATTTTGCATGAGGTTGACGGCGGTTTCGATTAAGATGGTTTTATCCACCACCTGATCCACCAGTTTCAGGGCCAGGGCTTCCGTGCTGGTGATGATTTTACCGCCTAAAACGAGCTCTCGGGCCGTGGGAAATCCCACCAGGCGGGCCAATCTTCGGCAGCCGCCCCAGCCGGGGATGATTCCCAGGTTGATCTCCGGCTGGCCCAGCTTGGCTTCCACCGCGGCGATGCGGTAATCGCAGGCCAGGGCCAGTTCACAGCCGCCGCCCAATGCTGCGCCATTGATGGCAGCGGCGGTGATGGCTTTAAAATTCTCGACTTTGTCGAATACCTGATTGCCCAGCCGGGAAAATTCCAACGCCTCGTCGGCATTCATTTTTGCCATCTGTTTGATATCGGCTCCGGCGGCAAAGGCTTTGCCGGCGCCGGTAATAATCAGACCCTTTAGGGAAGGATTTTTTTCTAATTCCTCCAAAATCGCCAGAAATTCCTTCTGGACCTCCATGCTGAAGCTATTGAGAATCTGCGGCTGATTCATCGTCAGGATGGCAAGAGAGCCGGTTTGTTCCAGCAGGAAATAGTTCATGAGTTGCGGCCCTCCGGGGGATAGGTATGAAAACCGGAACCGGTTTTTTTGCCGAGCTTGCCTTCCTGCACCAGTTTCAGCAGGGCGGGAGCGGGCTGGTATTTGGCGGATTTGAGCTGTGTTTGCAGTGTTTCCATAATGGCCAGACACACATCCAGACCGATTAAATCGGCCAGCGACAGAGGACCGATAGGATGATTGGCCCCCAACTGCATGGCTTTGTCGATATCCTCCGCGGAAGCCACCCGGTCGCCGAACAGCCAGGCAGCCTCATTAATCATGGGAATCAGCAGGCGATTCACGATAAAGCCGGGCGACTGATTGACCGTTACCGGTTCCTTGCCCAGTTTCAGGACGAACTGCCGGGCCAGCTCGAAGGTTGGCGGGGAGGTGGCCGGGATTTTCACCAGTTCCACCAGTTTCATGGCGGGGACCGGATTGAAAAAATGCATACCGATTACTTGATCCGGTGCGGATGCCGATTCCGCCAGTTCCGTAATTTTCAGCGCTGAAGTATTGGTGGCAAGGATGGTTTCCGGAGAAACCACCGCTGCAAGCTGCGAAAATATCTTCTTTTTTACCTCCGCGTTTTCCGTTGCCGCTTCAATTACCAACTGGCTGGAAGAGGAGGCGGTCAAATCGGTGCAATAATGAATGTTCTGCAGGGCTTTGGCTCGCTCGGCTTCTGTCATTTTTTCTTTTTCGACGCTGCGCGCCAGGATTTTCTCCACACTCTTTTTCCCTTTGGCCAGGAAGTCCTCGGTGATATCGATCATATGCACGGTAAACCCGGCGGATAGCACGGCGGAGGCAATTCCGGCCCCCATAGTCCCGGCCCCGATGACTGTTACTTCTTGGATTTCCATGGTGTCTAATCACTCCTTTTTACTATACAAGCCATACCCATGCCGCCGCCGACGCATAAGGAGGCCAGCCCGGTTTTCCGATTTCGTTTTCGCATCGCATGTATAAGCGTAACCAGAATCCGGGCGCCAGAGGCCCCGATGGGATGTCCCAAAGCGATGGCGCCGCCGTTGACATTAACTTTGGCCGGGTCGATTCTGGTTTCTTGCAGTACTGCCAGGGACTGGGCGGCAAAGGCTTCGTTCAATTCAAAAATATCGATAGCATCTAAGCTGATGCCGGTTTGGCGGCATAGTTTGGGGATGGCGGCGGCAGGGCCGATTCCCATAATGGCCGGGTTAACACCGGCGGAGGCGAATCCGATCAGTTCCGCCATCGGAGTAAGGTTTTGTCGTTTGATAAAATCTTCGTTCGCCAACAGTAATGCAGCCGCTCCGTCATTAATACCGGAGGAATTGCCGGCGGTGACTGTTCCGTCTTTCTTGAAAGCGGGTTTGAGCTTTGCCAACACCTCCATCGTCGTATCCGGTCGGGGATGTTCATCGGCTTTAAATTCGATAGTTTCTTTGCGGTTTTTAACCGGGACTGCTACGATTTCTTCGGCAAATGCCCCGCCAGCCAGGGCCTGGACGATCTTCTGCTGGCTCTGGACGGCGAATTCATCCTGCTGCTGGCGGGAAATATGATATTTTTCCGCCAGGTTCTCCGCCGTCATACCCATATGATAGTCATTGAGAGCACACCACAGGCCGTCTCGTACCATCGAATCGACCAGCGTCGTATCATTCATCCGCAGACCGAATCGGGCGCCGGGGAGCAGATAGGGGGCCTGGTTCATATTTTCTGTTCCGCCGGCCAGAATCACCTCCGCCTCTCCGCAAGCGATCGCCTGAAAAGCCAGTTGTACGGCTTTCATGGCGGAGGCACAGACCTTGTTCACAGTGAAGGCGGGAATTTCAGCACTCAGGCCGGTTTGGATGGCGATCTGCCGGCTTACATTCTGTCCCAGACCGGCGGATAACACATTGCCGAATATCACTTCATCGATAGTTCCAGCGTCAATGCCGCTTTCCGCAATCAACTGTCTGGCCACGGTTACCGCCAGATCCACGGCCCGGACGGTTTTTAATGTGCCGTCGAACGTCCCGATGGCGGTTCGTTTGGCGGCGATAACAAATACTTTTCTCATTTGTCAACCTTACTCTCTATTGGTCATTCTCTTGAATTTGTGCCAGCTTTTTAGCCAGTTTTTTCTTGTCTTCCAGATTCGACAGGCGGCCGATCATGATTCGCTGGGCCTGAGGAGAACCGGCCCCATGCAGAGATTCGACCAGATACCCCACCGCGGAAGATCCGATCGTCATATTCTCGATCAGCCGCATTAGTTTCATCCGGTTTTCCATGGAAATTCCTTCTCCGCCGACCAGATATTTCTCCAGATACGCCCGGACCTTGGGATCCCGCCAGTCCTTAGCGGAAGGGGCCGTGACCATCAGGCCGCCGGCAATATCCTGGAGCAGGCGGGCGATTTCATAAGGGAACCGGGTCACATTCTGCTTGCAGATATTCGCCAGCAGAATATCGATCAGATACACCCCGGAGTCGGTCCTGGCCCCTTGGGCGGAACAGGCAATCCCGCAGGAGAACATGGTTTCGTTCAAGTGGCACATTTCGATAATCTTATCCTTCACGTGCGAGGCATTTTTGACACCGTTGTAATCGGCTATAGTGGCGGCTGCTCCGATCATCACATCTCCCACCCCTACTTTGCACCCGCCGTAACTTTGCCGGTGATATCCGGCAAAACCTTCAACCATCATGGAAGTGAAATCATATTCCCCATCCATAAAAATCCGTTCCGTGGGTACGAAAACATCATCGAAGATAACCAGGCATTCCTGACCGCCATAACAACTGTTACCGCAGTCGATTTTCCCTTCCGCGGACTCATCCAGCTTACGCAGGTCCGAAGCCTGCCGGCCGTAAATATAGGTGATTCCCCTGGCTTCTGCCGGTACGGCACAACAGAGGGCATAATCCTTGTCTTCCGGCCGCATCATGATCGTCGGCATCAGAAGATGTTCGTGAGAATTGATCGCCCCGGTTTGATGGGCCTTGGCGCCCCGAATGACAATCCCGTTCTTTCTTCGTTCCACCACCCGCACATAAAGGTCCGGATCCGCCTGATCCGCGGGACGCTTGCTACGGTCTCCTTTGACATCAGTCATGCACCCGTCGATAGTCCAGTCGTTTTCTTCCACCTGAAGCATATAATCCCGGAAACGCCGGTGATAGTCGGTCTTGTGTTTTTTGTCGATTTCATAGGTGGTGATGAACGTGGCGTTTAAGGAATCCATTCCTACGCAGCGCTGAAAACAGGTTCCGGTCAATCGTCCCAGAACCCGCTGCAGTTTGACCTTTTTCATCAGGTCGTCGGTACTTTGATGCAAATGGCAAAATCGGTTAATGGTGTTGCCGGTCAGGGAGGATTGCGCGGTGGCCAGATCGCGGTACTGTGGGTCGTGAGCCAGATCGTAGGTCAATGCTACTGAATTAATAGAGAGCTTGACAATCGGATGATTCACCAGGTCGTCGATTTTTTCCCCATTGAGGTAAACCGCAAGAGGTTTTCGATTACGCAGACTCTGCCGGTATTCTTCGCCGGTCATCAATTTATTTTTATTTTTCATTGAAATAACCATCATTATTCTCCATGTCTGGCTCGCCTGGATTTTAAATCAGATATCAAATCAGTCCGAAGTAATCTCATCTAGCTTCACTTCCCGGCCTTCTTTGGCGGAATGCTGGATGGCTCGGCAGAATTCTACTAAATACAGTCATAACTTTACACATAGGTTATGAAATGGGAATTCTTTTTCCTTGGTTAATTAACGGCATTTCACATAGGATTTTGCCTTTAGAATCTCTCGGTATTTGGGATGAGCAATCTTTATCAGTTCGGTAGCTCTTTGACCTAATGATTTACCTCGCAGGTTTGCAATCCCATACTCGGTGACGATATAGTGTACATCATTTCGCGAGGTGGTAACGCAAGCTCCCTCATCTAAAATGGGCACAATCTTGGAAATGGTATCCTCTTTAGCCGTCGAAGCCATGGCGATAATCGATTTACCACCCGGAGAAACGCTCGCAGCACGGACAAAATCGAGCTGCCCGCCCACTGCGGAAAACTGTCGGTAACCAATGGTATCGGAGCATACCTGACCAAAAAGATCCACCTGGACACAGGCATTGATCGAAATAAGATTATTTACTTGCCCGGCAACCATAATATGGTTTGTATATTCGACCGGTTTCATCAGAACAGCAGGATTGTTATCGGCAAAATCATATAATTGTTGGGTCCCCATCAAAAAACAAGCCACCAACTTTCCGGGATTTAGATTGTTGTATTTATTGGTAACGACACCCGCATTAAATAGCTCCACCACTCCGTCAGAGAACATCTCAGAATGGATACCCAAATCTTTTTTTCCGGTCAGGAATTTAAGTACCGCATCCGGCATGGAACCGATTCCCAACTGCAGGTTCGCCTTATCAGGAATTAAGGAAGCGATATGTCGACCTATCTTTTCTTCCACCTCTGTAATTTTGGGCCTGGGAATCTGTAAAATCGACCGATCCGTTTCTACCAGGTACGTTATGTCAGAAATGTGAATAAAAGAGCCGAAAGTTCTGGGCATTTGTTTGTTAACCTCGGCAATTACAATTTTGGCACACTCGGCAGCAGATTTGGTGTAGTCTACGGATACACCATAACTACAAAAACCATGCTGATCAGGTGCAGAAACCTGTATCAAAGCTACATCGACCGGCACAACATGTTCTTTAAACAGTCTCGGTATCTCCGAAAAAAATACCGGCGTAAAATCTGCTCTTCCTTCATTGACCGCTTGGCGGGAATTGGCTCCCACAAAAAGGGAGTTATGGCGAAAATGTTTTTCCATATCCGGATAGGAATATTCGCACTTGCCTATCGCCACCATATGAACTATTTCAACATTTGTTAACCGGTCCTTTTGCTTTACTAGTTCCTCCACCAAGCTCGCCGGCTCTCCCGTCGCATGACCCACTACCACCCGGTTACCTGACTTTACGGCACGTAAAGCTAGCTCCAGGGAAACTTTTTTTGCATTGTATTCGGTTTTCCAGTTCATCAAATACGTTTTCCTTCATAGGCCGCAAAATACAATTTGACCGCATCCGGGAGGGTAATTTCTCTGGGATTATTTGATAGAAGTCTGGTAATCTTCATCACGCTCTCAGCCATTTGGGGAATGGCCTCTTCGGGTACATTCAATTCAGCAAGACTCATTGGGATTTTTAAGTATTTACATAATCCCTGGATATAATTTACAAGTTTTTCTGAAGAAATAGCTTTTTCCCCTGTTAATGCAGTAACCAACGGTTTGATCTTCTGCCCACAACTTGGCATATTGAACGCCAGAATTGTGGTCAGCATAACACTGTTGGCCATCCCATGCGGGATATGGAACATACCTCCCAACGGATAGGCAAATGCATGTACGGCCCCCACCCCGGCATTGGCAAATGCTATACCTGCCAGCAGACTGCCATAGAGCATGTTGTATCGGGCTTGTATATTCTGGCCTTGGTCATATGCCGTTTTTATATTTTCAGTTATGATTTCAATCGCTTTCAAGGCGATGTGGTCACTATAGGAATTAGCATTTTTGGAAAGAAACGCTTCTATACCATGAATGAGCGCGTCCATTCCCGTTACTGCGGTCACATTCGGTGGCAAACTAACCGTTAAACGCGGATCCAGAATGGCGATACTCGGTATGATCCGGTTTGAAACCAATCCCTTCTTGACTTTTTCTTGGGTATCCGAAAGAATCGCTATCGGGGTTACTTCACTGCCGGTTCCCGCCGTAGTAGGAATGGCAACTATCTTCAAAGAATCCCGGGTAAGCAGGTCAATACCCAAATAGTTTTCAACGGGCCCTTCATTATTCACCATGGCTGCGGCAACTTTGGCGACGTCAATGGAACTGCCGCCGCCAATACCAATAACCGCATCAATCTTTTCTTTTCGCGCCATATCAACTGCCTGGCCAACTAACTCAATGGAAGGATCCGGCTCCACCTGATCAAACAAAACTACTTGCTGCTTGGCCTGCGCCGACACATCGCGTAACTGTTCATAGATCCTCGCTTTAATAATACCGGCATCGGTGACGATGAGTACTTTTTGGCAATTGATTCGTTGCAAGAAAGCAGGTAGTACTGCTAAGGCATTTTCTCCAATATGTATTTCCGGTATGGGTAGTATTTTCAATACTATATCTCCACTCTAATGGATGTTCTTTCGTAGCAAATTCTGCTTATCTAAGCTGAATTTTTCCATATTAAACTCTTACCTATACAAACAAGCCTTCTAATTTTCATTATAATGACAAAATCTTTGTAGGATTGCAATAATCTAAAGTATTTTTTACGAATTTTATAGCGAATTCTACCAAAATCCAAACTCTTAGCCTTAGAAATACTTGAGGCTGTCCGGAAATTATTATTTTTCATTAACTATAAAACCTACCTTGGGTTTTGTTATTATTTGCAGAAATAACCATACCCCAGAAGGGAGGTCAAAAAAATGTCTGCGCATGCTATGGAGGGCATGCCGCTGGCCGAACTGCTGCGGATGGCCACACCACGTTGTCGTCCGGCCCAACAACGCTGCCCACGGACGAGACCGGGTCGGCCGCCCGATTATGACGATTGGATATTTGCCGTCTTTATTATGATCGCAATTCTGAAAAAAAGAAAGAGTAAATCGACCCAATATCAGTTTTTGTTCCAGCAGGAAAAGGAACTCAAAACTCTGTTGTCCTTGCCCCGCATACCGGCTCACAGTACCTATTTCGACCGGTATGGCTCGGCTCATCGATTGTTTGAGGTCGCGATCGGACTGCAGGGCAAAAAAGCGTTGGATGAAGGCGTTACTTCGGCTCAGACGATCGCGGTGGATAAGAGTCTGATCAAGGCCCGCGGACCGCTCTGGCATGCGAAAAACCACCGCCAAGGACGAATTCCTAAAGAGCTGGGCGGCGTGGACCGTGATAGTCGTTGGGTTTTCAGCAAACATCAGGGCTGGATTCAGGGGCACAGCTACGAGGTGGTCGTCACCGCCGATAAGGGTGCGACGGTTTTTTCTTTGTTGGCCTCGACAGCGGCTGCGGATGTTAAAGAGCATCAGAGTTTTGCCGGCAAGATCAATCGGTTGCCGAAACAAACAGGTAATGTTCTGGCTAACAGCGGCTACGATAACAACGACTTTGGCGAACAGATCGAATACGATGAAAAAGGCCGACACACCGGCAGGCAGAAGGTGTATCTATCCGATTAATCGGCGGAACCTGCGCGATGAAAAACCCATGGTGATTACCGGCAAAGAACAGCAACATCGCCAACAACGGATTGCTTTTTATCAGAGCCCGGCTGGCCAAAGGTTGTATCGCCGCCGGGTCCAGGCCGTCAAACCGTTTAACGAATGGTTTAAGGCGCTGTTCGATTTGAATGATCGTGTTTGGCATCGGGGTTTATCTAACAATCAAACGCAGATTTTAGCTGCGATATTTTGTTATCAGTTACTTTTACGTTATAATCACTGTAAAGGCCGTCAAAACGGCCAGGTGCAATGGATTTTAGATACGTTATAATTTCCGTACAGCCTCAACTAATCCGAAGTTATTTCATCCAGTTTCACTTCCCGGCTTTCCTTGGCCGAACGCTGGATCGCCCGGCAGAACTGATGTACCCGCTTGCCTTCCTCACCGGTTAAATCCGCCTGCCGACCTTCTTTGACTGCGTTCACAAAATCATGCACGCCGAGAACAAAACTGCTGCCCCAATCCGTATCCAGATTGGAAAATTCCGTGGTCACCCCGTCCCGGTACATCACCACCGGCGGCCTGTCCAGCAGCATGGAAGAACACCGATTCACCCAGATGAAACCGCGCCGCCCCGTGATCTCGAACCATTCATCTTCCGGGAAGTATTTGGATCGCACCAGAAGATCCCCGGAGGTGATCGCTTCATAGGTGCCGTATTTTTCCGCGTTTTTGTACTTCCAGGTCACCACGACGGGGCTGTCGATTATGCCATATTTGGTGGGGCGGTAGGTGATCCAGGCATGTACCTTCTCCACGTCTCCCATCAGCCACATCGCCACGGAAAACAGGTGATAACCGTAATCGAAGATGACCCGTCCGCCGCCGCAGCGGGCCGGGTCGTAACGCCAGATCATCATCTCATCCTGTACGTCCCACCCTTTGAGTGACCCCAGCGTTACTTTCATCCGCATGGAAAGCGGATCGCCGATCTCCCCGGCCTGCAATAGCTCCATCGCCTTGACCAGCGGCGGATAATACCGGAAATTTTCAAAGACCCGCAGCATGGTACCGTTTCGTTTCGAGGCGTTGATGATCGCATCGCACTCCGCTATGTTCATGGCCATCGGTTTTTGCAGGGAAAGTGGTTTGCCGGCCTCCAGAGTGTGAACTCCGATCTTGGCATGTAAATTATGAGGAACAATCACTTCGACCGCCTCCACCTTCGGATCTTTTAGCAAATCCCGATAGTCGAGATACGCCTTTTCTACTTTCCATTCGGCTTTTCGCTGCTCCAGCCGCTTGGGATCGACATCCGCGATTGCGTATAACCGGCCCGGACTCGCTTCCTTGTTATACCCCTCATAATGCATCGCCGCTATATGCCCCGCGCCGATAATGCCTACATTTAATTTTGACACAAATCTCTCCTTGTCTGGTGTACTTTGCTGTTTTTAACTCCATTACCCGGATGAAGCCGTCACTTATTTCTTGTTTTTCAAGGTTTCATACAGTTCCAATGCCTCCTTGGGCTTCATGTTCTCATGCACCACCTTTCGGATGGCCTGAATCATGGCCTGCGGACAATCGCTTTGGAATATGTTTCGCCCCATATCCACACCGGCCGCCCCCTCCTGAATCGCCCGGTACGCCATGGTCAGGGCTTCCAGTTCCGGCAGCTTCTTGCCGCCTGCCATAATCAGTGGTACTGGACAGGAAGCCGCAATGGTTTCAAAATCCTCCGGGACGTAATACGTTTTCACAAAGTGAGCGCCCAGTTCGGCGCAGATACGGCAGGCCAGTCGCAGATATTTCGCATCTCGTACCATTTCCTTACCGACCGCAGTGACCGCCAGGGTGGGAATCCCGTACCGCATCCCGGTATTGATCAGTTTAGCCATGTTATTGACCGTCCGGGTTTCAAATTCCCCGCCGATAAACACCTGACAGGTCAGGGCTGCCACATCCAGCCGAATCGCATCTTCAATATCCACGGTGATTTCTTCATCGGACATTTCCTTTAATATGCTGGGGCCTCCGCTACAGCGCATCACCACCGGTTTGCCGAGAGTGGGGGGGACCACCGTCCGCAGAATCCCGCGGGTGAGCATTAACGCATCGGCAAACGGCATGAGCGGCACGATGGTCAGATCGATACGCTCCAGACCGGTAGTTGGCCCCTGAACGTACCCGTGGTCAATGGCGATCATGACCGTGCGGCCGGTATCCGGATTGAATATCCGGGAAAGACGATATTTCATTCCCCATTCCAGATGGCCCGCTCCTTTTAGAAAAAATCCCGGTGTCTGCTGGGGGATATTTACAAAAAATTCCTTCTCTTTCTGACTCGTATCTTCGCCTGGCATGGATACTTCCTTCGCCGATTTGTTAGATTCCTGTAAGGTGTTTTCTGGCATTCGGCATAGTTAAATGGTTATCTGAAAATCTGTAAAATCGAAATATCACAACTTCACTCATAACTTAACACATAGGTTATAAAAGTATCCTATTCGATTCTATTCGTGTGGTCAATAAGAAATTTAAAAATTACTTTCGATCTCGAAAAGCACATGGAAGAAAAGCTAAAATCAACTGACGATTACTAAAAATAATCAAGATAAAGTTTTATAATATAATATTATATAAGTACTTATGTTGCTTTCTTAATGAATTTACTTTTTGGCCTGCTTTTGTGTTGACACATTGAATATATTCCAATATACTTAACATATATCCTATGTGATAAGTATTGTGTTATAAATTTTTTTAAGGTTTTATTATGGTTATTAAAGCTAAAAATGAAAAACGGGATAAACAGACTCAACCAGGTTTGGAACTAGTTCAGCCACCGGCAGAAGTAAAACATAAAGGTAAGGTGGTACGGATTACCAAAGTTAAGCCCTTTCCAGTACAATATCCCACCGGCGAGTACATTTCCCGGATGTTAATCGATGTTTTTAACTCCGGATCGGAAAGGCTTCAGGTTAATCATGGCCTGCTCAAACCCGGCTGCGGGGTGCCGGGCGGCGATCATGGACCCCATGATGAAATCTATATTGCCTTTAACGGCCAGGCCCTGCTTAATCTGGATTATAAGGAATATGTCATCCAAAGAGGTGATATTGTCTTTATTCCGGCCCATACCTTTCATTCCGTAAAAAATCTCAGCAAAACCGAGAATTTTGAATTTATTACCGTTTGGCCCGGTCAGCCCGCCCCGGGTGGTAATGATGTCTATGAAATGAGACAACGGCAATGGGGTACGACCTACCTGGAAGTCGATGAATAATTTCTTCTAGTGGTATTCCATGCGACATCAGTTTCCTTATGCCGATTTGGATGCGATCGAAGTTCCTGATGCAAATATATCCGGCGTGTATCACTTGCCGGACAGTGGGAACTCGCTGGATAGTATTGAGATAATCAAGGCAGCTTTAGGATTGCCCATTGGCTGTGCCAGGCTTTCTAATACAGTAAAGCCCGGTATGAAGATTCTCATTGCGGTGGACGACAGCAGCCGCAGTACCCGGACCGACTTGATGCTCCCGATGGTTTTGCAGGAGCTGGAGGCAGCGGCTATTCCACGCCGGGCCATTCGCATCCTGATTGCCCTGGGCACGCATCGGCGGATGAGCCGCAGGGAAATGGAGGATAAATATACGACTGCGGTAGTTGAAAACTATTCATTCATCAATCCTGATTGGCAGGATCGCAACTCTTATCGAAGCATAGGTTATGCCAGCACGGGATTCGATATCCGGATTCACAAGGCGATCTTGGAATCCGATTATGTCATCGGGGTAGGGCAAACCATTCCCCACATGATTGCCGGTTTTGGCGGCGGTTGTAAAATCATCAATCCCGGCTGTGCGGATGGTGATACCATCGCGGAAATGCACTGGCTTAGCAGTTCAGTGGCGGAAGACGGTCTTTTTGCCGTGCGGGATAACGCGGTACGGAAGGTGATTGATGAAATAGGAATCAAGGCCGGTCTGATGTTTATCCTGAATGATGTCCCGGACGGGGATGGGCAAATTGCCGGAGCCTTTGCCGGGGATCCCATCCTGGCCCACCGGCAGGCCTGTGAATTTGCCCGAAATACCTGTCTGGTGCCGATTCGCGAAATGACAGACATCGTTCTGGCGGATTCCTATCCGGCGGATTTAGATTTCTGGCAGGCCTTGAAAGCCCTCAATGCCGCCTGCGGTGCCGTACAAAAAGGCGGAACCGTAATCCTCGTCACGCCCTGCCCGGAAGGAACCAGCAGCCAGCACCATGAATTGACCACCTACGGATATATGCCTGAGGAAAAGATTCGAGCCATGGTCGCATCTGGCCGGCTGGATAAATGTGTCGGCGGCAATATGTATCTGGGAAGAAGACTGCTGGAAAAGGCCCGCGTGATTCTTGTCAGCCGGGGTATTTCCCGGGCGGATGCCCTCGCGATGGGTTTTCGCTGGGCGCCAGATGCCGCCGCTGCCCTGCGAGATGCCCTGGAGTATCACGGTGCCTCCGCTTCCATCAATATCTTATACAAAAGCGCTAAAATGATCTGCATGGTTCGAAAATAACGGAAAGTTGTATTAATCATCAGAACCATAACCAATTCATAAGGAGAAACGGTATGAGAGAGTTCCATCATGTAGGAATCGTAACGACGGAGAAGCACAAAAATGAGACTTATATTCCCGATGCCAAGGCGTATATCACCGATTTCGAGACGCATCCCTACCGGGTCGAATGGGTCCGCCATGAACCGGATTCCCCCGTTCCGGAAGTGACCAAAAAATACGCCCATGTCGCTTTTAAAGTGGATAATCTGGATGCGGAGCTGAAGGGCCAAAATGTGATTATTCCGCCGTTTTCCCCCTTTAAAGGTATGCGGGCGGCCTTCATACTGACCGAAGACGGCGCTCCCATTGAGTTGATGCAGTTTGATGAATGACAAACCGGTTTGCCGCATGGATGCTGAAATAATTTCTTGAAACCACAAATCCCAAGGTAAAGGGTAATTGTATGGCTATGAAAAAATTCATTAACAACCCGGCCAATCTGACCAGAGAATTACTGGAAGGTTTTGCCCTGGCCTATGCCGATAAAATAAAACTCCTCTCCGATAAGCTGGTGACCCGCGACAAACCAAAAGACAAAAATAAGGTGGCCGTTGTCTCATTAGGCGGTGCCGGCCATGAGCCGGCCTCCAGCGGTTTCGTGGGGGAAGGTATGCTAGATATCAACGTCGTCGGCGAAATCTTTGCCGCCCCCGGGCCGCCCAAGGTGATCGAGGCCCTTCGTCTGGCCAATCGCCCGGCGGGCGTTCTGTTCATCGTTCTCAACCATGCCGGTGATGTGATGAGTTCCAACGTTGCTATGCAAATGGCGAAAAAGGAAGGCCTCCATGTGAAAATGATTCTCACTCACGAAGACATCGCCCCAGGAATTGACGCCCCTCTGGAAAACCGTCGCGGCTTGGTGGGTTGCGTGCCGCTGTTCAAGATCGCCGGAGCTGCCGCCGAAGCCGGCCAGCCGCTGGAGGAAGTGTATCGCGTGGCAGAGAAATTCAACAATAACATGGCCACCCTGGCCGTCGCCGTCAAAACCGCCACCCATCCTTCCACCGGTGAAAGCATCTTTGAAATGGCCGATGATGAAATGGAAATTGGTATGGGCCAGCACGGTGAAGGGGGCACCGGCCGCTCCAAAATGATGACTGCTGATCAGACCGCCGAGGTCATGCTCCAAAGCCTGCTCAAAGCGGTCAAAGCCCAAAAAGGTGACAGCCTTCTCATGCTCCTCAATGGTTCGGGTGCCACCACCTTGATGGAATTGTTTATTATCTTCCGCCGTATCCATCAACTCCTTCAGGAACAGGGAATTGGCGTGGTGGCCCGCATTGATGAATATCTGACTGTGCAGGAAATGGCCGGCTTTCAGATGTTCGCCGCTAAAATGGACAAGGAACTCTGGTCTCTTTGGAATGCCCCCTGTGATACGCCCTATTATACGGTTCGATAAACCAGTAAAGAGAAGAATATGAATGAATCAGGTACGAATGAGCAGATCACCAGAATGATTCTTGGTGCGGTGGATAAAATCAAGGCCAATCATGTCCATCTCTCGAAACTCGATTCCGCCACCGGTGATGGTGACCACGGAACCGCCATGCTGCGTGTGGCCCAGTCGATCGAACAGACCATCCGGGAGAATCCGGCGGACCCGCTTAAAGACTGGCTGGAAAAAATCGGCTGGGCGGTTATGGGCGTCGATGGTGGTTCCACCGGCCCTTTAATGGGAAGTTTCTTTTCCGGTATGGCCGAGTCGATGGCAGATGACCAGACAATAACCGGTGCTCAAATGGCCGCCATGTTTACCAGGGGACTCGAACAGGTGCGTACCATCACTGCGGCAAAAGTAGGGGATAAAACCATGATCGACGCCCTGGTCCCTGCCGTGGAAGCCTTTCAAAACGCAATCGAACAAAACGTTTCGATTGCGACCGCCTTACAGCAAGCCGCTGTCGCCGCCGACGAGGGTGCTCGGGCCACCACGAATATGCAGGCCAGGTTCGGCCGGGCCAGAAATCTCGGCGACCGCACCCTTGGCCATGCCGACCCCGGTGCCGCTTCAACCGCTCTGATTTTTCAGGGTTTTTCGGAAGGTTTTACCACAATGGGATGAAAGTACGATTTCAGGAAAATGCCATATGAATAATTTCACCTATTACAATCCGGTTCAGATGGTTTTTGGCAAAGGTTCCATTGCGAAACTTTCGGAATTAATACCACCCGGCAAAAAAATCATGTTGATCTATGGCGGCGGTTCCATCAAACGAAATGGTGTATATGATCAGGTGCTTCAGGCCTTGAGGAAAAACGCCATGGTCGAGTTTCCGGGTATCGAACCCAATCCCCAATATGATACCTGCCTGAATGTGGTTGAGAAGATTCGACTAAATCAGGTGGATTTTCTTTTGGCGGTCGGCGGCGGTTCCGTGGTGGATGCAACCAAGTTTATTGCCGCGGCTGCCTGCTACGAGGGTAAGGATCCTTGGGAAATTTGTATTTCACGGGGTGAAAGCATTCAAAAAGCCCTGCCCCTGGCTTGTGTCCTGACCTTGCCCGCCACCGGATCGGAGATGAATTGCGGCTCGGTAATCTCCCGTGCGGATCTACATCAAAAACGTACCGTGATCAGTCCCCATACCTTCCCCCAGTTTTCAATTCTGGACCCGGAAACCACCTATTCCCTCCCTCAAAAACAACTTCGCAACGGAATCATCGATTCTTTTGTTCATGTCCTGGAGCAGTATGTTACCTATGATTTGCAGACTCCTCTTCAGGACCGGCAGGCGGAGGCGATTCTGCTGACTCTGCTGGAACTGGCCCCACGGATTCAGGAAAACAATCCTAACTACGAGGCGCGGGCCAGTTTTATGTGGTGCTCCACCCAGGCTCTGAACGGCCTGATTGGCTGCGGCGGTGTGGCTGACTTTGCCTCGCATGATATTGGTCATGAATTGACTGCCTTTTTCGGCTTGGCGCATGCTGAATCGATAGCAGTGGTTTTACCTGCCCTCTGGAAACATCAAATGGCCAACAAAATCGACAAATTAGCCCTGTATGGCCGGCGTGTCTGGAACATTATGGAAGGGGATAAGCAACAAATAGCCCGGGCCGCCATCGAGCGGACCATCGATTTTTTCCATTTATTGAATATGCCGACCCGGCTGCGGGATTATCAGATTGAAAAAGATTCCCTGGAAGAAGTGGTACAATATTTTCAAAATCAAAAATTCGTACTTGGTGAAAGAAAAAACATCACCGCTACGGAAATCTGGCAGATTTTACAGGAATGCTGGTAAAAGGACATGAAAAAAGCCATATTGATATTACTGCCTTTTATCTTCTTGATTGCTAAAGCAGGAGCTCTCGATCCGTCGATTGGCGATCTTAATGATGATAAAATAGTTAATATAGAGGATATGGCGATATTTGCTCAGCAATGGCTGGATCCACCAGGAGGAACTGCGGACTTGGTAGGGGTAAATGGAGTTAATCTATCAGATTATGCAGTTTTTTCACAAAACTGGCTTTATGTTCCACTGATTATCAGTGAGTTCATGGCTCGAAACTATCATTTTTTTGCCGATGGTACCGGCGCCTATCCGGATTGGATCGAAATTTATAATCCCTTGCCCGGTTCGGTTTCTTTACAGGATTGGTATTTGACGGATGACCCCAATGATTTGCATAAATGGCCGTTTCCCGGCACAGCCAGTATTGCCGGTGGAGGGTATCTGTTGGTTTTTGCCTCCGAAAAAGCGGCCTATTATTCCAGCCCTGATCCCGGTGGTTATTTTCATACCAACTTCAAGCTGGATGGCGGCGGTGAATATCTGGCCCTGGTTCACGGTAATAAGGTAATCCATGCCTATACGCCGGAGTATCCCGACCAAACGGATAATGTCTCTTTTGGCCTGGGACTCAAATCAACCGGGACCACGACTCTGATTTCCTCTCCTTATCCCGCGCAGTATCTAGTACCTCTCGATGGTTCCCTGGAGTTGACCTGGACGGAAGCGGACTTCGATGACTCTTCCTGGAACTCCGGCTACTCCGGTATAGGATATGAGACCGCCCCGGAAAATTACTATAATCTTATTAATGCAACCGTGCCGGTGTATATTCCGACTTTTTACTCCCGGTTTCATTTTCCAGTCGAAAATTCTTCCGAAATCACTCATTTGATAGTACGGGTCAGATATGATGACGCCTTTGTCGCCTATCTGAATGGTACCGAAGTGGCCCGCAGTGAATATGCCCCCGATCCGGCCCTGTGGAACTCCCCGGCCTTGAATTGCCCTCTGGATTCCTCTGCCTTTGTGGAATATGATATTTCGGCCCATATCCCTCAGCTCCAGAGCGACAGTGACAATGTCCTGGCGATTCACACCTTGAATTGCAATTATACCGCCAGTACCGATATGCTGATTCTGCCGGAACTGGCGGCGACTCTGCAAACGGAATACGATACCGATGTTCCCATGTTTTTTGCCGGCCCTACCCCCGAAGTAAAAAATAGCGGCGGTACTCCTTATATTGTTGCTCCGCACTTTTCCCGCTCCTGTTGTTTGTTTACGGAGAATTTCAATCTGGAACTGATGGCGGACTCCCCCTCTGCTGTTATTTATTATACCCTGAATGGATCCGATCCGACTTTTTCTTCGCCGGTCTATTCCGGTCCGATCGCCATTACCGCCGGCACCCTGGTGAAAGCCGCTGTGTATGAGCCGGGTGTCGGCTGGAGCAAGGTGGCCGCCCAGGGCTATTCCAGACTGGATCCGGCTACGCAGGCCTTTACCAGCGATATCCCAATTGTGGTAATGGATACGTTCGGTAACGAGATGGATGTGAACGAAAGAACTGTTTACATGCTGGCCAGTGCGGTATTTATCGATGTGGATCCCATTACCGGCCGAGCCGATATAACGGATGTCCCTGATTATTCCGGGCTGGGCGGGATTCGGGTACGGGGGCAGTCTTCGGCTTTAATGCCGAAAAAAGGGTACAAATTCGAGACCTGGAATAAAGTGTCTGAGGAAAAAAATGTTTCGCTTCTGGGTATGCCTGCCGAATCCGATTGGGCGTTTTTTGGGCCGATTTTTGATAAGACCTTGATGCGGGCTATCCTGGCGTTTCAATGGAGTAATGAAATCGGGCGCTATGCACCGCGCACCCGGTATTGTGAAATGTTTTTAAATACCAACGGCGGCAATGTGGCCCTGGGGGACCTGGGGGATGTGAATCCGGATTCTCCCTATGACTATCCGGGTGATTATGTCGGTTTTTATGTCCTGATGGAAAAAATAAAATCTGGTCCCAACCGCGTGGATATCGCCAAACTGGAACCTGAAGACGCCGCTGAACCCGAAATTACCGGCGGTTATATTCTCCAGTCGGACTGGAATAACACTTTTAGCACCTCTTATGCCGATTTTGAATATGTCGAACCGGATGCAGCGCAAATAACCTCTGCCCAGATTACCTGGATTCAAAATTACCTTAATGAGTTCGGGAATGTATTGTATGGCAGTAATTTTGCCGATCCGGTGAACGGCTATAGCAAATATATCGATATCCCCAGCTATATTGATTTGGACATATTAATGGAATTCTATAAAAATAACGATGGCAATATGTTCAGCACGCATCTGCACAAGGACCGGTCCGGCAAGCTTACTATGGGACCGGCCTGGGATCAGGACCAAATCTTCGGATTGTTCAGCTTTTGCAACCTCTCGCTCCCTTCGATTTGGTATAAAGATGAGCGGGGAGACTCCTGGCCGCATATGCGCGCCTATCACCGGCTGTACCAGGATCCGGAATTTTATCTGGCCTGGTGGGACCGCTGGTGCCAGTTGCGGCGCCATGAATTTCGAGTTTCCCAATTACAGGCGGATACCGATACTATGGCAGCTAAATTGGCCGAAGCCCAGGTACGTAATTTCCAGCGCTGGCCGGTGATGGGAAAGATTATTTGTACTTTCCAGGGAACGTGCATCGCGAATGCCTTTCCTACCTATCAGCAAGAAGTTGATTATTTGAAGAACTGGATGACAGCTCGGAGTGCCTGGATGGATTCCCAGTGTCCGTATCCCTGGCCACCTGCTTTTACTCATAAGGGTGGTCATATACCGGTTGGAACCAATTTAGGAATTGCCTCCGGCGGGGTGCTGGGCGGCTCGCTGAATATGGATGGTAGCGGCGATTATGTTGAAATTACTGGATATCAAGGTATCGTTGGTACGAATTCCAGAACGGTAACCGCTTGGATTAATACAACTCAGGATGGAACCATAATATCCTGGGGAAGTACAAATCCAGCGGGTGGAAAATGGATGTTTGTAGCCCAGAACGCGACCGATTTAAAAAAAGCGATTCGGGTCGGTATCTGGGGCGGATATATAGTAGGAAGTACGGATATTTTTGATGGTAACTGGCATCATGTGGCGGCTGTCCTGGAAAATGATGGAACACCGGATGTGAGTGAAGTTAAATTATATGTAGATGGGGTACAAGAAGAAATCAGTTCTTTTGTGTCTTGTCCTTTGAATACGGTAGCGGGCATTAATGTAACCATTGGATTGATTGATGAAGTAGATAAATATTTTAACGGCTGTATGGACGATGTCCGGATCTATAATCGTGCTTTAACTGATACAGAAATCGCGGCCTTGGCGAATCTGGAGACCTCTCCGACAGCCGGTCTGGTGGGCCACTGGAAGCTGGATGAAAGCTCCGGAACCACGGCTGCTGACAGCGTCGCCGGCCATCCCGGCACCATCGTCGGCAATCCCGTCTGGCAGTCAGCTAAAACGATTTATTATACCCTGGACGGCAGCGACCCCCGCCAGCGGGGCGGAGCGATTTCCCCCGCCGCCTTCAACTACTCTGTAGCTGGTCCGCCGGTTCTGGAGGAAAACGCCCGAATACAAGCCCGTACCTTCGCCAGCGGCAAATGGAGTACCTTGCTGGCGGCGGATTTCCTGATTGACCGCGGTGTCGTTATCAATGAATTCATGGCGCTCAATAAAATCACTATCGAGGACCCCGACGAACCGGGCGAATACCCCGATTGGATCGAACTCTACAACCACGGCACCGAAGTGGTGGACCTGGGCGGTATGTATCTGACCGATGACCTGAATGAACCAACGAAGTGGCAGATTGCGGATGGACTTGCCCTTAATCCGGGCGACTACTTGCTCTTCTGGGCCGATGACGACGGTACTCAGGGACCGTATCATACGAATTTCAAGCTCGATCAATATGAGGAAACAGTGGCCTTGTTTGCTGCCGATGGAGTGACATTGATCGATTTCGTGGTTTTTGGCGATCAGAAGAGGGATATATCCTATGGCCGCTATCCCGATGGCGCGGAAAACTGGGGATTTATGGAATCTGCTACTCCGGGTATGAGTAATAATCCGCATTCAATGTAAAATTGAACTATAGCAACTTTAACCTCTAATAGTTTCTGTATTGCTCTAGCTATGACCAGCTCAGCCGGGAGTTCCACCCGGTTGCCCGTAAGGCCCAACTGCCAGAAATGATTACCCTTAAATCCTTGTGGCACCATTTCACGGAAGCGATGGAAAAGGCCAATATTTTCTATTACACCTGTAAATACTTCATGAGCCACCGGGTTCGCCGCGACCCACTGGTTGTATATACGACGATGGATGTCACCGTCATTCGCGGGGAGTTCAACCGCCTCTTCAAAGGGGCCCTGGCTGCGATTGCTGAGTCCGCATTTTAATCCAAGGTAAATAAACCAGTGTTCGTCAAAAAGTTCGTCAATCAGCAGTGGATACTGAGTTGTAAGTCTCACTAGAGTTCACTTGTAAACCACTTGTAATCCACATTTTTGCCAAAAAATCGCATATAAGTTACTTATTTACAACGGATTGTAACACAACCTTTGGACTACGGAACCGAAGGTTGGAGATTTGATCCGTACTGTCGTTACGAAGCCCTGTTAGTTGATGCTAACACTTTTGCAACCTTCATCGCCTCCTGAACCTCATCCAACAGATAAATTTCCGTCGTATCAGTTTTGGCATGACCCAGAAGTACCTTGGCTGCTTCCTTACCAAGAACCTCACGCGTTCCTGTCGCCATCGTTCGCCGGAGATCATAAGGAGAGAATTCTTTCACTCCAGCCCTGGCACAGGCACGCTGACATGCTCGGCGAAGACCATGGTGGTTATATTTTTCTCCCGGTGTAATCATGGGATGGTCTTTCCGATTGGTACCAGGCCGATTGCCATATTCGAGTGGTGTTTTTCGCTCAGCAGCTTTCCTTGCCAAAAATTCTTCCATGGACTCCACTGGGCTGAAAATATATTTTTTAGTATCAAAATCTTTTACTCTTTGCAAGAGGATTTTCTGGCATTCGCTTGTCAAAGGAATCACCTTCACTCGCTCAAAACGTGTTGTCTTATGTTTTCCCACAGGACTTCGATCTCGACCAGGAATATAAAGCCAGCATTCGGGATCGTCATGAAGAATGTCATAGGGTCTCATATCACAAACCTCGTTAGGCCGCATGCCAGTATGCCAGATCAAGGTAAGCATATCACCAACAACGTCACCCAGGCAGTTTATTACTTTTTCGAATTCTTCTTTTGTAATGCGGCCTCGCTTATGATTATCTGGGGCTTCGGTCTGCCCCATTCTCAAAGACTTCACTTCTTCCAATCCTTGGACATTTTCCGCGGAGACAAAGTGCCGGCCCATTCCCCACTTCCATATTCTATGGACCCAATTGATGGTATCATTGATACCCCGCCGGGTATACCGTTTGGTCTTTTTTCCCTGTTGGTAGCAATGCCTGACTAGTGCCTGCTGCACTTCGTAGAGTTCATCAGGACCAAAAGTTTGCACCGGCCAATCCCTATAGGGCTTCAAGAAATCCTTTACTCGAGTAATGAAAGCAACATCAGGATGTTGTTCGCTATCTTTTTCGGTTTTGAATTTTTTGGAAACATAGATGTGGAATTTGTCCAATAATTCACCCACAGTCACATCTTGGGTTGGGTTCAGTATCTGACTGATTGCCTCATAAGGACTATCATAGGAAAGGACCTTGCGAGGTTGATCTCGGTACAAGTCCAGCCACTTCCCAAAAGCGACAAACACTTCACCTTCAGAATGTTCATCGGTTGTCCCAAATCCGACCGTGGTCCTCTGTAAGGTCTCGGCCAAGTGCATCTTGCGGGAATTGGTGAAAGGTTGATAATCGG
>CAZOMV010000029.1:0-54957 GCA_964580995.1 uncultured Pirellulales bacterium
CCGGATCAATCGTAAACACATAATCATGGCTTTGCCCCGCCGCCAGACCACCCCACCCAACAACCCCCAGCACCATGGCCGCCGCACAAAACCAAGTTTTCATTCGCATTTCCATTTCTCCTTTAAGACCTTTTCTCTCAACTGCTTATTATACCAAAAAATCCGCTTCGAGGTTACAAATTTTCGCAAAACTTGACACACCCGCCCCCATCCGCATCCGATTCTTCACAACTGCTTTTGCGACAAGATTTTACAGCGCCCAACTCCTCCGCCCTGTCAAAAATTCTTCCCCCTGGCAAAAATCCCCCTCTTGCCAGGCATCCCGCCGCCCGCTAGAATCCCCCCTTTATATGCTTCATTGGGAAGCTAACCTCCTTGATCGGAATTATTTATGAAAACCATCCTTTTGACTTCGGTCATGTTAGCCTGTTCCAACATCTTTATGACCTTCGCCTGGTACGGGCACCTCAAAAACCTCTCCGCCAAACCCTGGTTCGTCGCCGCCCTCATCAGTTGGGGCATCGCCTTCTTTGAGTATATGATTCAGGTCCCCGCCAACCGCATCGGCCACGCCTCCTTCAGCATCGCCCACTTAAAAATCCTCCAGGAAGTTATCACCCTGCTGGTATTCGTCCCCTTCTCCATCTTCTATATGAAAGAGGAAATCAAAACCGATTTTCTCTGGGCCGGCTTGTGCATGGTCGCCGCCGTCTATTTCATCTTCCGGTCTCACTAATCCCCGGAATACCCTCCGCCGCCAGCAAATTCGCCAGCCGTACATACTTCGCCGGTTCAATCGTTTCCCCCCGCGCATCCGGATCGATCTCCGCCTCCGCCAGCATCCCCAAAATCCCTCCCCCCGTTTCCGACTCCGGCAGACAATTCTTAATCTTCTTCCGCCGCTGCCCCAGCAGCCGGTCGATCACATGCTTGAATACCCCCATATCCCGGATTGCGCCCATCTTGCCCGGTTCCTTGCGCCATACCACCACCGCCGACTGCACATTCGGCATCGGCCAGAACACCGTCGGCTTCAGCTTCCGCAGCAATTGTACCGAACCGGTACCTTGCAGCAGAATACTCAGCAAACCATACGCCTTCGTCCCCGGCTCCGCCAGAATCCGCTCCGCCACCTCCGCCTGGATCGTCACATACATCCCATCCGGCACCTCCGATCCCAAAATCAAATCAATCATCAAAGGCGAGGCAATCTGATACGGCAGATTCGCCATCAGCAAAAATCGCTCCCCATATTCTGCCCGCCCCCGCGCCACCGCCGCCAGCACCTCCGGATCGATCGCACTCTTGCGGGCCAGCACATCCGCACAAATAAAGGTAATATTCGTATGTTCCTTCCACTCCTGTGCCGCAATCGCTATCATCTGTTCATCGATATCCACCGCCACCACCGCCCCCGCCCGCTCCGCCAGCAGATCCGTCATCGACCCGGTCCCGCACCCCGCCTCCAGCACCGTCTCTCGCCCCGTCAGACCCGCCTCCTCCACCAGCAGGCGCATCAGATTCAAATCGATCAGAAAATTCTGCCCCCACTTGTGACGCGGCGACACACCCGCCCCCGCCAGTAATTCCTGCAACTGCTGCTTCGTATGCGGCACTAGTGTCCTCTATTATACGCTGGCCTTATTCCGCTTTTTTATGTCCGCCATGTCGCACGCCATATGAATCGCCGCCTTCATGCTCTCCGGACTGGCCTGGTTCTGCCCCACAATATCAAACGCCGTCCCATGATCCGGACTGGTCCGGATGATCGGCAGCCCAATCGTAATATTCACCGCCCGGTCAAACGCCACCATCTTCAGCGGGATCAATCCCTGGTCGTGATACATCGCCACAATCGCATCGTATTTCCCCTTCAGCGCCTGGCAAAACAGCGTATCGGCAGGAAACGGCCCCGCCACCTGAATCCCCACCTCCTGGGCCATCAAGATCGCCGGGCCGATGATCCGTTTCTCCTCATCCCCGAATTTCCCCGCCTCCCCCGCGTGCGGATTCAGCGCCGCCACCGCGATCTTCGGCTTCTCGATCCCGAACCACTGCTTCAACGCGTCATTCACCAGGTCAATCGGGTCAAACACCCGCCCGATCGTAAACCGGTGCCGCAGTTCAAACAACGCCTCATGGATCGTCGCCAGCACCACCCGGAACGGACCGCCCGCAAACAGCATCGCCGAACGCTTCGCCCGGCACTTCTCCGTCAGCAGTTCCGTATGGCCCGGATATTTAAACCCCGCCTGATGCCACGACTCCTTGCTGATCGGCGCCGTCACCAGCGCGTCGATCTTGCCGCTTTTGGCGTCTTCCAGCGCATCCATCACAAACCGCATCGACGCCTGCCCCCCCGCTTTGCTCGGCTCCTTCACATTGCTGCTCAGCCAGTTGATATCATCATAATCCGCCACCACCACCCCCTGCGGATAATTCCGCGTGATTCGCTCATGCTGATCCCGCCACCAATAGACATCGATCTCCGCCATATCCGCCGCATACGCCAGCAATTCATTGAACCCGTATATGACATACCGCCCCCGCCGCCGGATCTCCGGCTCCGCCAGGGCTTTCACGATAATCTCCGGCCCGATCCCCGCCGGATCGCCCATCGTGATTCCGATCACTGGTACATCATTCTTGCTCATATTCTTGCCAATTACACCTATAAAACAAAAAAACGGTAAGGACTTATAATTGACGGAACCGCCAAAAGTCGATATCGACTTCCAAAAACAGCTCTGGCTCCCCAATAACAAGGGATCGACGAGCTTTTGACGCTGGCGTCATAATTCGGCCCACCGCTTTTCCTGCTTCTCTGTCTTTCCTTAATATTATATAAAAACTACAGGAATGATTCCAGTTAAAATCCCGATTCCCGCAGTTTCTCCAGAGTGATGCCTCCTCCTTTTTTCCCTTCGCCCAGCACTTCATCCAGACGCCGGTTAATCCATTTCCCGATCAGATCCGTCTCCAGATTCACGCGATCCCCCTTCTTGCGCTGACGTAAGTTTGTCTCCTGTAAAGTCGTCGGTATCAAAGACACGCTGAACCGCTCCCGCTGCACCTCCACAATCGTCAGGCTTACCCCGTCCATCGCCACCGATCCCTTGGGAATCATCTGCCTGAGTGTCGCTTCCTCCGCCGCCACCCAGATCGTCCGGTTCCCCCCCGCCGTATCAATCTGGTCAATCGTGCCGATCCCATCCACATGCCCCTGTACCAGATGCCCCCCCAGCCGGTCCCCCAGCGTCAGCGCCCGCTCCAGGTTCACCGCCTCCTTCACCTTCAGCCCCCCCAGCGTGCTCACCCGCAACGTTTCCGCCATCACCTCGAATTCCGCCAGATCCCCCACCAGCCGGCTGATCGTCAGGCAAACCCCATTCACGCAAATACTATCCCCCACTTTGGCCCCATCCGCCAGGCTGTCCAGCGCGATCCCGATCCGCTTGCCGAATCCCGTTGTCCCTACCGCCTGAATAGGAGCCACCCGTTCGATCAATCCGGTAAACATTTCTTCTTCTCTTCTTCCGCCCCGCCGCTCACGCCGCCCGACACAATAAACGCCATCACATCCGAACTATCCGACTCAATCGACCGAACCTGAGCACGGGGCACAATCAAAACACTCCCCGCAAAATTATAACTCTGCGGAAAATACACCGCCACCTCCCCCTCCAATCCCAGAAAATCCAGCGAGGTTCGAGTAATAAATCCCAGCGCCTTGACATTCCCCTCCGGAATCAGCGTCACCAGCACCGGCTGATCAAACTTCTTCTTCTCCCCCACAAACGCCCCGATCAAATCCTTGATCGACGAATATATCAGCTTAATCAACGGCAGCCGCCCGAACATCTTCTCCACCAACGCCAGCACCGGCCGCGTAATAAACA
The DNA here is from genome assembly GCA_964580995.1 of uncultured Pirellulales bacterium. GTDB lineage: Bacteria > Planctomycetota > Phycisphaerae > Sedimentisphaerales > SM23-30 > JAKJEP01. The sequence continues at coordinate 3,900 of CAZOMV010000029.1, forward strand.
GCGAACTGAAGAAACCCACCAGCAGAATCACTGCCAGCGTGATTACCACCCCCAGCCCCGTTGCAATATCAACACCAAATCGATTGGCAATCGGCGTCCGCACCTGCTTGTCTATCGTACTGAAAAGCCAGTACACAATATACACCGTCAAAGACATCGGTACCAGAAACAGCAGCCCGCTGCCGAAATATCTAGCCAGCCGTTTCATTGTATCATTTCCGTTCTTCCAGGGGAACATAATGGCGCCGGGTAGCTCCCATATAGACCTGCCGCGGCCGCGAAATCCGCCCGCCCACGATCTCGGACACCTCCCGCCAATGCGCGATCCAGCCCGGCAGCCGGCCAATCGCAAACAGCACCGTGAACATATTCGTTGGGATCCCCACCGCCCGCAGGATCAGCCCGCTGTAAAAATCCACATTCGGATACAGCTTCCGCTCCACAAAATACGGATCCTGCAAAGCAATCTCTTCCAGCTCCCGCGCAATATCCAGCAGCGGGTCACTCCGCTTCAACTCGGCAAACACCTCATGGCAAATCTTTTTCAAAATCTTCGCCCGCGGATCGTAATTCTTATACACCCGGTGCCCGAATCCCATCAGGCGAAAACTGCTGTTCTTGTCCTTGGCCATCTCCACGCATTTCTTCACCTCCAGATGGCCGGTATGGATCTGCTCCAGCATCTCGATCACCGCCTGGTTCGCCCCGCCGTGCAGCCGCCCCCACAACGCCGACACCCCCGCCGATACCGACGCAAACACATTCGCGCCCGATGAGGCCACCATCCGCACCGTGGAGGTACTGCAATTCTGCTCATGATCGGCATGTAACACCAGAATCGTATCAATCGCCTTATTGACCGCCGGGCTGGCCTCGTACCGTAAATGCGGCATCGAAAACATCATGTGTAGAAAATTCGCCACATACCGCTTATTCGGATCCGGATAAATAAACGGCTGGCCCCGCAGCATCTTATACGAAAACGCCGCGATCGTCCGCACCTTGCTCATCAGCCGCGCCGCCACCGACATCATATCTTCATGGCTTTCCGGCATTCCCAAATCCGCATGATAACAGCCCAGGGCATTAATCATCGCCGAAAGCATCGCCATCGGATGCGCTCCCCACGGAAACCCCTCAAAATGATTCTTCATAGTCTCATGCAGCATCTCATTATCCGTCAACAATTCGGAAAATATCTGACGCTGCTCCTGATTCGGCAGCTCCCCCCAGATTAACAACTGCGCCACCTCGATAAACGTGCTCTTCTCCGCCAACTCCTCAATATCATACCCCCGATACCGCAGGATCCCCTTCTCCCCGTCAATATAGGTAATATTGCTGAAGCACGATCCCGTATTGCCATACCCCGGATCCATCGTGATATAGCCCGTCTCATTCCGTAATTTCGTTATATCGATAGCCTTCTCGGATTCCGTTCCTTCGATCACCGGCAGCTTGTATTCTTTTCCTTCCAATATCAAAACAGCTTCTTTTGCCACGCACGTACTCCATAACTACCTAAAATATAATTAGTTACAAAAAACAACCGGACTTCGCCTCGCCCGGTCATCCATCTCGGTACCGATTGGACGATAGAGTATATCATCCTTTGCCTGTTCCGGCAAGAATTTCCACCGCCCCCTTCAAAACTATATCCGGCGATTGGCCCCCTGCCGGTTGACTTCGGACAATCTTCTGCTATGATCTTGGTAAAATGGGTATTTGTCAGAACATCGATAAAAAAATTCTGCTGGCCGTTCCGGTCTATAATGAGCAGAAGTACCTTTCCACCTTCCTCGACATACTGCATCCCTTCGCCTGCGAGGTACTGGTGATCAACGACGGCAGCACCGATGACAGCCAGGCCATCCTCTCCCAGCGGCCTGACATCTGTCTGGTTAGCCACGCCGACAATCGCGGCTATGGCCAGTCCATCATCGACGCCGTTCATTTCGCCTGCGGCTGCAATTTCGACTGGCTCATCACCATGGACTGCGACCTCCAGCATGAACCGGCCCAGATTCCCGACTTCCTCACCGCTATCCGGGACGACAACGCCGACATCATCAGCGGCTCCCGCTATCTCGACCATGCCTCCGCCGCCTCCTGCCCGCCGCCCGACCGGAAAAAAATCAATCAGATCATCACCAACACCATCAACCAAAAATTACAGATTCATCTGACCGACGCCTTCTGCGGTTTCAAGGCCTGTCGCGTTACCGTTTTGGACCAACTGGACCTGACCGAACCCGGCTACGCCTTCCCCCTGGAATTCTGGGTCCAGGCCGCCTTTCACAACCTCCGGATCCGTGAAATCCCCATAAAATTAATCTACAACGACCCCAATCGTCATTTTGGCGGCCAACTCGACGACTCCGACACCCGCCTCAACCATTACCTGCATGTTTTCCAGGCAACCCTTAAAAAAGTAGGTTTAGGATAACCGATTCACAATTATATTTTCTCAACACCACATGGATCATCCGCCCAAAATCCGGTTAAAAGCCCCCGCCGCCCACGGACAAACCCTGCTGGTCCCCGACCTTCCGCAAATGCACCGCGACCTCCGGACCAACCTCGACAGCCTCTCCTCCACCGACTGCCGGATCCTCAGCCGCCCCCTCGCCGGCCTGCGTCAATCCACCCGCACGGAATTGCTGGCCCAGGCCGTACACTATCACCGGCTCCTCCAACTGCCGCCTCTGGAACCCGTTTTCGATCAACCCCTCATCGTCACCGGCCATCAGCCCGGCTTCCATCATCCCGGCATCCTCATCAAATACCTCCTCGCTAATCACCTGGCCCAATTCGCCGGCTCCGTCGCCCTCAACCTCATCGTGGACAGCGACCTGCCCCCCTCCCTTTCCCTCCCTTTGCCCGTTCACACCTCAAGCGGCCTGACGATCCAAAATATCCCGCTGGCCGATTTCGATCCCGCCCTGCCCTGGCAGGATCAGCCCCTGCCCACCGCCGCACAACTGCATACCTTCATGGACCAGGTACAGCACGCCGCTGTCCCTGCTCCATTGGCCCCGGCCCTGGCCGCTCTCTCCGAGACGCTCACCGCCTGCCTGCCATTCTCTCATAACCTGCCCGACCTGTTCACCCTTCTCCACCACCGCCTGGCCGCCCCCCTAGCCATCCAATGGCTCGACCTGCCCGTCTCCCTTCTGTCCCAATCCGAATCCTTCGCCTGTTTCGCCTGCGACCTGATCCTCCACGCCCGCACCCTCCACCACTGCTACAATCTTGCCCTGAACGAATTCCGCCGCACCAACAAAATCCGCAACGCCTCCCAGCCGCTACCCAACCTCAAAGGCAGCAACGAACCCGGCCAACCCGACCAACCCATCGAACTGCCCCTTTGGCTATTCACCCCCAACCAGCCCCGTCAGCCGCTTTTCACCCGCTCACAAAACAACAATATCTTCCTTTGCGGCCCCCAGTCCGACCTCTTCCACCTCCCCGCCGGCCTCCTGGCCGATCCCGAACAAGGCCCCGCCGCCCTGCTGGCCGCCCTCCGCCGGCATAACCTCCAGCTTCGCCCCCGCGCCCTCACCCTCACCGCCTTTACCCGCCTCTTTCTGGCCGACTATTTCATCCACGGCATCGGCGGAGCCGTGTACGACCAGGTCACCGACCGCTTAATCCGCGAGTTCTACCAGATCACCCCCCCCGCCTTCGCCTGTGCCTCCGCCACCCTCCTGCTGCCCCTTGGAGAATACTCCCCGCCCAGCCGGATTATCGAACAAATCCGCCAAACCGCCCACCAACTGCGCGACCTCGACTTCAATCCCCAGCGGTATCTGCCCGCCTCCCCAGCCGAAAATCCCGACGTCGCCCGCCTGCAAAAACTTACCCAGCAGCGCCTCCAGGCCATCCAGACCGCCCGCCAGCTTCGCCAAACCCGCGCCCCCGCCGTACTCCGCCGCCAAAACTTCGATCAAATCCGCCGCCTCAACCAGCAGCTTAAACTACACCTCCCCGCCCTCGACCCCCAGCTCCGCCGCACCCTCGCCGACCTCCACTCCCAGCTCCGCCAGGCCCGCCTCGCCGCCCACCGCGAATTCCCCTTCGCCCTCTTCTCCCCCACCCAGCTCCAAACCCTCACCCAATCCCTCTAACCCGGACCAGATAGAAATAATTTGCTTAAATTATCTTCTCCTACCTATAATAACGCACATGTTGAACTATCAATATCAGGATAAAACATGAATTTGAAAGGACGGAACGTGGCCTCTCAGAAAGAAAACATCATATACTCCCCCCTGCAAGTATCCATCCTCCTGCTCCTCCGCCTGGCCATCGGCTGGCATTTCCTCTACGAAGGCGTCGTCAAACTCTTCATCCCCAACTGGTCCGCCGCCTCCTATCTGGAATCCTCCCCCTGGTTCCTCCACGATTTCTTCCAGTGGATCCTCGCCAACCCCGCCATCCTGAAAATCGTTGACCTCCTGAACATCTGGGGCCTGATCTTCATCGGCCTGGGCCTGATCCTGGGCCTCTTCACCCGCCTGGCCGGCCTTTCCGGCATCCTCCTCCTGGCCCTCTATTACATCGCCCAGCCGCCCCTCATCGGCATCGATTCCGCCGCACCCACCGAAGGCCATTACCTCTTCGTCAACAAAAACCTCATCGAAATCTTCGCCCTGCTGGTCCTGACCTTCTTCCCCACCGGCAAAATCATCGGCCTCGACCGCCTCTTTCTCATCCGCAAAAACCGAAAACGCCTGCCCAAAACCGAAACCGAAAAACTCCAGAACGCCCTGCCCACCGAAATCAGCTCCCCGCTGACTCCTGTCAATTTCAACCGCCGCGAAATCATCAAAAGCCTGGCCACGCTGCCCGTTCTCGGCGGTTTTGTCCTGGTCCTGCTCAAGAAGATCGGCTGGGAAAGCTGGGAGGAAAAGGCCCTCGTCAATCAGGACTACGCCGCCGTCACCGGTGCCACCGTCAAGGCCTTCAACTTCTCCAGCCTGAACGATTTAAAAGGCAAAATCCCCTGCGGCCAGATCGGCAATCTCAAACTCAGCAAAATGCTCCTCGGCGGCAACCTCATCGGCGGCTGGGCACACTCCCGCGACCTGATTTACGTCTCCAAACTGGTCAAGTCCTACCATACCCGCGAAAAAATATTTGAAACGTTCTCGTTAGCGGAAAAGTGCGGCATTAATTGTTTTCTCACCAATCCCATTTTGTGCCAGGTAATCAATGAGTATCACCGAAGAAAGATCGGAAATATTCAATTCATCTCCGACTGCGGCTATAACGGAGATTTAATAACGGGTGTCAAAATGTCGGTTGACTATGGCGCCTGTTCCTGTTACGTGCACGGCGGCATGTCGGACTCCTTCGCCAAAAGGGGCCAGATCGAGGAAATCGCCAAAGTGCTCGAATTGATCCGCCAAAACGGCCTCCCAGCCGGCATCGGCGCCCATTCGCTCGATACCGTCAAGGCCTGCGTGGACTTCGGCCTCAAACCCGACTACTGGATGAAAACCCTCCACCACACCAATTACTGGTCCGCCCGCCCCGGCGAACCGGAAAACGACAACATCTGGTGCACCAACCCCGACGAAACCGTCGAATACATGAAATCCATCCAGCAGCCCTGGATCGCCTTCAAAACCCTCGCCGCCGGCGCCATCCCCCCCGACGTCGGCTTCGACTTCGCCTTCAAAAACGGCGCCGACTTCATCTGTGTCGGCATGTACGACTTCCAGATCGTCGACAACACCAACCTCGCCCTCGACGCCCTCGCCAACCACCAGCAGCGCCAGCGCCCCTGGTACGCCTGACGATTCCCCACCAAATACCAGATGATCGCCCGTTGGTCATTCCTGTGTAGGGTGTGCAACTGGTTGCACACGCGGTCCTTCTCTTCTGTCCTTCGCATTCAACCCAGCGGAAGCGTCTGCTTGCCAACCATGACTGCGGCGTACTCGCCCACGCTGTGCCTGCCATCCGTCCTATATGTCCCATTTGCCCTATACGTCCTATCCTCTTCTTCCGTCCGATTTGTCCGCCGATCTTCTTTTTCCCTTCCCCCGCCCGTTGGTCATTCCCGCAAAAGCAGGAATCCAGGATTTTTCTTGTCATTCCTGCACCCGACTGTCATTCCCGCGCAGGCGGGAATCCATCTTCTGTCCTTTCCTTCACATTCAACGCAACGGAAGCGTCTGCTTGCCAACCATGACCGCGGCGCACTCGCCCAAGCTGTGCCTGCCATCCGTCCTATATGTCCCATTTGTCCTATACGTCCTATTCTTTCCTCCGTTCGATTTGTCCGACTCTTTTCTTTTTCCCTTCCCTCGCTCGATGCTCATTCCTGCGAAAGCAGGAATCCAGGATTTCTCCTGTCATTCCCCCACCCGCCTGTCATTCCCGCGCAGGCGGGAATCCATCTTTTCCTCTTTCGCTCTCATACCATATCCCAAATACCGGACGATCACCCGCCTGTCATTCCCGCAAAAGCAGGAATCCAGGATTCTCCTCCATCTGCCCTTCAGAGTTCAACCTTGAACCACTCTTGCTAATTCGTACTTTTTTCTTGCTGATAACCATGAACTGATAACTATCTTGTAACTCGTAATTCATAATTCGTAATTTCTTATCCGGAAATCCATCTTCTCTTCATCCTCTCATATCTCAAATTCTCCTATTCTTTTTGCCCCCTTCTTACCTTCTCCCCCCCCGTCCGATGTATCCGATTTGTCCCATTCATTCCCCTATACTGTGTCCCCGTGTCTTGGCCGCCATTTGCCTGATCGTTTATAGTGTACGGGAAGGAATCCGATCCGACATAACCGGAATAAGGCGTATAAGCGATCGTACCATTCAGGTTGTCCACGATCGTGCCTCCATGCACAATATTAAGCATTCGTCTTCGAATAGTATTTCCGCTTCCTTCGGCTAATCGCCCAGCCGCCCAGCATCAGCAGCAACATACTTGCCGGTTCGGGTACAGGGGTCATCAGAAAAGCCTGTGGTTTCCCTTCATATTTACCATAGCCGACAATTTGCCCTGACGAGTTGATATCATAGGCCTCACGTAAATCCCAGCCGCTATCACTTGGTAGGAGACTATCCAGGCTGACCATTACGCCGTCCTGCCATAAAAAGGCGTCGAAACTACCCGTTTGCGGATCCTTCGTTACGCCTACCACCTGACTGGACTCGTTGATCGCATAGGCCCGGCTAAAATCATATCCTAATGAGCCTAAATCCTCATAGCACGTATCGGGGTCATAAATAAAGGCATGATATGGTTTGTAAGCTTCACTCATCCAGCCGACAACTTGCTTTCTATCATTGATATCCCAGGATTCACCTTCCGGAATACCGACCATGTTATTCAAATCGACAAGTACATCGGTATCGGTATTATAGACAAACGCATGTATGGGTTCAGATGGATTATATAAACCTCCCACGATTTGATTTTGGTTGTTTATGGCATGTATAGGTGAACCAATCTCAATATCAATCGGTGTAGTAGTTCCATTGAATCCATTGTACAGAAAATAATATATTTTATCGCTTCTATACCATCCGGTGATTTGTTCCTTATCGTTAATAGCCAAGGATTCTCCGGATATTGCTTCATCCGGCGCAATATTGACAAAACCATTTATCGGATTCCCTTGGAAAGGATAAGAAGTATTGCCCTGTCCGTACCAACCGGCCGTTCCGACAATGGTACCCGTATTATTGATATCCATAGGAACCAATTTATTTCCATGCATATCTACTAAACTTATCATAGAACCGGCTTCCCATAGAAAACCGTTAAAATCATCACTATCCTCCGTTCGATAATACCCAACGACTTTTCCCGAGTCATTTATAGCGGTTGGAATACCTATGTCAATGTTTTCAACATCACATAGGCGCGTAATAGAATAATCCATGGCAAACGTGGTATAAGAAGAAATTACAATACAAAATAGACTAATTAGCAACCGATATTTTGTAAGCATATTGATACTCCTTTTCGATAAAATTCCAAAGGCCTCCATGCACAATATTAAGCATTCGTCTTCGAATAGTATTTCCGCTTCCTTCGGCTAATCGCCCAGCCGCCCAGCATCAGCAGCAACATACTTGCCGGTTCGGGAGTTGTCACCAATCCAAAACTAACGTTTAATCCTGCGCCGATGCCGACAAAATCATTACGATCCGGAACATTTAACTCTCCACTAGAATTTAATGAACCCCATGCATCTACCGTTCCGTCAGATCGCAGGGCAAGATAATGAAGTGTCCCTGCCGTAATATCGATAAAATTGTTTCCATATGGGAAACTCGGAATAAACATTTTATGATACACTATACCATTCGAGTGAAGAGCCACAACGCTCCCTCCTCCTGCGGAAGCCGCCTTGACATAGTCGTTTCCCGAGGGTGCGATTTCGACGCCGCCCCAGACAACCAGTGTCCCATCGTTCTTTATCGCAACACCAATTCCCCCCATCCCCGCCTCAATTCCTATAAAATCATTGCCTTGGGGAATATCCGTCAGTATGCCGGTGTCATACTGGTCATCACCCCAGCCCAGAATCGATCCGTCCGCCTTCAGGGCCAGATTGAACATATCACCAGCGGAAACGGCAATATAATTATTTCCTTCCGGAACATCACACTGCCCTACATCATTATTACCCCATGCAACGATTGAACCATCCTTGCGAAGCGCTACCGCATGTATCAACCCCGCTGAGATTGCTTTATAGTGGTTGCCTGCCGGGACATTCATAAGTTCCGGATAGTCATTGCCCCAGGCTGCCAGACTTCCATTCTCCCGCAGGGCCAAGCCATACGACGCTCCTCCCGTTACGGAAACAAAATCATCTCCCGAAGGAATCTCACTGATCTCACCTTCCTCATCTGTACCCCACCCAATGATATAGGCTCCTTTACAGGAACAAACGGCAAGAAATACCATAGTAAAGACCATAATCCCTTTACACATGATAAACACTCCTTTTCTTTTAATGATTACCAACCCCATCAATTATAGCTCCCGTACCAAGGTACACTTGGGTCAAATAAAGGGGGCAGACCCCGATATTTTTATATTGTCCCTTATATATTTTTCTGTCCCCCCGTTCGCCATATAACCGCCATATCCATTCACCATATTCTGCCTATATGTCGCGTTCTGCCTTTTGCGCCTCATCATCGCCAGCCGGCTGCCCGTTTCTCGTACTTGCTCCGCTCATCCCCCCATCTTAATCCTCCCCTCCTCCCCCCGTCAACTGGTATTTTCTCCCGGACTTTTACCCAATAACCATGAACTGATACCCAATACCCGATAGCTAAGAACCATTTGCCGATAACCATTTTCTACTTCGTAATTTGCAATTCGTAACTCGTAATTTCTCCTCCCCTCGCCTCCCCCCCCAGCCAATCCGCCCGTTCCCCCTCCCCCAGCACTAAAATCCCATACTTCTCTTCACGGGGGGAAACCGGCATTCCATGCTCTCCGAACCGGAAAAATTCTTTCAACCAACCGTCCCACCTCCCGACCTTGAGGCGGTGCGGCCAGCCGTCTTCCTCTTTCTCGACTTTTTTACCCTGTCAATCTGGGCAATCTTCTCTATCCCCTTTTTCACCGACAACCGATAACAATATTATATACACGTGAAAACTTCGTTCACTTTTTACTGTATTTTGCCCTACTTTTATATCACTTTAACACGCTTTTATATCACTTTCTTCATCTTTTACTACACTTTGTTCGACATTTACCAACTCAACCTAACCGTTACAAATTACCAAAATTCCTACCCACCTTACCAAAAATATTACCTAATCGTTACAATCGTTATAATCACTACTTTATTATCGGACTATCAATTTCCACGCAAAATAAAGACTTACAGCAATTTTCGAAAATCAAAAATAAGGACTTACATCCGTTTTCCAAAATCAAAAATAAGAACTTATAGAAATCTGAAGCGACCGACGGGAGCGTCGCAATGATTATTGTCCGGTCCATCCTTTTATGTCAGAACGAAGCGACTATCAGAAGCGTCAAATATCCATTTTATCCCCGCGTCGGTAAACAGGGCTTCTCGCCCTCGCGGCGCGAGAATGGGCCATGAGACCCTTGCCTGCCCTACATCAATTTCTAATGCTCTTTTTTTCCGTAACTCGTAATTTGTAGTTCGTAATTTTCCAGCTATAGCTCCCCCCTAACACAAAAGTAAGCAAAACTACTTTTTCTATAACCGCCATACAAATCCATAATACACTATAAATACAATAGTTATAATATTCCTCTGGTTCCGATAATTCATCTTGACGTTTACTATTTTACGTGATACGCTACCAATGGTTTGTCGGAAACAAAAACGTTTAGGATTACAATAGTTACCTCGGGACATGGAAACTTGGGGAACCCTCAAGAAGTTACTAACAGTAGTCCGATAAATAAGTATATCCGAAAATGGTACAGGTAGTATCCAAATGAAGATCACAAAGAACATTATTATTATAAGTTGTTTAGTATCATGTATTTGTGGTTGCAAACAAAAAGAGCAAACCCCTTCTGAAACACTCGATACCTCCCTGGATGGCACCATAGGTTCAATCTGCGAACCATCCGGTTTTGCCAGCATTCAAGTCCAGGGCTATTCGCTGGTTTGGGGTTTGCCGGGCACCGGGTCGGGTCAATGCACTCCGGCGGTGAAAGAACAGTTGCGGCAATTACTTCATAAATATGGCAAAGATAATAGTTTAAGCGAATACTACCAGGGCATGACCGCCGATCAGATCATCGAAAGTACCACTACCGCCGTAGTAATGGTCCGCGGTCTGGTGCCAGCCGGTGCCCCCAGGGGTAAAAAATTTGAAGTACAGGTAACTTCCTTCCCAAACACCCAAACAACCTCCCTGCAGGGCGGCCAATTGATGAAAACCGAGCTACAGGTAGTAGCCCCCGGCAGAACGGGCCAGCCGCTGGCCAGTCGGGCAATCGCTTTCGCGGAAGGCCCCATATTCATAAATCCTTTTGCACAAAGCACTCAGAAGGCAGATCCGCGTTACGGAGTGGTATTAAATGGCGGGAAAACGTTATTTGATCGGAATATTCAACTGGCGATCATGCAGCCGGACTATCGAACAGCCCAGCTGATCCAGCGGCGAATCAATTCCCGCTTCGGCAATATCGACGAAAAAAACATAGCAGAGGCCAAACGGAACAGTGTGGCACTGCAAATCCCGAAGACATACCGGGAGGACTACCAGCATTTTGTAGCACTGGTAATGGGGTTGTATTTGCAGGATAATCCGGGATATCTGGAAAACAAGGTCCGAGAACTGAACGAAACGGCCCAAAAGCCGGATGCGGATTATGAATCGATTGCACTGGCCTGGGAAGGGCTGGGCAGAATCTGCCTGCCTTCGCTGGAGAAACTCTATCAGAATTCGACGGGAAAGCTGCAATATTACGCCGCTCGAACAGCTTTATACCTGGACAACAGGAAAGCAATCGACACCTTAATCCAGATCGCCATGGATGATGCGCATCCGTGCCAGTTGCAGGCGGCGCGGGACTTGAAGCGAACTGCCGGCGATCCGAGTGCCCGGTCCTGCTTGAAGAAATTACTAAACCATACAAATGTCCGCCTGCGGCTGCTGGCGTATGACGGTCTGAGCACCATCCAGGATCCTTGCATTACCTCGGTCACGATTCCATCGGGTTATCGGGTGGATTTTGTGGAAACGAGCGGTGCGAGTCTGGTGTGTGCGTGGACAACGGAAGATCCGCGAATCGTTTTTTTCGGCCGGGAAACCCGTTGTCATGATAACATCTTCTTTGAATCCAAGGATTTACTTACGATCAATTCCCGACCGAATGAAAATACGGTTACGATCATTCGTCAACTTGGGCAAGACCAGAAATTCGCAACTCTCACCTCCTCAAATCAGGTGGGAGATCTGATTCAAACCCTGGCGATGCCTCTGCAAAATCCCAAAGCCAGGAAACGAAGCGGTGCGGGGTTGAGTTTTTCGCAACTGGCAGGCGTACTTTACCGGCTTTGCGAAGACAATCAGGTGATTCCCGCGGAGTTCCGGCTGCACCGGGTACCGGAGGACCTGATCGGCTAGCCCCGAAGCGGGAAACAAAGATGAAGAATGGAATTCTGCCAACAGTCATGGAGGATGCAAAAAGCAGATGCAGTTAAAAAAAATCATATTATGCGGCTTTAAGAGTTTCGCGGACAAAACAGAATTTGAATTTGGGGATGGTATTACGGTTGTCGTCGGTCCCAACGGCTGCGGCAAGAGCAATATTGTCGATGCGGTGAAATGGGTGCTGGGCGAACAGAGCGCCAAGAGCCTGCGCGGGGGAAATATGCTCGACGTAATCTTCAATGGATCGAACAGCCGCAAAAGTATGGGCTATGCGGAAGTCACGCTGGTCTTTGCCAATACCGCCAAGCTGCTGAAAACCGATCAAGACGATGTGGCAGTGACGCGTAAGCTGTATCGCAGCGGGGAAAGCGAATACCTGCTGAACAACCAGCCCTGCCGGCTGAAGGATATCCGCGAGTTATTCATGGATACCGGGATCGGAGCGGATGCCTATTCGATTATCGAGCAGGGCAAAGTGGAGCTGCTCCTGCAGGCATCCAAGCAGGACCGGCGGGCAATCTTCGAAGAAGCGGCGGGCATCAGCAAATACAAGGCGCGGAAGAAGGAGGCCTTGCGGAAGCTGGAGCGGACGGACCAGAATATGCTGCGGCTGCATGATATCGTGGAAGAGGTGGACAAGCGGCTGCGCTCGATCAAATATCAGGCGGGAAAGGCCAGGAATTATCAAAGCTACAGCAGCCGGCTCAAAGAGCTGCGGCTGAGCCAGTATCTGTCCGATTATTACAATTTAAAAAACGAGGCCCAGGACCTGCAGAAACAGCTTACGGAGTTACAGGATGAAATCCTCACGCTGACCACCACGTCCGACCAGGCGCAGGCACAATTGAGCAGTCTGGGCCATGAACTGGACCAGACGGTCAATGAGATTCGCCAGGTGGAAAATCAACTGCTGCAATGCACCAGCCAGATCAGCAACCAGGAAGACCGGATCGAACTGGGCCGCCGGCGCTGCGAGGAACTGCAGGAAACCCTGTCCAAATCGCGCCAGCAGATTCAGACGATTCGCCAATCGCTGCAAAAGCTACATCAGGATCTGGTGGGCGACCAGGAGGAAATACAGCAAACGGAACAACGGCTGGCGGAACAGCAGGGGCAGTTGCAACTGAAACAGGAGTCGCATCGGGAGTTGGCCCTGGAACTGGCGGAACGGCGGTCGCAACTGGAAGATGAGAAGAGCGGAATGATCGACATTGTTCGCCGCACCGCCCAGTTGCATAATGAAATCAATTCGCTGGATATCCGGCGAAATAATCTCTCGGGTCAGAAGGACCGGCTCAGCAGCCGCTGCGGGCAGATCGGCTCGGAAATGGAAGGTCTGCTGACACAGCGAGCCCAATTGAACGAGAAACAGCAGCAGGTGCAGCAGCTTTTGGCGGATTCGCAGGCCCGGCTGGAGGTTACCCGCCAGCAATTGGCTCAAGTTAACGAGGATAAGCTGACATGCAGCGAAAATCTGGCTTCCGCGAAAGAATACCGCAGCGGGCTGGTTTCCCGTCAGCAGCTTTTGAGCGACCTGGAAGCGAACCTGGAGGGTGTGGACCGCGGGGTACGGCAGATTTTGCAGGAAAAGTCGCAGAATCCGGAGTCGTTTTATTATGTGAAGGGGATGGTGGCGGAACTCTTGCGGGCGGATGTGAAATACGCATCGATCATCGAGGCGGCTTTGACGGACAAGGCCCAGCATCTGGTCGTTACCAGCAGTCAGGCCGTGCTGGAGGACCACAGCCGGCTGGAGGAGTTGGCAGGCCGGGTGCAGATGATCTGTCTGGACCGGATCCCCCCCTACCACAACGGGTACGATTTTTCGGTGCATCCGGAAGTAAAGGCAAAGCTGATCGACCTGGTGGAGGCGGCACCGGACAATGAGCGGCTGGCGTGGCATCTGCTGGGCAAGACGATTCTGGTGGATACCATCGATTCGGCTGTACGGCTGGCCCAGGTGGCGCCGGCAGGCTACCGCTGGGTAAGCCTGGAAGGGGAAGTGCTGGAGGCGGACGGTACGCTGCATATGGGGCCGATGACGGGGCAGGCTGGATTGATTTCTCGGAAAAGCGAACTGCGGCAATTGCAGGAGAGCTTGACTGAAGCGGAAGACCGGATCGCGGAGATGCAGAACCAGTTTGAACAATTTAACCAACAGATTCACCATCTGGAAAAGAACTTGCAGGAGCTGCGGACGGCGATTTATGAAACGAATACGGAGGAGATCGAAACCCGCAGCCGCATCGAGCAGGTGGACCAGAATCTCAGCCGGCTCAAACGGGAGCAGCCGCTGATCACTTCGGAGATGGCCGGCCTGGAGGAACAGATCGAGGAATCGCTGCGGCTGCAGGCCTCCAGCGAGCAGAATCTGAACGATCTGCAAACGGTGAATCAGCAGCGGCAGGAACAAATCAACATCCTCGAAGAGCAAATCCGGGAATACGAGGCGATGGCCGGCGGGATTCAGGATGAGATTACGGAACTGAAGGTTTCGCTGGGTCAGATTCAGCAGAAACGGGTGGCGCTGCGGGACAAGTCAGCCAATATTCAGATGCAGATCCGGCAGCAGGAACATACGATTACTACGCTGCAGAACGATCTAAAAAATGCCGAGAGTAATTTTGACAGTTCCCAGCGGGCCATTCTGGTGGCGGAGTCGCGGATTTCCGAGCTGTTTATGAGCCGGCAGGAATATCAGGAAAAGAATAAAGTCTTTGGCGAACAGCGGGAACGGTTTCAGGCGGAGATTGAAAAGCTGCTGGAACAGGCGAGGGAAGTGCGGTCCCAGAAAGAAGCTAAGCAGCAACTCCAGCATGAGCTGGAACTGCGAATGAGCGAAAATCATCTGCGAATGGAGAACCTTTCGCAGCGTGCCCATGATGAGATCGGGCTGGACCTGGAGGAAGGATTCCGGAATTATGAGCATGAGCAGAAAGACTGGGAGGCGATCCGGACGGAGATTGAGGACTTGAAGACCAAGATCGAGCGGCTGGGGAACATCAACCTCGACGCCATCACCGAGCAGGAGGAACTGGAGCAGCGGTCCACCCATCTCAACCAGGAACTGGCGGATTTGAATACCGCCAAGAAACAACTGGAGCAGTTGATCGAGCGGATCAACAAGGAAAGCACCGAACTCTTCCGCCAGAACTTCGAGGCCATTCGCGAGAATTTCGCCGATCTCTTCCGCAAGCTCTTCGGCGGCGGCCGGGCGGAGATCGTCCTGGAGGACCCGGAGAACGTCCTGGAATGCGGCATCGAGATCATCGCCCGGCCTCCGGGAAAACAACTGCAAAGCATCACCCTGATGAGCGGCGGCGAGAAGACCATGACGGCCGTGGCCCTGCTGATGGCGATCTTCAAGAGCAAGCCCAGCCCCTTCTGCCTGATGGACGAGGTGGACGCCGCCCTGGACGAGGCCAACAACGAACGGTTCAATCTGGTCGTGCAGGAATTCCTCAAGGAGTCGCAGTTCGTCGTCATCACCCACTCCCGCCGGACCATGGCCATCGCCGACACCATCTACGGCGTGACCATGCAGGAACAGGGCGTCAGCAAGAAAGTCTCCGTCCGCTTCAGCAGCGACAACGAACAAGACGCCTCAACCACCGGCAACGCCGTGGCGTGATCACCAACGAGAGCGATTTAGATGACTATGGTACAGCATGGAAATCTCTGAAACAGGTCCGTTAACTTGTTTGCCAAGGCGGCTTCGCAAGTACGCTCTCTCTCTTATAGAAAAAAAGTTCTATCTGCAGATGTAATTGTGAGTTGGGCCGAAAGGTCTTTGGAGGAAGGTTTCGTATAAAATCCGTAACCAAATGAAGACCTTAAATAACAGGAGTATTCATACATGCCCAATCCGAATTCTCAGTTTGTTTCAAAGAAAACAGTCGCAACAATCTATTTCGGCACCCTGCTTCTTGCCTTACTGGTGACATGGAGTATCTTCGATTTTGATTTAGAAGCTATTTCATGCGTCTTTTTATTTCCTTTAGGTATCCCTGCGGGAACCGGACTGTCATTACCCGACGGCATGGTGTTGCTCGGTTACCCGATATACATAGCGATTTTTTTGATGGCCTTTCTCCTGAGAACAAAACGCATATTCATAATTATTCTGCTGATTTTTTTAATCCTTCTTGGCCTTAATATAAATGGATGTCACCTAATAATATCAAATTCATTTAGTGATATTCACTAATCATCTGGGCAAAAATTACGCCAACATGGAGGTGCTTTTTTGCGAGGTTATACGGAATGAAACTATTTGCCCAAAAAGATATTTACGATATCAGCGTTTTTTAGAAGAAAACAAATTTAAAGAACAATTTTGTCATCTTACTCATGAAGGAACCACTGAATGATGCCCTTTAATTTTTTTCGGTATGCACAGGAGTTCAGCTAATTACTTCCCATGCGGCTTAATAATCGACAAAACCGGCATTGCCGATAGACGCTATCACCCATCCGGGATTATTGGATAGTATGACGACAAAGACAGACAGATTCGCCAAGATAAAGAAAGGCCTGGCCAAACGGGGGAAAATTCTTTTTTATGCCTCGTGTATTTGTACGGTAACCGGATTTCTGGGGCTGTATTTCATGGTGTTTGAACTTACTTCGCACTTCCGCATGCAGTATTTCCTTATTCTGCTGATTTCGGCAATCGTGTACGGCTGCCGGAAAAAATGGAAACACCTTGCGGCGGCCCTGTTTTTTCTCATTGTCAACGGCACGGTAATAATCCCCTGGTATCTACCGGAAAAAGAGCCAAATACCATTGTAAATCGTCCGCCGGTACGTATCCTCTTTGCCAATGTGCATACCAGCAACAAAGATTACCCCTCCTTGCTGGAGTTAATCGAAAAAGAATCGCCGGATATAATCGCCCTGCAGGAAGTAGATGAGAAATGGGTCCATGCGGTGAAAGGTTTATGTCCGCGGTATCCCTTTCATGAATTTTGTCCCCGCTCCGATAATTTCGGCCTTGCCGTCTTGAGCAAAATCTCCCTGCGGGATATCCAGGTCAAAAGTTTCTGCAAGGTTACGGTCCCCACCATCGTGGCGATTGTCCAGACGCCGGAATCTTCATTCACTTTGATTATCACACACCCGGTCCCGCCGGCCATCCCCAGCTATTACTCCCTGCGCAACGAACAACTCGCCCAAATCGCGGAATATGTCAGAAAGGAAAAGATGCCTTGTGTAATTGTCGGCGATTTAAATCTGACCATGTGGTCCTGGTATCATGATAAACTGCTGTCAAAAACCGGCATGAAAAATGCCCGCCGGGGATTCGGAATAAATCCCACCTGGCCGACCCTTCTGCCCCCCTTCTATATCCCTTTGGATCACTGCCTCTGCACCCCCGGCATTCAAGTCCTCTCCTTTCGTACTACAGGCAGGATCGGTTCGGATCACTTACCTTTTGTGGTAGATCTTTTGATACCAAGGGATAAGGAATCGCCGAATTTTTCATTGGAAAGCGGCAATCCGGGCGATAATATTCAGGCATGGATACCGAACAAAAACTTAACATCCTGGCCGACTCCAGCAAGTTCGACCTGGCCTGTGCCTGCAAATATCAGGATGAACCCGGCCGGACCCGCGGTCCCCAGGGCCGCTGGATCTATCCCGCCGCCCTGCCGTCCGGCCGTAAGGTATTCCTGCTCAAGACCTTACAAAGCAATGCCTGCGTCAACGATTGCAGCTACTGCCCCTTCAACAGCCGGCAGGACCAGCGGAGGTGCACCCTAGCGCCGGAGGATCTGGCGAAAACCTTCATGCAGTTGGTGGAGGCCGAGCTGGTCAGCGGTTTGTTTCTATCTTCGGGCGTGTGCGGCAATGCCGATGCGACGATGAGCCAGTTGCTTTCCACGGTGGAAATACTCCGCAAGCGGCAGCGATTCCGGGGTTTTGTACATTTGAAGATAATCCCCGGCGCCAGCGAGGGGGCCATCGAGCAGGCCATCCGGCTAGCGACACGGGTGTCGGTGAATATCGAGTCGCCCACCGCGGAACACCTGGCCAAACTTTCGCAGCGGAAACGATTTCACGAGGATATTATCGCGACCATCGACACGATCAACCGGCTGCGGCAGCAGATCAAGCGGACCTGCAAACAGACCACCCAGTTTGTGGTGGGGGCGGCGGGGGAAAGCGACCGGGACATTGTGCGGGCCACCGACCGGCTGTATGAGAAATTCCAGATGGAGCGGGTCTATTTTTCCGCCTATCAGGATTACCGCCTGCCTCCCCCACCGCTGAAACAGGAGACGCTTTTTGCGGATCTTCCCCAGCCATCCGCCCGGGCGGCGGACTGTAGTTCGTTCATCCGGGAACATCGGCTGTATCAGGTGGATTTTCTGCTGCGGAAATATCAGTTTGGGCGGGAGGATATTACCTTCGATGAGAAGGGCAATCTCTCTTTAACGGAAGATCCCAAGCTGATCTGGGCCAGGCGGCATCCGGAAATTTTCCCGGTGAATATTAACCGGGCGGACCGGTGGCTGCTGCTGCGCGTGCCGGGTATCGGGCCGGTCGGGGTCCGGCGCATCCTCCAGGCCCGCCGGGAGGGGAAAATCCGTAACCCGGAGGATCTGAAAAACCTGCACGTCCGGGCCGGCGCTGCCCAATCCTACCTCAGCTATTGATTTGGCCTACCTCCATTTTGCAAAACTGCCGTTCAGTAAGCAGAACAATCCTCATCCCGCGGATCGTTGCACCGCAGCCAATCGCCGGCCAGCGCGGCAAAATCGGCCAGATTGATAGAACAATCCAGGTTGGCATCCATCGCGAAGCTGCCGGTCCCGTCGCACAGCCACGCGCCGGCGCCGATTTTTATATCAAACGATTTGTGTTCCATATTGCTGGTAAAGGCATTTCCCGCACCCTGCACAAAATCAATCGTAGTGCCGACGGAGACGGGAACCGCCGTTTCCATGGTGAAGTTGAGAGGTTCATCCACAGCGGTTTCATCGCGGGCAAACAAGATTTCGCTGCCGTTTTTTACCATCCAGAGGTCGCCGGCATAACCGCTGGCTTTGCCGATGGTGCCGACGATCGAAACCGCCCCGTCGATCGGGGAGGTCCATCGGATCTTGGCCAGCAGCGCGGCACTGGGGAACTGCACCAACTGGCCGGGCGGGACGCCATAGGACCAGAACAGGATATTTTTCCACAAAAACGGCCCCTGGCTCAGGCCATTGGCATGAAAATACCAGAACGGCGAATACAGATTGGGATGGTAATAGGTTTTATCATACAGCGTGAAAGCGGCCAGATCGGCGCCCCAGCCGTAACTCCAGGGGCCGTTGGGATTCTGGCTGGCACTGAAATCCGCGGCGACATCCCACAGGATTTCACCGCTGGTCAGCCAATACTGGGACATCAGCGCCAAGTCATCGGTGTTGATGTAACAATCGGCGTTGAAGTCCAGGTTCAGGCCCAACTCATGCTGCCAGACCTGCTGGCAGGTTTCCAGAATGGCCACCGGATCGCCGGTGTCATGCCCGGGCAATTCGCTCTGATCGTCCCGGATCACCGCATGGATATAAAGGCCCCGTTCGACGAATTCATTGTCGGGCAGCTTGAGGTTGGCGGTGAATTGGCCCTCGGCGGCAGGGATATTCGCCGCCGCGGGGATCGGCACCATACCGGACCATTTCCTATCCGTCCAGTACAGATCGACCGTGCAGTCATCCCCTTCCGCGTCGGCATACTGCCAGTCCACCCGGAGGCCATTGTCAGACCAGTAGGCATTGCCCAGCGCAATGGTGGGATGGGCGTTGGCCGGCGGGGTATAGCCCTGCGAAGGCAGCCAGATGTTCTTTAGCCAGTTCCAGCGATTGGTGTAAAAGGTTTTAATGGCGTCCCGGCGGGCTTCGGTCATCACAAACGGACCAACTCCGCCATTCCATTCTGTTCGGATATTCATCTCATCCGTGCGGTCCTGCAGGGTAAAATTGTAATATTCATCCACCAGGGCATGGACCTGAGAAATCGTCATATAACGATCCAGCACATCGGCCAGAATCCGTAAAAACCGCTGCTTCAGAACCGGATTCTGATAACAGCGCACCTGCCATTTGTTCGCGTACGTGTAAGGATTCTGGGTATAACCGCCGGGATCGCCCGTAGCCGTACCCAGCCAAGCGAACATGCCCGTGAAATCGAAACATTGCAGCATCCATTTGGCGTCCGGCTCCGCCGGCTTGATGACAAAAAAGTTCTGGCCGATCAAATCATTATTAAAGCCGGCCACATGCACCGCCCAGTTGTACAGCCACTTCTCCAGCTCCACTTCGTCCTCCAGGACGGCGGCGATCTGGCTTTCCGGAGTATTGGCCACCTTGTCGCACAAATCAATCAGGGTATCATAAGACCCAAACTCATCGCTCTTTTTCTCATACATCTGCGGATAGACGCTTGCGTCCGCATAGTAATCCAGGTCCGCCACATACCGCTCCGGCGGAGTACTCGGCCAGTTGGGATAGGGCAGGCAACTGGCTTTAAACACCTCCCCGGCCCCATCCATGCCATGCCGCGGGAGCCAGGAGGAATTGGGAGCCTCCTCGGCCATATACACCCCGTAAAACGTGCCGTTGCGGTACATCCGCACCATTTCAGTCCCCAGATTTACCTGACCCACTTTGGCAAACAGGTCATGGGAAAGCTTCTGGACCACCGGCACATGCATCGCCAGATCGATCCGGCTCATGTCCCGCAGATACTCCGTCTTGTTAAACGCGATTTTGTAACTCTTCTTGGGGTGCACCCGCCAGCCCATCCCCTTCAAATGCACACCCACATGGTCATACACAATCCCATCCACCACCAAGGTGGCTTCCTGGTAATCATGGGTCCAGATATTGCTGTATAAATAATCCCAGGTCGCTTGCGGGGCAATCAGAAAATACACCGGCAGATTGGTATCATATTCTCCATCATAGACAAAATAAGCCCGGTTGGGATTGGGTTCCCAGGCGTCCGGATAGGTCCAGCTTTGCGAATTCGTATCGGTCACGGTCACGCGGTAACGAACCAGAGACCGGCTGCTGCGGGCCGGAATCGTCACGCCATAACGGCCGTCCCCCGCCAGTCCATCGCCGTGCAGACCGTCGTCGTACATGGCGACCGACTGCGTGAGGGAGGGCGACTGATAGGCGCCGGTATAAACCTGGTAATCCAGCGTAACCGCGGTGAGAGAATCGGTCCCGGTTACCCTGGCGGTAATCGTTACCCGATCGGCAGAGGTGGGCCGCTTCGGCGAATGTTTCATATCGTCCCCATTGACAAAAGTAGGGACATAATCGGTCAGGCGGGAATTGTCTTCGCCCGGGCTTCCAGAATTAAAATATACCTCCGTCCCCACGGCAGGAGCAGAAGGCAGCGTCACCGCCTGCCAGCCATCGGCGGTTACGGTTGTAGAAATCCCGCTTCCTGAAAGACGCAGGGTCATGGTGGTTGCGCCGCTGAGATACTTCACCCAGAAGGAAATGGTATAACTCTGGCCGGTGGTCATACCGGTACTATAGCGGTTGAGGCTATTGGTGCTGCCGCCGCCGGCGGCGGTGGCGACGATCCGCTCGCAGCCGCTGCCATGGTGATAGTCCAGTGCCGTGCGGTAACTGCCGGAATGATTCCCGGTTTTGCTCCAGCCGGTATCATCCGGATCAAAGGACCCGTTCTCCATAATATCCGCCCCCCCCGCCGCGGGCGTCACCACGATCTGATCGATCAGCCATTCCCCGGCCCCATTCAGATAGATATAGATGCGATTGGAGGTGGCCGTACCCGTTACCTCCACATACTGCCACTGATTCGTATAGCCCGCTTCCCGATGAAATCCGCGCCAATTCTCCCCCCCGCTGTTGTCCGACCAGGGATCCATACACTCCAGCGCCAAACCATCCTGATCCGGCCCGATTGGCCAGGGCGGGGTATCATCATAATCCACGGTATCCACCACCACACCGTTTTCATCCACCAGCGTCAACCGTTCTCCGGCATTGGAAAGCCGATCCCCTGCGGTGGTAAAATTACCCACCGCATTGCTGATCCCGTAGGTGGAGATAATCAGCGCGGTATCGGAACACACTGCCAGGTAAGAAGCCGGGGCCAGAGAGCCGCCGGTAAATTCATACAAAATTCCCTCCTCATCCAGAAGCTGCCAGCCGGTAAGATCGATAGCCGCCGCAGCCCGGTTAAATATCTCGATATATTCACTTTCCGGATCGTCGCCATCCTGCCAGTAATTTCCAGAGTTCGGTGCCGTCTCCCGGATATAATTATTCAAGGTAGCCATATAACGCTTTTTCACCGGTTGGTACATGATCTCCGTAATAACAATATCCCCGCCGCCGGAAAACGCCGGGGCA
Organism: uncultured Pirellulales bacterium; assembly: GCA_964580995.1. Taxonomy (GTDB): domain Bacteria; phylum Planctomycetota; class Phycisphaerae; order Sedimentisphaerales; family SM23-30; genus JAKJEP01. Next base: position 26,429 of record CAZOMV010000029.1, read on the forward strand.
TTGGCGGTGCCGGGGGTGTAGGGCTGGCCGACGCCCCAGTGGGCCGGGTTATTATTATCACTATTGATATCCAGCAGCTCCAGCGCCGGGCCGAAACCATCCGCCTCCGACGGCCAAGGGGCGGCATCCTCGTAATTCACTACGTCCACAAGCTGGCCCAGGCTGTTTTTCAGCACCACCAGCTCCCCGCCATTGTTCAGTTTGTCCGTATAGGGACCCACCCAGTTGCTGATTCCGTAGAAGCCCGGCCCATTCGGATCGCCGGCCACCACCAGATACGCCCCGGCATCCAGCGTGGCGGCGGGGAAGGTATATTCGATTCCCCCGGCTAATTGCCAGCCGGCCAACGGAATGGCGGCACCGCTGCGATTGTACACTTCGATATACTCCCCGCCGGTATTGAGCACCCCGGGATTGTACATCAATTCCGTGATGACCACCGCACCCAGGCCGGGAGAGGAAGGATTATTGCCTGCTGCCGGCGTGTATGGCTGGCCGATTCCCCAACTGCTGCCATCGCTATTATCCAGCCAGGCATCCAGCAGTTCCAGCGACGGACCTGTCCCGTCCGCCTCCGACGGCCAGGGCCAGTTGTCATCGTAGATTACTTCGTCAATAACCGTTCCACCGGCATTCTTCAAGGCGATCCGCTCCCCACCCCCATCCAGCCCGCCAGTATAAGGACCATAGGAAATGCTGGTGTTCAGGCCATAAAAAGAAACCGCTGCCGTATCATCGTAAAATACCAGATACCCCCCCGCCGCAATCGTCACCCCCGCCGGTAGCGTGAACATCACCTGTGTAGAATCTTCCAGCCACCAGCCGCCCACCTCCACTGCCTCCCCACCGCGATTGTAAATCTCCACAAACTCTCCGCCGGTGTTGGTATCAGCCGGATTGTACATAATCTCGTTAATGAGGATATCCGTTTCGCTGGCATTTCCCAACCTGCCGTTCAGAAAAAGGAGGGTTCCGATAACAAAAACGATTAACCCCCGGGCAACGCGGTTACTCAAAGTAAACTCCTTTTGTTTTTTACGAAAAAAACACTTCACTCATTTATGTATTTCGTCATTTTCTTATACGCAATCTATAAGGTTATAGGATACCAAAAAAAGAAAGAAAATGTATGTTTTTTCCACAAGCCCCATGCAAAGAATAAAATATTTAACTATTATATTATCAATATGTTATGAACGCATAAAAAATTCCGCCGGAACGTTTTACCAGCGGAATTTAACTTTTTCCAGGCCGGCTCAATTGCATGCAATTCAGACCATTCCTGGGAGGGAGAGAGAATCATAACCATTGACTTGTCAACGGCTCCCTCAGCCGTATGTTTTCTAAAAAACCCAGGCCCGATTATTCGGAAAGAACAACAAGCCTGGGAGGGAGAGAGAGAGCAAATTAATCTCTCGCCGCATCAGCTCCTTCATCATAAGATACTGAGCTGCAAGATTTTATGCTATCGACCGGAACAATCAGAGGTGACATGACTCCTTCCACCTGGACCACCGCGAAGTGATCTCTCTTTTCTCCGGCGTCGCTGAGAAAGATGATTCTGCCTGAGATTTCCAAACACTTGGTGATTTTATCCACCACTTGCGTAAAGTCAGGGCAGACAACACTTTCCAAATCAAAATGAATCAAAGATCCGGCTGTATAATCAGGGAGATACATATCATTCACCCTATCTTTTAGTGATTTTTCTACTATAATAATGAGCAAAGGACGTGCCAGAGGGGGGGCGGGATTTTACAGGTGGAAAATAATATTTTATTTACTTGATAGATATGGACTTATGAATAATCCGGACCTGGAAGGGCTTGTTTTGGTGAAGGAGGAAAAAAGAGGTTTTGGGAAAGGAATTTCCTTACATTTTTTGGCTGGACAAAGCGGGTACCGATGTATAGAATTTAACTAATTGCCGATACTTGAATTAGAACACATTCCGAAAATGGAAAAAAGTGTGCAGGGAAAGAAAATTTTTTCTCACACCTTTGGTAAGGATGTGATAAACTTTAAACGAAGTCATAACAAAGTAGGGGAAAAGTGAATTAAAGTTATAATAAACACGAACAATTTCAAGATAAAATGAGGTGAAAAAATGATAGAAAAAGGACCAAAAAAAGGAACGGTCAAATTTACATTCAAGGCGAGCAATGGAGTCAAGATCGCCTACGTAGCTGGGGACTTCACCGAGTGGCAGCCGCAAAAGATGAAAAAGCAAAAAGACAATTCTTTTACGCTGGTCTTGCCAGCCAGCAAGGGCGAGCACCAGTATAAGTTTGTGATTGACGACCAATGGCTGCTGGACCCGGACAATGAGTGCCGGTGCGTGAATTCGTTCGGAACCCTGAACTCGGTGGCGGTGGTGGACTAGCCATACCAGGAAAAATCCGAAACACGAAATCCTAAATTCGAAACAAATTCAAAATTCGAATTTTTTCAAAGTTTTAAAAGATATTCATTACACCAGGTAGAGTGTAAAGAGGAATATTATAGACAATAAGTGAAAGGAGTCTCAGGTATGAAACATGGAATGGCTGTCTTGCTGGTTACGGGTTTGATGCTGCTGGCCGGCTGTCAAAATAAGGAACTCATCCAGTGCCAGGCGGATAATGATCAATTAAAGACGGATCTGGAGCAACAGAAGGCTTCGACCAGCGAATTAATGGATCTGTCCATTAAAGATACCGAGGAAATGAACGCCTTAAAGGCAAAGGCCGATGCGGACCTGCAGGCGTCCAAAGAGGCCCATAAGCAGGATGTGCAGAAGCTGGACAACTCGATCAAGGCCCTGCTGAAGACGGAAGGGGAAAAGAAACAACTGGAGGCGAAGGTAGCGGATCTGGAAAAAGCATTGACCAATGCGGCTGACATGACCAAGGCCCAGGCCGACGAAAACACCCAGCTAAAGGCCAAAATAGCCGACCTGGAAACCCAACTCCAAGCCGCCAAGGCCGCCGCAGCCGCCCCAGCCCCAGCCGCCCCCGCAACCAATTAATTTTAGTTTGATATAGAAAGCAAAAGAGCAGGAACCTTTTCCTGCTCTTTTTTTTTGGGCATGTTTTCCTTTTTCCGGGGTGGAGTTTATGGGGAGGCGGTGCGCGATAAGATTTAACCAAGGGCACAGAGAGGCACAGAGGAAAGAGAATATTTTAATGGTGACAGAAAATATAAAGATAAGGAACTGCGAATGAACGCGAATTCACGCGAATAAGAAGGGAGATAAGTATTTGAGATTTGCGATTTCAAGAACGAGAAGATGGATTCCCGCCTGCGCGGGAATGACAGAGAGGCGAGGGGATGGTATATGGGGAGGGTGCGGGATGCTGGGGGAAGGAAGATGGTATGCGGAGCATACCCTACCGGACCGGCTGGGGGAGAAGAGGCCGGCGGCACAGGGGGTAAGTGCCGGCGAGACGCCGGCGGTACAGGGGGCAAGGGCCACCGGGTCAAAAATCAAAGTCGGCGGTTTGGTTGAAGGCGCCAAGCTGGAGGCCGAAGTTCACAATGCCAGAATTGGCCAGGCCGGAGGTGCTGGCAATCGCAATCGTATAGCTGCCTTTGTCAAAATCGAAGCTGGCGGTTACGAGGGAATTATCGCCAAGTATCACCTTTTTCGCGACAAAGAGATTTTTGCCCGGTTTGCTTCGAGTCGTCGGGAAAGTAAAGGTTTTACCACCCCAGCTTGCCGAAACTTCAACCGTTGCCGCATTGGGATCCGGCATCTCCTGCAGGGCGATCTCCCCTTTCACGGACAGCTTATCGGCCTTCTTGCTGACGCCGGCCTTGAGGAGGCGCAGGGCATCGGTATGGCCGGCAAGCAGCAGGATCGGAGCCGGTTTTTTGCCGCTGATTACCTCCTCATCCGCCGTCCCAGCCAGGACTTGATCGCCGATCTGCACCTCGACGGCAACCTCGTCCTGCAGGCCGCTCAGGTCGATCTTCTTGGCCGCCAGAACCAGGGTACCATTCGACTGGCTGATTTTCAGGCTGGATAACGCACCCGCGGCACTGGTATAGCTCAGGACATTGCCTTTGGCGGAGATTTTCAGGCCGGGATTATCGTGGGCAATCGTTTCCTGAATATAATCCGTGCCGCCGGAACTCACCCGGACCACCACATCGTCAGCCGGATCAAATTCCGCCAAATCCTCCCCCGCCCTGGCCAAAATGGCGATGCTGTCCCGCGGGTCCGCCCGGTCCTTGTCCGCTTTCAGTGTAATTTTCTGAACATCCAGAGCCATTTGACCATCTTCACCCTGATGGATTACCAGGGTATCACTAATGGTCGGTGCCGCGAAATTAACATCCATCGAATCGCCAAAAAATGAACTAGGCGCGAGAGTAACGGTCACATCACCCGGACCGGTACATTGAATCACCACTTCCGCCACCACCCCGGCGGTAGTCCCGTTAAAACTGGCGAATTCCATTTTCACGGATTTAGGCGAAATATTGGGATCAGAACTAAATTCCGTATCCCAGCCGAAACCGGAAGCCTCCGCCTGACCCGTGGCACTGACAATGGTCGCCGGACCACTCAAATTCACAATAGCAACCACACTGATCAGCCCCGTATCCGTTACGACAGGAATCGTTACCGTTTGAGAAACAGAAATCGTATCGGAGGGATCAGGATCACCCAAAGTGACGGAACTGGCTATAACCAAATGAGCCGTAGCGGTTAAAATGGTACAAACCGCTAATAAAAACAGAAATGTAACTTTCTTCATATCAGACCTTTATATTTTGTTTATACGAACTTATCTTTGCCATACTTTCTTTATTCCGTATATCGGCAATCCGCTCTTTTTATAAACAAAAAAAGCAGGGCAGGCCGATTAGAGCATGCTCTGCTTAATTACGCGATGAATTCAGCCCTGCTATTCTCCGCTATCCCCTATCTAAAGGAAAAATACTAACAACCACCAGTAATCTTGTTCCAATGCGATTTCAAGATATTCAAATCCCCCGTATCAACACGACAGGACATGTTGAAATCGCAACAGGGTTCATAACCAGAAGAGGTACAGGTTTTATTCCATGAACGTTTCACACAATTCAAGTCACCTGTATCAACGCGGGTATTGGTAGCAACACCGTTACCGGCTTTCTGAGCCAGGCAGCACCAACAAATTGGACAACCAAGCATCTCGGCACGATCCATCATTGCCTGGGTAACCGTCAGTGTTACTGCAGGTCCCGGACCTGAATAAGAAAAGACTTGCCCAATACCTAAACAATCACAAGGATGGAGTGTAATACTAATACAATCAGGAAGCGTTACCTCCATAGCATTACCATTGGTATCCACTACACCACCACGAAGAGCATCTTCGGAAAAACAAACCGTTCCGGTCCCAGTGATCTTCAAAGTGCATATGGTTCCGGCTGTGGGAATGGTATCGATATTGGCCAATTCAGCAGCAGAAATGGAAAAAACCCTAGCTGGAAATACTACCGCGCCAGCTTGATCAGTCTTAGCCAGCGGATGGGCACCAGCGAGAACTCCGGTAGCCGGATCGGCGCCGGCCTGATAGGCCGCCGGATCATCGGCCGCATAATCGATACAGACATCGAAGAAAGAATCGGCCAGACCAACATCGTTGAGGCTTGCCACTTGTCCTGCACCACAATCGACGATAAAACTAAAGGCAGCCGGTTTGGTGGCACCTGTAGCATTATACCCCAGCGTAAGATATTGACCATTTATGGTAGCTGTAATCGTAACCGGTTCCTGGGCCATAACCGGCACCACAAGTGCAAAAACAGCTAACATACCCGCAAAATACTTCATACAAACCTCCATTCAAAAAATAAACCCAAACTTTACTTAAGGCTGCGCCGGTTGATCCGGAGCAGCAACATATTTTTCCTTTACAAAAAGTAGTTGATCCGGGTTGGCGCGAATGGCCTCTTCGTCAGGCTGTTCTCCCCCTTCCAGCCAGCCAATACTGACATGAGCGGCCTGCCACTGGCCTTTTTCCGGATCCAATTTGCCCGTAAATTCATCCAGAACTTTACCTTCCAATGAACCCTGCGGCAGCACCATCTCATAGCGATCCAGGGCAATGCTAAGCTTCAAAACTTGCGTGGCAGGATCATATTGGCCGGAGACAGGCCCCAAAACGGCAAAGAACGTCGCCTTTTGTACCCCTTGCTGTCTTTCCTCAAAACTGCCGCCCTCTGCTGTCTGCATTATCCCCCCCACCGGATGATCTAGCCAGGAAATACTGCCATCCTCATCGAAATGGATTACCCATGGTTCGGTATGACACTGCCAATCCCCCGCCAGAAACTGAGGAAACGCCCCGCCGCCCACCACAGCAATACGCGGCACGGGATTGTTCTCTTCAAAAGGTTTTGGGCTTACTTTGTGGTCAACACAACCAGTCAAAATCATTAGGCATCCCATCCATGAAATTAATATTCGCATCGAACCGCTCCTCAATTAAAGAATAACCCATATTTATCAAACACTACAAAAAATATTATCGTAACCCGAGAATTGATACAATAAAAAAGGGGCAGATCCTTTCAGACCTGCCCCATCTTCTTACATAAAACAACTACTTACAGTTCTTAGTTGTGACGACGACGCAGCAGACCCAGACCACCCAGAGCCAGAAGACTCATGGTCATCGGTTCGGGAATGATATTGATGGCGAAACTAGCATCCTCAGCGCCAACGGCATCGAAGTTAGGCAGATAGCTACCATAATCACGAACCGTCACGGTGATAACATCACCATTAACAAGAGCAGCAGTGTTCAGATTGAAAGTAATGAACGGGCTGACAAGAGCAACCGGAGGATTGGCACCATTGGCCGCCATCACTTCAAAATCAAAACCAGCTTCCGGCACATCCGTACCAGTGTTAATCGCATCAAGCCCAGTGTCACGTCCACCGGCTGCGATCACAATATCCTGAGCCAAACCACCCGCACCAACCAAAATATCAATGCTGTAAGGACCATCAGTCATATCAATCGACACCGGTACCAACGCAGTACCTTCCATTACTTTATCAGGAGCATTGATCACAAATGCGGCATTGGCCATCGAAGCTAAACCAAGAACTAAAACTAACGCTAAAACTTTCTTCATAACATTCTCCTTTACAAACGTTTTCTAAAAACTTCTCTCCCACTACCTTTACGAACGCCTTACATCAGGCAATTTTCCATAGGGTAGTAAAACTAAGTAACACATATTTTAGTTGCAACCACCAGTGGTCTTATTCCAGTGCGATTTCAGAACATTCAAATCAGCAGTGTCAACACGACCTGACAGGTTGTAATCCGCACAGGGCTTGTAACCAACAGCCGTAGATGATTTATTCCAAGACTGCTTCAACTCGTTCAAGTCACCAGTATCAACACGGGTGTTGGTAGCAACACCGTTACCGGCTTTTTGAGCCAGACAGCACCAGCAATTCGGTTTGCCCAGGGCCACCCAACGATCAACCATCGCTTGAGTAACCGTCAGAGTCACGGCAGGACCAGCACCAGCATAACTGAATACTTGGCCAACATACAGGCAATCCGTAAGACAAGGAATTTCGACAGCACCGGGCAGGGTGGCGGTCATAGCAACACCAGCGGTATCCACGATACCACCACGAAGGGTATCTTCGGCGAAGGTGATCGCGATCGGAGTGGTTCCATCGCAGGTATAGGTCAGAACGCAGATAGTTCCGGTGGCGGGAATGGTGGCTACATTGGCCAGTTCGGCGGCGGAAATCGAGAAAACTGCTGCCGGAAGCGTTGCCGCACCAGCTTCATCGGCTTTGGCCAGCATATGAGCAGCAGACCAAACACCAGTGGCAGGATCAGCACCAGCCTGATAAGCGGCAGGATCATCGGACGCGAAGTCGATGAAAACATCAAAGAAGGAATCCGCTTTGTTAATACCCGCAAGAGCCACCTTGCCACCTGTCGCACTGACGATGAAACTAAAACCAACCGGCTTGGTTGCACCCGTGGCATTATAGCCAAGCGTAAGAGTTTTAGCGGTCGCATTTACAGTTGCGGTGATGGTGATGGGTTCGGCGGCAAACACGCTGGCGGTTAAGGCGAGAACCGCGATTAAACATACTACCTTTTTCATTGTTTCTCCTAAACTGAACAGACAAGATTTTTACATTATACTTTTTTTACAACTAGAAACTTGTCGAACACGAACTTGGATTGGCGGGCCTCACGAGAAAGTTTCGCCTCAAACCCTTGCAGACCCTGTTAGGGGGCTTTTTAAAGAGGCAGCCAATCGCGAACTAAATATTTTCCTTTTCCTTCCGACCTCCTTTCACGCCTCTAAATTTGAAAGTCCAAAATTTCATTCCAGCATCCTTTGGGAACGCTACATTTATTGAAAACTTTATGTGTGTCAGATTGTTAAGCTGTATATCTATCATGATAATAACCAAACCTAAACAGAACGTCAAGAAAAAAGTTGCAAATCGCGAAAAATCTTAAACATTTGTACTCGGCAAAAAAATCGGTTCTCTCTACTCTTCCTTTCTTTTGCCTGCGTCATCTATTTTATAGTTATCGCAAAGACCGAGCCAGAATTCGAGAAAATTTGTGAAATTTTCATTATTTTTATAAACCACCTTCAATAAACATCTTACGAAAAAACCGGTCGCCCAATCCGCCGGAGGAGGGCCGGGGAGAATGGCGGGAGGCGTGGCGGAAAAACAACATTTTCCCGGTTAATATTACATAAGACCATTCACAACAATACCTTATGAATTTTTTGCAAAAAAGCGACAATTCGCTCCGAATGAACATAAACGGGGAAATTTGCATGGCCAAAGGGGAAAACTACGATAAGTATAGGGTATATTTACGCGGACAGGGCAATTATAGGCCGTGCCGCGTTACTAATGCTGAAATAAAACTTTATAGGTCCTGCGGACGGCAGAACGACGCGGGCTGGGAATGGTATTTGACGCTCCCGCTGGTCGCTGCCTGGAATATTAAGGTATGTAGTGCCAAAATAGGAGTTTTACAGGTCCTGCGGACGGCGGAACGACGCGGGCGGGGAATGATATTTGACGCTCCCGCTGGTCGCTGCCTGGAATATTTAAGGTATGTAGTGCCAAAATAGGAGTTTTACAGGTTCTGCGGACGGCGAAACGACGCGGGCTGGGAATGATATTTGACGCTCCCGCCGGTCGCTGCGGTAATGGTAATAGGAAGGTGTAAAGATGGATTCCCGCCTGCGCGGGAATGACAAGGCATCCCATACGATATGCAAAACCCTGCTGACAACATTATCCGTATTGAATGTAACCCCAGTCCTAACCGGAACATGCTGCAATTTTCCGTGCTGCGGATCCGCGTGCGGCTGGGGATCCGGGACAAGGGATCGTTGGGGCCGTTCCGGGTGATGATCCGGACGAATCTGAACCAGGCCCGGCGGATTCAGCAGCAGATCATCGACCAGGTGGAGAAGGGCCAGAGCTATTCGACCGATTTTTACGATATCCCGACCCGCTACGAGAGCCAGACGGACGAATATACCTGCGATGTCCTGCTCAGCGAGGTGGGGTATTTCGAGTATAAGGTGCGGGTGGAGTCGATGAAGCGGCAGGATCCGTGGGTGAAGTGGGCGGACGGCCCGAATATCGGGATTTCGGTGACGCCGCTGGACTACGGCCGGAATAATTCGATCTATTGCGCTTTTATCCGGCAGTTTGGGGAAAATAAGCATCTGACAACACTGGTAAACCCGGTTTTGGAAGAGGAGGTCAAAAAACTGGAGGACCAGGGGGCCTTTGTAATTCCGCCGGGCGGAACTTTTCAGAATTTTATGAAGGAACTGCCGTTCATCATCGGGGAAATGGGGATGAAGATCATCCACCTGCTGCCGATCAACCCGGTGCCGACCTCGTATGGGCGGATGGGGATGTACGGCAGCCCGTATGCGACCAACGATTATTTCGGGATCGACCATACCTATGCCACCTTCAGCCGGTATAAGACCATCGAGGACCAGTTTGTGGACCTGACCTCGACGATCCACGGGCTGGGGGCCAAGGTATTCCTGGATATGGTCATCAACCATACCGGCTGGGCCAGCAGCATCCATTTTACCCACCGGCACTGGTGCAAGGTGGGGCCGGACCGGAAGATTACCTCGCCGGGTGCCTGGGGTGTGATTTGGGGCGATCTGGTGGAGCTGGACTACCGGCATAAGGACTTGTGGCGGTATATGGCGGATGTGTTTCTGGTATGGTGCCGCCGCGGGATCGACGGCTTCCGGCTGGACGCCGGGTATATGGTGCCGCTGCATGTCTGGCAGTACATCATAGCCAAGGTGCGGCAGGAATTTCCCAATACCCTGTTTCTGCTGGAAGGGCTGGGCGGCCCGTGGGTGGTGACGGAAAAGCTGCTGACCGAAGGCCAGATGAACTGGGCGTATTCGGAGCTGTTTCAGAATTATAACCGGCGGCAGATCGTGGATTATCTGCGTTATGCCCTGTATGTCTCGAAGGAGAAAGGGGTATTGGTTCATTATGCCGAAACCCACGACAATGACCGGCTGGCCAAAAGGGGCAAGATCTATACGCGGATGCGGCTGTTTTTGTGCGCGACAACCTCGTTTGCCGGGGCTTGGGGATTCGCCAATGGGGTGGAGTGGCTGGCTACTGAGAAAATCGATGTGCACCGCAACGCGGGGCTGAACTGGGGCTGTGCGGAAAATCTGGTGGCGGACATCGCCCGGATCAACCGGATATTGGCGGAGAACCCGGCGTTCTGGGAACGGGACAATCTGAATATGATTGAGGCGGGCGATGAGGAGGTGCTGGCCTTTACCCGGAGCAATGCGGACCATAGCAATGTCGTGCTGTGTATCATCAATTTGAATCCCGAAAGGCCGAAAAAGGCCTGGATCAACTGGTCCCATGCGAATTTGTCTTCGTTTTTCAGTTCGACCACCGTGCTGGAGGATTTGCTCCAGGACCAGGTGTTCATTGAGCCGACAACGGGAGGAACCGTACTGGAAAAGGATCTGACGGCAGGCCAGTGCGAAGTCTATCGGCTGGGAGTACGGGCGCAGAAATATCAGGTAAAGATACCGGCCCTGTACGATCTGGAATACAACCATATTCACCTGGTTTATCAGATCTTGCTGAATCGTTTCAAACAGCATGAAGTGGGCCGGATCGATCAGGAGAAACTGCTGCGGCAGATCACCGATTTCCGGAAATTCATCGCCCTGGTGAATACCGGTGGTCTGGAACTGCTGATCAGGGGGGATGTCGCCGAAAGCCTGGAGAAGATCAGCGAGGATCTGGTGGAGCGGCATTCAGCGGTGTGGACGTTCCGGGAAAGTACGAAGGAATTTATTATATCGGGGGACAAATGGCTGCTGGCCCATACGTTTGTGCCCTGCACCGCGTATTTGAAAACGGCGAAAGAGACGATCAAAACCGAATCGATCCATTGTTCGACCGGCCTGGGCCATATGAGCTTTTTCCCGCCCCAGCCGGAAAACCAGCACGCCCTGCTGACCTTCAACTGGAAGATCGAACGCAATCGCATGATTCAGCGGCAATGGCAGGAGCAGGAATATCCGATTCTGTCGGTTCCCTCGGGGCGGGCCAACCTCTCCGCGCGGAAGATCTACCCGCTCATCGTGAGCAAGAAGCGGCTGCGGAACCAGTATTCGACCGTTCTCTTGACCAATGGCACCGGCGCCGTCTGCCAGGTCCCCGCCCTGCCGCAGACCCTGAATACCAAATACGACACGCTCTTGTCCATTGTCACCGATCCGAAGATTCCCTCGAACCGGATGTCCCTGGCCAAGTCGATTAAGGAAACGATCCAGGTGGGGGAAAAATATTTCGACCTGGACCAGAGCTTTCTCACCTGGTTCACGCGGTATCCGCACCCCTCGTGGGAATTTTTGTACGATGACGGCGAATACCATCTGCGGATCGAAAAGTCGATGGTCATGCCCAGCGGGGAAAACTCGGTCTATATCCGCTACAAATTGAAGGAGGCCAACGCCCCCATCCAACTGATCTGCAATTGCTATCTGGAATATCGCATGATCCACGATCCGCTGATCGCCACGGATGAAATTCGCAATCGATACGAGGGACAGTGCAAGTACCTGATGTTTCCGCCGGGAGTGGAATTTCAGCCGGCTCCCGATGTCAGCGTAAAATTGGTGGCCCAGAGCGGAGAATATATCGAACAAAAACACTGGGTGCCGAACCTGCTTCTGCCCCAGGACAAGGAACGCGGACTGGATTGCAGAAGCGACCAGTTCGCCCCGGGCACCTTCCATTTTATGCTGCACAAGGGCAACAGTCAGGTACTTATGCTGACGGCCAGCTCCCCGCGGAATGAGAAAATACCGGTCGATGCCATTTCCTTCCATAAGGCGGAACTGTCGGAAAACAAACGTGTCAAATATCTCCTGGGGCTGATTCCGGGGGTATCTTCGCACAAGGATTTTCTGGTCAAGATGCTGGTGTGCGCCCTGGATCAGTTTATCCTTCAGACCGATAAAGGCTGGCAGATCATGGCCGGCTACCCCTGGTTAGGCTCCTATACCAGAGATGCGCTGTTCTGCGTGGGCGGGCTGCTGGCGGCCGGCCGGGCGGAAGTGGCGGAGGATATCATTGTGTCCGCTGCCGGTACGGAACAAAAGGGGTTGCTGCAGGACTGGCTCAACAGCGGGCCGGAAAACCGTACGAATCTGGAAGGAAGTCTGCGGCTGTTCCTGGCCGCCAAACAGTACGTCAGCAGTACGGAGAATCATTCCTTCTGGAACCGGCCCGTCGATGAGAAACGGACTCTGCGCGAGGTTCTGCTGGCTATGTATCAGCAGCTCAAAGGAGGGATCGAGAATGGCCCATATCTGGATGAAACCAGCGGGCTGCTCTACTGCCCGGCCAATTGGACCTGGATGAACACCACGAATCCGCAGGTGACGCCGCGGCGGGGCTATCCGGTGGAGATTCAGGCTCTCTGGTATGAGGTTCTATCGCTCATCCCCGCGCTCGACGCCTCGTTCAGCGGAGAATCGCAGGAAATTCGCGACCAGATCCAGAAGAATTTTATGCATCTATACTGGCAGCCGAATCGGAATTACCTTTCGGATGTGCTCCTGACCCAGCAGTCGCTGCCGGCCGTTCAGGGACAGGCGGATACCGCGCTGCGATTTAATCAGTTGGCCGCCATCCACGCCGGTCTGGTTCCGGTAGAGGAAGCCCGCATGATTATTGATATTATTTCGCGCCGCCTGCTGGTGCCGGCGGGCATCCGTTCTTTGGCGGAGGATCCCCTCACGGTACCACTGGCAATTCGGGATGACAAAGGCAACCTTCTGACCGATCCGCGCATGCCCTACCAGGGCCAATGCACCGGCGATGAAACATCGCGCCGGATTGCCTATCACAATGGAACCGCCTGGCTGTGGATTTATCCCAGCTTTATTGAAGCGCGGGCTTCGGTTTTCCATTTCTCGGAACTGGCGGTCAAGCAGGCGCTGGCCTTTTTCGAGCCACTGTGGTCCAACTTGTACGAAGACGGGATCGGCAATCTTTCCGAGATGAAAGACGGCAATTATCCGCATGCCTCGCGCGGCTGTTTTGCCTATGCCCTGAGCGTGGCCGAGGCGATTCGGGTTTACATGCGATTGAAATTCCAGATTAACAAAACGAACCATTCGCAAAAGGTCGGCATGGTTTGATTGTATATCCGGCGTAATAACGGTGGACCGTGCACCTCTTACATTTCACTAAAGTTTTGCAAAATGCGTGGGATTCTCTTGATTGTCAGGGCCAGGTATGCAAGAATAATATAATGTCACAAGAAATAGAACAAACGAGCAAAGACCCGGTTGCAACCGCTGCTAACCTTCAGCCGGAAGTCCGGCAAAGCATACTGAATAAGCGGCTGGACCGTCTGCATCATGATTTGAGCAGCGTCCATGAAACCAGCCGCCTGCTCACCGGCCCGATGGACTTGCAGCAGGTGCTGGAAATCGTGGTCAAGACCGTCGCCGAAGCGATTGGCGCCGAGGCGGCCGGTCTGCGCCTGCTGGATGAAAATACCGGGGAACTGGTGCTCAAGGCAACCTATGGCCTCAGCGAAGAATATAAGACCAAAGGACCGGTGACCGCGGGGGAGAGTATCCTGAACAAACGGGCGTTGAGCGGGGAGCCGATCATCGTGGAAAACATGCTCACCGATTCTCACTTCAAGAAATATCACGACGAAATCCAGAAAGAAGGTCTCGTCAGCAACCTGAGCATCGGTTTGTTATACAAAAACAAAGGGATCGGTATCATGCGGCTGTATAACAAACGGCCCCGGCTCTACTCCGAGGCGGACGTCAGCCTGGCCCAGACGATCGCCTCCCAGTCGGCGGCCGCGATTGTCAATGCCCGGCTGTATGCCGAGGCGCTGGAAGGCGAGCGGATGCTCCGCCAGATCCGCCTGGCCGGCGATGTTCAGCGGCATCTGATCCCGGCCCGGCCCCCCGCCGTGCCAGGCCTGGATATCGCGGGCATGTATGTGCCCTGCTACGACGTCGGCGGCGATTTTTACGACTTCCTGCCGCTGCCGGACGGCCGGCTGCTGCTCTCGATCGGCGATATTATGGGCAAGGGGGTCCCGGCTTCGCTGGCGATGGCCTCGCTCCGTTCCGGCCTGCGGGCCTATGCCGAGCAATTTCAGGATGTCAATGAACTGGTGCAGCGTGTCAATATCATGTTCTGCCATGATGTGGTGTTCGGGGAGTTCGCGACGATCTTCTGTGCCAGCTACGATCCATCCCATCGTACCCTGACCTACTGCAACGGCGGGCATGAGCCGGCTATTCTTCTTCAGGATCAGAAGACGGTCAGTTTATCGGAGGGGGGCACGGTACTGGGAATCGATAAGAAAACTGTATATCAGACGCATACGATTGAGCTGCATACCAACGACATGCTCATCCTGTACACCGACGGTCTGGCCGATGCGGTCAATTTCCGCCGGGAATCGTTCGGGCGCCAGCGGATCATCGAGGCGGCCCGGAATTCCCGGGAGATGCCCGCCGAACAGGCCGCTAAAAATATCCTCTGGCTGATGCGCAAATACACCGGCCTGACCAAACGCTTTGATGACATGGCCCTGGTCGTCGTAAAGATAACGGATCAGGGGAATCGGTAAACGATTTCGGCAACCCCTAAAAATTGTCTTATCCAAGCCCCGACCGTAAGGGAGGGAGTCAGAAACGCTGTTTTTACGTTTTGAATATCCGGTTCCCCCTTTCATTTTCTTATTGACATTTGGTTACATTTAGTTAAATATAGTCACTGGTAATGGATCCGGATACCAAACCAAGTGAATCTGGAAAGAAGAGCAAATTATGGAACGCAGAGAATTTCTCAAGCTGGGCGTCGGGACGGTCTGTGGTTTTTCACTGGGGAAACTGGCTGGCTGTACCAGCGGGGAAAGGAACAGGATGAACACCAAATTGCCTTTCAAAATTTCGCTGGCGGAATGGTCCTTTCATCGCCGGCTCTTCGGCCAGAAGGGACCTGCCCTGGATCACCTGGATTTCGCCAAAACCGCCCATGATTTTGGGATCGAAGCCGTGGAATACTGCAATCCCTTTTTTATGGACAAGGCCCGGGACCAGGCGTATCTGGCCGAAATGAAAAAGCGGGCGGACGAGTACGGGATCAGATCTCTGCTGATTATGTGTGATAACGAGGGCAATCTGGGCGATCCCGATGAAAAGCAGAGAATCCAGGCGGTGGAAAATCATTATAAATGGGTGGAGGCGGCCCGCTTCCTGGGCTGCCACTCAATCCGGGTCAATGCCTATTCCGACGGCACGTATGAAGAGCAGCTCAAGCTGGCGGCGGACGGGCTGCACCGCCTGGCGGAATTCGCCGCTCCCTTTGGCATTAATGTCATCGTAGAAAATCACGGGGGATTCTCCTCCAACGGCGCCTGGGTAGCGTCCGTGATGAAAACCGTCAATCTTCCCAATTGCGGCACCCTGCCAGACTTCGGCAATTTCGGTGAGTATGACCGTTATCAGGGCGTCACCGACCTGATGCCCTTTGCCAAAGGCCTAAGCGCCAAGAGTTACGACTTTGACGCCGCGGGCAGCGAAATCAATACCGACTTTTATCGCATGTTGAAAATCGTGGCCGAGGCGGGCTATTCGGGCTATGTGGGCATCGAATACGAAGGGGAGCATTTGAGCGAAGAGGACGGCGTCCGGGCCACCCGGGACCTGCTCCGGAAGATTCAAAACGAAATGTCATAAGAAGGAAACCATATTAGTAGATTACCAGCAAAGGAAAAACGATGAAAAAACGAACCCTGTGGATGACAGCCGTAGTGTTATGGATGATGGCCGCTATCATAGGTGCAGCCGAAGGACAAGATTTATCTGCTGGGGTGGCGGATAAGAACCAACTGGACCGGATGGCCGGCCAGCCGGTGGACATTTCTCCCTGGTGCTATGAATGGCGGGCAGATCGCGCGGTTCAGCCCCAGCCGGAGGCCTGTTTCATCCCGCATCGCCTGGAGCGGATCGATAAGGTGTACCGGACAGCATTCTATGAAATGCCCCTCGACCAGCTACGAAGCGCCTGCTATGACATGCCCGATCTGATCACCCCGCTGCCCCCCCAGCCGAAAGGGCAATTGCTGGCGGGCCTGCTCTGGTCGGTGCGGATCTCGGATTATCAGGTGGAACTCGTCTGGCCGGCTGACCGGGACATTCCCGCACCGGAAACCGTGGAGGTCCGGGTGTATCCCACCGCCTTCGGCTGGTTCGGCTGGTGCAATGACGAAATCCTGGGCCAGCCCGAAGTCTCAGCCGACCGCCGGACCTGGACCTACAACCATATCGGCGTTCCGGACATCCCCACCGTCGTTGGCCGGACCCACCGGCGCGGTACTGCCACGGAAATGGTCACCGTTTTCTGCGAAAATGAAAAGGCTCCTGTGCCGGCGATGCACCTGATCACCCCGACAGCCGGGACCTGGAAACGAATGGACGTGGAAATCGAATGGGGTTTCCAGCCAGACTCCGATAAAGCTGATTTTGACGGCCGGCTCCAGTCCGATCTGAGCCTGATCGGCCCCGTTTCACCGCTGGCTGACGACAGACACGGGATCGCCCTGCCGCTGCTGTACCTTCCCAGCGACCGTCGCGACCTGAACACACCCACCGTCATTTCCTCGATATTGTTTGACACCACCGGCCCCGGACCCGAGGTCCCTGCTCCCAATCTGGACAGCCGGGTAACCGTCTGGACCAAGGCCGGCGGATTCACCTTCCGCCCGATTGACCTGGAAAAAGGCCCCATCCTGATCCCGGAACACGGCATATTCATCACCAAAGCCGGCAGCGGCCAGACCCCCCGCCAATTCATGGCGGAACTAAAGGCGAAAAACCTCAAGAGCATTCGCCAAATGGTCCGCGAACATCCCGAGGCGGCCTCCTGGGACGAACTGATGCAGCAGGTCCGCCTCTGGCAATGCCCGGCAGATACCGCCGTGCCGCCCTATCCCGACGTGGATAACCCGCCCATGCAGGTGCAGCTTTCCGATACCCGCTGGACCGACGCCTGGCGCGCCGCCTCGAACCAGTTGAAAGGCAAGCATATGTGGGGCGGACTGGCCTTTGAAGTGGCCCGTGTCGCCCATGATATGGACATGGTCGGTCTGCACGAAGAGGCCGACAAGGTCTATCAGCATTTTCTGAACGGCCCGGGCGTAAAGCCCGACGGCGACTTCACTGACGGCAACGGGGCTTTGGAATGGGCCACCAGCATGCGGTACGACATGGGCTACGTCCATGACGGCACCCACGCCTCCACCGGCCGGCTGCTCTTTGCGATGGCGGAACGCTACTTTCTGACCGGCGACAAAGAGTGGTTCCAGCGGCACCGGCTGCGGCTGCAGGCGGCGGCGGACTGGATCATCCGCCAGCGAAAACTGTACATGGTCAACTACCCCAATCGGGAAAATTTACTCGTGGCCGGCCTGATGCCTCCCTACATGCTGGGCGATTACGCCCTGCCCGCGTGTGACTGGCGCTTTTACTACTGCGACAACGGTTTCTCTCTCCAGGGCTTGCAGCGTTTCGCCGATGCCCTGGCCGATTTCGATCCGGAGGCCGGTAAGAAATACCAGGCCGAGGCGGAGGCCTTTCGCCAGGATATCCGGCGGGCCGTGGACCGGGAAGCCGCCCTTTCGCCGGTCCGGCTCGGACGCGACGGCTTATACCACAGCTTCATTCCCCTGGCCGCCTATACCCGAGGACTGATGATGGCCTTGGAATTCCCTTCCGTCGGCCGTCCGCAGGGCGACGTGATCCTGGGTGCCCTGCCGCTGGCCGAGCCGTTTGCGGCGCTCGATGCCCAGGACCCCCGCATGATGGACACGCTGGATGTCATGGAAGAGGTAGGCACCTCCGCCGGTGCGATCCGGGAGTTGGAGAAGGCGAGGAAGGAGAAGGGCGCCTCCACCGACGACGCCTGGTTCTGGAAAAGCTATGGTTCCAGTCTGCCCAAAGCCTCGAACAATGCCAACATCTATCTGCTGCAGGACGACGTCCCCAATTTCCTGCGGTTCTGGATGAACTCCTATGCCTGCATGGTCGGCGCCAACGGCAAGATGTGGGAATGGGCCCAGTGGGGCGCCTACACCAACTGCGATGGCCCGGACAACGGCACCGCCGGCTGGTTCCTGGAGAACTTCCGCAACCTGCTGCTGATGGAGGAAGGGCAGTCCCTCTGGATCGCCCGCGGCACACCGCGTCCCTGGCTGGGACAGGGAAAGAAAATTTCGGTGCAAAACGCCCCGACCCACTTTGGCCCCCTGGCCTACGAAATCGTTTCCGATGCGGATAACGGCAAAATCACGGCCACCGTCGAAATCCCCAGCCGCAACGCTCCCCAGAGCGTGATCGTGCGTTTCCGCCATTCCCAGGCCAAACCGATTAAAAGCGCAACCGTCAACGGCCAGCCGTGGGACAAGTTCAACCCCGACAAAGAAACCATCGAACTGACGGGCCTGACCGGAAAGGCCGTCGTAGTGGCCAGCTATTAACTATAGACCTGATAATCACAGGATTTTGATAAAAGAAAGGATCATTTCATGAAAGACGAAAAAAAGATTTCCCGGCGTGACTTTCTCGGCGCCGCCGCGGTCTCGGCTGCGGCCTTCACCTATGTCCCCAAACGGGTACTGGGCCAAAACGACCAGCCCTCCGCCAACAACAAACTCAACATTGCCGCCATCGGCGTCGGCGGCATGGGCGGCTCGAATCTCAAGGCCGTCAATATGGAAAATATCGTGGCCCTCTGCGACGTGGATGACGCCTACGCCGCCAACACCTTCAACACCTACCCGGACGCCAAAAAATACAAGGACTTCCGGGAAATGCTGGAGAAGGAAAACAAGAACATCGACGCCGTCATCATCGCCACCCCCGATCACACCCACGCCGTCATCGCCATGGCGTGCATCAAAATGGGCAAGCATGTCTATGTGCAGAAGCCCATGGCCTACGATGTGTTTGAAGCCCGCAAGCTCACCGAGGCCGCCCGCCAGTACAAGGTTATGAGCCAAATGGGCAATCAGGGACATTCCGGCGACGGCGCCCGCTTGATTTGTGAATGGATCCAGGCCGGAGCTATCGGCCCCGTGCGCCATGTGCACGCCTGGACCAACCGCCCCGTCTGGCCGCAGGGCGTGGAAGTCGAACGGCCCGCGGAAACCCCGGCCGTACCGGATACCCTCGACTGGGACCGCTGGCTGGGCCCGGCCCCCTACCGCCCCTATCACCCCACCTATCTGCCGGCGAGCTGGCGGGCCTGGAGCGATTTCGGCACCGGCTCCCTCGGCGATCTGGGCTGCCACATCCTCGACCCGGTCTTCTGGTCCCTGAAACTGAAATACCCCACCGTCGTGGAAGCCTGCATCTCCACCTACTGGGACGGCTTCTGGCATAAAAAGGAATGGACGCAGGAAAGCTTCCCCCGCTCCACCATCGTCCGTTATCAGTTTCCCGAACGGGACGGCATGCCCGCCGTCAAGGTGGACTGGTACGACGGCGGCATGATGCCCCCCCGCCCCGATGACCTGGAAGAAGGCCGCCAGATGGGCGACAGCGACGGCGGCGTCATTTTCGAAGGCGATAACGGCAAGCTCATGTGCGGCTGCTATGGCCTGAATCCGCGTCTCTTTCCGGAAACGAAGATGAAAGAATTCAAACGTCCCGACCCCAGCATCCCCCGCATTCCCGACGGCTCCGGCGGCCACGAAAAAGACTGGGTCCGCGCCTGCAAGGACGGCAAACCCTCCAGCACCAATTTCGATTACGCCGGCCCGCTGACCGAAATGGTCGTCATGGGCAACCTGGCCATCCGCAACCCCGATCAGCGGCTCCTGTGGGACGGCAAAAACATGAAGTTCACCAACTCGGAAACCGCCAACCAGTTCGTCCACCGCACCTACCGCGAAGGCTGGTCCCTCTAACCGCCTTTTTGCCCATTTTAAACCGGCAAAATCCTCTCCCCTTCCCCATCCGGAGAAGGGGATTTTTTTTTGCAAAAAGACAAAAAAAATTCTAACCTCGACTGGGCAGTCCGGTCTAATAAGCGGCTTCCGGATTATAGCCGGCGGACACCATACCTCACCGGATGCCGTTTCTGAAAAAAAGTTCATCCTATCTATCCCTCGGATAGGTTTATGCGCTTCCGAACGCCACCCCCACCTTCTGACTACGCTTTCCGGGCGGTGGCGTTCGGCGTTTTAACCTCCCAATACCAATCCTGCCTTCGATCAGACGTTTTTTTCCGCTTTGCCCCGTCATCCGTCTGCTTTCCCCCGGGTTAGCACCAATATCAATCGGGCCGCCAACCCATACCCGGCAATCTGGATCGCCATCGGCAGCGCCGTTCCGTCATGGAACACCCCCACCAGTGCCCCGCCAGCCGCTCCCAGCATAAACTGCAAGACCCCCAGCAGGGCCGACGCACTGCCGGCCTCCGCCGCGAAAGGCTGCATAACCACGGCGGTGGCATTGGGAAATATCACCCCCAGCGAGGCAATACACACAAACAGCAGCCCGAAAAAAGGCACAAACCCGCCCCACCCCGTCCAGGCAGATCCCACCAGCAGCACCGCCGCCAGCAGATTGAGCCATAATCCCTTCCGCAAAAGCTGCTCCGCACTGAACCGCCGCAGCAGCCAGCGGTTCGACTGGCCGCCGATATACAGCCCGATCGAATTGGTGGCAAACAGGAAGCCGAAATAGGCCACCGGCACCCCGAATAATTCAATAAAAATAAACGAAGAATTGGCAATATAGGTAAACAGGATCCCCGACGTACACCCGATAGCTAGGGCCGGCCCGAAAAAGCGGCGATCCACCAGAATCCGGCCATATCCCCGCAACACCTCCGCCAGATGTCCCCGCACCCGGTTTTCCCGCGCCAGGGTCTCCGGGATAATCCGAAAAACCCCGATCATACACAGGCAGCCGAACCCCGTGATCACCCAGAAAATGACCCGCCAATGCGCATACGTCACCAAAAAGCTGCCCAGGAAGGGCGAGACAATCGGCCCGATCCCCCCGACAATCATCATCATCGAATAGAACCGGGCCGCCTCGTTGGCCTCAAACAAGTCCCGGACAATGGCACGGGAGATCACCACCCCCGCCGAGCCGCCCAACCCCATGAAAAACCGGGCTGCAATCAGCGTATGAATCGAATGTGTACCGGCACAAACCACCGCCGCCGCCGTGAACAGCAGGTAGCCGGCCAGCAGCGGCCGCCGCCGCCCCACATGATCGCTGAGCGTTCCCCAAAAGATCTGCCCCACCCCCAGCCCCAGCAGGAAAATCGCCAGCGTAATCTGCACCATCCCCAGGCTGGTCCCCAGCTCCTGCGCCATCCGCGAAAACGCCGATAGATACATATCAATCGCAAACGGCCCGCAAATGGACAACGCCCCCAAAATCCACGCCAGCTTCCGCGCCAATGCCGGCGCAGGAGCCGTTTTCGCCTGTGGAACCCCTGCCTCAACGGATGGAGTAGCATTAGACAACGGTGTCATATTATCATTGGACTGTATCTGCCGAGGCATAGTTTTTTATTGTATCCTATTAAAGCAAATGGTCAATCCCAAACCATCCGTACTCTTTAATTTTTCAACTATGCATAATCTGATGAACCGCTAAAACCAGAAAAAGAATGCAGAAACCAAAAACAAACCCATATAGAAATATCGGATAGAAACATTCCGATGAAAATCCAGATTCCAATAATGCACAGTCAGGATAGTCGGGATCATAAAAGACAAGAACTGGTTTCCCAACCGGATACTTATTTACCATATTTTGAGCACCCGCTTGTGTAAAATACCGAAACGCTCCAGACCGTACAGTCCGGCTATAGTATTCTTTTTCATCGATTTTATAAACATAGGCAATGGAATAATGATAACCAGGTAATCCATTACAATCTTTATTTTTAACAATATGCGAATCAGTGATACTACCTTGTATAGTGGACCAATGCCGGCTTTCAAAAGCAGTTGATAGTGTAATGTAAACCCATAGGGCAAATGGAAGACTGAGTAGGATAAAAAATATCGCACAGATAATAAATATCGCCATTATCAACAATAAGAAATCTCCTAAAGAGGAGTAGTATTATTCTGATTCAATGTCATTACATATATTTTCATAGTAGTCATCCAAAAGGAATTGTCAATTTTAAATAGGTGCGGTACGGTCTCCCCCCCCTGTTTACTGCTATGAATAGGAAGCGAACATCGAGTGCATTAAAATATTTTATTAGTACCCAGAGGCCTTCCGGTACGGGATAGCGGAATTGCCGAACCTACGAGTCTATTTTTCCAGAGCGGGGCGGAAGATTAGATCGCAAATTACCATGCGGTGGTCGGAGCTGGAGCAGGGCCGGGAACGGACGGAGACCGGCTGGAAATGGCGGCTGAGCCAGATCTGGTCGATACGCAAGAGCGGCAGGGATTCTATGATGGTATTTCCCAAGCCGACTCCCGCCGCTTGAAAGCTGTCGCGGAAGTGTGGTTTGAGGCGGTCGAACACCCCGCTAGCGGCTGGGGCGTTGAAATCCCCGCCGAGAATCACCGGCCCATCGAACGAAATCTCCTGTAAAATCTTCTCTATTTCCTGCCGGCGGAATAACCGGTTTGTATAGTGATTCCGCCAGCAGGCAGGGAAAAATAGATTCATGCCAATTTCCGCTGGAGACAGACGCACATTGACTACTTGAAGGGAGGGCATACGGGATATAGTTACCAAAGCTTTCGAGATGAATATCCGGTTATCATGGGCGACCGGAAGCTGCTCTATATCGCCAGTTACAACAATCGGGGTGTCGATATAATCCTGCGTGAAATGATTCGAGAGACCCTGTTTTTCCAGTACCGCAAGCAATTCCTTCCTGCCCGGCGGCTCCTGTAATAAAAGGATATCAGGCTCAAATTCCAGGGCGGTCTCCATCGCTTCCGGCTGGCTGTTACAGTTGAGAGAGATGACGCGCAGGGCCTGGCCATTTTTCCGGGCGGTCTGCCAGGTGTCCTGTGAAAGCCACAGACTGCGCGGGAAACTTGTCACCTGCTCGACAAAAACCATGAGAAAGATTAACCAGGCGATGGTCAGACCCAAGGCAAATCGTTTCTTCCAAAAACCGGCCAGCAGGATTAATATGCCCGCCGGCAGAATCCAGAACCACGGCGGATAGATCGTCAGAGCGGCAAACCGATCCGGCTGGAAACCGTAGCACAGGCTCAGTGTCAGTACCATAACAGAACCGATACCAAACGATATTTTGCCGCGCCGGGTTTGTATATTTCGTTTGGTACAGACCGTCATAGCATTAGAGGGACCAGCCTTCGCGATAGGGCGGGTTCATCAGTTGGTTGGCCTGGTCGCTGTTGGTGAAGCGTTTGGCGGTTGCGTCCCAGTACAGGATGGCGTTGAGCTTGAGGGCGATGACACCCATCTGGACCACTTCGGTCAAGAGGCCGGCGTGATCGACGAAATTGGAGCCGGCCGGCTGGCCGCCCTTGCAGGCGGCGATCCACTCCTCATAATGGCCGGGGGAACGGGGCAGAACCTTGGGCGGGGCGCCATATTCTTTCATTTTGGTTTCGGGGATCAGCCGATGGTTCCAGATCTTGCCCTTATCGCCCACGTATAACATGCCGTCGCCGCCGCCTAAATTGCGGTCCGGCTCCAGCTCTTCCGGGCGGGCGGGCATCATGCCGCCGTCGTACCAGTTGATGACCAGGGCGGGACGATCGGCGGCGGCTGGGAAGTTAAAGCGGACCACGGAGGAAAGGGGAGCGGTTTCGTTTTGAACCTCCGGCGGGCAGGAATAATTGCTGGAGCAGGCCTCCACGCTGGAGGGGTAGCCCAGCTTCAGGGCCTTGAAAATGGCGGAAAAATTATGGCAGGCGATGTCGCCCAGGACGCCGCAGCCGAAGTCCCACCAGCCGCGCCAGGAAAACGGTACATAACAGGGATGATAAGGCCGGACGGGGGCAGGTCCCAGCCAGAGGTCCCAGTCCAGAGTGGCGGGTACGGGCGGGGTGTCCGCCGGGCGCGGGATGCCGCGGGGGGAGATGTCGGGGTGGCGGTTGGACCAGCCGTGAATCTCCCGCACGGGGCCGATGGCGCCGTCCATGATGAGTTCGGCCAGGACGCGGGCCTCTTCGGAGGCCTGGCCCTGATTGCCCATCTGCGTGGCCATGCCGGTTTCTTTGGCAACTTTGGCTACCTGCTGGGCCTCGTACATCGAATGGGTCAGCGGCTTCTGGCAGAAGACGTGCTTGCCCGACTTCAGTGCGGCCATGGTTATCACGGCGTGGGTATGGTCGGGGGTGGCGACGATGACGGCGTCGATGTCTTTTTGCTTGTCCAGCATGACGCGGTAATCGGTATAGATCTTGGCGCGAGGAAACTCCTGAAAGGCCCGGGCGGCGTAGGCATGATCGACATCGCAGAGGGCGACGATATTTTCCCCCTGCACGCTTTGCATGTCGCTGAAGCCCTTGCCGCCGACGCCTATACCGGCGATGTTGAGCTTTTCATTGGGGGATTTTTGACCCGACTGGCCCAGCAAATGGCGGGGAACGATGGTAAAGGCCGCAACGGCGGCCGCTCCGCCGAGGAAATCGCGGCGGGTAATTTCACTTTTCTTTTTGTTCTGCATGGAGGTACTCCTGTTATAAGGATTTAGGATATGTTTTGCGTCTGTAACCATTTCTCATCTGCCTTTTTGAGAAATATATGCACTTATTGCACCATACTAATAACAGAAATCCCTTTTAGCAATTATCTTACCGTATAAATTTTCATAAAAAAACAGGGCCGGCGGATGAGGCTGGCCCTGCTTTTTAACCAATCGAGATGCGGTTGTTTATCCCAGGATGGCCTGGAGGTCTTTTTCGGGGGTGCTGATGGGCATGATGTTGAAGTTTTTGACCAGGACATCGAGGACCGCCGGGGTGACGAAGGCGGGCAGGCTTGGGCCGAGGCGGATGTTCTTGATCCCTAAATATAACAGGGTCAAGAGAATACACACCGCCTTCTGCTCATACCAGGATAAGATCATGGACAGCGGCAGGCCGTTGACATCGGTTTCGAAGGCCTTGGCTAGGGCTACGGCAATCTGGATGGCTGAGTAGGCATCGTTGCACTGGCCGATATCGAGCAGGCGGGGAATGCCGCCGATATCGCCGAAATTCAGCTTGTTAAAACGGTACTTGCCGCAGGCCAGGGTCAGGATTACGCAGTCTTTCGGGACGGCCTGGGCGAATTCGGTGTAATAGTTGCGACCGGGTTTGGCGCCGTCGCAGCCGCCGACGAGGAAGAAGTGTTTGACGGCACCGGCCTTTACCGCTTCGATTACCTTGCCGGCCACGCCCATCACGGCGTTGCGGCCAAAACCGACGAGGATGGTATCGGACGGTCCGTCTTCCGTAAAGCCTTTGGCAGCCAGGGCGGCGTTGATTACCGGGGTGAAGTCGCGATTGTTAATGTGCTGGACGTTGGGCCAGGCGACCAGGCCGCAGGTAAAGATGCGGGCCTGATATTCCTCTTTGGGTTTCTGGATACAATTGGTGGTCATCAGAATCGCACCGGGGAAGGCATCGAATTCTTTCCGCTGGTCCTGCCAGGCGCCGCCGTAGTTGCCGACGAGATGTTTGTATTTTTTCAGGCCGGGATAGCCGTGGGCAGGGAGCATTTCACCGTGGGTGTAGATGTTAATTCCTTTGTTTTCCGTCTGTTTGAGCAGCTCTTCCAGGTCCTTGAGGTCGTGGCCGGAGACGAGGATGGCCTTGCCCTTTACCGGGTGAATACGCACAGGGGTGGGGACGGGATGCCCGTAGGCGCCGGTGTTGGCCAGGTCGAGCAGTTCCATCACCCGCAGGTTGATTTCGCCGCATTTGAGGGTCATGGCCACCAGTTCATCCAGCGTGGGATTCTTCTTGGTCAGAAAATTAAGGGCCTCGTGGAAAAAGGCATAGACGCTATCATCTTCCTGGCCAAGGATTTGCGCGTGATCCATATAGGCGGCGGCACCCTTGAGGCCGTAGAAAATCAATTCCTGCAGGCCGGTTACATCATCGCCTAACGATTGGCGGCGGGTGGGGATGGAGATTTCATCACGCTGCTTCATTAAATCAGTCAGGTTGCCAGTCGGCTGCCAAGTTGCCGGGCCATTTAAGGATTCGGGTTTTTTGCCTTTGGTCTGGCAGGCTTTTTCATAGGTCTGTTTGGCCTTATCTCTTAATTTTACGATACTTAACAGCATTTTTTGCAATCGCTGGGGGTCGAAATTTACGTTGGTTACGGTGGTAAACAAGGCCTTGATGGTGGCAAGATCGACCTCGTGATCCTTGAGGCCAAGCTGGCGGTTACGATGGGCGTACATCGATAAACCCTTGACGGCATAGCCAATTAAGTCCTGTAAACCCGCGGAATCCGGATCCTTACCGCATACGCCGAATTTCGTGCAGCCGGTCCCGCCGGCGGTCTGTTCGCACTGGAAACAAAACATGCTCATAGTAATACTCCTTACTAAATAGATGGTTACACTTTAAACCTATACATAATGATTTTGTTATTTTTCGCTGATAATCGAACCATCGATCCCGATGGTGATGTCATGAACGGGGATGGTACTGCCGCTTTGCTGCAGGGCGGCCTCGGCGATCCGGCACAGCCCGGAGCAGCATGGGACCTCCATATGGATGACCGTCAGGCTGGCAATCGAGGAAAGCGTCAGGATGTCGGAGAGTTTCTGCACGTAATAGCCGGCGTCGTCGAGCTTGGGGCAGCCGACCACGACGGGATTGCCCTTGAGGAAGGTATCATGGAAATCGGCAAAGGCAAAGGGGACACAATCGGCCACCAGCAGCAAGTCCGCATTTTGCAAATATTTCGCCGTCGGAGAAACCAGCTTCAACTGCACGGGCCAGTGGCTAAGCTGGGAGGTCCGGGGGGCAGCGGCAGCGGCGGTGCAGCAGGCGGCGGGGGCAGGTGTGTGCTTACGCTCGATGGTGCGGGCCATGGTGCCGGGGCAGCCGCAAGGCAGTTTTTCCTCTGACTTTCTATTTTCGAGTTTTTCCACATGGGCATGGGCGGCAGCCTCATCGAAGGGGTCCGCCGGCCGCTGTTCGATGGTAATGGCGCCCACGGGGCAATCCCCCAGGCAGGCCCCCAGCCCATCGCAATAGGTATCACTCACCAGGCGGGCCTTGCCGTTGACCAGCGCGATAGCCCTTTCAGCACAGGCATTTACACACTGGCCGCAACCGTTGCATTTTTCCTGATCGATTTTGACAATATTACGCATAGCAGGCATAGTAGTTACTCCTTGAGTTCGCATTCTTCCTTAAGCATAGCTAAACTGGTTTCGGACAGGTATTTTCTCAGTTCATTGTTCACATTATTTAGTATATCCCCCATAATACAGTTCATCCGCCCGCAAACCGGCTGGCCGACCAGGCAGTGGCTCTCGGACAAAGGGCCTTCGATGGCTTCAAAAATGTCCATGAGAGTGATTTTGTCGGGATCCGAGGCAAGTTCGAAACCGCCTTTGGGGCCGCGGCCTGAAGTTACAAGTTTTGTTTTTACAAGTCTTTGCATCACCTTTGAAAGATGGGCTTCCGAGGCTTTGAGCTTTTGGGCCATCTCATGGGTGGAGAATTTTTTGGCTGGGTTGGCAGCCATCATAACCATGGCATGGAGAGCCAGGGAACATGCTTCTGAAATCTTTATAACGCTTGACATAGGTCTGATTCCTTATCTGGTATATTGGTACTATAATACCACTATTGTCAAAAGGCAATAAAAATAATGGAAAAATTAAAAAAATATGACGCCAGCATCAAAAACTCGTCGTCCCCTTGTTATCGGGGAGCCGGAGCTGTTTTTGGAAGTCCATATCGACTTTTGGCGTTTCCATCAAATCCAGTTTC
>CAZOMV010000030.1:0-54186 GCA_964580995.1 uncultured Pirellulales bacterium
ACAATCGTTATAATCCCTACTTTATTATCGGACTATACATTTTAACGCAAAATAAGCACTTACATCAATTTTCGAAAATCAAAAATAAGCACTTACGAACAAAGACATGTGACTCTTCATAACCTGCTTTTATATTCGAACCTTAAACAAACCCGAATCGAGTGCCTTAATATAATTGGTCCAGTTGCTCTTATTCTGGTCTTTATGAATCTCCCCGAGCGTCATATTGATCTTGGAGTCAATATTATCCAGATAATGAACGACATACGCTTCGGGAGTCGCCGGCAAAATCGGACAGCCATATTCTCGTAAACCATGGTGGGACACGATGATATGAATCAGACAGTCCGCCAGTTGCCGCGGAAACGCCCCGCCCGCCATCTCTTTGATTTTCTCCTCCACCAGTATCGCCCCCTTCACCAGATGCCCCATCAGCCGCCCCTGGTCAGAATACCGGAACGAAACATCATAGTCCAGCTCGGTAGTTTTCCCTATGTCATGGAGAAATAAACCACTTAGGATCAGATCGGCGTTCAGTTCCGGATACAGCGGCACCATCTGCTGAGCCATCTCCATCAGGGCCAGGGTATGCTCCAGCAATCCGCCCAGATAGGCATGGTGGAGATAAATCGCCGCCGGTGCGGTCCTGAAAAGAAACATCAGTTCGGTATCCGCCAAAAAGGACTGAATAAGCTGTTGTAAATGAGGATTTTGTATATGCTTAAGAATATCGACCATCCGGGCAAACATCTCCTCGATGTTTTTCTCCGTCGCCGGCAGAAAGTCATTCAGATCGACTTCTTTGATATCCACCGGTTTTATGGCTTCTATAACTACTTGCAGCGCCCCCTGATAGTTCTCCGTCCGTCCTTTGACCCACACAAACCCTTCATCTGGCAGTACATTATAAATCGCCTCGCTCGCCTGCCACATCCGACCATTCACTTTCCCCGTACTGTCGCTCAGAAATGCGGCTATATAATAATCCCCCCGGTTGGTGCTGCGCAGTTGCGGCTGGGAAACCAGAAAAATCTGCTCAACCCGTTCAGCGGGCGTTAATTCGGCTACAGACCGGCGAGGTACATCTGACATATTCTAACTCCAGTTTATTTATGAATTTAACGTAATTTAACGGTATCCAAGAATTCCATCTTGGTCGAGTTGAAAACCCGAAACCTTATGACCAGACTATATAAGTAGTTAGACTATTATGCAAGCGTTGTTTCTTTTTTTACAGCGGCAGTGGTACCGTATGTGATAATGGGGGAGAGAGTTCCGTCTGTAAGGATTCGGTAATATGGATAAATCATTGCAAACAGAAGTCTTATAGCAAATTAGATTAATACAAAGCCGGTCGAATATTTTTTGACAAAAAATATATTTTGTGATATGATGAAAGCACCATGATAAACCTAGCAAGGGATGGCCAAATGAGGCATATCGCAAAAGGAAAGGAAAAGAGATTGATCATTGTCGCCGCTAACCAATGGCAGCAAAAGATTTACCAGCAAATCCAGCCGACCCTGCAGCAAGCCGATTGGTGCGAAAACGTCTATGCGGTCCTGACAACCGCGATTCAAATGCACCAAAAACAGGAATCGGGAATGATTTGCATTATGGTCGATACCCTTTGCCGGGAGGAGATGGAAGTTTTCGGCTGCCTGGCGGAACTGGATGGCCTCACGACAGTGGCTTTTTCGACGCTGGAATTACACAAGAAGATGACACAAGCCCATATGCTGGGAGCGGATTTTACTACCCCTATTCATGGGCTGAATGAGATCATAATCCGCAATTTTCCGACAGATCCACATGAATTAGAAGCAGTTACAGAAATAGATGATGACACAATCCCTGAGCAGGTTAAACCAGTCTTAACTTCCGTGCCTGAGCCAGTCTTTGAGGAACGGATTATTCCGGAAATTATCGCGGAATCGACGCCAGACCTGATAATACCGGAACTTATGAACGATTCCAAGGAAACCTTGGCAGAAAGTTTGGCAGCTCGCAGTGCCCAGCGAAGGCGTGGACCTGTCCAGCAGAAAGAACAACCGGCATCACATCTGGATGCACCTCTGATTAGTGAAGAGGAGTTAAAGGCCTTGCTAGGATAACAGGATATACTTTTTCATGCAAAAAGAAGCCCCTAAGACGATCCATTCGAGCAAAAATGTCGGTCGGATTCTGCTGCTGGCAGATGACGGGCGTATGGCCGCTTTATTGGATGCGAGTCTGGGGGATTATCCGGTTCATAGCGAAACCAACGTTCTGCGGGGAATTATGCAACTGAGCAAAAGCCCGTTCGATCTGATATTACTCAATGTGGAATCGCTGGAAAGTAAAGCCTCAGAAACAGTTAAAGCGATTCGCACGCTGCATTCCGATCTTCCGATTTTACTCTATGGCGGACCTTTTGTGGAACGCTATGGAAGCGAGGCCCTGCAATACGGAGCCAATGATTTTCTGGTCTGGCCGATTCCCGGCTCGGAAATCCGGGGCTATCTGCCCAGGGAACAGGACACACCCACTGCCGGTTCAGCCGAAGTGAATTTGTCCCGAATTCCGGAAAAAGATACGCTTCTATCCCAGGAAGAGATTAGGCGGCCAGACCGCAGCGATGTAGAGATTGCCCGCATCCATAAACAGTTAATATCGGATTATCATCACTTGGCGCAGTTGATTCCGCAAGGCAGGGAAATCCTTATCCAAGAGGCTCAGAAGCGATTGGCGAAAACCTTGCAAGTGCAGTGGGTACAAATCAAACATGCCGGTTCGAGTGCAGCCGGTTCGGAGCGAAGGGATGCCCGGAAATCATCCGGCAGTTCCCGGACGATCAGGCTGGAAGGGCCTCTGGGACCAATCGGTGATATGGAGTTGGGTTCGTCGTTAAATCCATTACCCGATGATAACACAGCAATTGTGAATCAGGCGGGATCTTTTATCGGAACATTGATTTATCTGGCCCAGCGTGACGCGAGTTTGAAGTATCTGGCGACGGTGGACGAATTGACTGGAGCCTACAACCGACGTTATCTGGAACATTTCTTGCGTGAAGTGATCGAACGCAATCAGCGCGAACATACGGAAGTAACCTTGTTCTTATTCGACATTGATGAATTTAAACATTACAACGACACCTATGGCCATACCACCGGGGATGCCATATTACAGCAGATCACTCAATTAATGCAGCGTTGCTGTCGGGCTCATGATGTGGTAACCCGAATGGGGGGTGATGAGTTTGCGGTGATATTCTGGGATACGGGCCACCAGCGACCGATCTACAAGACGCATTCCGAAGAGAATACGAACGAAGAGAGCACGCCCGGCCGGAATTTCGGAAGCCGCTCCCGCCAGAGCCACCCCGAAACCGTGCTGTTTCTGAGCAACCGGTTTCGACGGATTATCCAGACCAGCGAATTCACCAGTCTGGGGCCGGAGGCACGGGGAGTATTAACGATCAGCGGCGGGCTAGCCAGTTATCCCCTAGACGGCAGTATCGTCAGTGAATTGCTAGCGAAAGCGGATGATGCCCTGTTGCAGGCCAAACGAAGCGGAAAAAACAGAATTTATCTAGTCGGCCAGCCCAAATGATTCTACGAATTATCAAAAGGGGCATTCATGAGTAAAAACATCGTTGTATAAAAAAAGTGGATCTCTGACTATCAACACTGAGAAAAACAATCTACACAAAAATTTGGCAGTAAAAATATTTCTCACCATCATGGGGGATACGGCAACGCAGGAATGCGATCTGAAAAAAACCGTAGTCGACAGCACTCACCACCCCGGCAGATTTGCGACAGCAATTCATACTGGATATCCTCCCCGAATTCCCGCGCCCACGTAGAATATTCCGCATTGCATATCTTTGCTCCGATTTCCCCCGCCAGATGTTCCCGCTTGGCATTCCGCAGCAATTCCAGCCACGGGCATTTCGTGATCTGAATCGTAAATCCGTTCTTCTCTTGGGCGGTCGAAAAAACCAGCCCGTCAATCCCCAGCTTCAAGGTAAAGCACTCGAATAAATCCGCCAGTCCGGCTGACAATCCTGTCAGGCTTTTCATTTTCCGGGCCTGAATCTTCGGCAGCACCTGCCACACCTTCTCATCGATCCGCAGGGCCGTCTCAAAATCCGTTTCCTCCTCCACCTTCATAAACCACAACCCATCCACCGCCGTATAGGACCGGTGCAGATATTCAATCATCTGTTCCTGTGTAAGTTTCATAAATTTTCTCATTATAGATGTATTGCCGAACCAGTTCCTCTCAGCCTATCGCCGCCTTTATTTCCTTCAGCAGTTTGGGTACGCCCGTAGGGGGATCTTCTTCCTCCTCATATTCAATCGGTAAATATCCCTTGTAATTGGCTTTTCGCAGGATTTCCACCACCTGCGTCATATCCACCCGTTCCCCCGTTTTTCGATTGACCTTCACTTTCACATGACAGGTAAGGGCATAAGGCGCCAGCAGCGCAATTTCCTGATACGGATCCTCACTGACAAAATTCCCCGTATCCAGATTCGCTCCCATCCATTCGGAATCTACCCCCTGGATAATCCGGATGACCTGCTGGGCCGTGGTACAGATGCCGCCATGATTCTCCAGTGCCAGCATCACGCCATACTTTTCTCCGTGCTGGCAGCATTCCTGAAACGCCTTCACCGCCTGCTCCACACATTCCTTTTCCTCGCCGCCCTTCGGAACCGTTCCGCCAAAGACCCGCATTTCCGGCGATCCCAGTTTCGAGGCGCATTCGATCCAGGTCTTGACCCTCCTGATTTCTTCGACCAACTGATCCGGTTCTGCCACGCAAAAATCATTCCCCACCGCCGTGCCATTGATCTCCAGCCCGGCCAGAAAGGCCTTCCGCTTGATCTGATAGAGAAATTCGTCCTCACACCGCTGGGGATAGTTGGAGAAATAATAAAAGGTCAATTCCACGCCGTCGGCCCCCAGCCTGCTTGCCGTTTCCAAAAAATCCTCCAGCGTCATGCTCCCTTTTTCCTTGCCCTGCGGTAAATACTTCCGAAAGGAATACGCACAAATACTGGTTTTCATGCGACCGGCGGCCGCGACGGTTGGAACGGCTGCTTCCTCGCCAGCAATTCCCATACCCGAAAGAAAGGGAAGCACCGCCGATTGTCTCAAAAACCCCCTGCGATCGATTCCGCCTGCCATTCTACGGCTCCTTATAAATGATATTTGCATCGCAGGTGTAATACATAGAATCGTTCCTGCGGCCGGCCATCCTATCATATCCCCGCCGCAAATGCAAAAACGGATTTCTCCCTTTTTCCTTTTCAAAATTTGGCAATTTGATATTGTACAGATAGAGGACGACTGTAAAATTGACCCGGTAGGAATTGATATTTTGAATGGATATTGAAGTTTTGCAAAACTTCATTGGATATTTCGGGTTCACCGCGATGGAAAAAATTCAAAAGGCCTTGGCAAAATATTGGGGTTATGATCGCTTTCTCCCGCTCCAGCAGGAGGCGATGGCGTGTATCTGCCGGGGGGAGGATTCGATTGTGGTGCTGCCGACCGGCGGCGGAAAATCCCTCTGCTATCAGGCCCCGGCT
Organism: uncultured Pirellulales bacterium; assembly: GCA_964580995.1. GTDB lineage: Bacteria > Planctomycetota > Phycisphaerae > Sedimentisphaerales > SM23-30 > JAKJEP01. The sequence goes on from CAZOMV010000030.1 coordinate 5,586, forward strand.
CTTACCCTGCCGGGGGTTGCCGTGGTCGTTTCCCCGCTGATCTCTCTGATGAAGGACCAGGTGGACGCCCTGCACGAATGCGGCGTGCCCGCTGCCCGGATTGACAGTACGCAGTCGCCCGAGGAGCAGCGGTTGGTTATGTCCCGTATCCGCAGCCAAACCCTGAAACTGATCTACCTCTCGCCGGAACGGCTGGTTACGGACGGTTTTCTGAACCTTCTCCGCCAGGCACAGCTTTCCTTTATCGCCGTGGACGAGGCCCATTGTGTCAGTATGTGGGGACATGATTTCCGCCCGGAATATCGCCAGTTACAATTGCTGAAGGAAAAATTCCCCGATATTACCATCGGCGCTTACACCGCCACCGCCACCCAGCAGGTCCGCCAGGACATCGCCGGACAACTGAAACTGAAAAACCCCCGGATGCTGATCGGCTCCTTTGACCGGCCCAACCTGGTTTTTAAGGTCCAGCCGCGAAAAACCATTCTCAAACAGGTCCGCGCCGTTCTGGATCGGCATAAAAACGAATCGGGAATCATCTACTGTATCCGGCGCAGAGATGTGGATGATCTCTGTGAACAATTGCGCAATCAGAAGTATAGCGTCGCCCCGTATCATGCGGGTATGCCGGACCAGGACCGCAAGGCCAGCCAAGAGGCCTTTATCCAGGAGAAAGTCCAGACGATTGTGGCGACCATCGCCTTCGGTATGGGGATCGATAAATCCAATGTCCGCTATGTAATTCATACCGGTATGCCCAAATCGCTGGAACATTATCAGCAGGAAAGCGGCCGGGCGGGCCGGGACGGCCTGGAGGCGGAATGCCTGCTGTTTTATTCCGGCGGTGATTACGGTATCTGGAAAAGCATCCTGCGCGATATGCCCCCCGAGTCGCAGAAAATCGCACTGCTCCAACTGCAGGAAATGTACAAATACTGTACCGGCAGTGCCTGCCGGCACCAGGCGATTGTTCGTTATTTCGGCCAGACCCTCAGCAAAGAAAACTGTGCCGCCTGCGATATGTGTCTGGGGGAACTGGATTGTCTGGAGGACTCGCTGGTAACCGCCCAAAAAATCCTCTCCTGCATCATCCGGCTGGACCAGCGGTTCGGCGGCGACTACACCGCATCCGTATTGACCGGCTCCCGGGATACCCGGATCATCGAAAATCATCATGACCAGCTTAGCACCTATGGCTTGCTCCGCGACCATACCAAACATACCGTACATGACTGGATCGAGCAGCTTACCGGTCAGGACTATATCGAGAAGACCGGCGAATACAATGTCTTGGCCGTGACGGAAAAGGGCTGGTCGGTATTGAAAGGCCAGGTAACGCCCCGCCTGCTGAAGCCTGCCCAAAAGCCCGCCAAAGTTTCCCGCGTCGCTGTCGATTCCTGGGAGGGGGTTGACCAGGGCCTCTTTGAAGCCTTGCGAACCCTGCGGACCACCATTGCCGGCGAAAGGGAAATACCCGCTTATATTGTCTTTGACGATGCCGCTTTACGCAACATGGCCCGCTACCGGCCCGGCTTGCCGGAGAGTTTCCTGGAAATCAGGGGGGTGGGTGAGAAAAAGTCCCACCAGTACGGCCAAAGATTTCTAGCGGTCATCCGGAAGTACTGTCAGGCCCATTCTCTGGAAACCGATGTTATCGAGTTTCCCCGACGAAGATAAAAGGTCGGCTGAATCCCCTTGCCAAACCAAAGAAAAACGACATAATGTGTGGCAGAGCAGATAAAGTGGTTTGTGTATAAATATTGGATCAAGCCGTAAGGAGTCAACAATGGCATTGGAATTGAAAAATATTCGCAAGGATAAACCGGCTAAAGGGAAAATTCTGATTTATTGGCTGGCGGGTGCGGGATTTGTCTTTAAGTTTGATAATGGCACAATTTTATGTGTGGATCCTTATTTGAGTGATTACGTGGAACGGCTAGTCGGTTTCCGCCGGTTGACTCTGGCGCCGGTCAAACCGGAGGAATTGCAGGTGGACCTGCTGCTGTACAGCCACGAACACCCCGACCATCTGGACATCGACAGTTACGACGGCATTATGAAGGCCAATCCAAAGTGCCGGATTATCGCCGCCAAACCCTGTGTGGACTTTCTCAAAGAGAAAAAGGCCCCTTACGAAATGATTACCGTCGGCCAAACCATTGAGAAAAATGGTGTTACGGTTCGTGCCGTCCAGGCCGATCATGGCCAGCTTAGCCCCGATGCCCTGGCTTTCGTTATAACCTACAGCGGCCGAAGCATTTATTTCACCGCCGATACCTCCAACGATCCCAAAGTCCTGGCCGAAGCCATCGCCATGCAGCCGGAGATCATCGTCCCCTGCATTAATGGTGCCTTTGGCAATTTAACCGAGAAACAGGCTGCTCAAATAGCCCGTCAGTGCAACGCAAAAATAGCTATCCCCTGTCATTTCTGGCTGTTCGTCGAACACGGCGGCTCGCCGGGTGCCTTCATCGAAGCCCTCAAAGCCGAATCTCCCAAAACCAAATGTGTTTTGCTGACCCCTGGTCGCGGCGAAGAAATCTAAGTGACGGAAACAAAAATATTTAAGTGGCAGTGAAGAAACGGACATCCGTGCCGCCTGTACCGATCCGCACACGCACGGAACGCAGGCAACTGGGGCATTTGCCTTCGTAAGCCGTGTTGGACTTATTAATATAGATTCGCTGGTACACATTGCAGCAGGCGAAGAGTACGCTGATATATCTTCGGCCTCTGGCCCGACCAGGGCTGATTTCCGCCTCGCTGCACGGCGTTTCACCCTCATTATCATGCGGTTTACAACCGGTGATATCCAATATGTAATCTGGATCTTTCATATGGGTATCATAAACTGGTATAGATGCCTTCGTCAAGAATCTGGAAATGTTAGATAGATCAGAAAAATATTAAAATATTAAAAAAACAGAGAATATTTTATAATTATTTCCCTTTGAACAATCGTCGGTCGGGTGTTACAATTCCTTGCATAAATTGGCAAATCATGGAGATGATTGAAGTTGGTTAGAATTTTTTAACTGGCTTAAAAATGCCAGGGAAGGTATTGTTTTTTCATGGCTGGAAAAGTTGAGATTGATGCCGAGCGCTGCAAAGGATGTGAACTATGTGTGGCTGCTTGTGCTAAAAATTGCATAATTATATCAACAGGTACCAATAAGATGGGGTATTTTCCCGCAACGGTCCAGGATACCGGAAGCTGCACAGGTTGCGCTATGTGTGCGATTGTCTGCCCGGATGCGGCTATTGAGGTTTTCACGGACACCAAACGGACCGGCTCCCCACCGGCAGGAACCGAACCCCAGTTGACAAAGGGCAGCAAGTGAGCGAAAAAGTTTTAATGTGCGGCAATGAGGCAATGGCGGAGGCAGCCATACTGGCGGGGCTGGATGCCTATTTCGGCTATCCGATTACCCCCCAGAACGAAGTGGTGGCTTATATGGCTCGGCGCATGCCCGAAGAAGGCCGGGTCTTCCTGCAGAGTGAAAGCGAACTGGCGGCGATTAATATGGTCTTTGGGGCCGCCGCCGTCGGTGCACGGGCAATGACCTCCTCCTCCAGCCCGGGCATCAGTCTCATGCAGGAGGGCATCAGCTATCTGGCCGGGGCGGAACTGCCCGCGGTGATCGTGAACATCATGCGCGGCGGGCCGGGACTGGGCAATATCGCCCCTTCCCAGTCGGATTATTTCCAGGCCACCCGCGGCGGCGGGCATGGCGATTATAACACGATCGTGCTGGGGCCGGAAAGCGTGCAGGAACTGGCGGATTGCGTGCATCTAGCTTTCGATCTGGCCGATGACTACCGCACTCCGGTGATGATCCTGGGGGATGGGATCCTGGGCCAGATGATGGAGCCGGTGGATTTACATAAAAAACAGCCTCATCGGAAATTGCCTTCCAAGGATTGGGCCTTGACTGGCATCAAGGGCCGCCAGCAAAACATCGTCCGTTCTCTGTTTCTGGAGGATGGGGTGCTGGAAAGGCTCAATGAGCATCTTCAGGAAAAATACAAACGGATAACGGAAAAAGAAATTCGTTACGAACAGGGGCAGGTTGAGGACGCCGACATCGTTCTGGTGGCGTATGGGATTATGGCTCGAACGGTGCGTTCGGTAGTGAGGCAAGCCAGGCAGCTAGGGATCAAGGTCGGCTGGTTTCGGCCGATTACCTTGTAGCCCTGTCCGTATAAACCATTGTGCAATCTTGCCGGGGATCCGCGGGTATTTCTGGCGGTGGAAATGAGCAGCGGCCAGATGCTTCAGGATGTCCAACTGGCGGTGGGGGGGCAGTCGCCCGTTTTATTCTATGGCCGCATGGGTGGCGGGGTACCCACCGTGGAGGAAGTTCTCGATCAGGTCAAAAAGCTGGCGTTGCCGATGAAAGGATAAACGGAATGAAAACAGTCTTTGCCCGTACCCCTGTATTGAAAGATTGCTCAACCCATTATTGCCCCGGCTGCGGACACGGCATCGTTCATCGCCTGATTGCCGAGATCGTCGAGGAGCTGGGGATCCGCTCGAAAACCATCGGCATCGCTCCCGTCGGCTGTGCGGTCCTGGCGTATAACTATCTCGACGTGGATATGGTCGAGGTCGCCCACGGCCGGGCGCCGGCGGTGGCTACAGGCATGAAGCGGGTCCGGCCCGACTATGTGATTTTTTCCTATCAGGGCGATGGCGATCTGGCCTCCATCGGAGCGGGCGAGATCCTGCACGCCGCCAATCGCGGGGAGCAGATTACCGTCATTTTTGTGAATAACGCCGTGTATGGAATGACCAACGGCCAGATGGCCCCGACCACTCTTTTGCAACAGGTCACCGCCACCACCCCAGCCGGTCGCAACGCCCGGCTGGAGGGCTTTCCTTTGAAAGTCGCGGATCTGCTGGCGGTTTTGCCCGGCACCACCTTTGTCGAACGCTGTTCCGTGCATGACCCCGCCCATGTGATCAAAACCAAAAAAGCCATCAAGCTGGCGTTTGAGCATCAAATCAATAAAGTGGGGGGGCTGGCCCTGGTGGAAGTTCTTTCGTCCTGCCCCACCTATTGGCGCATGACCCCGCGGCAGGCGATGCAGTGGATACAAACGGATATGATTCCTGCCTTTCCTCTGGGCAGATTAAAAGGATAGATGGATCGATGAAGAACGGCAAGATATATGAAGAAGTAACGATGGCTGGATTCGGGGGACAGGGTATTCTCGTAATCGGCAAACTCCTGGCCCAGGCGGCCATGAAGTCCGGGCTGGAAGTCACCTATATGCCCTCCTACGGCGCGGAGGTGCGGGGCGGCACCGCCAATTGCATGATTATTGTCAGCGACGAACCCATCGCCTGCCCGATTATCAGCCGGCCGGATTCCCTCATCGCCATGAATGAAGCCTCCCTGCGTAAATTCCTCCCCCGCTTAAAAAGCGGCGGCCTGCTGATCCTCAACCGTTCGTTAATTGAAGGCAAACCGGAAAGAGACGATCTGGAAGTGGTGGCGATCCCCGCCGACGAAATCGCCGTCGAGCTGAAGAGCGGCCGCAGTGCCAATATGGTGGCCCTGGGCGCCTATCTCCAGCGGCGCACCCTGCTGAAACCGGAAGAGGTGGTCGCCTGTCTGTCCGATGTCTTTCCCAAACGCCATCAAAAACTCCTCCCCGTCAACGAACAAGCCCTCCGCCGCGGTTTCGAATTCGCCCGGACATGAAACATCCCTCTGCCGGATCGGAAGCGGCTATTTCAGTTCCCTTTTTTGCCGTATTCTTCCACTTTATGCCGGACAATTTCCCCCGCGATCATATAAATCACATCTTCGGCGATGTTGGTGGCATGGTCGGCGATCCGTTCCAGATGCCGGGATACCGACAGAATATGAATCAGCGACTCCAGGTGCTGCGGATATTTGCGAATCCCTTCCTGCACTTTCAGATACATATTCCGATTCAGGGCATCCACCTCATCATCCGCGGTGCAAACCTTATACGCAATTTTCGAATCCAGATTCACCAGGGCGTCGAGGCTTTGCTTGAGCATGGTTTGTGCCTTTTGGGCCATCGAAATAAAATCAAATTCCATATGGATCTCGGGCTGGGAAGCCAGATACTGGCCCCGTTCGGCAATATTGACGGCCAGATCCCCGATCCGTTCCAGGTCGCTGTTAATCTTCAAAACAGAGATAATAAACCGCAAATCGATGGCCACCGGCTGATGCAGCGCCAGAATTTTCAGGCAATCCTCTTCGATCTCCACTTCCATCTGGTCAATTTCTATATCCTTGCTGATAATTTCCTGGGCCAGCGAAGCGTTCCGTTCTTCAATTGCCAGCGTGGCGTTCTGCACCCGGCCTTCAATCTTCGCGCCCAGCACCAGGATCTTTTTCTTCAGATTTTCGATTTCTCTTTCCAAATGTTTTGCCATAATCAACTCGTTTCTTAATATCGTCTGTCATATTGATACACCAGAGAGCAAATATACGTATCATCCTTCAGCAGAACGGTCCCGTCGTCGTCTTTGGTGATTTTCGCGTTGGCATACGAAAACGTATTCGGCAGTTCATTGATAATTTCGACGCGGAACCACGGAACGATTCGCACCATCAGGCAGCCTTCCCGGACATCACCGGGATTATTGACCACCTTGCCGAAATGATAACTTTTACAGTGCAGCCGCAGGTACGATTCATTGGATTCCAATACCTGCCCTACCAGAATATGGTTGTGGGCATCGGCGTATTCTTTCACCGTGCGCACTTTCCAGATTTTCCGATCTTCATAATTCATTATTACTTCCTTATCCAAAACGCCCCGTGATATAATCCTCCGTTTGCTTCTTACCGGGGTTGGTAAAAATGCGCGAGGTACTGTCATATTCAATCAATTCGCCCAGGCAGAAAAAGGCGGTATATTCGCTCACCCGGGCCGCCTGCTGCATATTATGAGTAACGATAATGATCGTGTAATTCATCTTCAACTGCGTAATTAGATCTTCAATCCGGGCGGTGGCCAGCGGGTCCAGGGCGGAACAGGGTTCGTCCATCAGCAGAATGTTGGGCCTGGTCGCCAGGGCACGGGCGATGCACAGCCGCTGCTGCTGGCCCCCCGATAACGCCAGGGCCGACTTATCCAGTTCATCCTTGACTTCCTCCCACAAGGCGGCCTTTCGCAGGCATTCCTCCACGACGGAATCCAGATTCCCCCGGCCGCGAATCCCCTGTAATTTAGGGCCATACGTGACATTGTCGTAAATGCTTTTCGCAAACGGATTGGGTTTCTGAAAAACCATGCCCACCTGCTGCCGCAGATTCACCAGGTTGGTCCGCTTGTCATAAATATCATGCCCGTTCACCTCCAGCAAACCCTCGGACCGGACATGCGGAATCAAATCGTTCATCCGGTTGATGCTGCGCAGAAACGTGCTTTTCCCGCACCCGCTGGGGCCGATGATCGCGGTAACCATACAGGGCAGGATATCCATCGTAATCGTATGAACCCCCATCTTGTGCCCGTAATAAAAACTGAATTCGCGGGATCGGATAATCGCACAGGAGCAATCCATCGACCCGCTGCCCGCTCCCTGCCTATCGCATTCTTGATCGGTTGAGGGGGTTTCCGTTGGTTTCACACTCATCCGGGGCATCTGGAGTTGCGTCATTTTGTCATTTCCTTTCGATGGTTCAGGCATAAACGGTCATCCTCGCAGCTTTCTGGACATCCGGGACCGCAGCACGATCGCCAGGATGTTCAGGCATAATACCATCAGAATCAAGGTCATCACCATCCCATATTGCTGATGCGGCACCAGCATGGCCAGCCGGTCGCCCACCGCCAGATCATAACTGCCGTACGAAAGAGTGCGCGTTGGATCGAAAAGCGATTGCGGAACGGGACCCAGGGCAATGGCCCCGGTAAATAAGATAGGGGCGGTCTCCCCGGCCGCCCGGCTCAAACTTAAGATGATTCCCGTCAGAATCCCCGGCAGCGCCGCCGGCAGCGTAACTTTTAGGAACGTGCGAAACGCACCAGCTCCCAACGCCAGAGACGCTTCCTTATAGGTCTGGGGAACCGACCGGATCGCTTCCTCGCTGGCCCGGATAATCACCGGCAGCACCAGAATCCCCAGCGTCAGGCCTGCCGACAAAATGCAGGGCTTCGAGGGCATCCCCAGCTTCGGAAATAAAAACAAAACATAGAACGCCAGGCCGAACAGCCCGAACACAATGCTCGGTACTCCCGCCAGGGTATTGATGCAGGTCCGGATGATCTTCACCGCCAGGGTATCGCCCGCACATTCCACCAGATAACCGGCGGAGATGATCCCGAACGGGACCGCCAGCAGCATCGCCAGAATCGTCAAGAGCAGCGTCCCGATGATTTCCGGGCCAACCCCCCCGAAAAAATGGCCCGAAATACTATCGTCGGTAAAATATTGCCAGTAGAAGGTCAGCCGCGGATTCAGCATGTGCGGCAATTTTTCTTCCATCTGATGGAACAAGGTTTCCAAAGAGGTTCCTTTGAATTGCTCCGCCCGCGAGACCAGTTTCTTCTCCAACGGTTGGCCCGGCTCCACTTCCACCCATTCCTGGACCCATAGCAGGTTTTTCAACTCTATCTTCGCTATATCCCAGCGGGTGGCGCCATATCGATCCATAATCAAAGCCGGCGTCGGTTCCGTTGGCTTGGGACCAAGCAGCAGACGCAAATACTTCTGTACCTCGGCCAACGCCTCGGCATATTTCTCCCGCCGGTCCAGGTCTATAGTCTGAACCGTTTGCCAGTACTCCTCCGCCAGGGTAAAAAATTCCTGCGGAATCACTTCCTTCCATTGCGGATCATCCCGGTACCAGAGCACGGCCTGGATTCGCTCCTGAATCGCCTGCCGGTCATGCGATTCAAAAGCCTCGATCAGCCGGTCGCGAATTTCTTTCGTTACCGAACGAACCTCTGCATAACGCTCCTGATGGACGTCCTCTGTTTTGATTTGCTTGCCGAAATCCCGGTGTAACTGCCGCACTTCTCCGATCAGCCGTTCCGTGTCGATGCCCCGCTGGAAATGATCGACTAAATCGTATATCTCCTGCCGGGCTTTTTCCGTCTGGGCGGCTTCCGCCTGCAATTCGTCCGGATCGCCCCGGTTGAATTGCGCCTGCTGCATTTTCCGGAATTCCACCGTCCCCCGGAAAACCACCGCCCCGGCGCCCCGATAGAGCATAGGGGAAAGAATCACCACCAGCGCCAGAATCAAAAGAAGCACCGCCCCCAGCGAAAGCAGGCTAAAAATATGATTCGTGAATCGTCGTATCGCGGTTCTCATTTCCGTTTCCCTCCCGGTTTTTGTCTCGCGCGCGACAAAAAATATTCGCTGGTCAGGTTTAAGGCAAAAGTAAAAATCAGCAGCAGCAAACCCACCGCAAAAAGCGAATGGTAGTGATCGGACCCTTTGGCCGTTTCCCCCATATCCCCGGCAATCGTCGCGGTCATCGTCCGGATCGATTGCGATAAATCCCACCACGGAGACGGGATCTGATTGGCATTTCCCGAAGCCATCCACACCACCATCGTTTCTCCGATCGCCCGCATCATTCCCAGAATCACCCCCGCGAGGATCCCGCTGTGCGCCGCTGGGATCACCACCCTGAGCATGGTTTCCGCTCGCGTGGCCCCCAGCCCGTACGAGGCCTCCCGCAGCTCCCGCCCGATGGCCGAAAGCGAATCGTCCGCCACACTGATGATCGTCGGCAGTGCCATGATCGCCAGAATCAGGGAGGCGTTCAAGGCGTTGGCCCCGGTGGCAAAACCCAGCCGGTCATGCAGCCACGGGGCCAGCACCAGCACCGCGAAAAAGCCATAGGCCACCGAGGGAATGGCCGCCAGAATCTCAATCACCGGCTTGAAGATTTGACGGAATTGAAAGGGGGCGATGTCGCTGAGAAAAACCGCCGCCAAAAGGCCCACCGGAACCGCCAGCAGCAGAGACCCGGCGGTCACATAAAGCGAACCGGCAATCAGCGCCAAAGCTCCAAATTCCGCCGGCTGGGCTTCGGGGTACCAGCCGCGGCGGCTGAGGAATTCCCAGAGATTATGCTGGCGGATAAATGGAATCGCCTCCCGCATCACAAAAATTAAAATCAGCAGCACCGCTATGACAGAAAAGCAGGTCATCACAAACAGCAGCAATCGTCCGCCCCGGTGGGCCAGGTACCCTTTCAGATCCTGACGCGGAGTAAGAACAAGCGGCCGGGTGAACTCAGCCGCTTGTCCCTGGGACGATACTTCTTGTGGTTGTGTAACGATTTCCTGCATGGATTTATTAGTAAGCGGTTACGGGGATAAAACCTTTCGCTTCGATGATTTCCTGCCCTTTCTCGGTCAGATAAAACGTGCAGAAGAGGTAGGTCATCGATCCCAGTTTCGGATAGCCGTTGGTAAATAGGAACAGGGGACGGCTAATAGGATATTTCCCCTGGGCGATGGTTTCCCGTCCGGGCATAACACCGTCGATTTTCAGGGCCTTGACATTCATATCCACAAAGCCCAGCCCCACATACCCGATCGCCCCTTCCGTGCTTTTCACCCGGGCATGGGCCTGGGGATTGGCGTTGACGTATTCCACATTGGCCGCCATCTTTTCCTTTTTCATCACCATTTCATGAAACGACTCGTAGGTTCCGGAAGAGGTATCGCGGCTGATGGGTATGATTTTCCGGTCCGGCCCGCCCAGCTCTTTCCAGTTGGTAATTTTTCCCAGATAGATATTTCGCACCTGCTCGGTGGTCAGTTCCTTGACCGGATTGGAAGGGTGCACGATCACGCAGATCCCGTCCATCGCGACGACATGGGCGACCGGGAAGACTCCCTTTTCCACGGCGGTCTTGAATTCCTGGTCCTTCATGAACCGGCTCATCATGGCGATATCGCAGCGGCTGTCCACCAGCGCCGCCGCCCCGTCCCCGCTGCCGGTCTTCTTGACCGTGATCGAAACCGAGGGATACATCCCCATAAACGCCTCCGCGAACGCATCCCCGATGGGTCCGACCGTGGTCGAACCATCCACCTGAAGAATCGTCGCATCCGCTCCCAGAGAAACTCCCGCCATACTCAACATCAACATGTACACCATCAACATCTTTTTCATCTTTTGACTCCTTGTTTAATAATTTTTTCTGCCATATTTTCTACTTAAGTCTAGCCGACAATTGTTAGGATTGTGTTAAAACCGCGTTAATCTTGCGTTAAAACCTGCCATTTCAGAACTTTAACAGCAAATCCAATTGCAGGCGGCGGTAGGCGTCATCGTTCACGCCCCGGTCGTTCAGGAAATAGCCGATGGCCGTCTGGACATTTTTGGTGATTTGATACGCCGCGCCGAACCGGCTGCCCTTGCCATCCGTCCCGCCGCCGATAAAGTCCGAATCGCTGAAGGTACCCACCACCGCGTCTCTCTGCAGTTCACGATAATCATAGCTGAATTCCCAGCTACCCGGGTCCTTGGCCTTATTGATCGAGCAGCCCACCAGCCAGCCGCCATCCCCGCTGGTATCGGCCGCACAATTGCTTACGTAATTGCCGTACAGGCCGACCGGCAGTTCCACGATTTTGGTCCCGGCCTCCGCGAACAGCTCGACTTCGTTATAATCATTGACAAACACATTGTTCACGCTGGTATTGCCGAAAAATTTATTGCCATATAGAGGGCCTTCCCCTTCGATGTTGCCGTAGTCATAATAACTGATCCCGCCCAGGGCATAGGTGGATTCATTAAAGGTATGTTTCAACCCGCTTTGCAGGCCCCACAGCGATACATCGTTGCCGGAGGAACTCTCCGTTACCCAGAAGCCGCCGCCGCTGGCAAAGATCTCATCTGTTTCGCTCAGCGAAATCTTGTATTTGCCGGCGATTCCTTCCGGAGTCAGATCTCCATCCCAGATTAGTTGATTTTTCCCCACAATTACAAACGGATTGCTCATTTTACCGCCGATGACGTTCAGATTTTTGACGGCTAGGGGATGGTAATCCGCATAGGCCAGGTCAATCCAGATCGACTTGCTGGTAAAGGCGCTGCCCAGCGTCTGGTTCGTCGAAACCGGGTCATCCGAGCCGCTGGCCAGCCGGAATCCCAGATTCCATTCTTCGTTCACCGCCGTGTCCAGCCCGATCCGGGCGCGGATCCGGTTGCGATGCTGATCGGGTTTGCCGTCGTCTTCGGCTTCGATGGTTTCATGTCGGTAACGTAAATCCCCGGATATCTTCAAATTCTCGATCCATTTGAATTTGTCCGGCCATTTGGGTTCCTTATACTGGTCGTTCAGCTCATTGATATGCCGGGTCAGAATCTGATTGTTCTTCTGATCCTGCGTTTCAAATTGTTCCAGCTTCTCCTGCATGGCCTGGATCTGTTTGCCCTGTTCGGCAAGCTGCTGCTTCAGATCCTCCATTTCATCCGCCTGGAGAAAGCCGGGGCACCATCCGGATGCCAGTAAACAAATCATACCAATCCATCTTTTTGTGTTCATAGACACCTCCGTAACAAGAACGACATTCCATTTTTGGCCAAGACCATCTTGAGCCAAATCCATGTCCGCAAAGGTATTCCGTATTTGTTAAATTACGGTGAAAAGAACGTTAGGAATGAATTAAATTGCGGTTAGTTTATCATGTTCTTCATAACCAGCCAAAAAAGCAAGACTTACGCCTTTTAGCCGTCACGCAGGCAAATTTTGCTTGCCTTGAAGTCCACAATACGGTATTATGCAGAGTTGCTTATATTGGTATTCCTTTCGGAATTATTTTGGAGGAAAGAAAATGAAGCGTACCGTATTTTTTTGGTTGGTGGTCTTGGTAAGCACTCCGTTATTCTGTTTGGCCGACGATTATTACTGGATCGATCCGGCCGGGGGCGAGATGAGCGATTCGAGCAAGTGGAATCCGGCCGCCGCGCCGGGGGTGGATGACTATGTCTATTTCACCGAGCCGGCCAGTTACACGGTATGGCTGGACGATTCCTACACCCATGACCGGATGACCGTCGAAGGTTCGGACCTGACGCTGGACCTGAATGGTTTTACCTACACCCTGGATTCGACGAATGATTACAATCAGGCGGTGATCATCGGCGATACCACCACGGCTTCGGTAACGGTTCGCAACGGAGAAGTGATCAGCCATGATCTGTTTTTAGCCCGGAACGGCGATGATTCGGTCGGCCGGCTGGACCTGAGCGGGGCCGGGACGTCCTGGGTGGGTTTTGATGGGAACTTTTACGGCTTCTTCTATGGAACTGCCGGCGACGCGGTAGTCAATGTAACCGACAATGCCTATCTGATGCATGGGCACGGGCAAAGCGGCATTTTGGTGCAGGGATCGGCGTTGTTTACTATAGACGGTCAGGATAGCCAGTGGTCGGTGGGCGGCTCTTTCGAGATGTCGGCCTATGGCAAAACCACCACGAACGTCAGCAATGGCGGTCGGGTGCAGATGGGGCTGCTTAAAATGGCGACGTTCCGGGGTTCAGAAGCGACGATCAACTTGGCCGGCACGGACCAGGCAACGGAACTGGCCATAGAAAACAATTGGCGAGACCCGGTAGGTTTGTTTATCGGTGGGGGCGGTAAAGGGATTATCAACCTGACCAGCTCGTCAATGTACAACCAGGGAAATACGGTTATCGGCCAGAAGGGCGGCGGCCGGGGCGAGCTGAATATCGACGCCAGCTCGTCGGCGGATTTGCAGGGCTCGGTAGCGGTGGGCGGTTCACTGGAAGCCGCCGGCGGGTCCGGCCTGATTAATGTGGCCGGCACTCTGAACTGTTCCAGGGCAGATGGGCAGTCGATGATCATCTGGCCCGATGGAGTGGTTCGCCTGGAAATCGGCTGGATTATTATGGATTATGACTTCGGCCTGGCCAGTCCCCTTAATGTGCAGGGTGGGACACTGGAAGGCTGGGGCTGGATTTACGCCCAGGTGAATAATTACGGCGGCGTGGTTGCCCCCGGGGCTTCGGGCGACGGCTATGACGACTGGAAGGTCCTGAACCTCAGCTACGATTATACCCAGGATGCCGCGGCGACGCTGAAGATTCCGATTGTGGGCAGCAGCCTCGGCGGTTGGAACTATTGGAACTACGGCGGTCTGAATGTAAGCGGCGCGGCAACCCTGGACGGATTTCTGGATGTGGATCTCTGGGATCAGTATGTGCCTGCTTACACGGATGAATTTGTGATTATCGAGGCCGCGTCAGTCAACGGGCAATTTAGCAACGCCGGATCGGAATACCTGTTCGAAGGCGGCAAGTTCGAAGTGGTTTATGAGCCGGCCCGGGTGATCCTGACACATTTTCAGAGCGAGCCGCGCTGTACGGAATATCCGTTGGCTGATTTTAACAAAGACTGCCGGATAAATCTGGTGGATATGGCCATCCTGGCTGCCCAGTGGCTGGAATGCAATCTCGAACCGGTCGGCTATTGTTCCGGTTTGTAAGATCGCAACCGGTAAAATACGTGTGAAGAAAGCCGTCGGCATTTTCCGGCGGCTTGTTATTTTTCTCCCGCCAGCACTTCCGCGATGTTATATCTGAAACCACTATATTGGGATCGATGCCGATCATCCAGACGATTTTCACCCTATATACCATTGGAAAATACTGGTACTCTTGATCATTGGATGGCGGAAGACGTACCGTGAGGGGAAACCAAGGCGTCCTCAAGGAGGCAGGTCCGCAGCGGCTGATTATTTTTCCCGGATGGCGATCCGCCGGACCAGATGGGCGGTATCTTCTATCTTGTCGGTGATGCGTTCCATATATTCCGCCAATTGATAAGACAATAACAGGCCCACCGGGTTTAGGTTGGCGTGGATAATCGCCCCGATCAGTATTTTTTTCTGTTCATCGGCATCGTGTTCGAGACGGTCCACATCCTTATAGCGAGCAATCGCCTCTTGGAAGTTATCCTTCGTAAGCGCCTCAATGGCATCTTTCAGTTTCGAAATCGCGCTAATGATAATGTCCGAGGCCGATGACATATTTTTCAGGACATTATCCGGGAAATGGTTTTCCATAAAATCGAGGATTTTGGCGGCGCCCTTGGTCAAGTCCGTGATTCTATCCAGGGTCAGGACAAAATGCATCAGGTCTTCCCTGGCTAGCGGCTGAAACACGCTTTCCGAAAGCTGGTCCACCATTTTTGTCCGCAGCAGGTCTGCCCGAGTTTCGCTTTCTCGGATCCTCTCCATAGCGGCTGTTTTCGCTTTCGAGTCGTTCGCAATAAAGGCCTTTACCGCTTCCGAGAAGTAAGCCACGGTTTTGTAGGTTTCTTCCACGTGTTTTCGGGCATCCTGGAATATAGATTGCTCTTCGGCGTTGCTCAGCCAACTGAAAATGTTTGTTATTTTTCTCATTTCTGATATCTCCCTATTAGAGATTCTAAGTTATTCTTATATTACCCTTTTACAAAAAACATAATCAATAATAGTCCTAAGTAGCTGATTAGGCCGGAAATACCGGGCGTGACTAACCAGCATATCACGATTTCTCTCATAATTTTCAGATTGATCACATGTAATCCTTTGACCAATCCCACCCCGACCACGGCCCCCACGATGGAGTGACTGGTAGAAACGGGTATCCCGCAAACGGTGTAAATATGTACATTAACCGCACTGGCCAGCTGTGCCGAAAATGCCATAAGGGGTACAAGTGTCGTGATCCCGGAACCGATGGTTTCTATCACTTTATAACCCCAGGTCATAATTCCCACCAGAATCGCTATTCCTCCCACAATCACGCCTACTTTGGGGGAAAGGATGCCTGCGCCGGCCACAACCCCCACCGAATTGGCTACATCGTTGGCTCCCCAGGAAAAAGCTACATAACAACCACTCACCGTAACCAGGATGGACACCACTTTATTAAGATATTTATCAGGAATCATCCTGACAAACAAATACCTGAAAAGCCGGTAAAAAATATAGGCTAAGATGGCGGAGCCTAGCGGCGTAAAAATCCAGCAGGCAAATATGTCCAGAAGCATCTTCCATTTCACCGGGGCTCCGATGGCCAAACCGGCCCCCGCCACGGCGCCCACAATCGAATGACTGGTGGAGATGGGCATTTTCCAATACGTCGCCAGAACTACCCAGGCACAAGCAGAGAAGGAGGCGATCAGCGCCAGATAGGTAGCCAGAGTTTTATCCAGTTCCTTGATAGGCACAATGTCATTGCCAATGGTCTCGATGACGTAAGAGCCCTGCAAAAAGGCGCCCAAAAAACCAAAAACACTAATTAAAATAATTGCCTGTTTTAAAGACCTGACCTGCGCGCCTACAGCCGTCCCCAGGGAATTCGCGGCGTCGTTGGCGCCGATGGACCAGCCCACAGCCAACCCCGCTAAGACAGTCAGAAACGTTAATAGCGGCATCTATACTCTCCCAGCTATGATTCCCATAAAGCAGAATATAAAGACCATCGCTTACTTCCAACAAACAACTTTACCTGCGGCCTATTTATATTCTTTTTGTTTAGGAAAGGCAAGGGGAGTTTTCCATTTCCTGTTTACCTGACATAGGTGTTTCATGCCCAGCAAAAATATTCCAAGCCCCCCTAATACGCCAAAGATCATCGTAAGAACAGGTCCGCTTTCCATCCAGTCTCCCTAACTACATATTACATAATCACCTAGAGACGCCAGTTGCTTGCGGTTCCACTGGCCGAACCATTCGGAGCAAGCATCATAATGGAAACACCCCCTGAAGTCAAACAATAGCTTCCAACAAAAATGAGAAATCCTATATTACCAAAAATTTAATTTGAAGCGCACAGCGTATAAAGATTAACTTCCTTGTTTAAACCAGCCGCGGCGCTCCAGCCATTTCACCAGTTCCAGGACCGGCGAAACGGAAAAAGCCGCTATAATGATAATGATCCAGTCCACCACAGGCAGACTATAAGTACCAAAAGGCTTATGCAGGAAAGGCACATAGACAATCACTACCAGCAGCAATAATTCCCCCAGGATAGATAGATTCAGCCATTGATTGGCAAACGGTTTTTGAAGAACGGAATGGCGATCAGAACGAAAATTGTACGCCTTGAAAAATTGAATGAGCACCAGCGACATGAAGGTCATCGTCATGGCTTCTTCATGACTGCGGCCGGATTTGGTCGCCCAAAGATACAGGCCCAGATTGACCACCGTTGACCAGAGTCCGCCCGCCATGATAAGGGCAACGATGGGGCGGGTAAAAATACCGGTGCGTGGATTACGCGGCTTACGCTGCATGAGGTCTGTTTCCGCCGGATCAAAAGCCAGAGCCAGGGCGGGCAAACCATCGGTAAAGAGATTTACAAAGAGAATTTGTATCGCCGTTAAAGGCAGCGGGATCCCGGCGAGTGTGGCGGTACCGATCAAACCGATTTCACCCAGGTTGGAGGAAAGCAGATACATCAGGTATTTCTTAATATTGCTGAAAATCCCCCTGCCTTCTTCCACTGCCGCCACAATCGAGGCAAAGTTATCATCGGTCAGGGTCATCGCGGCGGCTTCTTTGCTGACATCCGTGCCGGTAATTCCCATGGCGATACCGATATCGGCTTTTTTAAGGGCTGGCGCATCATTGACTCCGTCTCCCGTCATCGCGACAATGTGGCCCTTTTTTTGCAGGGCGGTAATGACCTGCAGCTTATGCGCTGGAGATACTCGGGCGTAAACCTCAATATCGTGTACCTCACGCTCCAGGTCTGCTTCCGACATGGCCTCCAATTCGCTTCCCGTAACTACCCGGCCTGCCCGGCTGATATTCAATTCCCGGGCGATGGCGTGGGCGGTTATCGGATGGTCGCCGGTAATCATGACTACTTTGATCCCGGCGGTATCGCAGGTTTGCACGGCTGTTTTGGCTTCGGGACGAGGGGGATCGATCATCCCCACCAGACCGAGAAAGGTCATTTCTTCTTCCGCTGTTTTCGGGGCGGCATCCGGCTTGTACGCAACCGCCAGGACCCGCAAAGCTTCACTGGCCATCCGGTGGCCGACTTCGCGAATTTCCTTCCTGCCTGCCGCGTCGAGCACCGTTTCCCCGTCATCCGTCAACTGCCGCGTACAGGAATCGAGGATGATTTCCGGCGCCCCTTTGCTGCAGGCGATGACTCTTTGCCCCGTACGGTGCAGGGTGGTCATCCGCTTGGTTTCCGAGGTAAAAGGGATTTCATGGACGCGCGGGAACCGGCCGTCCAGTTCGTCCTTATCGACTCCGGCTTTGGCGGCGGCCACCACTAAGGCTCCCTCGGTCGGGTCGCCCTTGATATCCCGATGATCGGCTTCGCGGACGATGTGGGCATCCGATACCAGGGTAGCGGATTCCAATAGCTGTTTAAGGATGGGGTTACTTTCACAGGGAGTACCTTGTAGTGAAAACTGACCCTGCGGCTCATATCCCGCCCCGGAAACATCAAACACCCGGCCGCCGGCATAGATTTTACGCACCGTCATCTCATCCTTCGTCAGCGTTCCGGTTTTATCCGAACAGATGACCGAGACGCTGCCGAGAGTTTCGACCGCCGGCAGGCGGCGCATCAGCGCATGGCGGCGTACCATCCGTTGTACCCCGATTGCCAGCGAAATGGTAACCACGGCGGGCAAGGCTTCCGGGACGACCGCCACCGCCAGAGAAATACCGAATATAATCATTTCAATAAAGTGCTGGCCGCGTAGCAAGCCCACAGCCACAATGATGGCCACCACCACCAGTGACACCCACACCAGGATACGGCCGAGCTTATCAAGGTTTTCCTGCAAAGGAGTTCTGCCGGTTTCCACCTTCTGCAGCATTTGGGCAATTTTACCGAACTCGGTATCCATGCCGGTTGCCGCCACAATCGCCCGGCCCCGGCCATACGTCACGGCGGTCCCCATATGGGCGATATTTTTGCGGTCGCCCAGGGCCAGGTCCGGATGGTCGATAGCATGGATGTGTTTTTCTACCGGAACCGACTCACCGGTCAGGGCCGCCTCTTCGATCTGCAAATTGACCGCCTCGAACAAGCGGCTGTCCGCGGGAATTTTGTCCCCGGCCCGCAAAAGAATAACATCGCCAGGCACCAGCTCCCGCGCCGGAATATCGGCCTCCCGTCCATCGCGGATCACGCTGGCCAGCGGCGCTGCCATTTTCTGCAAGGCCTCGATGGCGCGCTCCGCCCGGTATTCCTGCACAAAACCCAGCAATACCGCGAACACGACAATAATGATAATCGCTATGGCTTCCAGACCATGTCCCAGGAAAGCCGACAAGACGGTTGCCACCAGCAGGATGATGATTAGCGCATTTTTAAACTGCGACAGCAGCAGCGTCCAGGGTGAAATACGATGAACAACCAGGAGTTCATTGGGACCGTACTTTTTAAATCGTTCTGCCGCTTCGCCGGCGGATAGACCGTTGGTTAAATCGCTGGAAAGAGCATCAACGGTTTCCTTAACTTCCAATTGCCACCATGGTTTCATGTTATTGCCTTCTTTTATAAAACATGGGTCGTTCCTGTGACTTTTATTAGCACGACCTTGTGTATGGTTTTGTGGTTGTTCATGTCCATGTATCTTTGGGCTGTCCTGTTGCTGTAGCTAATAATTTGATGTTTTGCCGGCCTATAGCTCAAAATCTTTGCGGCGTATGTTCCGGGAACCGCAAGCCGCGGGGTTTTACCTCTTTTCCGCCCCAGCCTGTCTTTTTTTCCGCCGCTCATGCCAAAAGGTAATTACCCCCGGCAGGATGGAAATGATGATAATGGCGAAAATCACCAGCGTGAAATTCCTTTGCACGACCGGTATATTCCCGAAAAAGTACCCGCCGAAAATAAACACCGTGATCCACAGGATCCCCCCGGTCACGTTGTAAACGAAAAACTTCCAATAACTCATCTTCCCCACCCCGGCCACGAAGGGCGCGAAAGTCCGGATGACCGGCACAAACCGGGCCAGCACAATCGTCTTGGCTCCATACTTTTCATAAAACCGGTGGGTCCGCTCGATATGTTCCTTCTTGATCAGCCACCCGCCTTCATGCTTCAAGATCAGTGCCCCGAAATATTTTCCGATCGCGTAGTTGGCACTGTCGCCCAGGATGGCCGCCGCCGATAAGACCACAAAAAGCCACCCGATCTTAAGCGATCCTCCCGCCGCCAGCGTCCCGATCACAAAGAGCAGGGAATCCCCCGGCAAAAACGGCGTCACTACCAGCCCGGTCTCGGCAAAAATCACGGCAAAAAAAATCGCATAGCACCAGCCTCCGAAACTCTCTATCACATAGGGAAGATGCTGGTCAAGATGAAGAATGAAATCGAAAAAATTACTTGCCAATCCTGCGTCCATGTCCTCTTTCTGTTATTACTGAAGTTTTGCAAAACTTCAGTTATTATTTACCTTTTCATGCAACTCTTCTATCCTTTCTATCGAACCCAACAAGGGCTATTCTGCATTTTTCCCGGATAATTCAAGAGAGTTTTTAGTTGGCAAAGAAGCCGGATTTTGTGGGGGAGCGGCGTAATCGAAAGCCTCCGGGGAAACGATCCCGCCGGAAATAACCATTTTAAATCCGTCCTCGATGCTGATATTGGTTTCTACCAGTTTCCCCGACGGCACCATCTCGAAGAAACCGGTGGTAGGGTTGGGGGTGGTCGGGATAAACACTTTGCAGTATACTTTCCCCTCCGGATCCTTTATAAGGCCGGTAAAAAAGCCCAGGGCCTTGAGGCCGGGGCTGGGAAATTCCACTAAAACCACCGATTTAAACATGGTCCGGTCGGGCAGCGACATGGTTTTCATGACCTGTTTGGTCGAGCTGAAAACCGTGCGGACAATCGGGATATTCATGAAAAAATGCTCCCCATAGGCAATCAGCCGCCGGCCCATAACAAACCGCCCGATGGTGCCGACAAAATACAGCAGGACAATAAGCAATAGAATCGAAAGCACAGTGATAGGGGTTCCCAGGTCTTCCATACTAATCGGTTCTTTGGAAACCAGCCCGACCAGCCAGGGAAGTATTTGAGTTACCGCCGGCCGCAAAACATTGGCCATGATATGCAGGAGCCATAGCAAAATCCACAGACTGACCAAAAACGGGATGGCAATCAGGATACCGGAAATCAGGTTTTTTTTGATACTAATTTTCATTTATTCTCCATATGAAAAAACAACAACATCATTCTAGCCCGTTGGAATAGGATTTCAAGGATTTTGCCGGTTTTCCGCGGACCAGCCGGAATCGTCACTTTCGAGCATAAACTTCAAGCGGTTATTTCCGCCTGGCCGCGGCTGACGGAAGCGGTCAAAAGAAAAGGCATGGAATTAATCGGCGGTACAGAATGAATCACCGCACAGAATCTTGTAGAACCCTTCTTGCATGGGGGTTTTTGTACTTTGCAGCCAGGTCGGGGCAAAAACCGGGCTTACATGTACGAATACCCTAAAAAATGACGGAACCGCCAAAAGTCGATTTCGTCATCCAAAAACAGCTCTGGCTCCCCAATAACAAGGGGTCGAAGAGCTTTTGACGCTGGCGTCAAAAAATAGGAGTTCATCCAATGGTAATAGCCGACTCAGATGGAATATAAAATATTGTAACAAAATATCTTATCGTTATTTCCTCTATCAAGTTTTCGACCGTCCAGAATAAGCTGCTTTACGGAAACCCCTGGGGAAAGAGAGATGCTTTTGACATTTCTAATTTTTGAGGTATATTTGGTTTAGAGACATTTTTATATTCACCAGTAAAGATCGTCAACTCCAGGATTTAATCGTTTGAGGGCTAGTCGCAGAGAGAAATACTATCTCAAAAACTCTTTTTATTGACGGAACCGCCAAAAGTCGATTTCGTCATCCAAAAACAGCTCTGGCTCCCCAATAACAAGGGGTCGAAGAGCTTTTGACGCTGGCGTCTTTATTGGAGGTATGCTTATGGAACAAATTCTATCGTATTTGACTGGAGTGGAAAAGAACCGTACCCAAATTCAGTCAAGGGTACCAAAATAAACGATGGAGGTTCGTAAATGCAAAAGAATAAATTATGCACAAGTATAGTATTCGCGTGGCTGGTCTTATGTTCTTGGATGGCCGGTAATGTGTGGGCGGCTGCTTACTTTCAATTGGAATCCGCCGAAAACTGGCAAATGGCACTCGATGAAGGCAGGATCCAGGCCATGACAGAATCGCAGTGGGAGGGATACATGGAGCAATGGAGGAATACCACAGGTTCGGAGCCCTATCCGGAAAATATTTTTATGCCGCCCCGGCTCTATGTGATGGAAGGCAATGATACCAGCCTGGAAGGCCCGGGTCTGGTTATGATGTGGGCAGCCCCGGTGGATTCCCCCGGTCTGGTCCAATCGTTGTCCAGTGCTTTTCTGTATGACTACGGGCTCGATCCCGACCTTTCCAACAGTACGATTACCATCACGGTAAAAGCGCCCCGATTTGACCTGAATGGCAACCAGATCAACGCCGTGTCACTGGGGATCCGTGATGTGAATGGTCGGATCAGGGCCTGGTACTGGCTGGTGGGGCCAGCCGCTGCACCCATTCCCTGGAATGTGCCTACCCAAATAACCATTGACACCTCGATCCCCGGGATAGGGGCAGCCACTCCACTGGCCAATGGTTTTACCACGCATCCTTTGTTCGACATTACCCAGTCTCAATGTATCATTTTCGATGAAAATGCTCGATGGGTTGGCGGTTCTGCCCCCATCCCGCCCCCCGGTCAGGTCGATCCCATGCCCTGGAACTATTGGCGGAACCTGATGGTCAGTCCCAACCGTCATCCCTTCCTGATCGTCGGGCTGAATCCGGACATCCATCAGGGCGTGGCGAATCTTGCCAACGATTTCCATATGGAAGGGAGAATCGAATCGGGTCCGGATGAGCTGAACTGGGCTGTACCGCCGGTTCTGGTTACTCATATTGACGGCGGTTTCCCCCAGTTCGAATACACGATTGAACCCGATCCGACCGCACCGGGGCAAAACTGGTATCTTGTCAAGGCCCGTTGGTGGGGCAGAGAGGTTCCATATTGCAATACCATCCATCTGGGATTGTTCTTCCGGGTGGCCTGC
Organism: uncultured Pirellulales bacterium; assembly: GCA_964580995.1. GTDB lineage: Bacteria > Planctomycetota > Phycisphaerae > Sedimentisphaerales > SM23-30 > JAKJEP01. Next base: position 28,678 of record CAZOMV010000030.1, read on the forward strand.
CACAATATTGTCGTTGACATGAAAGGCTGGTGGACCTTAAACGGCCAAAAGTTAGGCGAAGTCCCCATTTTAGGCTTCGACGTACAGGATCAGATCGTGGTCCCCCCAACGCCTGGACCTGAACCAGCGGATCCCTTGCCACCCCAGGATAGCATGCCCCAGGCGATTAGGACCCAGAATGCCTCTGGATTGGAAACGGAAATAATAGCCATGCAGTTGGCCGTGCTGGAAAGTGAAGACCAGATGAACGAATGGCTGGGGCCTGAACCTTTTCAGGAACTTCGTGATGGCGGGCGCCAGGAAGAACTGCCCTGGTTGCCGGTCATCCAGCCGAATGGAGCGGAAGTGGATACTCAGAATCCGGTCATGCTGCCTCCGGGTGGAGAAGTCGTCGTGACCTTGAATTTTGATCCCTCTCAGCCGCAGCCCGGTTTCCATCCCATAGCACCGATTGTGATTCCTCCCGGTGGTTTGCTGCTGGCTCGAAACTTGATAAGTATGGAGGATCAATATGGCATCCGGACCTACCACTGGATATTCCATATCCATGGTGCCCATCACTATCGTTTTGGTGAATTGGGAGATGCTCCCGACAGCAGCAACAGCTTCGGTGCTCGCATGACGGCATATCCCTGGGGTGTCATGGCCAATTATCCCACCGTTTACCGGATCGGTTCTCCTCCTCATGGGCCGTTCCACTGGTTCCCGTGCTATGTGGCTCATCTGGGCCATGCGGTTACCTGGGAATGGGAAGCGGACCTCCTGCCGGATCAGGATCCCACGACCAACCTGATCCCGCCCGTCAATACCGCCGATCGGGACCGGGCCGATGACGGCATCCTCCATATGCCCCTGAAGCTGCCTCATTGCCGGCCGGTGACTTTCAAATATCAGGTCAACAAGACGACCAACGCCAATGTGAAATTATTTGTCAATGTCTGGGTGGATTGGAATCGCGACGGTGACTTTGATGATAATTTGACTTGTCAAACGGGCGTGTCGGCTCCGGAATGGGCGGTTCAGGATCAGGTTCTGGCGGGGCTGAGTCCCGGCATGAATACGATAACCACCCCGCCGTTGGTGCCGTGGCATCCGGTTATATCTGCCGACAACAAGGTACCTCCTTTGTGGTTGCGAATCACACTGGCGGAAAGACCCTGGCCGTTTGGTCCGGCAGGAGTAACTCCGCCCGGTTTTGGTGGCGCCGGCCCCTGGTTTGGCTATCGAATTGGGGAAACCGAAGATTATTACTTCACTCCCAAACCGTGTCCGTGCACCACGTGCCCAGATTTGAACTGCGACGGAATTGTTGATTTAGGAGATTTTGCCATTTTCGCAAAATGGTGGCTGACCGAATGCCCCTAAAGGAAGAGAAAAGTAAGTGATTATCCCAGGACCCCGGGAGTTTTAGCTTTTTGTAACTTTCGGGGTCCAGGGAAATATCACTGCCAAAACGCGGTTATTACCCGGAAAATCAGGGTAAATGAGTGGCGGGGCCAAATAGTACGAAAGTCCCATAATTCTGTATTGACAAAGTAGCGGGATTTGAGTTATAATGGTACTACCAATCAGGGCTTTTAGCAACAAGTGATGTTATCGAAAACAGTGAACCCGCGGAACAGAGAGAGCGGTTTCTTTCTGTAAAGCGGGAAAAGGAGACCAAGGAAATGTACCGTATAATTCAAAAACATGTTGTAGGAATGGTGCTGGTTTTATCTCTTACTCTTCCCTCTTTTTCAGCATGCCCCTCAGCCGATTTGACGGGGGATTGCCGGGTTGACCTGGAAGATTTTGCCATATTGGCCGCTCAATGGCTGACGGAAGGCTTACCGGAGCCGCAGGGGATAGTTTGGGTTGATATCAACGATCCGGGAGTTTCGGGCCATGAGGGCTTTTCCGGCCAGATGAGCAGGCACGAAACGACCAATGCTCAGTATTGCCAGTTCCTCAATGCGGCCAAGGCTTCTGGCGATATAATCATTCGAGATGATAATTTTGTCAGTGGTGCCAGCGGTTCTAATAGTGGAGTGGATTTTGTGAATCAGGCGTATTATAACCTCGATGGGGAAGGTTATACGGATGATGGAGCCAGCAATGGCGGGGCAGCCAGGATCCATTTCATTGGAAGTAAGTTCAAGGTTGACAGCGGCTTTGAGGATCATCCGGTAACCTTCGTCAGTTGGTATGGAGCGACGGCATTTGCCAGTTATTACGGCTGGCGTTTGCCTACGGAGTGGGAATGGCAGGCGGTGGCGGACTACAACGGCAGCTTTATCTATGGTTGCGGTACCACCATCAATAACAATATGGCAAACTATCTCGGTTCCATCCATCCCGATGGCACTACGGTTGTGGGTGTTTTCGGAACGTATGGTTACGGGATGTGTGACATGGCAGGCAATGTCTGGGAGTGGACCAGCAGCTTGTGGGATCCGGAATCTGACTTACGCATTCTCCGCGGCGGCGGCTGGTTCAATGACAGCAACACCTGTAAAATCGTGAGCCGGGACTACTACAACCCCTACGATGCCGGCAACGGCCACGGGTTTCGGGTCTGTCGTTGAGTGATTCTCTTTCTGGATTTTCCGTAATCCTGTGCCTGCAGGGATTCGGTGCGCTGGCATGGGTGAGGAAGTGGAGAAAATAGGGAATGGAACGGATTCAGCCGGCTTCTCTTTTTATTTTAAATCCCTATATTTTGTAAGGTATCACATAATTCGTCTATATCTTTATGGGTATGTTCGCTCATTAGGGAAATCCGCAGGCGGGAGCCGGCCGGGGGAACGGTGGGGGGGCGGATGGCGGGGACGAAGAAGCCTCGTTCGAATAGGCGGCGGCTAACCTCTACCGCTCGTTCGGCGGAGCCTAGAATAACCGGAACGATATAACTTTCCGAGCCGCCGGTATCCCAGCCCCTTTCCCGGCATCTCTCCCGCAGATACCGGCCCTGGTCGATCAGCCGCTGGCGCCGCTGCGGCTCGCGCTGGATAAGGTCCAGGGCCGCCTCCGCCGCCAGGCAATTCACCGCCGGAATCCCCGTCGTAAAAATAAATCCTCGTGCTTTGTTTATCAGATAATCCACCATCGTCCGGCTGGAAGCGACAAATCCTCCCGCTCCGCCCAGCGCCTTGGAAAACGTTGCGATCATAATATCCACCGCATCGCTCAGTTCCTTCTCCGCCGCATACCCCGCCCCCTCCGGCCCAATACAGCCGAAGGCATGAGCCTCATCCACCACCAGCATCGCGTTATACTTCTTTTTGATCTCGGCCAGTTCTGCCAGCGGGGCAAAGTCCCCATCCATGCTAAACAGCGAATCCGTGACAATAAAAGCCTGTTCGTAGCCGCCCCGGTCCAGCAGCTTACGCAGTTTCTCCGTCTGGCGATGCGGCCAGGTCCGCACCGTCGCCGGCCCCGCCTGCGCCCCGTCAATAATCGAGGCATGGACCAGCTTGTCAATCACCACCAGATCATTCTTGCCCGGCAGCGTAGTCAGAATCGCATGATTGGCGGCATAACCGCTGGGAAAGATCAGGCAGGCTTCTTTGCCCAGCCAGGCCGCCAGCCGCCCCTCCAGCCGCTGGTGGGGGGCCATATTACCGCAGACCAAACGCGAGCCGCCGCTGCCAAAACCCCACGCATCCAGCCCCTTCTTCACCGCCGCGATGACTTCCGGATGATTCGCCAGCCCTAGATAATTATTCGAACAGAAATCCCGCATCGGCCGCCCGTCAATTTGTACCCGGCTATCCGCCCCCGAGGCCAGCACCCGCATCTGGCGGTACAGCCCCTCCTCCCGCAACTGCTGCAATTCTAGTTTGTATCGGTCAGTCATATTTTTTGGGGGATTCATTAACGCGGATTATACGGGGGGTGCAGGGAATTGGGAAGACCATACAGGGCGACTCACTCAGAAAAGACGCGTGCTGGAGTTCATATCTGCTTTTATAACAGGTAGATACGTTAATTTTGAGAAAACGTCTTCACTGAAAGCGTTTTTTTCGTACCCCAGATGCGGACGGGAATCCCTATTCCTTCCGGGGCAGTGACCTCAGGTACGCATCCAGCGCATACAAACCGGTGGAGGCCATACAATTACAATTGTACCAGTTGAAGCCGGTCTCCTTATCATGGACGAGCTTGCCGTCCTGGTAGTAGTTCATCCCGGTGGTGGAGAACTGGCCGTCCTCAAACTGCTGGGCGCAAACGGTGTTGGCGGCGGCGCGGGCCTTGTCCAGATACACCTTCTCGCCGGTAGCCTTGTGGAGTTCGATGAGGGTTCCGATCCAGTAGCCGGTGTGGCCTTCCATGGGGTACCAGCAGACAAACTGTTCAAAAACCAGCGGGCCTTTCACGTGTACGATCCCTTTCACCGGATGAACGAAGGCTTCGCTTTCCGCATTAAATATCACGAACTGGTCCTCCAGGAAGCGGTTAAGCCGACAGGCTAGGGGCACAAAAGCGGGGTCCTGGTCTTTCAGATGACAGAGAGTCCGAATAAAGTTTTGGGCTTGCAGACCCGATAGATTCGAGAACGTCGGCCAGGGAAAGACATCCTCATAGACCCCTTTCCAGTGTTTAGACGTGCAAACCTGGGCGATGGTCCAGTTAATGGCCCGCTGGGCGGCCATCGCCAGATCGGGATCAAAGTAATATGGTTCCAGGGCATAGACCAGGTTGATAAATTCCGCCGCGGCGGGAGTGTAATATTCGCTGATGACGCCGGTTTGGGGATTCAGGCGGTAAGGGAAACTGCCGTCTTCCTGCTGGAATTTGGCGGTGGTTTTGGCGATATGGATGGCATAATCCAGGTACGGCTGATGCTGGATTGCCCGGTAAAGGTCCACATAGCTGGTGGCCAGCCAGCAGGGCCGCAGGAGAGTCACATTGGCCCCTTCGTTGCCGCCGCCGAATTGCCCCATGGTAATGGTGGAATAGGGAAAGAGAGGCAGCTTGCCGCTTTCCGGCTGGCGGTTTTTTAATCCCCAGTCGGCGGTGATCCGGGCCAGACGCAGTGACTCCTCCTTCTGAGGTCCGCCGCGATCCGCATAAGCCAGCAGGCTCCAGATATATTGCCCCTGGGTAATGGCCGGATAACTCATGCCGTAGCCTTCGGGAAAATCGCCGAACAAATTGCCCTGCGTTACAGTCGGGGAAGCACAGGACCAGATCCACACCGGCACATTCGGCTCGCGATAGGGCGTCTTGCCCTGCCAGGCGGTATGAATGAAGTATTCCATGTTCCGGTCGGCGGCTCCTCGCCAGTCGGCATCCGGTTCCTGCAAGCCCTGCCAGTCGGGGGCCTTGACCCGGATGGTGTTTTCGGCGGCAAGCGCAGTACCGGCCTGGTCCAGCCATTGGAAATCAAGAGTAAAAATCTTGTTTGCCATCTGCGGCCAGATGGTTTCCAGACTGAGGAAAGGCGTATCGGATTCCACCTTCCAGCTTTGCTGGCCCTGTTTTACTTCGGCGGTATATTTCGATACCTTGGGCATGGGCAGCAGTTTGAAAGTGGGGGCGTCGATAAACTGGCGGCTGTAGGCGTTCCAGCTAACAATTTTGGTAGGCCGTATATTGCCGTTAAAATTCCGCAGGTGGTCAATCAGGGCGGTGCGATCTTCTTCCGCCGCCGCTGCATCCAGAGCTGTCATCAGCAGTAACGAAGCCCAGATCAGAATCATTGCTTGACAAAAAGAACGGCTGAGTAGGCTTCTGGTTGGTACCGTTCGAATCGGATGGTTCATAGCTTTTGCTCCTGTAATGAAGATTGTTCTATTTACGATTCCTTATGTACTTTATAGATTTACGCTCGTTTCTCTTATGCCAATACCGGGATCTTGAGCAGCGTACCGCCCTGTAAAGCGGACTGGTGGGCAATGATGCCGGGAACGGTATAGGCCAGGGCCTGCCGGATATCAATGGCGGGCTTGCGGTTCTGGGTCAGCGCTGAGATAAATTCATGAATCAAAAACGATTGGGGACACCCGCCGTATCCCGGATGAGTTCCCAGCGGTTCGGGCAGTTCGCGGCTCCAATCCTCCTGTTTATAATTTTCGTAATTGGGTTTGTTCCGGACAAAGCCGGCTTCGTCCGTTTCGGTTTGTTCCCCGCTGCGAAGAATCAAAGGTCCCATTCCATTGGGATGGCTGCAATAAAAGCTCATTTTATCCCCGATCCACGTGGCTCGTTCCGTGCCGCGATGCGCGCCTTTCCAGGAGATAAAGACACGACAAGAGTTTCCTCGATCCGTTTTAAACAGGGCGGTTTGGGACCAGAAAGGATTTGCGTAGTCATTATCTTTGAGGCAGGGAGCGTCGTTACCCCATCCGTGGCAAACCACTTCGGTGAGCGTTTCGCCGGTTAAACCCGTCACAAAGACCGTACTGTGGGTAGGATAAAACATCGGCGCTATGCCGTACCGCCAGGTTTTCTTCCCGTCGCGCCAGTACAGGGCTTCCAGACCATCGTGCTGGTATTCCGCTTCGGTATAATAGATATGTCCGAATTCCCCTTTTTCAAACATTTTGCGGACCGAGATCATTTCCATATGATAATAGCCGGTTTCGGCCATCATGTACGTCAGGCCGGAGGTCTTCACGATATCGGCCAACTGTTCCGCCTGCTCCAAAGTAGCCCAGGCTGCCGGCACCGCACTGATGACATGTTTGCCGTGTTTCAAGGCTTCCACCGTATGCTGGACGTGCAAAGGACCATCGGTAAAAATGGCAACCGCGTCGATATTCGGGTCTTTGACCAGCTCTTCCAGCGAAGGGTATGATCGGGAACAACCCATGATTTCCATCAGGGCTTTTTTGCGGGATTCAATTAAATCGCTGACGGCATAGACTTCGCAGTCCGGGTGGAGATGCCAGAGGAAAGCCGAGCCAAAGCCGCCGCCTACCACTCCGATGCGTATTTTTTTCGGAGCGGTATCGACCGCCAGAACGGAATTCAGCGACAGGACCGCAACCGAAGCGGCGGTGGTTTTCATGAAATTTCGGCGCGAAAGATCCGTTTTTTGGTTTGTAGTCATTTGAACATGCTCCTTAAATAAATTGAATCCTGATTCGTGAATCCCTATTCCTTCTTCGGCAGTGATTTTATATACGCATCCAAAGCATACAGGCTGGTGGAAGCGGCCACACTGCCATTATACCAGTTGAAGCCGGTCTCCGGGTCCGAAACGAGCACCCCGTCCTTATAGTAGCGCATACCCAGCGTGGAAAACTGGCCGTCGTCAAACTGGAGGGCACAAAGGGCATTGGCGGCCGCCTTGGCCTTCTCCAGATACACCGGATCCCCCGTGGCTTTGTGCAGTTCGATAAGGGTCCCGACCCAATAGCCGGTGTGGCCATCCATAGGGTACCAGCAGACATACTGTTCAAAAACCAGCGGCCCTTTCATATGTACGATCCCTTTAACCGGATGAACGAAGGCTTCGCTTTCCGGGCTAAACAGAACGAACTGGTCCTCCAGGAAGCGATTGAGCCGCCGGGCCAGGGGCACAAAAGCAGGATCCTGATCTTTCAGCCGGCAGAGAAGTCGAATAAAGATTTGGGTATCATTGCCGGTTAGATTCGAGAACGTCGGCCAGGGAAAAACATCCTCATAGACCCCTTTCCAGTGGTTAGACGTGCAAACCTGGGCGATCGTCCAGTGGATGGCACGCTGGGCGGCCATCGCCAGGTCGGGATCGAAGGAATACGGTTCGAGGGTATAGATCAAGCTGGCGAATTCCGCGGCGGCGGGAGTATAGTATTCAATAACGGCGCCGGTTTCCGGATGGATCCGGTAAGGGAAACTGCCGTCTTCCTGCTGGAATTTCGCCGTGGTTTTGGCGATGTGGACCGCATAGTCCAGGTACGGCTGATACCCGGTCACGCGGTAAAGATCCACGTAACCCATTGCCAGCACGGAAGCCCGCAGAAGATTAACGTTGGCTCCTTCATTACCGCCGGTGAATTGTCCCATGGTGATGGTGGAGTAGGGAAAGAGGGGCAGCATCCCGCGATCTGGCTGGCGGTTCTTCAATCCCCAATCCCCGCAGATCCGGGCCAGGCGCAACGCCTCTTCCTTCTGAGGTCCGCCGCGATCCGCATAGGCCAGCAAGGCCCAGATATAATAGCTCAAAGTAATACCGGGATAGCCCATCGGGTAGCCGTCGGGGAAATCACCGAAGAAATTGCCTTGGGTCACGGTGGGGGAAGCGCAGGACCAGATCCACACCGGCACATTCGGCTCGCGATAGGGCGCCTTACCCTGCCAGGCCGTATGAATGAAGAATTCCATGTTCCGGTCGGCGGCCCCGCGCCAATCGGCATCCGGCTCCTTCAGCCCCTGCCAGTCGGGGGCCTTGACCCGGATGGTGTTTTCCGCGGCCAGAGAAGTACCGGCCTGATCCAGCCACTGGAAGTTCAGGGTAAAAATCTTATTTTCCATCTGCGGCCAGATGGTTTCCAGGCTGATAAAATTTGTATCGGATTCCACCTTCCAGCTTCGTTCGCCCTGTTTTATTTCCGCCGTATATTTCGATACCTTGGGCATGGGCAGCAGTTTGAAGGTCGGGGCGTCGATGAACTGGCGGCTGTAGGCATTCCAGCTTACAATTTTCGTAGGCCGTATAGTGCCGTTAAAATTCCGCAGGTGGTCAATCAGAGCGGTGCGATCCTCGCCGTTTTCGTTTTCCCCAATGGCCGCGTTCAGGGGTACCGTGAGTATCGCTGCTGCGCAGATAAGAATGTATAGAACAACCTTTCGATAAAAAGAATGGTACAAATCGTTAGACCGTTTTTGTTGCTGGATAGGATGGTCCATTGGGATTGCTCCTTTACCTAAATCATACGGTATCGTATTTACATGTAAGATTATAATACTTTGACAACGGAAGAGTTTTTCTGAGATTCCAGGGCAGCGGTAAAAAGCCTATGGCTGAGAGCGGCTTCCTCCGGGGTAACACAGCCGGCAAAGGTACGGATGGGTTCACCGTGCACCATTTCGTAGAGAAACGCCGCCCACATCTGCAGGATCACATCGGAAAAACCGACCTCAAAGATCCCGCCGGTAATGGATGGATACGCCATCTCATGGCCCATATCCATCACCTGCCAGGCTTGCTCACGGCCTTGCTGGTATTCCAAAATCTCCAGCGTATTGGCCTGCTTGCTTGACCAGCGGGCGGAAGACTGCGTGCCATACACCTCCAGATACCAGGTATTCTTATGGCCGGGGGCAATCCGGTGCGTCTTTAGGGTCATGGGAAACGTTTGTCCCGTGGCGGTATCCAGGGTTCGGCATAACAGTGTGGCATTGTCCCACGTCCTACATTCGGCGATTCCTCCCTTGCCATCGGGACGGGTCGGCACAATATTGCACAGTTGCGCGGACACGTTTTGCGGGATCCAGCCGGCCTTAAAAGGCATATGACAGGCATGCATACCCAGATCCCCCATGCACCCGTACTCACCATTGTATTCAATCTTTCGTTTCCAGTTGATCGGCTTCTGCGGGTCCAGATCGCTGGAATGCAGGAACCCGGAATGCACTTCGATAATCTGCCCAAAAGCCTGCTTTTCGATCATCGCCCCGATCTTCTGCATTCCCGGGAAAAATGGCGATTCCGAGGAACAGCGGACAAATACCTTCGGATGTTTTTTAATGCATTCGGTTATGGTGTCATTGGCTTGCTTATCAATTCCAAAAGGCTTCTCACCCAGCAGATGTTTTCCCGCCTCGATGGCGGCACAATAGAACTCGGCATGAAAATTATGCGGAACGGCTATATAAACCGCTTCCACCTCCTGGTTTGCCAGAAGCTGCCGGTAATCATTCGTAACCTGCTGGATAGAAGGGAAATGATCGCTGTACCAGGCAAGCAGTTTTGCATTCGTATCACAAACAGCAGCAATTTCCGGCCGCATATCCATGTCCGGTAAATGACACCAGCGGGCCGCGGCCGAAGCAAACTCCCGGCCCATCAGCCCGCATCCGATGATTCCAAATTTTACTGTTTTCATTTGCAGTGCATTATAACATATGTTAAAATGTGTTCAAGTGTGAAATATTATTTCATATAAAAATCTGAACTCGAGTTGATATCGTATGGCAAGAGTGTTTTTTTGCGGCATAGACTTTGGCACTACCAATACCAAGGCGGTTTTGGTGGACTCAGCCGGTCATTTGCTTGATTCGGTTTCCATGGCAACCTGCCCGGCCCGGAAACCGGATTTTTATGGATTATTTGGTAAAGTGATGGGAAGTTTTGGCTCTAGCCATGGTTTATCGGATGCCAAAGTAGTTTGCAGTATCACCGCTCAGGGTGGCAGTTTTGCGCTGCTGGATGAAAACTTTAAGCCGGTAAGCCGTTTATACAGTTGGACGGAAAATTCGGAAATCCCAGCCGTGAAAAGTTTGATGGAAACCTTTGGCAAGGAAACCTATTATCGACTTACCGGCTGGCCGCCTTCCAACTGGTTGATGTCCTGTAAAATGAAAGAATTATTCTCCAATGGTCAAATGATGGATGCCGCCCATATAGCGACCTTGCCGGAAATGATTCATGCTCGTCTTTCCGGAAAATTCATAACCGATATTACCAATGCCCAGATCACCGGGCTTTGTGACTTCCAAAATGGTCAATGGGATCAAAATATTCTCAACTGGATTGGGAGTAGGGATGCCATGCTGCCGGAGATAGAAACGGAACTTACGATGGTATTAGAAGACATTCGAACCGAATGGGGTACTCTCAGCTTCGCCGCCAGTTCGCACGACCAGTACGCGGCGATGGAAGCAGCCAATCTCCATCCCAATACGAATCTCATGTTGGCAACCGGTACCGCCTGGGTCATCAACAGCAGAACCACAGAGCCGGTTTTTGACGAAAAATATTTTCTCAGCCATCCCGGCCGGGATATTCGGAATCACTGGTTTGGCAATATAGTATCGTTTGGAGCCATTGGTAAGGGATTCGAGACTCTCCTGCATCATTTCAAGGCCGGCTATCAGGATCTGAATCAGATAGAAAGTGCATTCACTGAACATGACGTTCCCTGCGCTGTAATCGATGTGGATATGGACAGAGGGATGGTGCGTTCAGCAAATACCTTGCCATCCGCTGTCAAAAGGTATATGGAATGGTCCGCGGCCAAAACGTTATTTGTCCTGGAACTGTATGATTATACCGAGGGGCTGGACAGCATCGTCATGACCGGCGGCGCCGGAACCAGCCGGTATTGGCCGCAAGTGATTGCGGATGTTACCCATGTGGCGGTGCAGGTTTTTGATTTCCCGGAATTTACGGCCTATGGGGCCGCTTTGCATGCCCGATCCGCTTATACGGGAATTCAAAATAATACCGGCTTGATACAGGAAGCCAAAACCAAAACTTGCTATCCCGTCAACGCCGAACGATATCGGGATTGGTACGAAAAATATCAAAAGCCGTATTTTGAGAGACAATATATATGAAAAAACACAAAATAGGTATTCTGGTGGCGTATGCAGATTTGTACAACCGGCTTTGTCCCGGCATCAAAGAGAACCTGAACAAAATATTTGATTCCATGATGGCGGAATTCAAGGTGGAGGGTTTGGATTTTGTGTTAAGTGATGCCGTCTCCACGCCTGGGCAAGTGGAAAGGGAATGCCAAAAACTGATCCGCCAAAACATCGATTTGCTGATAGTCGCTCTTGCTCCCTACTGTCCCAGCGGGGTTTTAGCCCCAGCCCTGGAATCCATTCCCGCTCCCGTGGTTCTCTGGCCGGCGCAGACCATGTTCCGGCTGGTTCCGGAAAAGTATGATGCCGACACCATTATCTATAATCATGGGGTACATGCCGTCCAGGACCTGGCGAATGTACTGCGAAAAAGAAAAAGACATTTCGGCATCCTTCACGGTCATTGTGAGCAGGAAAGTTTTAAAGCGGAACTAATCCGTTGGGCGCAGGCGGGAGCAGCCGTTTGCGCCATGCAGAACGCCAATCCGGTGCAAATCGGAGGGCATTTTGAGGATATGCTGGATTTACAGATCGGGGCCGATGAATTCATTAAAAAACTGAATATCCGCCATACGGAAGTGCCCCTGCCGGATTTTCACCGGCTTATGCGGGAAGCAGGGCAGGAGCAAATTCAAAAATGTCTGGAATCCTATCAATCCATGTTTACTATAGATGGTTCCGTAAAAAGTGATATTCTTTCGAAAGCCGCCCGCGGGGAAGCGGCTCTCCGAACCGTCATGAAAAAATATAACAGCCGTGCCTTCGGCTTGAATTTCCTTACCTTATGCAATGAGGAAACGATTGCCGAACCCTTGCATGTGGCCGGTTCCGTCCTGATGAGCCAGGGGTATGGCTATGCCGCCGAAGGCGACTGGGTCACTGCCGGTTTCGTCTATGCCCTGCAGCAGGCCTTCGGCCAGGCCAGCTTTAGTGAAATCTTTTCCGTCGGTTACGCCGACAATCGGCTGGTATTAAAGCATTGGGGAGAAGGGAATTTTACTATGGCCCGGCAGAAGCCCAGACTCCTTCCCAGCTCCTTTACCGATAAAAACAAAGCGGAATTTGTTCTGGTGGATTTTGAATTTGAGCCGGGCGCGGTTACCCTGTTGAACCTGAATTCCACCGTGGATGGCCAGGGCCAGATCATTTCCATTACCGGCTCTGTCAGCCCGGACCATTTGCCCAGGGCCGATGGCCCCCGCGGTATTTTCCAGCCGGAGGAACCGGATGTTTGCGAAGTATTGAGCCGGTATGCCGGTAATGGCGGCAGCCATCATCTGGCATTGGTAAAAGGAAATCAAACGAAAACGGCAGAAAGGATAAGCCGTTTGACGGGATGGAAATATATTCAAATATAGAAAATACCATGACGATGAGCAAGAGCAAGCATACGCAAATCGAACGGCTGGATTTAATCCGGCAGGAATTAGTAAATACCGGACAGGTCAGCACCCTGGAATTGTCTCAAAAATTCCATGTCAGTAAAATAACGATTCACAGGGATTTCGAACTGCTGGAGGCCGGCCATGAGATCATTCGAACCCATGGCGGCGCTGCGCTGGCCAGGAAACTGACCTTTGAATTTGCCTTCAGCGACAAACAGCAGTTGCATCAGGACAAAAAAAAGCGGATCGCCCGCCATGCCGCCGCCCTGGTCAAGGAGGGCGATGTGGTTTTGCTGGATACCGGCACCACTACCCTGGAGATCTCCCGTCTGCTGGCCGGTGAAAAACACATTACCGTCATAACCACCTCGCTGGCCATCGTTTCCGAACTGCAATTTTCCAAAAATGTGGAAGTCATCCTGCTGGGCGGCTACCTGCGCGGCAATTCCCCGGATATTCACGGGCCGCTCACCGAACAGAATGTGCAGCAATTCCGGGCGGATGTGGCGTTCATGGGGGCCGACGCCATTGATGAAAATGGCAACACCTATACCGATGACCTGCGCGTGGTCAATCTGGATCTGAAAATCGCATCGGTTTCCGCGAAAGTGTATGTCGCGGCGGACAGCAGTAAATTTGACAAATCCGCCATGTGCCAGGTATTAACCCCCAAAGATTATGATGGAATCATTACCGATTCGTCTGTGAATAAAAAAACATTCAAAATGCTGCATGACAAAAATATTGAAATTCAAACCGCGAAATAAAGGAGAACAAACAGTAGTGAAAAGCAACAACTTGATATTATCCCGATTATTTAGTACCGGCCCGGCCATTGTGATCGCCTTTGATCATGGCATGTTTGACGGGCCGATACCCGGCGTGGACCGCGTGGCTGAGCTCCCGCCCCGGATATTTCCCGGTGTCGATGGCCTGTTAATGTCTCCCGGCATGCTGCGTGACATTGGCCCCCGGCTTTGCGGTCAGCGGCATAGCCCCATTCCCATCACCCGGATCAACTGGTCCACGATCTATTGTTTTGCCTGGAACTATCATTCGGGCGATACCGTCAAAGCCTTTTCTCCCCAGGAAGCCCTGCAGGCCGGTGCCCAGATGGTTCTGATTTCCCTTTCACTGCAAACCGGCAGCCAGCAGCAGGATGCCAAAAATGTGGAGGTTTTTCGTGAGCTTTGCGGCCAGGCCCATGCATTGGGACTGCCGGTCATCGGAGAATATTTTCCCGTTCACGAGGAAAATCTAACCGAAGAACAAATGTATCAGGAAATCAAGATCGGAACCCGGATTTTATATGAACTGGGCGCCGATGTCATCAAGACATTCTACACGAAAAAATTTGAGGACGTTGTCTCCGGCTGCCCGACCCCGATTCTGGCCCTGGGCGGCAAACGGCTGGCGTCGGACCTGGAGGCTTTGCAATATGCCAAACAGTTGACCGCATCCGGAGCCGCCGGGATCGTATTCGGCAGGAACGTCATCCAATCTCCCCAGCCCATTGAGCTGCAAAAGGCACTCCTTGCCGTTTTGAAAGAGGGCCATTCACCCGAAGAAGCTGCCCAGGCCTACGGCCTTCTGCGAGATTCTCATAATGCAAACACCGTGGATAAAAGATAATCAACTACAAACCTCTCTCCAGCGAAACCAGGCTTTCTGGAGCCGGCAGTTGGAAGACTATCCATTGCTGTGGATAACCGTTCCCCACGCTAAAAAAGGCCGCGATCTGCCGGAGCCGCAAAACGAGCAGGAGATGTGGACGGACAGCGGCTATTTCATAAAATATACGGAAAATAGTCTCAGCCGGACCCATTTCGCCGGCGACGCCCTGCCGGTCTGTCACCCCTGGCTGGGGCCGGACCAGTTTGCCGCCTGGCTGGGGGCGGAGATTATCCTCAAGCCCAAAGAATTTACTTCCTGGATAAAACCGTTTGTACAGGACTGGTCCGATTATCCGCAGTTACAGATCGACCCCCATAACAGGTGGTGGAACCTGTATATCCAAACCGTCCGGGCCAGTGCCCAGGCGGGCCGGGACAAGTGGATCACCGCCTATCCGGACCTTCATACCGGTATCGACGGCTTATGTGCGATTCGGGGGCCGGAAAAGCTGATGATGGACATGGTTACAGAACCGGACACGATTCACCGGCACATGGCCCGGATGACGGAACTTTGGCAATGGATCGTGGATCAGGTTACTGCCATTATTACCCCCTATGGCCAGGGCACCAGCAACTGGACCGGCGGCTGGAGCCGGGATCGTTTTTTATGCATCGGCCAGAATGATTTTTCCTGCCTGATCAGTCCGGACATGTTTCAAGAATTCTGCCTGGATGATAATGTCCGGTGTTGTGATTATGTAGATCAAACCCTGTATCATCTGGATGGTCCGGATGCCCTCCGGCATCTGCCTTTGCTGCTGGGGCTGGAAAAACTGGACTGTATCCAGTGGATTCAGGGGGCAGGCCATCCGCTGCCCAGCCGGTGGCTCGATTTGTTACAGCAGATTCAGGCGGCCGGCAAAACGGTCCAGCTCTGTTATGCCGGCAGCCATGGGGGAGATGCGGACTTTTTTGAAGAAATAGAAATTCTATGTAATAATCTGGACCCCTGCCGGTTATTTTTCAATATCCAGGTGGACAGCGTGGAAAAGGCCGATGCCTTGGTCCGTCATGCCCGGAAAATATGCCGTCGGCAGCCAAAAATCCATGCTCTAAAACGTGAGGAAAATCGTGCTGTTTGAAGTCAAAGACATCGACCGGGATTTTTACCAGCGCAATCTGAAAGATTTTCTTCCGGAAAAGATCATCGATATCCATACCCATTTATGGCTGGACCCGGGCGATACCTCTGAAGAATCAAACCGCACGGTAACCTGGCCCAGCCGGGTCGCGGCATCCAATTCCCTTGAGGATTTGCGGGAAACCTACCGACTGATGTTTCCGGATAAAAAATGTATGCCGCTGGTATTTGGCACTCTTTCAAACCCGGCCCTCGAAAGAACGGCAAATGATTATGTGGGGGATGCCGCGCTGGCCAATCGTCTGCCGGCCCTGCTGTTTTCGTATCCCCAGTGGCCGGGTGATTATTTACGGCAGCGATTACAGGAAAAACAGTTCCTCGGCATCAAATCCTATTTAAGCTATGCCCCGTCCTATCTGCCGGCGGAGGAAATTCGCATCTTTGACTTTTTTCCGCACCACCAGTTAGAAGTAATCGATAAGCTCGGATACATCGTAATGCTCCATATCCCCCGCCCCGGCCGGCTGAAAGACCCGGTCAACCTGGCCCAGATGATCGAGATCGAGGAAAAATATCCGAATATCAAACTGGTCATCGCCCATGTCGGCAGGGCCTATTGCCAAGAAGATGTGGGCGAGGCCTTTTCGGTTCTTGCCGGTACGAAGAAAATGTACTTCGATTTTTCCGCCAACACCAACCAGCAGGTCTTCGAGCAGATGATAAAGGCAATCGGTCCCGAACGCATCCTGTTCGGCAGCGATCTGCCGATTACCCGGATGCGCATGCGGCGAATCGAAAAAAACGGCCTCTATGTCAATCTGGTTCCCAAAGGTCTCTATGGCGATGTCTCGCAGGATAAAAACATGGGCGTATTGGAAGGGCCGGAAGCCGAAAAACTGACCTTCTTTATGTACGAGCAAATCAATGCGTTTCGCCTGGCCGCCGCCAACACCGGCCTGACCGCCGCCGATATCGAAAAGATTTTTTATACCAACGCTCTGGCTTTATGCAAAACCGTTGCTCCGGACCGAACCTTTTCCATAGAAGAAAATTAACGTTTGTCAAATGAATGGAGGTAGTATGAAGGGACTTCAGGACTTCTCGTTGCATGCTCTGGATATATCCGTCTTTGCGTTCTATGTGGTCGCTATCTGCGGGATCGGCTACTGGGCCGGTCGAAAAAAGAAGGAGCAATCGGAAGACTATTTCCTGGCCGGCCGGACCCTGCCCTGGTATGTCGTGGGCTCTTCCTTTATCGCCTCGAATATCAGTACCGAGCACTTCATCGGCATGATCGGAGCGGCCTTTGTGTACGGCATCTGCGTGGCCATGTCCGAATGGGGCAACGTAGTCAGCTTTTCCTTTCTGATCTGGCTGTTCATCCCTTTTTTGCTTTCCGCTCGTGTCTTCACCACCCCCGAATTCATGGAAAAACGCTTCAATGCAGCCATCCGCCAGTTTTTCGCCGTCGTGACGATTATCAGCAATATCGTGGCGTTTCTGGCGGCTGTGCTCTATGGCGGCGGTCTGGCGATCCACAAACTGTTCGGCTGGAACCTCTGGGTTTCCATTGTGATTATCGGAGTACTGGCAGGCAGTTGGACGGTCTATGGCGGCCTGCGTTCGGTCGCCTGGATGGATTTATTCACGGTAGTCATCATGATCGCCGGCGGCTCCCTGGTAACCATTCTCGGCCTGTATATGCTGTCCGGTGATTCCCATTCCCTCGTGGAAGGATTCCGGATCATGCTGGAACGCAACCAGGCCCAGTCCGGCGTCTGGAAAGAAGTCGTCGCCCAAAATGCCAGGCACATCGTCCAGATGGATGAATATCACCGGCTCTCGGTGGTTCAGCCGCTGACCCACGAAGTCAGTCCCTGGCTGACCCTTATTACCAGCTTTCTCTCGGTTTCGCTCTGGTACAACGTCATTAATCAATTCATGATCCAGCGGGTCCTGGCGGCCAAAAACGCCTGGCACGCCCGCATGGGGATCGTCCTGGCCGGATACATGAAAGTGATTCTGCCGTTCATTGTCGTCGTGCCGGGCCTGATCCTCTTTGCCGCTTACCCCGAAGTGATGCGCCTGCCCTGGCAGGAAATGCGCATGGAGGCCGACAAAGGCTATATCCATATGCTGCAAACCCTCCTGCCGATAGGGCTGCGCGGTTTGTTTCTGGCAGCCCTGTTCGGAGCGATTCAGTCCACCGTCAATGCGGTGCTCAATTCCACCTCGACCGTATTCACGCTGGACATTTATCATCGCCTGCTGAAGAAAAATGCCACAGAAAAACACCTCGTCCAGATCGGCAGGATATCCACTATCTTGATTCTGTTCATCTCCATTTTCCTGGCCGGATTCATTAACCGGTTGGGCGGCAGCCTGTTTGTCTATATCCAGAGCCTCTACGCCTTTTTCGCCCCGCCCTTCGCCGCTATCTTCCTGTTGGGTATTCTGTTCAAACGTATCAACGCCATCGGTGCTACCGCGGCGGTGTTTCTGGGTTTTCTGTTCGGTATCGCCGTAAAAGTATATATCCAGGTGGACCCCAGCCATCCCCAGTGGCTGGCCCCCTATGCCAATCAGTCGTTCCTCAACTGGGCCATTTGCGCCTTTACCTGCGTCGTGGTGAGCCTGCTAACCCGCCCGCCATCACCCTGCCAGGTGACCGACCAACTGACCATTAACTGGAAAAAGCTGAACATCTTCGACGACCTGGGCCGCCGCTGGTATCATAGCGTGATCTTGTGGTGGGGAATCTTCGCCCTGATGATTATTGCCCTGGTGATTGTATTCTGGTAAAAAATCCAACCAGCCGATTGCCGCTGCCCTCTGGGCGGAACGGCCTATCGGTGTAAATACATTTGCCTCAGTGATTTATAAAAAGCATGAGTTTGCCCTTGAATAGGGTGGCAAAGGATGGAAAAACAAACCATAGCATGTATCCGAATAATAGAAAATTTCCAGTCCAGGGAGATATGACAGGAAGGCAAGAGATTGCTTTTCCGGGTGTTCCCAGTGTGGTTTGAATCGACGGCAGTTTTGGGCGGGGTAAGAAAAGGGGACATTGTACTTTTTTCTTGATCCGGAAGGAATACCTATCGTAAATTAAAAACGGTTCAACCCGGTCAGAACCTCTCGTTACCTCTGCTGGATATCAGCCCGATGGCTTTTCAGGCCCAGCGTTCCATTGTTACACTCAAAACCATCCGGTAAGGCGCCGGAAGCAATCCATATTTTCTACAATAGACGCCGGCGTCAAAAGCTCCTGGACCCCTTGATATTGGGGAGCCAGAGCCATTTTGGGATGTCTATATTGACTTTTGGCGGTTCCGTCACAATAGGGTCAGGGTTCCTTGCATAACCAATCGTCGGCGAGGACCGACATATCCGGAATGCCGATTTCGCCGTCGCCCGGTTCGGTGAGGTCGCACTGCCGGTCCCAGCCGGGTTCGCCATCACTGCTCAGCCAGGCTTTGGCTATTCGCGCCATATCTTCCAGATCGACATGGTTGTCTTCATTGATATCGGCGCGGCAGGTATTGACGTGGATGGTTTGCGGCCCGAAGATGTTGTTGGTTTCGTTGCTCTCAGCCACATCCTCTTCGGTGTCCACCTGGGCGTACATCGAATAGGCCCCGGCAGAACCATAATTCCAGGACGACAGAGTTACCACGATTGTTTCTCCCGCCCCCAGGGAATCGACCTCGGCCCATCGATTGCCGGTTACATTGGGAACCGGCGGGACGGCCCGATTGGCATACCAGTCCACATAGAAGGGCTGCGTGGCATCTTGGGTTCCCTGATTGACCACCGTGACGTCAATATCCACCGCCTGTAAAGGCGCCGGTTTATAGGGGCGGGTTTCGATGGCGGTGATCATCAGATCGACAAAGCTGTATTCGTAGGCGCCCATGTCATATTCCGCCGTACCATCGCCGTCGCCATCCAGCGGCCGGTCCTGTTTATCCAAATCATCTCCGGTTCCGTACACCTCGGAGGCGGTATCGATGCAGGGAGAAATACTTTGCAGGTGATAATTATCGGTGGCGGCATCAACGAAACGGGGATTTTTATTGATATTATGGCTGCCGTTGATACCGGTATAGCCGCCTTCGATATCGCAGTAGCGGACTTCCTGGCCAGCCTGGTCCAGCAAATACAACTGGTCCGGGCTGTTATCCCAGCATATGGAGTTCCAGATGCGCGGGGCATCGGTGATGTCGGCATAGTAGGCTCCACCGTCATTGGCGGCGGTATTGTTGGCAAAGGTACAATGTTTGATGCGCGGGTAGCCCTGATTATAGGAAATGGCGCCCCCATGGTTGGCTGAGGTATTCTCATAAAACAGACAATCGTTAATCCGGGTGACCTGTCCCGTAGTCACATTGCCATAAAATCCGCCAATAGCCCCGCCTCCTACCGAACTGAGTCCTGTCGCCTCATTTCCATAAAATTTACAGCGTTCGATCAAAGGGGATGAGTAGGTGTGGTAGATCGCTCCCCCGGCGCTAGCACTGTTATCTGAGAAAATACAATCCTGGATCGTTACGTCCGAACGGTCGTCGTAAACGGCGGAATCCTCGCTAAAGCGAATCCAGCAGTTCCGGATGCGCACCGTCAGCCAGCCGGAGAGGCAATCCACCGGATCCACATTGTCCACAAAAACGGCACCGCCGAAGGAGGTGTGGTAGCCATTCTGGATATAAAAACCGTTCAGTTCACAAATCCTGGTAATATGGAAACACCTCCGCAAATCACCACCGGAAACAATGGTCAGATTGGTTTTCCAGTTTCGCTGGGCGGGGGTGGGATTGGCCACACTGTTGGGAAAACCGCCCAGAATATCCACCACTTTATTGATGGTAATCGTACTGGCGGGCACATAAATCCCGCTTTTTACATAAATATGATCATAGGGGGCCATGCACTCCATCCATCTGGGGTCGGCGGCATTGATAGCCGACTGGAGGTCCCGAAAGGCGGTGGCCCAACTGGTGCCGTCCCCGCCGGCCGGGGCGTCGGCGTCCACGTACCAGATATCCCCCCAGAGCGAGGCAGCCGGCAGCAGCAGGCCTATCGCAAAAAACAATGCGATTTTTTTCACATTTTGGGTTTCCATGATATGTTTCTCCTTTCTGAAATGAATTGTACCTACAAATAACGCACGTATGACTGTAACTGCATACCTGCTAACAGCTTATCCCGGTTCGCGCGACCGGCCGGCGATAGCTGTCTTTCGCTTTGTCGTTTACCCATTCAGCCAAGCCATGATTGTTACTTTAAAAATGTGATACTCTTATACCATAGCCAGGACCGGTTGTCAAGCATTTTTAGAAAAAGGGACATTGTACTTTTTTCTTTCCAAAGTATGCCTAACCTCCATTTTGCAAAACTTCAGTAATAAGATAAACGGTTATTGCAAGGCTCTGTTTATGCCAGGAACAGCAAGAGCGATTGCCGGGAATATGTGGTATCATGGGATAAACCGAGGGGCCGCCCGTTGAGTGATGGGAAACGTCGATTGGGTAGAACGCCCGCTGCGTAAAAATGCGCCTCTCAGCCCAGCCGGACTCTCTTCCTCTTCACGGGGGGAAACCGGTGTTCCATGCTCTCCGAGCCGAAACCTCCTATAAATCGTCCCACCCTCCAACCACGAGGCGGTGTGGGCCGTTTTTCCCTTCCCCCTGTACCGCTACTATTATGAGGACGGGGTCAACAAACCGTTCCTGGTGGACGATTTTTCCGGTTTCCCAGCCTATAATGTCCTCCTGACCGACGACCGCGGCACGGTCATGGGCGTTACCGATACCTCTGGGGCCCTGCTGGAAAAGCTCTACTACAACACCTCCGGCCTCTGCCGCAGCTACGACGCCACCGTTACCCCCAATCTGCCCAACCTCCGCTACGGCACATCCTATAACATCGGCCGCTCCCTCCGCCAGCCGTTCGGCTACCTGGGCATGTACCGCGACCGCTTCACCGGCCTCTACCACACCCACTTCCGCGACTACGACCCCGTCCACAGCCGCTGGCTCTCCGAAGACCCAGCCGGCTACGCCGACGGCCTCAACCTCAACGCCGCCTACATGGACGTCAACGGCGTCGATCCGCTGGGATTAGCGGGGTGGACAGGCCAAATGATGATGGATTTCGACGGTCGCAATGGAACATTATCGGATATTCCTAAATCTGGCAACTGGGTTATCGACTCATTTGAGTTGGGTATGTCATTAGCACGCGCCAATGGGGTAACGGATGAAGATGAATTAATGTTGGCGGGCTGGATTTATGCCGGGGAACGCCTGCCGGATGACTGCGATAAATTTATGGCTTATGCGACGATCAAAGATTGGGTAGCCACGATGCAGGGGCATGGCTCATTAGCCCAGGCCATGTGTATGGGCCATGTGGCAGCGACGATGACAAATTATCCCGAAGCGGGCTATATGGCGACCTCTCGCCCTCTGCCGAAGTCCAACCTGCAATGCAAACCGGTATCCCAGCCGATAAATGCTTCCAATAAATCCTTGAAATCCCCCAAATCGAGTGGTACGATAAGCGAAGTTGAAGTCAGAATTCGCGCTAATTGTAACAAAAATCGCGAGGTTCTGGATGCGTCAAAGTTTGGACAACAACAAAGTGCCGCAAAACCAGCAACAAGCGTAATAGAAGGAAAACCGGATGTTAGAATTCTCAACCCAGTTAAAGATCCATCGCCTCCTATTTATAAAAGGGGGCATCCAGGCAAACCCGTCACAGATCATATTAGAGCACGAGCGGCTGGAGGTCATCCAACAGATCCGGCAAATCTTGACATAAAACCATGGGAATGGAACGCTCGCAAAGGTGCGTATGAAGGACAACTTTTGATGGATCGCAATCGACTTATTTCGGAAGGACTAACACCTGATGAAGCAGATGCTGTATTAGCTGATGAATGGTATTGGTTAATGAATGATGTGATGGCTCGTCCCATGGATCCAAGAATTCTGAATACAATACCTGCACCTGGTTCAATACAAAAGTAGTAGTTTATGGTAATGATAATGGTACAACAAAAACATAATCATGAATGGTTGGAATTATGGGAAGAGCGAGGCCGTGCTGTTTGTGGCGTTCTGGGTGATATGGTTCCCCCTGGAGGGGTAATACCATTCAGTTGGGATAACTATATTTTGCCAGGTGCTTGCGCCTTAGCATTCGGACCTCGTGGTAGTCGTACTAATTGGTTGTACATGACACTCGGCTTGACACAACCTGTTGAGAAAAGCAATCAAGCTGGTGGTTGGGAGTTTTGTGTTCGAACGAAGGATTCAGTAACATGGGTATATCAATTGCTCTATGATTTATTAACCTTTTATTTGTCAGAAGGAGGAAAGGTAGCAAGGGGACTGTGTTTACCTTTGGCATTTTTCTTGAATTCTTCTGGGGATATTTGTGTGGGGCTTACAGATGACACCACGGGACTAAATGTAGTTGGAGAGGTGCGGGGACTTTATTTGTGGGATGATTATGAACGGCTTGAATTCATCGTTTCTTCAGGTAAGTTTGGATTGCTTACAGCAATCGGAGTTACTGCTGAGGAAGATCGTTTGGCTCAAGATACTACACCACCACACCTGTTGCTTTTGCTTGCTGAAATGGGCATAGATCAGGTGTTGGACCCATTTAGAGAATCAGTTGTACAAAGGCCTGATTTTAATGCTAAATGGAATATAATTCGGGAGCTATCTCACGACGAGGTAGTGAGACAATTGTGGTCCTATCGATAGATTGTCCTACCTCTACGATGCCTTCGGTCGTCGGGTGGCCATGGAATACACTGGCCAGACCGAGGGCTGGGATGATGTCCGGCTCGTCTATGACGGGGTGGCCGTTATTGAGGAACGTGATCTCGAGAACAGCGGCTCCCTGCTCTGCCGTTATTATTACGAGGACGGGATCAACAAACCCGCCCTGATTGAAACGGGCGCCGGAACCTGTATTCCACTGACCGACGACCGCGGTTCGGTCATGGGCGTTACCGATACCTCCGGGACCCTGCTCGAGAAGCTCTACTACAACACCTCCGGCCTCTGCCGCAGCTACGACGCCACCGTTACCCCCAATCTGCCCAACCTCCGCTACGGCACATCCTATAACATCGGCCGCTCCCTCCGCCAGCCGTTCGGCTATTGGTTCCTCTTTTGTTTTGCCTATGACGCTTTCAGAGGCACAAGCGTTACAGTATGAAAGATTTAATGAGCAGACAACAGGTAGCGGGAATGGATTCAGCACGATAACATATGAGTCCTATGGACTTAGTTTACCGGAAGAATTTGTACCGGTAGATGAGATAGATGCGCGACGGCAATCTCCTTGATATAGAAAGGAGCAGTGTTTTTTTGAGTTGCGGCGATCTGCTATATGGATTAAAATAATATATGGTGTGTATATGATAAGGATTACGGTTCTGATGGAAGGTCCATAAGGATGGCTGATAAATTTCAGGAGTTGGAACAAATCCGCCAGGCAATAGAAGCGGCTGGGGGAACGGTGGATGTTATTTATGATTACCAGAAACCGGATATGTGGGTGGAACCGGATGGCAGAAAATACAAGGAAATTGTTGCCGTTAATCTTAAAAAACTACAAGTGGATATCGAACTGTTTAAAATCCTGTCGCAATTACAATATATAAAAGCAATCCATATGGATAAGGCTCATTTTGATGATGAAGGATTTAAATATTTAAGACATTGTTCAAAATTACAATCTCTATTTTTAGAGTGTAATTCTGTAACCGATAAAGGCATGAAGTATATCAGTGATATCTCATCCTTGGATTCCCTTCTGCTTGATTCGAATCCATTTACCGATGAGGGATTAGCCTGCTTGGCTAAGCTTAAAAAACTGAAATGGTTGGATTTGTGTAATACTAATATCTCCTCCAAAGGGATCTCGTCTTTAAAATTCCTCACAAAACTAAAAACACTTTATGCAGATAATACAAGCATCTGCGACGAAGGGATACTGGAACTAGTAAAGGGTGGGGTGGATTTGGAAGGATTAAGTCTGGATAGCACAAAAGTTACAAATGAAGGGGTGCGTGCGTTACTTGCTATGGAGTCTCTGAACAAATTACAACTAAAAAATTTAAAGGTGGATGATTCCGCGGTGAAGGATTTTTGGCGGTTTCCCATTTTATTTTTTCTTGTCCTTGACAACACCATGATTACCGATAAGGGAGTAATGTGGTTATCAGAAGCGCAGGACTTGAGAGAATTATATCTGGATGGGACTCAGATAACCGATGCCAGTATTGACATATTCTGCCAGTTTCCCTCTTTGCAAACCCTGAGAGTGCGAAGGACAAAAATCAGCCCTACAGGTTTGCTTCGTCTCGAAGAAAGCCTGCCAAAAGTTTCGGTAGCAGGCTGATTCTATATATCCAGTTTTCATATGATAGCCTGGCAGAGTTGGTAACCGGTTTGCCGAAGAAAATCCCCTCTGTTTCATCGAATTCATCGCCCAGAGTTCTCTAGGCGGTTCGGGGGGCGAGGGGATTGAGATTGACACCGACGACCGCGGCAATGTCACCGGGGATGGCCGCTTCACCTACGCCTGGGATGCCTTCAACCGGATTACCTCTGCAACGGACCTGACTGGCGGTTCCGGTACCCCCGCTTCCGCCCTCCCAGCCTATAATGTCCTCCTGACCGACGACCGGGGCACGGTCATGGGTGTTGCCCAAACCTCCGGCTATCTCCTGGAAAAGCTCTACTACAACACCTCCGGTCGCTGCCCCCAGCCAAAACATAGCATAGAGCCGCTGGGGGCGTGTGGATGTATCGCAGGAAAGCCCCCAGCCGAATCCTCTTCACGGGGG
>CAZOMV010000031.1:0-52762 GCA_964580995.1 uncultured Pirellulales bacterium
AAATCTTACCCAATCGTTAAAATCGTTATAATCCCTACTTTATTATCGGACTATCGTTTTCCACGTAAAATAAGCACTTACAGCCGAAAAATCCGCCTTCCTTCCCCCTCTTCACTGAATGAACAGAGGGAAAATCATTGCGCGAAAACGGCCACGGTAAATGGCCAAAATTGCGTAACGCAAAAAAAATATTATTGAGGATTGACAAGGGCTTACGGTGTTTTCGAGTAAAAAAAATGGGAAAAACCTTGCGCAGTCGTGGACATCGGCCCCTATATGGAGCGGCAGCCGAAAATAGTAAAAAACAAAGTGTAAAATGGCAGAGAAGATCTCGGCGGATTAAGCGACGGGCGTATTATTGTTCATATATTTTTGTAACCTTCTATAATCACTAGCGTAATATAAAGTGTTGCCCTGCGGTGCGGGCAGGTTAGTTTATTGAGGTAATGCTGGTTTTCATAGAAATTCAGGAGGATATCCCATGCCAGGTGGAAATAGGATCGTGATTCAAAAGAGCATCCGTAAATCATGGGGGCCTACCTGCTACTATGCAATGAGTATCTGTCTTAGCTGGGGCATACTGGTGGGGGTATCCCTTGCCGAACCGCAAACGTTAACACTCCTGGAAGAGGGGAAGAGCCGGTATCAGATTGTCGTGGATCCGGCGGCTAGCGCATCGGAAGTCTATGCGGCGGAAGAGTTTCAGAGTCATTTTAAAGCCTGCACGGGGGTTACATTGCCTGTTCGCCAGGAGCTGCCCAGCCAGAATCAGCCTGCGATTATTATTGGTTTTGGAGCGGCTACTAAACAACTGGGCCTGCCCGGTACGGACGAACATCTTCCCGAACAAGCCTGTATGATCAAAACCGTCGGTGCCCACCTGGTCATTGCCGGGACGAAAAGCTCCGGCACGCTGCATGGAGTGCACCGTTTTCTCGAAGACGTTTTGGGCATCCGCTGGTTCGCACCGGGCGTAACCAGAACTCCCCGGCATCGGAATCTCATCCTGCCGGGTATCGATCGAACCATTCAACCGAGTTTTCTGTTTCGCCAGGCTTCCTACGGCTGGCCCGGCCATGATGCCGATTTTCTCGCGCGGATAGGCTATAACCGCGGCAATGGAACCGTTGATAATCCGCAGGGTGAACAATACGCATTTCATACCACCTGTCACAGCTATTTTATGTATGTCAGTCCCGAGGAGTTTTTTGATACGCATCCGGAATACTTCTCCGAAATCGGCGGCAAACGCATCCGCGAAGAAACCCAGCTCTGCCTGACCAACCCTGACGTCCTGGAAATCGTTACCCAACGCCTATTGGACGCCATGAAAAGTTGTCCGGAGTTCAAACAGTTTAACTTTTCCCAAATGGATTACTACAATTATTGCGAATGCCCGAAATGCCGGGCGATGAATGAGAAATATCGCACGACCGGCGGCACCCAATTCTGGTTTGTCAACCAACTGGCCCAGCGCACCGCCCAGGTTTTTCCGGACAAGCTCATCGGGACCCTGGCCTATACCTTCACCGAAGAACCGCCGCAAGGAATGGAAATGCATCCCAACGCGGCGGTCTGGCTTTGCCATATGTTCCCCTGCTGTGACAGCCATCCCATCGCCAGTTGCCCCCTCAATGCCGACTACAAACGCCGGGCGACGGCCTGGTCCCAACTCTGTTCGCATTTGTATATCTGGCATTATATCGTTAATTTCGCCCACTATTACATGCCTTTCCCCAACTTTCGCGCCATGGCCTCTGACATCCGGTTTTACAAAAGTATCGGCGCGGAGGGGATGTTTCTGCAGGGCGGCAGCAGTGAATTCGATCTGCTGCGCGGTTACTATGGCCAGAAACTGCTTTGCGATGCCGACCAGGACCCCGATGCCATTCTTCAGGATTTTCTCCAGGGGTATTACGGCCCGGCGGCCCCTTCGATTTGGCAATACATTACGTTACTTCATGAAAAAGTGGAAAAGGACAACATCCACATGCACCTCTATACCAATCCGGCCCAGGGCTATTTAACCGACGAGGTCATGGCCAAGGCAGAAACTTTTTTCGACCAGGCTGAATCCCAGGTGCAGGATGATGCGGACCTGCTCGAGCGGGTCAAGGTGGCCCGGATGCCGCTGCAATACGCCGCCCTGTTTCCGCGTAACGGCTATACCATCCGCGGCCAGCAATTGATTTTCAACGGCGAGGTGGCCGGAGCGGCGGTGGCCCAGGACTTCATTCAACGGCTGCATAAACATCAACTTGGTTCCCTTCGTGAGTATAACGGACAACCCGAACAATTACTCCTGTTCGCCCAGCTATTTTCCAACCCGGTCGATCTGGTTACCCTGGAAAATGACAGCCTGCACCTGGATATTGCCCCATCTTTGGGAGGGCGGATACTGCAAATAATGGATCGCAAGACCGGCCAAAACATTACCGCCGCCAATGTGCCCCAAAACCTGTATTTCCCCTTCTCCGATGGTTTGGGCAATTTTGTCGGCGGGCAGTTTAATCCGTGCGGATTTCTCGAGCCGGGCTTCGTAACCGCCTCGGACGGCCGATCCGTAACCATGAACACGGTGACACTGGACGGATTTGAATTACGCCGCACGATAGAGCTGGATGGGCAGAAACCAACGGTGCGGGTCATCAATACCCTGACCAACCCATCGGAGGCGGCACGCACCGTCCTGCTGCGCAGCCACCTGATGCTGGATGCAGGATCGCTGCACACCACCCGGATCGCTTTCCGCAGCCGTGGCGGACAGGATACCCAGCCGGACATAACCGCCATTATTGGCAACCTGCGGGAAGGAATCGTCTTTTCCGGTGCGGACGCTCCGGATGCAAGCTGGTCCTTTCAAGGCGACAAAGGACTGCGGATCATGCAAACGTTTGATAACGAGCAGGTTGATTTGGCCTGGTTATGCGCCTACCCCGACTCGCTGGGGGCGCTGGAGGTAGAGCTTTGGTCTCCGCGCCGCATGCTGGCACCGAAAGAAAGTATCACTCTCAACCAAACCATTACCGTAAAAAATAACGAATAACACACCCGAAACGACTACTATAACAATAAGGAATCCAACCGATGTCCCTGCCAGCCAAACGAATCCTCTACCGCTTTGTCCTCTTCGGCCTGCTGGGCCTGGTCTTTGAAGTCTTTTTCGGGGCCGTCTGGCATCTGAAAAACGGCAACTGGAACATGCACGGCAGCAGCAGCCCCTGGATGATCTTCGACTACGGCCTGCTCGGCATTGTCCTCATGCCCATCGCCAAGCCATTGATCCAGCGCAACATACCGCTGCCTCTGCGGGCCGTGGTTTACATGCTGGGTATCTTCCTGGTCGAATTCATCAGCGGCTGGCTCTTTGACCTGTGCGGCTTGCAAATCTGGAGCTATAAGTCCCTGCCCTATAACCTTTGCGGGTATATAGCCCTGATGTATGTACCCATCTGGTACGGAGTGGGCCTGGCCGCGGAATTCCTGTACCGCAAAATAGACAGGATCACCCTGGTCCTGGCCGCAGGTCTGGATACCCAAAAAATCGAATCTCTGCTTGCCAGCCCCCCTGGAAATTGAAATATATTCATTACAAAGAATTATACCATAAATCCAACTCGTCGTATTTTTCTGCAGGGAGTAACCAGCTTGGACACTCAAACTGCCTTTGCTATAAACGGCCAGGTAAGGAGAGCGATTCCGGTATTCCCCGGAATTGCCCACGCGGTTTTATTTTGTCCCTATCTATCGGTGACTATCTGCGGATAACGTAGCAGGTGGGAATGCCTGACTAATTATGGAGGCGAAGATAGATATCGCGGCACACAGTTAAGAGATTTTCCATTTGAACCAGGGGGAGCATACAGGCGGCGTCGCTAAGGGCTTTATCCGGAGTGGGATGGGTTTCCATAAAAAGGCCGTCCGCCCCAGAGGCAATCGCCGCTCGCGCCAGAATATGGGCCATGTCCGGATTTCCGCCGGAAAAACCGCCCATACCGCTGGGTTTTTGGGTGGAATGGGTGGCATCCATGATGGTGGGATAGCCGAGCTTTTTCATATAGGCAAAGGAAGTCATGTCGCAGATAAGCTGGTTGTACCCGAAGGAAGTGCCGCGTTCTACG
Source organism: uncultured Pirellulales bacterium (assembly GCA_964580995.1). Taxonomy (GTDB): domain Bacteria; phylum Planctomycetota; class Phycisphaerae; order Sedimentisphaerales; family SM23-30; genus JAKJEP01. The sequence continues at coordinate 4,122 of CAZOMV010000031.1, forward strand.
AGAGTTATGTTATCATTGCCGGCGGCTTTGATCTTCTCAACTACATTTTTCATGTCCCAGGGGGCCATAAACTGGGCTTTTTTAACCTGTACGCATTTTCCGGTTCCGGCGGCGGCGACCAGCAGATCGGTCTGACGAGCCAGAAAAGCTGGAATTTGGACCATATCGAGGACTTCCCCGGCGGCAGCGGCCTGCTCGGGCAGATGGATGTCGGAAACGACCGGCACGGCGAATTCGCGGCGGATCTGTTCCAGGATTTTTAGCCCTTCCTGGAGGCCGGGGCCGCGAAAGCTGGTTAGGCTGGTGCGATTGGCTTTGTCGAAGCTGGCCTTGAAGATGTAGCCGATGTGCAATTTTTCCGCCAGTTTTTGCATAAATTCCGCAATTTGAAAGCATAAATCTATACCTTCGATGACGCAGGGTCCGGCGATGAGGGATAGCTGGGCTGGGTCCCCAATGGTAACGGATTTGACGGCGGAATCGCCGACGAGGATTGTTTTCATTATAATACCTTTATTAATAAATGTTTATGTTTTTGGTTTCCAGGTGCCTTTATCATATCCATATTTTACTGAAATAGCCAGTATTTAGCGTAAAAGCCACTTACGGAGATGGTAATGCCGAACGGGGGGGGAGAACTCCATCCCGGCAGGCGGCGGCGGGGTTAAAACTCTGGCGGCACTGGGAATCACTTCAATATGCAGGGGTAACAGCGGACCTGGGTCACCATCGATCTGAACATATTGGGGCTGGGGGGAGCGAATGATGATGTCTCGGCATTTGAGCCGGACTACCTGCCCTGAAGTATGCGATTTACCCAGGATGGTCAGGAGAGAATGCTTGATAAGAGTCCTTCTTTTTCTACATTTATAGATACATAAATGGAGAAATCCATCCGAACAATTCGCATCGGGCAGGATTTTCAGGCCGACGGCATAGCGGGAGATATTGCCGACAAAGGCCAGAGCCGGCTCATCGCAAACGATATTTCCGTCCACTTCAATCTGGAAATGGGGAAATCCATGTTCCCAGAAGGTTCTGCAAATAGGCCAGATATAATCCGCATGGGTGATATGTCCGGCACGGTTCTGGTGGACTTTCTGGACGACTTCGGCATCAAAACCGACACCGACAATAGAGGTAAATAGTCTCCCATTGACACGTCCGAGGTCCAGGTTTCGAATCAAACCGTGATCGAGACAATTAATCGTTGTTTTAATGGACCCGTCCAGCCCCAATTCCGTGGCCAGCAGATTTTCGGTACCACAGGGCAGGATCATGATGGGGATGCTGGAACCGGCCATGTTTTGCAAGACAGAACGAACGGTTCCATCTCCCCCCGCTACAATAATTACAGAAGCCTCTGTTTGACAAGCATTTGCAGCTAATTCCCCCGCGTGCTCCAGCGAACGGGTAAGACTAAGTGAGATTTGATCCCCTCTGTTTCGCAGCTGGCAGCAAAGATGCCGGAGGCCCGAAATATCCAGATGAGATCCTGATTTGGGATTAATGATGAAGTAATACTCTTTCACTCTATTTATATAAGCATCTTTCAAAAAGAGGGTTATGTTAAATTTACGGTGCCCGTAATAGTTATCGGTCCAATGGGTAAAAAACCTTAAGGGCTCATTATTTTATAAATAAAAATAATCTTACCCTGATAGGAGCCTGCTACAAATGTTTTTCTATTGCAAGAATAGCCATCTTATCTATAATAACTTGTTTGTATCTATAGTATAGTAGAATAAGATAATGAAAAGGTAATATAAAACAAGGGAGATATTTAATAAAAATGGATACTCCAATCATGGAATTATCGTCTTTTCTGTCCAGCAAAGAACACCTGACTGAGGAGCAATTTGGCCAATTGATTCTGAAAGTGCGCAGCGGGGCACGGATCCGGGAGCAATTTCTGGAAACGCTTCAAGCGACGCTCCAGCAGCAGGGCAATGATCTGGGAAAAGATCCCATTCAGGCCACCAAGGTGGGGCAGGGATATTTTGCTCTGGGTGACTATGTGGAAGCGTTGAAGTGGCTGAGCAAATCCGGAGCGAGCAAGCAGTCCTGTTATTTGCGGGCCTGCTGTCTGCGGGCGACCCAGGATTACGACGGCGCGATGAAGGAATTCGAACAGGCTGAGAGCAAAGGACACGATAGTTTTGACACTGCCATGTCCATCATCGATTGCTGCCGCCGGAAAGGGGATCTGGAGGGTGCCCAGGAGCGACTGAAACGTATTTCGCGGGTGGGTGAGATTCGTGCGGAGTATCACTACCAGATGGGTAAATTGAAAGACGCCAACGGTCTGCATGAAGAGGCCATGGATGAATATGAACAAGCGATTAAATTAGACGCACGTCATGCCAATGCGATATTCTCTCTGGCTTTTTCGTACGATCTGTACGGCGATGAATCCAAAGCCATAGAGTATTATAAGCGGTGCATCAAGATCAGTCCGGTGCATATCAGCGCTCTATTGAATCTGGCGGTTCTTTATGAAGAATCGGAGAATTATGACCAGGCGTTGTATTGCGTGAAAAAGGTGCTGGTGGCCTATCCCAACCACCGGCGGGCCCAGATGTTTTTGAAAGACATCGAGTCGAGCCGCATCATGTACTTTGACGAAGATCAGGAGAAAAAGATAGATAAGCGGAATCAGGTGCTGGAGATTCCGATCAGTGATTTTGAATTATCGGTTCGTTCCCGGAACTGCCTGAAGAAGATGAATATCCGGACGCTGGGCGATTTGCTGCGTGTTTCGGAAACGGAATTGTTGGCGTATAAGAATTTCGGGGAGACCAGTCTGGCGGAAATCAAGCATATCCTGGGGCAAAAGACTTTGCGATTGGGGCAGTTACTGGAAGATCGCAACAACGGTCTTCGTCAGAGCGAGGAAGAGTCTTCCTCCGATGACGAGGGGCAGGTAATGGATGTTCCGGTGACCGAGCTGGAACTTTCCGTTCGTTCGCGCAAGTGTTTACAACGTTTGAATATAGAAACGGTTCGCGATTTAATCAAATGCACGGAAGCGGAGCTTCTGGGCTGTAAAAATTTTGGGATGACGAGTCTTTATGAGATCAAACAGGCATTGAAAGAGCGAAATCTTTCCTTGCGTCGCCTGGATGATTAAGTAAGGCCGTCGAATCCGGTTGAAACCATGGTAATCAAAAACCCGGCAAATCGGTTTTGTGCCTTATGTTTTTTAGCAATCCTAGCCGGTTTGAGTTTGGTTTGTGGTTGTGATCGCAAAGGATTGGAGGTTGACCGATGGCTGGATGGACCAGGAACCGGAAAAACTCACGTAAGGAACCAACCCGTACCCATTCGGGTTTTTCTTTCCCGTGAGAGCCAGGCCTGGATCCGAAGCCAGGGCGGGGATTGTGAGATCTGGAATCTGGCGTCGGATCAATCTGTAGCGCGGGTTTCCGCGAACCATCTTGTTTCGGTAATGATTCAGAATGGCCAATGGCGAGTCCAGGACGAACCGGGAAAGAGTCTGATTCCGGAAGCATTACCCAGCAGTTGGAAGCTGGAGATCCGGCCGCTGGGGCAGGGCGTGCTTTCCTACGGGAAAGAGAAGCCTTTTCGATGCCGCGGGCTGATACGGTGTATCGGCGAATCGGACGGCCGTTTTGTACTGGTTAATGTCGTTGATATGGAGAGCTATTTGAAAGGTGTAGTTGGTTCGGAAATGTATGCGTATTGGCATATGGCGGCTCTGCGGGCGCAGAGTATCGCGAGCCGGACCTATGCGCTGTATCAGATGCGCGGCAGAGGGAAAGACGCCGAGTGGGACATCGGCAATACCCAGAGCAGCCAGGTTTACAAAGGAATCGACTGGGAAAGCAGCCGGGTAAGCCAGTCCGTAGAAGATACCCGCGGGGTCGTACTGGCCTACGGCCCCTCGGACCGGGAAAAACTGATTCCAGCCTATTATAGTTCTATTTGCGGGGGCCATACGCAGGATGCCCAAGGGGTATTTGGTGAGGATTTAGTGCCGTTGAAAGGCAGGGAATGCCCTTACTGTCAGATGACTTCCCGGCCGGATCTGTATCGATGGAGCACGACGATCCGGAAAGAGGACGTCAACAAGCAGTTGCTGGCCAAATATCCGAGTTTGTCCGAACTGGAAGGTATAACGGACATCCAGGTACTCCAGCGGGATGATTCCGGCCGCATTTTGCAGGTCCGTCTGGTGGGAAGCAAGGGTAAAACGCGGAGTTTGGCGGGGGAGCTTTTTCGCCTGGCCGTCAGCAGCAGTGATAAACCCCTGTTAAGCAGTTGGTATAATCTGGTGGACGCGGGTGAGAGCTGGCGTTTTGAGGATGGGCATGGCTGGGGGCATGGAGCCGGTTTATGCCAGCATGGCAGCCAGGGAATGGCCAAGCAGGGCAAAGATTGTATCGAAATACTGAATTATTATTATCCCGAAGCCCGATTATTTAGGGTATATTAAAGGTCACGGTGAGAATTGATGTTTTCGTTTACCGTGACGGCCCAAAGCAGCAGAAGCAAAGCACGATGCGGCATATTAGGTACGCCGCACGGAACGGTAGAGACACCGGTATTTATGCCGGTGGGAACCCGCGGTACGGTGAAAGGGATTATGCCGGACCGTTTGCAGCAGGTAGGCGCACAAATGATTTTGGCCAACACCTACCACCTGTTGTTGCGTCCGGGACCGGATGTGGTAGAATCGCTAGGCGGTCTGCACCGGTTCATGGGGTGGGACGGGCCGATTCTGACCGATAGCGGCGGCTATCAGGTTTTTTCGCTGAGTGAGTTAAACCGCATCGGTGACGATGAAGTGGAATTTGTATCGCACATCGATGGTGCGAGGATTACCTTAAGTCCGGCGATTGCGACGGACGTGCAAAATAAATTAGGCGCTGACATAATTATGGCATTTGATGAATGCGTACCATTACCCTGCAGTCCGGAGCGGCTGCGTCTGGCGGTCGAACGGACGATTCGCTGGGCCGAGCAGTCGCTGGAATCGCACCGGCGCGGGGATCAATGGATGTTCGGCATTGTGCAGGGCGGCACGGATCCGGCCTTACGGAGTTATTGCAGCGAAGCGTTGAAAAAGCTGGATTTTCCCGGCTATGCCATCGGCGGTTTGAGCGTCGGCGAAGGGCACGAGGAGATGATCGCAGCAGTGGAATATACGGTGCCTTTTCTGCCGGCTGAAAAACCGCGGTATCTGATGGGCGTGGGCATGCCCCGGGATCTGGTAGCGGCGATCAGAGCCGGCATCGACATGTTTGATTGTGTTTTACCGACGCGGAACGGCCGCAACGCGTTTGCCTTTACCCGCGGCGGCACCCTGCGGCTGCGAAATCAGCAGTATCAGTTGCAGACCGGGCCGCTCGATGAGCAGTGCGATTGCTATACCTGCCGGAATTTTTCCCGCGGGTATCTGCGGCATTTGTTTCTGGTAGGCGAGATGGCGGGGCCGATACTGGTCTCGCTGCACAATTTGGCGTTTTATCAATGGCTGCTGGCCCAGACGCGGCAGGCGATTCGAGAAGATCGCTTTGAGGACTGGGCCGGACAGTGGTCTGATTATGATATGGATCGAACGAATCAGGAAATGAATTAATTTTACGGAAGGAATAGCAATGGAAAATTATCTGGTAATTATGGCACAGGCAGCAGAATCCACGGAAGGCGCTCCGGCGGCGGCTCCGCAGGGAACCGAAACACAAACCGGCACGAAAACCGCGGCCCCCGGCGACGAGAAAGCACCGATAGATGGGAAGCCACAACCCAAGCAAGGTATTTGGGAAATGATGCTGCCGATGCTGCTGATCTTCGCGGTGTTCTACCTTTTCATGTTCCGCGGCCCCAAGAAGAAACAGCAGCAGCATCAACAGATGCTCAGCGGGCTGAAGAAAAACGACCGGATTCGGACCATCGGCGGAATCATTGGAACCGTGGTGGATGTGCGGGATGAAGAAGTGGTCATCAAGATTGATGAATCGACCAACACCAAGATGCGGATCGTACGGAATGCCATCAGCAAAGTATTTGCCGAAGGAGAAGATATAAAGTCCTAAGCCCGATTCCCTGTTGTATTTCGAGCGGTAGATCCCAGACAGGGTTCGGAGTTGTAGATGGTTCACAAGTTTGGAAATTTTAATTAGTAGAAGGATAGTTTTGGTTTGAGGCTTAATCAATGAATAAAAATCTGAAATGGAAGTTCGCTTTAATCTTAGTATTAGTCATTTTGTGTATTTGGGAGATTAATCCCCCCAGCAAGAAGCTCAAACCGGGCATCGATCTGGCCGGCGGCACGAGTTTGTTATATCAAATCGATACCAGTAATCTGAGTTCGGATGAAAAGCGGACCGCCGCGCAGGATATGATCCGAACCTTACAGGAACGTATCGATCCGGGCAATCAGCGGAACCTGGTCTGGCGGCCTCATGGAAACGATCGGATTGAAATTCAGATGCCTCTGGCCAGCCAAGAGGCCCAGCAACTGCGCGATACCTATCAGAAGAACCTGGACCAGTTGAAAAAATACAATCTGGATCTTCGCGCGATCCGGCGTGTTCTGGTTCAACCGGTGGGGATGAGTGATGCGGATTATCTGGCCGCCCGGAATCAGGAGTTTGATCGTCTGGCGGAAGGTCTGGAAAACCGGCAGCAGTTGCTGAAGGAACTGGCCAGCACGTATGACGCTTTCATTGCCGGAGAGAAAAACCGCGACCAGATCAAAGAAAAATTGCAGACGCTGGCCGGCAAGCTCGGTGAAGCCAAGATCGAGACACAGCGGGTTGAGCTGTTGGCGCCGCAATGGAACGAACTGGATGAGCCCAACCGGGTGGAACGGGTCAAGGCCCTGACAGAGGAAGAACCGCAACAGGAATTGATCCGGCAATATATAACGACGGATTTGGAGTTGTCGGCGGCACGATCCGCTTTGGCGGGTGCCGAAGGTTTAAAAGCCAAACAAGAGGCCGCTTTCTATAAAGTGGAACAGGTCAATGTAGATCTGGACCGGTTACAAGGAATCCTGGAAGAGGGGAAAACCAAGCGGGCCGCAGATCTGGCATCCATCAAAGAGAAACTTCCGGAGGAAGCGACCCAAATTATCGATGATTTAATCGTCGCGTATGACGCCTATTCCAAAGTTTCAGGACGTTTGGATAATCCGGAAGATTTGAAACGGCAGTTACGGGGTTCGGGTGTGCTGGATTTCCGGATACTTCCCACGTTGAGCGATGGGATTCTCAGTGAATCCGTAATTAAAACCTACCGGGATCGTTTGTCCCAATTTGGCCCGAATCCCACCAAGAGCGGGGATGCGAATTATGCCTGGCGCAAGATTCGGGATGCAGAGGAGTTTAAATCGGGCAATGGCATTACCTCGGAATTTGCCGGCAAGCTGTATGTCCTGGCTTCCAACAAGCCGGACGAAACCTTACTGCACGAAACCGGCGGTAATGCCTGGGAGCTTCAGAGCGCCCGGCCTGATACCGATCAGTTGGGAAGATGGGCCATCTCGTTCAAATTAAATGAAATCGGAGCGAACCGGTTTTTGCAATTGACCAAAAGCAACTTAAACCGGCCATTGTGCATTCTGCTGGATGACGAGGCGATCTCGGCACCCAATATTCAAAGTGCCATTCACCAAAGCGGCCAGATTACCGGGCAGTTCTCCCAGCAGCAGGTGCAGGATATGGTGGATAAACTGCGGGCCGGTTCTTTGAAGGCGCGTTTGAGCGATCGGCCGATCAGCGAGAATACGATTGGTCCCCTGATTGGCCGGGATAACCTGAACGCCGGTTTGAAAGCGGGTGTGTATGGATTGATCGTAGTTTCCGCCTTTATGCTGGTTTACTATATGCTGGCGGGGGCATTGGCAAATGTTGCCTTGTATATGAACCTGCTGATCATTCTGGCATCGATGGCCTTCAGCCGGGCCACCTTTACCATGCCCGGCATCGCCGGTTTGATTTTGACCATCGGTATGGCATTGGATGCCAACGTGCTGGTGTACGAGCGTATTCGCGAAGAACAGTCGCGGGGTTCATCCATACGAATGGCCATTAAGAACGGGTATCACCGGGCTTTTAGCGCCATTTTGGATTCGAATTTAACCACGGTGATTACGGCTTTGATCTTGTGGCTGGTGGCCTCCGAAGAAGTCAAAGGTTTTGCCCTGACACTGATGATCGGTCTGATCAGCAATTTGTTTACCGCCTTGTTTGTCACCCGCGCCATATTTGATCTTATGACGGATATGAAAATTCTGAAAAGCAAACTGAGCATGCTGCAAATGATCCAAACCACCAAGATTAATTTTGTGGGCGCCATGCCGGTATTAATCACGATATCTGCCGTTTTGGTGGTTGGTGGGTTGGTTGTTTTCTTGAGCCGGGATGAAGCGAAAAACAGTAAATACTCCATCGAGTTTACCGGCGGCACCAGTATCCATGTCCGCCTGAACGAACAGGGCAAAGATATGGATCGGGCGGCGGTAGAAGAAGCGGTGAGACAGGCTGGCCGGCAGATGAATAATAAGCAAATCGCCGAGGGAACCGGAGTCCAGCAAATTGGCCCGGCGGATAGCCTGGAATATGAAATCGTTACTACAGCCACCAATCGATTTACGGCAACGCTCCTGTTTCCCACAGAAGAGAAAAAGACCATAGAGGAAGTTCGGGGTCTGGTATTGGATGCCGCCAAAGGTGTGGGCGATGATCGTTTGATAAAATCGGAGATCACCGCCGGGGCCCAACCCAATGAGTTTATTCTCACGACTACCCAGACCAACCGGAATAAAATCAACGAGATGGTCGCCGCCCTTCCCCGGGTTCAATGCACGAACGAGAAGACAGAAGAAAGTGTGAACCAGGCAATCATTGCGGCTTTGGGGAATAAGCTCGATTCGCTATACAATCTGGAGCCGGCAAATGTAACGGCTCAGCCGATTACCCCGGAACTGGTCGCTCAGAAACCGTATCTGGTTGATTATCAGGGAGGTTTACTGCTTTCCGGTGAGTTTGGCAATAATAAAACCGAATCGTTAAAACGGCTTACCGACCGGTTTGGGCAGCTTCGATTTAAAAGTGATTTTGCGAAATACGGGCTGTTCCAGTACAATCTCTTTGCCCCCAGCCAGGCCCAGGTGGATACGGATGCCCCACAGCAAGGGGTAGAGGTGGCTTTACGGAGCGATGATATTTTATATGGCGGATCTGAAGAGACAGAATGGAATGCCTTCAAAACCAACATGACGGAATGGTTTACGCGAGGTCTGGAATTGGAAACCTCCCTGCCGCGAGTGACGCAGATCGACCCTTCGGTGGGAGAAAAGAGCATGCAGGATGCCCTGGTAGCCATGGTCCTTGCCATAGTGGCTATTATCATCTATGTCTGGGTGCGGTTTGGCAATGTGCGGTTCGGAGTGGCCGGGATCGTAGCGATGGTGCACGATGTCAGCATCGCCCTGGGTATGATCGCCATTACCCCTTGGCTGGCGTCCACAGCCGTTGGAAAATTCCTGCTGATCAGCGATTTTAAAATCGATTTGACGATCATCGCCGCCATCCTGACTTTGATCGGTTACTCGATTAATGACACGATCGTCGTATTTGACCGGATTCGCGAAAATCGGGGCAAGCTGGCCAATGTAACCGGGAACATTATCAATCTCAGTATCAACCAGACGTTATCCCGTACTCTATTGACCGGTTCGACTACCTTGATGGTATTGATTATCATGTATATCTGGGGAGGGGCGGGGTTGAGAGGTTTCAATTATGTCATGATTATTGGTATGATAGTAGGCACGTATTCCTCGATCGCGGTCGCGGCACCGATGTTGTTGCTGGGCCTCAAAAATGATTCCGAGAAGAAAGCCAAACAGCAAAACGCGGATAAATCCTATTCCAGGAATCCTGCCGAATGAAGAACTATCCCTATAACAATAGCCATAACCTTAACAGGAAAAACAGTATGAGGTGATACCATGCAGAGTGATATAAAGATTGGAATTATCGTTGGGATCGTGGTCGTCGTAGCAGCAGCGGTATTGTTTGTCAGCCAGGGTAAGGACCAGGGAAAACCCGAGCTGGAAGTAACTCCGCCGCCCCAGACGGAGCAATCGGCCCCGGTGGTTCAGACACCGGCCACCACCGAACCGGTCGTCGTTGAACCGAAGCTGCAGCCCAAACCAGAAGTCGAAACGAAGGCTCCCGAGGCAACCGGCAGTGTAGTCGTTACCCCGCCTCCCCCGGCGGAAACGAAAGAACCGGTTGTCCCCCCCGCTCCGGCGGCTCCCGAACCGGAGGTCCGCCTGCCCCGGTATCATACCGTGGTAACCGGGGATTCCCTGTACGTCATCTCGGAACAATATTACGGTACGGGAAAGTTCGCCAATAGTATTTTTGAGGCAAACCGGACCCTCATCAAAAATGCGGATGTTTTGCAGCTTGGCTGGAAACTGCGGATTCCGTATCCGGATGAAATCGAGAAAAAATAGACCCGCCGTTACTGGGACGGAAGTACCTGCGTCCAGGAGCCGGCAACGGGATAAAGGCTGGGCATGTGAAACATGACCGGGGCATTGTCGTACACGCTGGCGTTATAGATACAGCGGGAATAGTCTCTCAGATCGATTTCGCCGAGTGCAATCAGTGAACCTTTAATTTGAATGGTCTGTTCGAGGATCAGGTTTCCCGTGGAATACACCAGGCCGTTGATTTCGTTGGAAAAGGTGTTCAGGGCACTGCCATACCCCGATTCCCCGGGCAGATTCAAATCGACATAACCGATTTCATATTCTTTCAGGTCCTGATACGTAATAATTTCCAAGCAGGGACCCTCGATAATCAGGGCAGGGTAGTCCGGCCGTGCGGGTTTCCAGTTAATGGAGATTTCAATCCGGCTGTCGCTCCTGGGATTGATCAGGAACAAGGTGCCGACAATGCGGCATTGCTTAATCACCACTTTTTGATTGGCACAATTCATCTTATAAAGACCATCGGGATTCGTCGAACCGTAGGGATTTTTGGTGGGGCTGAGCAGGATCCTTTCCATACTGGATCGGTATGCAATCGGCGTGGCCGCCTGATAATAGGAAAAGATGCTGGATTGGCTGGGAAATTCCCTGGCTGCACTGCCGGGCGCGACCGTGCCCGTGATATGGCTGGTTTCGTAAATGGTATCAACAGCCTCGGCATTGCCGACGATCCAGGAATAGTCGCCGCTTTTGTGGATATCATCGTTGCTGGCGACATTTCCGGTAACGCGGGCATAACTACTGATATCCACATCCCCGCCGGCGACCACGGCGTAGCGGAGAATCTCATAGGGCTGCTGCCGGGTATTGACTTGAATCGTTCGGGTGACACCTTCCACCGTAGCCGTACAGGTTATTTTGACCGGATCACTATCATTGTTGGGAAGCACTCCATCGGCCGTATCGATGCCGGTTACGGAATAGGTGGCAGCGCCTGCCGTAATATCCTGCAGCCATGTCCCGCTGTTCAGGTGCTGGCGCCAGTTGGAATCATCGATGGTATAACGTAAGGCATGGCGAATCCCCAACTCCGCATAAATACGTGCCTCCTCGATTTTCAAATCCGACCTGCTCGCACGCCGGTATTGCAGAATATTGAGAGCCAGGCCTAATCCCAGGCCCATCAGAACCAGCGCCGAAACGAGAGTGAGGATATAGATACTGCCTTGGGTATGGGAATGGGTACGGATATTCATTTTAGCCCCACAAATATATTCGGAATCACATAAATCCGCTGCATCAAAACCATATTGTTGCGGCGGATCGTAATGGTGACTTCTTTAAAACCTTCATCCGCAGCGGCCGTATCCGTAAAACTATTTGACTTAACATATCGGACTGTTACCGATCGCGTCAGACGCGAATATTTTGCCAGGGGCTTGGCGTTGCGGTCCTGGGGCGGGCAGGCGGACCAGTTATGATAATCGTCCACATCATCGAAAGAGCTGCGTCCCGAACCAGTTTCATCGCCCTCTTTCCCAAAAACGCCTGCAATTGTGGGGTCCTGATAATACTGCTCCATAATCTCTTCGATCATTTCCCGTACCAGATAGGCGGCGGAATCCTGATCAAGGGCATCCTGGCGGGAACGGCCGAGGTTGCCGAACAAATTCACCGCGGACACCAGCAGCACGGCAATAATGATCGAAGCCATCAGAACTTCGATATAGGAAAATCCTGCGCTGGAACTTATTCTCCCGCGTACGCGATGGGAATGAAATTGGGGAACCTGGCTGTTATTTATTGGTTTCAATATACCCTCTTTCATCCACATCGATCCGGATCCATTGGGCGCCTGAATAAAGAGTAACGGATCCCGGCGATTGCGGAATCCCCCAGGGATCAAAACAGACGGTATTTTCTGTAAACCCGCTGATCTGGATCGAGCTGATATGGCAGGGCGGATCCGACAATCGGACGGAAATGTCCTGGGAAGCATTCAACTGAGGAACACCGGCGGCTTGATAGGTCAGACCCACAACATTGAAAATCAGGGAGCGCGATTGCTGATCCCGACGGGCCTGTTCCTGAACCAGGCGCAGATCCGCGGCTACCTGCTGCGCTGCGCAGTCTAATCGGCTATAATCCACGCTGCCTCGAAAACGCAAGGTCGCCGCCGCCGTTAGAATCCCTATAATGCAAAGCACGATGATTAATTCGACCAGCGTGACTCCCTGGACTCTTTTATTTGCAAGCGGCATTTTACACCTTTACCAATTTACCATAATGGGAAATTCGATAAGTGGACATATTTTTGGATGGCGTCTTCCCCGTTCGCCGATAACTGGACCGTAATCATCAGGCTGCGAACATATCTTTGCCCACTGGCATTCCAGGCAAAATCGCTCATTTGGATATCGAATTGAGATACTCCGGAGAGGAATACCTTGGCGGCGGAGCCGTTACACGCTCGATACAGGTTCTGGTCCAGCCCGTTCCAATTGTACGTGAGGGTTCGATCGGAACCGGGATTCGCCGGATCCGGATCGGTGAATTGAATCCCCGAAGAACTTAATTGTAAAATCTGACGGGCCCAGCGAATTTCCTCCGTTAGGTTTTCCAGCAGATTTTTTTCCTGCCGAAATTGCACCAGGGCCGCTCTTGTCTGCTGCGTTTGCTGCTGGGTTTGCGTGAGTGCCGATCCCACCACCACCGCTAAAACCGAAATCAAGACCACGCTGATGATTAATTCCACCAGCGAGAATCCCGGCCGAATTCGTTGGTAATGATTTGTCGTGGTTTGGCAACCCATATTCATCATCTTCGCGTAAAATAAAAAAGGGCCCGGATCTAATCACAATAGCATCCACAGGCCCTTTGTTTTCCTTCGAAAACCATTTCAAACGGACCGGCCCGGGCCGGCCTCGGAATCAATAGCTGGTATAGGCAACATCATCAGCACCCTTTTCGGTATCCGGTAGATTGGCGATAAATTCACCTGTCGTTGGATTGAATATCCATCCGTTTGCTGCATCCCCATCCGTACCGGCAAGCGGCCCGACTTTCGCGACGATTTTAACACCCGATTTTCCCGCATTACTGCCAACCGGCAAAGCGGGGAATTTGCCTCTTACATAAGAACCGAAGGGAAAGGCGCCATCTTTATCCGGAGAAACCGTTCCATCGGTTTTGGTATATTTAGTCAATTGATTGGTAAACGCATCCGAGGTGCCGGCCGCTCCATAGGTACCTCCAGCCGCATTCACACCGGGAAAAGTCGTGTTATGCTGGCCATAATACCAGTCGATTGCATTTCGGATGGTTGCCAGATTCGCCCGTAAAGAGGCCTCACCGGCATTTTTTGAGCCGGAACTGATGCGTGGAATCGCAATCGCGGCGATGATACCAAGAATAACGATCACAATTACCAACTCTACTAAACTAAAACCTCTTGTCTTCTGGCCTCTGAAAAACATACTTCTCTCCTACATTCCCCCTGCTAATGGTAAAGTTTTATTTATCACCGGAACACATTCTGGTTTTCTTATACACCATCTTTTATATCGGTTTCTACTAGTTTAAACATTTATGGATACGACTTACCTTACATTTATTTTTTATTTTCGCTGGTAAACCGTTCGGGTTATATCGATTATTCGGTTCGTACCAATTTTATCTGCTTCCGGCCGTATCCCAGGATAACATAATCCGGGCCAATTTCGGCCAGAATATAGGACCCGATCAAATCCCCGGGAAATACCACCTGATCATTGATCAAAGCACATCTTTTCTGTCCACCCGCCAAGGTGCCGGACAAACGCAATTGTCCGGCAAGCTCCAGAATATCTTCTTCCGGCTGCGGCTTTTCCTTTTTCCGGGTAACGGTACGGAATGACTCGCTCACGGCAAAAAGATTACGAATCGCACGGGGATCGCCGCCTGTTTCATGCGGATGGTCCCATGATTTTGACTGGCTTGGACTTTCTTGACCGGTGGGCATGGGATTCCAGGATGACGGATATACCAGGACAGCCGTTTTCTCGTTTTTGGTGCTGCTATTGACAGGGATAACAGCCTCTGGCGGAGAAGCCGTCTGGGCCTGCGTGCTTTGCGGCTCGGTAATGGATGTATCGTTTGAAGTCTTGTCCCATATCAGGGCTAAAACCGCGATGATCAATACACTTAGATATAGAATTCGTGCTCTGCTCATTTTAATCCAATTGCTTATGTCCAAAAATATCGAGTGTCATATCGATCGCACAACGGCTAAGCTCCCCATCGTCCTGTTTGTTCAGCATCAGTGAATCGACGCGAACAAAGGGCAACTGTTCCGCCATTTGCACTAAAAAGGCATAGGTGTCCGGGAACGAACCGTACATTTTCAACTCGAGAGTCGTCTTTTGATAAAATTCATCCTTCTGCCGGGAACCGGGCTGGACATTGTCCAAACGGATCGAAGTATTCCGGGCCAGGTCTCCTATCCGGGCAATCACCTCCGGAATTCCCCGGTTCTCTTCGAGTACACCGGCGGCCTGCTTCAGATGGGCAGACAATTCCTCCAGACCCTGAACGCTTTGGCGTTTCTGAACCAGTACCACACGAGATTGCTCGGTATCTTGCAGATTTTTTTGCTGTTCTTCCGTTTGCTGCTGTATTTTGGTTTGCAGGGGATTCACCAGCAACAGCCAGGCGGCGATACACAGCCCCAGAACCGCGATCAGGCCGTATAGATCCACATCAAATATTTTTGGTTTATGACAAAGTATCATGTATTCTTTTTCCGTCCCATTCTATACCGAACCATGGCATTCAATCGTAAACCGCACGGTGTCCGTATCCTGTTGGGATTCGCGCCAGGACCGTTTCAGATGGACCTGCGTAAAAATTCCGGAGGACCGCAAAACAATGAGATAATCCGCTATGACCTGATAATCCAGCGCTTGCCCTTCCAATTCCACAATCAGGCCGGCGGGGTTTGGCGATTCCGCGGGGGCAATCGCTTCCGGGTTGATACGAAACATGGCTGCACTCTGGGGCAAGGCGGTATCCGATGACGATACGCCGCCGGTTTTGTTTTCCCGATGCGTGAAATTCAATTTATCCAGATAAATCATTTCCGGAGTTTGTTTGCTCAAAAAATCGATCATGGAAAGCAGATCCGGATAGGCTCCCAACTGATGTAATAATACCAATTGATCTTGCCAGACCGCCAATTCCGTTTCTGACTGCTGCAAAGTCGTAATTTCACCCTGAACTTCCTGGTGCTGCTGAAGCGCATGGAGTACATTTTTATCGATTCGCAGAAGATCCCAATACAGATACCCGCTGCCCAGCAGAAGAACGACAGCCAACATCGCGGTGAAAAGAACCCAAAGACGCAGACGAGTCTTTCGCTGTTTCTGTATTTTCAAATCTTCGGGTATCAAATTGACCGATGTCATTTTTTATATCTCCCTGGCCAAAGCCAAACCCAACGCCGTGGTCCAACTGCCGGAGAACGCCCGGGTGGAAGGCGATGAATCCATAATTTCTTCCAGCAGCGGATGCGAACACCGCTGGACAGGAATCTCAAACTGATCCTGTAAAAAAATGTCCAGATGATTCAAATGGCTGGCGGAACCGCATAAAACGACCTTCTCCAACGGCGTCCCGTTTAGTTCATGGATCACGTAATTCAAGGCCCGAATCAATCCTTCGACATAATTGCCCAGATCGTGTTGAAGAGCGGCATAGATCGTTTTGGCGATTTCCATCGCCGGCTGGGGGTCTGCCTCCAGGACGGCAGTACCCGTGTCCATCGTACTATTCTCCGCATCCGCCGCATGCGTATTCAGCCGCAATCGTCGGGTCTGGCAATTCAGACCATAACTCTTCTTGAGTCTCTCCGCTTTTTGATAATCGACCAGTAACCGCTGGGAAAGCAGCTCCGTTAATTCCTTTCCTCCCAGTGAAAATCGCCGGCAAAAAATCGGGCCGATCTGATTTCGCACTATCAAGGTGCTGCCCCGATACCCCATATCCAGATAGGCGATTACCTTTTCCTCTGGTTTGGGATTTTCCTGTGTTTGTGGTATCTGACCTCGGGAAAAAGCAATCCGGTTCACCGTGTCACCGGGAGTTAGCCGGGCTAGTACGCAGGGGAAAGCATCTACCTGCACACATTGCAGGGAAATCGCTTGCAACAGCCTGACCCGCTCCTTGATCCACTGTCCGTCCGCCGTAACGGCCATAACGGTGATATGATCTTTTTCGATTCCATCCTCGATGGGATAATAGTCGAATACCGCCTGTTCGACTGGAAAGGGCAGATGCCCAGCCACTTGCAACTGGATCGCTCCGAGAATCGCCTGGCGCGGCAAACTAGTAGCGCCGCCGGGTAATTTCAACGGACGCAAATCCAGCTTATCCGCCGGACAATGCAATACTACCTGCCGCCCGACAAATCCACCCCGTTCCAGCAAATGCTCGATTTGGGAAACATGCTCCGCCAAATTATCAGTATTTTCATCCTGATTCGGCAAGAGCTGGTCATCCGGTCTTTCCACCTCCAGCGCAGCATGAATATGCAGATCGTCTTTCTGTCGCTGAAGCTGAACCGCTCGAAAGGCCCGGGTTCCCAAATCCAGGCCGATCGGCGAATATTTTTTATACCGGAAATTAAACATCTTCAATCCAATTCCTTTTTATCATGGTAGGATTTCATCCATTTCCCGATATCTGGGAAAGATCAAACATGGGAAGTACCAGAGAGATGGAAATACCGCCAATTATGATTCCCATAAAAATCAGGATAAACGGCTCCATAATATTGGTTAACATATTGATTTTGGTTTCATTTTGATCATCCAGATGATCCGCCAGCATGGTCATTACCTTACCAACCTGGGCATTTTCTTCCCCCGTGTGCACCATTTGGGCGATGCTGGGGGGTACCAGAGGGCTTCGGGATAATACCTCGTACATGGGCTGGCCGTGCAATACGTTATCATGCACCTCACGGATCATCTCGGCGAATAAATAATGTTTGGTGGATGTTTTGGTTAAATTCAATGCTTCCAGTAAAGGGACACTGGAATCGACCAGCAAGCCGATTAACCGGCATATGCGCGCATTGATGATGGCCTTAATCAAGGCGCCGATTATGGGAATCTTGATTATGCTTCGGGCAATCAGTTTTCGCCCCGGTTCACTGCGCAGCCAATATACCAGCGACGTGACGGAAATTCCCATCAGAATGAGTACGAGCAATAATTGGTTACGAATCAGATCGGAAACCGTCAGCATCATTTGGGTAGAACGAGGAAGGGAAACATTCATTTCGTCGAAAACGGTGGCAAAACGAGGCAAAACAAAAAAGACCAGAACGAGTACCACTCCAAAGGCAATGGTCGTCAACAGCGTAGGGTAAATCAAGGCAGAAATGACTTTCTTGCGAATCCGGTCGCTCTGCCGCGATAATTCCGCCAACCGGCTGAATATGGCCGTCAGATTCCCGGATGCTTCCCCCGCAGAGATCATGCACCCATACAGCGGATCAAAGACACGCGGGAACAAAGCTACCGCCGAAGCCAGAGTTCCCCCTTCTTCCACATGCTGATATAATTGAGAAATCAGACAGCGCCAGTGAGGGCAGCTCACCTGCCGTTCGATCGCTTCCAGTGAGGCCGCCACCGGAGTGCCCGTCTCCAGCAGAATAGACATCTGGGCGGTAAAAAATGGCAGTTCTTTACGGGAAGCACGATGGGGATTGCTGGAATTGGTTTTTCCCCATTGACGCACTCGGGATAAAAGAGAACCATCTACCGCAGGTTTTCCCGCTCGGTGGCCGGCTTCGATATGAATCGGAGTGAGCCCACGCCGGGATAACTCGCTGTACGCCTGACGAGTATCATCCGCGCTGATCGTATCAGCAACAATGGTTCCGGAACTATTCAATGCCTGATATTTGATAATCATTTTTTATAATGGTTTCGCGCCGGCTGCCATTTCCGCCGTAAAATGCGGATCTTCATTTTCTTCCACAAAACACACTCGCAGCATTTCGTCGATGCTGGTGATTCCCTGTTCCACCAGCTGCATACCCTCCAGCTTGAGATCCCGCCAATGGGAATTTTTGAAAAGTACTTTTTTAATCTCCGCGGCACTGGGATGCGTCAGAATCAAAGTTCGTATTTCCTGATTCATTTCCAATACTTCCCCAATCGCTCGCCGGCCTTTAAATCCGCTATCGTGACACAGCTCGCACCCCTGCCCTCGATGAAAAGCGCGGTGACGCGCCCCCCGCCAATGGATTTCATCCAAAAGCGCTTCGTCCGGGAAATAAGTCGTTTTGCATTTCGGACAGATCGTTCGCAGCAGCCGCTGCGCCACCACGCCGACCAGGCTGGAAGCAAGCAAATAGGGTTCGATATTCATATTCAGCAGCCGGGTAACCGCACCGGCGCTGTCATTGGTGTGGAGCGTACTCAAGACCAGATGGCCGGTCAAAGCCGCCTGAATCGCCACCTGGGCGGTTTCCTCATCTCGAATTTCACCCACCATAATGATGTCCGGATCCTGGCGCAGCACGGAACGCAACGTGCGTGCAAAGGTCAAGCCCACCGCCTGCTGTACCTGAATCTGATTGACTAGCCCCAACTGATACTCCACCGGATCTTCAATGGTGATAATGTTTCTCTCTTTATTCCGCAATAAATCCAGCGCCGAATACAGGGTTGTCGTTTTCCCACTTCCGGTCGGTCCGGTTACCAGAAACAATCCATACGGTTTTGCCAGCATTCGCTTCAAAGCCAATACCATCTGGTGATCGTAGCCCAGTTTGTCCAGGTCCAGTTGCAAATTGCTTTTGTCCAGGATGCGCATCACAATTTTTTCCCCCAGAATGGTGGGCATCGAGGAGATACGCAGATCAATTTCCCGGCCTTCGACCATAATATGAATTCGACCCTCCTGCGGTACCCGCTTTTCGGCTATGTCCATCTTCCCGATTACTTTAATACGGGATATGATGGAGGCATGCCATTCCCTCGGCGGCGTCATCAAGTCATGCAGAATCCCGTCGATCCGGTAGCGAATCCGAACACATTGTTTATCCGGCTCAATATGAATATCGGACGCCCCCTCTTTCGTGGCCTGCACAATACTCATATTGACCAGATTGACCACCGGGCTGCCATCCGCCAAATCCGAAAGATCCAGAACCACATCCTCGTCAATGGCTTCTTTTTCCACCACGTGAACCCGGGCTTCCTCCAGAGTAGCAATAAACGAATCGAATTTCACATTCTGGGCGTAATATCGTTTAATAAACTCCCGAATATTCGATTCCATCGCAATCACCGGCTGAATTCGCAAACCGGTACTTCGCTCCAGATCATCCACCACCAGCAGTGCCTGAGGCTCCGCCATCGCTACCGTCAGCGTATCGTCCACCTTGAACATCGGAATAATAACATATTTCTCCGCCATTTCCTTATCAATCGTATCCACGATTAAAGGATCGACCAGCCCGGACCGCAGCCGGACCGCAGGTAAACCCAACCGACGGGACAGACAAGCCAGCATAACCGTTTCGTCAACCAGTTGTTCTTCTACCAGTAACTCCCCCAGCTTCTTCTTTGTAATTTTTTGACGCAGGAGCGCAGAGGCAAGCTGCTCTTCAGAAAGGTGCCCTTCCTGAACTAATATTTGACCCAGCTTGATCGCTCGCGTTAACAGCTTCACAAGAAACTCCGTACCGCCGAGGCAATATCGGGAAATATTTCAAACCGGCTGGACAGCTTGGTAATATCGAAGATCTTTTGGGTCATCTCGGTAAGTCCGCAAATCTTCATTTTCAAACCATGTTCCGCCATCTGGCCGCGATATTGCTGCAGCAACTCCAAGCCCGCACTGTCAATCAGCGGGACCTCACTCATATTCAGAATAATCCGCTTCACCCAGCGCAGCGACAGAGACCGCAGCATCCGATCCAGCTCATCCAATTCCCCCGCGATCACCGGCCCGCAGGGCTTGAGAGCCGTCACCGCACCTTCCTGGCTAATCGTAACTTCCATTTCAAACCTTCTCCATCAGAGCTTCGTTCAAAATGATTCGCTGCGTAGAATAGGTTCCTTCCTCTTCCGGACGGAATAAATCACGGTATATCTGATTCAGCAGGGGCTCCACCTGGCCGCGATAGCTCCGATAATCACGCCCAGCCCAGCGAAGATCCAGAGCCATCCATTCCGGAATGGAACATTTTTTTAATTCCTCCTCCAAACGGATCGTAATCCGGTTCATTACCGAGTTCGCAAGGAATTCGTCTGTCTCCGACAGCATTAAGGCATAAACATCATCCGCCATTTTACCCAACAGAGACTCATCCGCTTTTTCAGACAATATGATTTGCAGGCATTTTCCAACCTGCCCGAATAACTGCCGCCACTGGCGGGACTGGCCGGCAAAGGCAGCGCGAAAACCATGGATGGAAATCACGACAAAGGAAAACAAGGCATCCAGCCGCATCGCCTGATCCGCACGAACCTGGGCCTGTTTTAAAAACGCCTCTTCACGCAATGCCCCGCTGGCCGGGTCATGTTCGATTTTCCATACCCGCTGGTTGGTTGCCTGCAACTGCTCCCAGAACATTTTTATAAAATGCGTCACAACCTCAAATTCCGACAGCCGGTTTGGGGATACAACCTTCCTATTATATTTCACATGAACGAGTAACGGCTGGCCGAAATCCCGGTATAAGGGAATACAGGCCTCGCCGGCAAGAGCCGTCTCCCGCGATCGGCCCGCCGGAACCGCATCACCGGCTTGGGACAGATCCACATACGACGTACCCGATTGCAGCGCCTTTCGAATCGCCGAAGATTCCAGCGGCACCCTACAAGGATGACGCAATTCATTCTCATAACTGGCTGCCAGCTTCGATTGGGAGGAAGATCCGCTGGGCTTGATCACACATTCAAATAAATTTTCCCGTGCTTCATCCGGACACCATAAGGTGACACAGGCATCCCCAAATATGGGACGCAGGCTTTTCTCCACCATTCGAATAAAACACTGATATCGCTCAAACAAATCCTCGCTGCTCTGCATACAATGCAGTTCATCCAGAAAATAACGCATATCCTGCTTTTGCGGATTCTCCGGCGGCAGCTCCGTCCGGCCTTTTTCCAAGGCGATCCATTGTTTTTTTACGTTTTTCATAGGAGTGCTATCTATTATCCTCATTCCACATGGGTGTTACGGGCGGGCCCCAGAACCGGTCCAACCTCTGTCAACGGCAGTTTAATCAACATTTCCGTCCCGTGGTTCAATTCGCTGGTAACCTGAATCGCACCTCCGTGGCTGTTTGCGATTTCCTTACAGGTTGCCAATCCCAATCCCGTGCCCGGAATATTTGCGGTTTCTTCCCGATCCACACGGTAAAACTTTTCAAATATCCTTTCCCGGTCTTCTTCCGGTATCCCATAACCGGTATCCGATATTTTAATGTACACAAACCGCTCATCCACATTGGTTTCCGCAAATACGGTCCCCCCTTCCGGCGTATATTTAATGGCATTGGATAAAATATTGTTGATCATCACCGTCAGTTTTTCCCGATCGGCATATAAATTGGGCAGCTTGGGATGATAATTGGTTTGCAGCGTAATTTTCTTGCCGCTGGCAGAGGCCTTGACATCATTCACGCACTGCTGCACCAACCGATCCATAAGCACTTCCCCTTTGTCCATAGGCAGGGAACCGGTTTCCATCCGTGTCAGGTCCAGCACTTCATTCACCAGACGGGTCAGCCGCGCCGATTCCTCATTGATGACATTGAAAGCCTCCTTTTGGGTACTGGCGTCCAAAATCATATCCGAGAGCAATGTTTCCGCATACGCCCGGATATTCGTCAGCGGACTTCGCAGCTCATGGCTGACATGAGCGATAAAATCATCCCGGCTGGCTTCCCGGATTTTCTGCTGGGTAATATCCCGGATCATCAGCAAAAGATCGCTGTTTTTCGCGATCTCATTTACTTTATAACAAGCCACCCATAACGTGGTATTTTCATTGGGCGATGCGCGACTGGGAATATTCCCATCGGCAGCATCCCCGGCATGAGTCTTTTTCGAGGATTGTACTTCGATTTCAAAACCGGTATGGGATGTATGCGATGCTTGATGGATAAAAGAATCCAGAATATTCCGCGCCGAGGCTGCCTCGAAAAGCTCCAAAACCGATTTCCCGATTAATTCACCCAAAGGTCGGCCGACCTTCCCTTCACAGGCACGATTGGCAAAGGTGATAATATCGGTGGCATCCGCCAGGATAATCCCATCCTCCAGAGAATCCAGAACCGCTAATAATCTCTGGGAATCGTAACTGCAAAAAAATTGCCCGATACCTTCCTGCGCCTGGCTGATCTGACGCTGCTGCTGCATCTGATCCAGAATCGCCACCAATTGATTCCATCCCCGGGCAATGGCAGGCATAGGAGTTTTACAGGGGAAAGGCTCCAGCCGGATTGCCATTTCCGATGACGATTCCTGCAGGTTCAATTCTTCCAAATTGGAAATGATGCTTTGGAAAAATGGACGTTCGCGCGAAATTCTAAAAATGAATACGGTGGAAACTCCCGCTGACAACAGGGCCGATAATATGCACCAGGCCAGAGTTGCTGAAGAAATATTTATTTCCTGAAAGCGGGTCCGATAAATAAACGCCACCAGCAGCATAGATGCCGTGATGGCAAAATTACCAAACACCAAAACCAGCCCGGCCCGGTATATTTTGTAACTGCTTTTGCTCAAAGGTTTAACCTGCTTTTTTCTGGTTTTTTCTGATTGTTTTTCCAACGAACACTCATCCTTTATCTTTGGTGGTCGCTTCGGCTGTACAATCTCCAACGTATAAATATTTCCAGTTCCTTATCGACTTTCTGCAAAGCTCAGTTGCTTAATAACCATCTGGCTTTCTACGAATCGAACCAAAAGGGCAGCCCGATAATCCCGATCCGACCGGCTGAGACTTCTATAATATACGCCTGGTTAAGCTGCCCTGCCGTATTACCGATGGAACCAGTAGAATCAACAGGTTTTGCATAGCATCGTTACCTAGTAGGACTCATAGCATGAAAATTCTTCTGGCAGATGACGCCCAGACGGTTCACCGGGTGGTGAATCTCTGGCTGCTGCAAAATGGATATCAGGTAACCAACGTTGACAACGGCAAAAAGGCTCTGGAGAAACTGGAAACAGAAACGTTTGATGCCTTGATCACCGATGTCAATATGCCCCTGGTAAACGGCGTGGAGCTGGTGCGCAAAGCGTTGACGTTGCCGGAACCACCGGGTTTGATTATCGTTTTAACCTCCCGTTGTGATTTGCACGAATTGAAAGGGGATTTGAATTCGCCCCGTGTCCATTTATTTCCCAAGCCATTCCGGCCCATCGAATTAGCCGAAATGATCGAGACCTATGAATCGCAAACAGCGGCCAAACCATGCAGGTAAAAAGCGAAGACATAGTACAGCAATTGCTACACCTGATTCCTGAGAATGGAGTCATACGCTCCTCCTCTGGCACGAGTCCGTCCCATTCGATACAGTCCCTGGATTATTCGGCTGAGGAAATTACGGTTCCCGTTCAGCAGATCATTGAAAAAATAAAAACTTCCATCGATAACATCCAAAAAGAAAACGAATGTCTGGCACAGGAACTGCTGACCTGTTACGAACAACTGAATATCACTTTCAAAGCAACGAATTCGGTCACTCGCTGTAAAAGTACCTCGGAAGCAATTCGTGTTCTTATGGATGAGATCGGCCAGGCAGTGGATAGCCGGTATAGCTTTTACACCGGCCTGCTGATTCTGGAGCCTTCTTTAATTCCGGAAAACACGCACCCTGCGGAAGAGTTCCTTTGCATCGACCGCTCCGCGGAAAATGACCGGAAAGCCAGGAAGTATCTGGACCAGCACAAAACAGACTTGCAAAATTCGCTCTTGCAAGATAAAAATGTTTTTGTGATGATGATCGATTACCAGGGGCCTTATGATCTGGACCATGCGGGTCGGGGAAATATTCTGGTAGTAAAACTAGCCCCGCTCGACGAGGATTCCCAGGGACTGGGCACGTTGATTTTCGTGCGCGGTGACGATCAGCAGCCCTTTGTCGCGATCGATATGAATATGGCCGGTTCTCTGGCTCACACCGGTTCGGCGGTCCTGCGAAATATTATCTACGCGCAAAAACTACATGCCTCCTATCTGCAAACGATCGGCGCTCTGGTAAAAGCAATGGAAGCGAAGGACCCCTATACCAGCGGCCATTCGACCCGGGTGGCGGAATTAGCCTGTTCCCTGGGACGCTATATCGGCCTGGAGGGCAGTGAAATTCGCTTTCTGGAATGGGCCGGATTATTGCACGATATTGGCAAAATCGGGATTCGGGATGACGTCCTGATGAAAGCGGGCCGCCTGACAGATGACGAATTCACGCATATCAAATCCCATCCGGTGCACAGCTACCACGTGCTGGAACCCGTGGAAGCCTTGCATGGTATTTTAAAGTCGGTTAAACATCATCATGAACATTATGACGGAAAAGGGTATCCGGATGCTTTAGTAGGCGAGGAAATTCCGCTCCATGCCCGCATCCTTCAGGTTGCC
This sequence comes from uncultured Pirellulales bacterium, assembly GCA_964580995.1. Classification (GTDB taxonomy): domain Bacteria; phylum Planctomycetota; class Phycisphaerae; order Sedimentisphaerales; family SM23-30; genus JAKJEP01. Next base: position 29,245 of record CAZOMV010000031.1, read on the forward strand.
GATGTGTGGGACGCCCTGACCTCAACCCGCTCGTATCGACCCGCTATGTCATATGAAAAAGCCGTGCAGATTTTAAACCAGGAAGCCGGAACAACCATGGATCCGGTTCTGGTGGAAAAATTTATCCGGATGATAAACGAAAACTCCCGGCATTCCGGGAATTGAAGTAAATGAGCCAGCCCGCTTCCTGCCCGATCAACCAGAGATATTGAGCCTGGTTTAATGGGGATACTTACACGATTGATTTTATATAAAAATATACTATTTGGGAAAGGAACTTCTACAAAGATAATGATGGCAGGAGGTTCTGCACAGATCCATCCGAAACAAGCCCTTGTGGAGGGGCGAAAAAAATCCCCCCCGTCCCTTCCCCATCTATTTCTCTTTTTTTTAAAGTTACTTTCGAAGGCATATTTTACCCCCGGATGATTTGAACGTTAGGTATTTCGAGCCGCCTCCTGCCATAAAGGGCAGATTCCCGGCGTATGATATTCAATCTCTATTAATCCCAGGTAGAGAGCCCATTTGATCAGATCGGCAAACCGGTCAATATTCAGTTTTCGCATGATTCGGCTGCGATGAAACTCCACGGTTCGAACCGAAAGATTTAATTCGTGTGCGATTTCCTTGTTAACCTTCCCTTCCCCCACCATTTTGATTATTTCCAATTCTCTTGTCGATAAAGAATTTTTGATCTGGTCCAGAAGGTTCAAATCTTTCTGCAGAATATCCTGTACCATATGTAAAATCCCAACCGTTTTCACGGGTTTTTTGCCGGCAGAACAAATCCCAACCTTGACTGCTTTCTTCAAAGCAGGAAATTCCTCCAGATCGTCGGTAAGAATCAATATTCGCATGCGGGGTTTATGGATCCGGCTTTTACAGATCAGCTCAATTCCTTCCAATCGAATCACTTTTTCATCCGCAATCAACAGATGACAGGGACGGCTGTGCAAGGCCAACAAACAATCCTGCATGCTGGAAAACAGGGTAAGTTCATATCCGGCCTCCGCCAGGGTGGTGGCGAACAGTTTCTGATGGTCTGATTTGGGATTCACATAGAAAATCGGTATGTTGCTATTCTTGCCATTGAGGCTGGAACTCTCTTTCAGATTCTTTTTGTTACTTTGCGGCATCATAACTTCCCGAATCACTCTTCCGTCAAAATATCATTCTCGCCTGGCTACTTACTATCTGGATTGCCCGGTGTGACCTGAAAGGTGCTTCCGAGAAGCGGTTTCGTGCCACACGCACAGATGATATTATCAAGTTTAGGATGATTGCCAACTGTGGTTTCTACTAAAAAAAACAATTCTTACCAAAATAGGTCCGATATCTTTGGAAATATCGTTTTAATAACAAAAAATCGTCTCGATAATTTGGTACGCCCAAACAAACGGTTATGCTACTTCAATAAATAGCCGAGTCATCGAATTCGATCAGGAATACTGCTGCGATATGGACATGGAAACACCGGCCCCATCTATCTCAACTCTGAAACCCCCTTTTACCAACGCGGGTGCCATTTGACGTTCCGTCTGGTCAGTTGGTTATCGCCCAGATACCGGCGTGTCGGCGGTGCAATGGCGGGTTAATTTTGCCATTTTCTCGGGTCGCCCCATTCCATGATAACCTCCAGCCGCACCTTTTTTTCCTGCTCACACCGGGTCCGTAACGCTTGGTCAGCCGGTCCGCCCTGGCGGTGGAGGTCATCGGAAATTCGTTTTGCCTGTTTTTTATTCATCATATTTTGCATACTCGTTAGCCGGAATATAGTCTGAAAAGCAGTCCGGCACCTATTTTTTGGCCCAACTTTGTCGATACTGGGGCTTCCGCTGAAGATCATCATAATCGCCGCCCGGCTGCAATTCCAAGGTTAAGATTAGGAATGGTCCGAACGGATCGTGTTTGTCTTTGACCGTTTGGAAATATTTCGCGGCTTCCTCGGACGTGTCGAACTGCGCCAGTATCGTGGATTTATCCGTACCGCGTTCAAATTCGACCACACAGTGTTTTTTTGTGGCTTCCCCGTCAGCGGATTCGGATTTATCCTGGTCCAAGCTGTGATAAGCCGCCACTTCCTCCTCGGTGTTGAATCTGGCTAAGGTCTTGCCATTACCGTGTTTAAATCTTATAATTCGATACATAATATCATCCTTTCCCGCATGGTTTCGGGGGGCTGCCCGATTTCTTATCCACCACCGGTTTTTCGTGTTAACGTTGTATGGTTTTTGATTCGCGCGATACTCACAGAGCTGGCGAAAACCGAAATTCCCCTACGAATCTCTTATACAAACTATCAATGATAAATAATTATATCCGATTCGCCCCACGAAAGCAATCAATTTAGTTTCGAATTTTCACGATTCCTGAATAAAAGAACGCCAGGGCCAGTATTGTCTGTTTTTTTAATTCAAATATCACCGCACATACAGCGGAGTTACTTTGCGGGATTTTGGATGGCATACAGTTTTTCCGAGGTGGCAAGGTAGAGGATACCATTGGCGGCGACGGGGGTGCTGGTTATTTCGCTATCCAGTTCGAGGGAGCGGATGATCTTTTTCTCGCGTTCAGCGGCAAGGATACACAATTCCCGGCGGCGGGTGGCGATATAGACTTTTCCGTCGGCAGCCAGGGGTGAGGCCCAGATTTCCCCGCTGGTTTTATGGGTCCATATGGCCTGTCCGGTTTGGGCGTCGAGGCAATGAACCAGGCCGTCACAATCGGCAATAAATACCAATCCCTGGCAGATCGCCGGAGTGGAGCAGCAATGGCTGGGAATTTCATAGGACCAAAGCACAGCGGTTTTAGTGATATCTCCGGTTTGTGCGGCATCGATACATTTCAGCCAGGCACGGGGCTTACCCCACCAGATGTCCCCCCCGGCGGCGACATACACGCGGCCCTCGTGAAAGACCGGCATGCCGCTGATGGTGCTGGGACTTTCACGGCGATTGTCCAGATATTGATGGACATCCTCCTTGGGGGTATTCGGGTCGCAATCAAAACGCCAGAGTGATTGCAGGTTTTGCACCTGATCCGAAAGGGCGGCATTGTCTAACGCCGCAAAAGAATAACAGACGCCGTCGCCGCCGCCGAAAAACACCATTTTCCGGCCCGGGACTTCCCCCAAAGCCGGTGAGGACCAGGTGGCGTGATAAATGCGGGGGCCGATCCGTTCATTATCACGGGCCAGCAGGCGCCCGGTGTTTTTGTCCAGGACGATCAGGCTGGGGGCATCGGGAGCGCGTATGCACCGATGGGTGTTGTCAACACCGTTTCCGGTGTTCAGATACAGAAAATCGCCGTCCAGGAGGATGGAGCTGTGGGCAGAATCGTGGGGATACATGCCCGCGCCGCTGCGCATATCGAACAGCCAGATAATATCGGCATCCAGCAGGGTCACTTCCAGCGGTTCGGTTTTCACAGGCGTCATGTGCTGAGCCTCGTCCTGGTACGGCCCATCATTGCCGTTGTGCAGGCCGTGCAGGTCCAGACACATCACCTCGGCGCGGTTGCTGACCACATAGACGCGTTCTCCTTCCACCGTGGCCGGTGAGCATATTCCGGTTTTGGGCCAATCCAGATAAACATCGTCTTCCAGCTTGGGGACCAGCAATTGCCAATCCAGGCTGCCGTCCTTTTCGTTGAGACAGAGCAGGACACCCCGGTCCCCTTTGTGCCGGGGATCGCGCGGTCGATCGTTATTGGTACCGATCAAAATTTTTCCCTGGGCGATAACCGGTGTGGAGTAGGTGCTGGTACCCAGCGGGATTATCCATTTAATGTTTTCCCCGGTAGCCGGATCGAACGTATCCGGCAGGTTGGTTTCCTCGGAAACCATATTACGGCTATGGTGCTGGCCCCATTGCGGACGGTCGGCGGCGAAAAGAACCATCGCCGCCATCAAGTGATAAAGAAGAATCAGGGAGCCTAAAACAGCTTTATGTTTGATCACAGAAAAATCCTTTGCCGGGTTTGAAAACTCATGCTGTTGAAGGTATGGGGTTAAAATAGAAGATGGCCAAGACGGGAATCGAACCCGTACGCCCTTGCGGGCAGGGGATTTTAAGTCCCCAGCGTCTGCCAATTCCGCCACTCGGCCAGGCATTATATCATAAGCACTTACGTCAATTTTGCGGTTTTAATGGGAATTTTTTCGGGCCATTTCATGCCCGTTTTCCGGTACCGGTAAATTATGAAGGGCATAATAGCCAATATGATTCGGAAAGTCAACCTTTTCAAAGCCAAAGAGGGCCATTTTCCCAAAGGGGGAATCATCGCGGAGGGGAAGGAGGTGTTATTTTTCCTTGAATATCTCCAGCATGGACTTTCGGGAGAGGATTCCCTGCTTATAGTATCGCTCCTGTTTAGCCAGTTCCTCTGCCATATCTGCCACCAGTTCAGCGGCTTGCTGGGGGATGACAATGACCCCGTCGCGGTCGGCGAAGATGATATCCCCCGGGGAAATACGCACGGAATTGATTTCGATCTCGACATTATAGGCGATATCTTCCATCCGGCCCACAGCAGAAAGGGGGACTAGGCCTTTGGCATAAACGGGGTAATCGCCCAGAGATTCGATTTCGGGCAGGTCCCGGATCGTACCATTGACGACCGAACCGATCCCTCCGTGCATTTTCGTTCCCAGGCTCATCAATTCGCCATGGCAGGAGCCTTTCGCGCCAGCGGTATCCATGACCAGAATGCCGCCCTGGCCCACCTGATCAATCGCCTGCAGATACCGCTTCATGAAAACCCGTTTGGGGCTGGGAATAAACTGAACCGTAGTGGCCGTACCGCAAATTTTCCCGCCTTTGGGTAAATACCCATAGAGGTTGAAACCTTCCAAAACACCCCAGATGCCCAGTTGATCCATACTATCATGAATGGCCCCGCTATACCACCGGCTCAGCCGCTGAATCACTTCCACTTGGTTCATATTCGTGTACTCCTGTAAGAAATATAGGAAAATTATCGCGAATTTCGTGGCAAAGGGAAGGCCTAGTTTCTGGAGAGGGTAAGTTTCCCGCTTGTTCAACAGGGTAAAGAAATTATTTTTTATGGTTGACAGGCGGTAAAATGATTATTACCATACAGAACAGAACAGTTATTTTTGGATGTAACCGGAAAAAGGAGCCAGGTTTTGAATCAGTTTCCGTTTGCGGTGAAAGAAGGAATTCAGCAGCCCAAATACAAACAGATAATCGCGGGAGTGATCGAGGCCATCAGCCGCAAGCGGCTGCGGGTAGGGGATGAATTGCCGTCGATCAATCAGGTATGCCATATGTATTCGCTCTCGCGGGATACGGTGGTCAAGGCATATGAGGAGTTGAAGAAGCGGGGGATCGTCGAAGCAGCGCACGGGAAGGGTTATTATATCACCAGCGTATCGGTGGAGCATAAAATCAAGGTGTTTCTGTTGTTTGATGAACTGACCCCCTACAAGGAAATTCTTTTTAGTTCGTTTAAGAACACGCTGGGAGGGAAGGCCCTGATCGACATCTTTTTTCACCATCATAATGTCAGGGTGTTTGAATCGCTGATCCGGGACCACGCAGGGAAATACGGTATCTATGCGGTAATGCCGTTTGTCCATCCGGAAATCGAGAGGATTCTGCAGATTCTGCCGCGGGACCGGGTGATGCTGCTGGACCGCAAAGACGGCACTTCGGGGAACTACCCGTATGTATCGCAGGATTTTGACCAGTCGGTGTTTGCCTGTCTGGAGTCGGGGCTGGAGCGGATTCGGCGTTATACGAAGTTCATCCTGGTTTTTCCCAAACCGAGCAATAATCCGGTGGAGATCATCGACGCCTTTGAGCGATTTTGCGATAAGCACAAGATTGAGCATTCGGTTATAAATAAAGTGATCGGGCGGAAGGTAAAAGGGGAGGAGGCGTATCTGGTGATCCATGATCTGGACCTGGTCTATATTTTGAAGCTCTGCAAAGAGCAGAAATTGGCGGTAGGGCAAGAGGTAGGGATTATTTCCTACAACGATACACCCTTGAAAGAGGTAATAGGCGATGGGATTACCGTGATTTCGACGGATTTTGCGGAGTTGGGCAGAAAGGCTGCCGAACATATTCTGGAACGCAAAACCACCCAGGTTATCAATCCCACTTCATTAATTCTCAGGGGATCCTTATAGAATGCATCAGGATACATACGGAAAAAGTACTATGAAAAAAACGGCATGGTTTATCGGTTTGTTTTTATGCAGTTGTTTTATCCTTTATCCGGGGCAAGTGAAAGCAAAGGAAGTACGGTCCGCTGAAAGAAAGGTCATTCCTCTGGATGGGGTTTGGGAGATTGCCGAAGGTTCGTTGGAAGCGATTCCCGCCGATTTTTCCCATACGGTAGCAGTACCCGGCCTGGCGGATATGGCGGAGCCGGCTTTTACGGAGGTGGGGACGAAAAGCAATCAGCGGGAGGCGTTCTGGTACCGGAAAACTTTTACCATTGACAAAGATGTGGATGAAGTAGCTCTCTTAAAGATCCATAAGGCGAAATATGGTACCCGCGTATTTCTGAATCAGCAGCTTGTCGGTGATTCGTTATCCTGTTTTACGCCCTTGATTTTCGAGGTGAAAAAATTTCTCCGTGGTTCAGGTCAGAAAAACGAACTGCTAATTCGTATAGGAGCCGACCGGGAGGGATTGCCGAAAAATGTCCCGGACGGCTGGGATTTTGAAAAAGTTCGCTATATCCCCGGTATCTATGATTCGGTGGAATTGATTCTATCAGGAACACCCCATTTTATTCGTGCCCAGGTCGTTCCCGATATCGAACAGATGGCGGTGGGCGTGGTAGCTTTGCTTGAAAATGCCGGGAAATCGCAGGATACCGTTCTTCACTATCAAATTCGGGAAGCAGCCACCAGCCGGGAAGTGGCAGCGGGAGTGAAAAACCTGGGCCGGCTCGAATCCAATCAGCAAAATGAATGTAAATTGGAAATCCCGATTCCCAATGGCCGGTTATGGTCCCCCGATGATCCGTTCCTCTATGAGTTGATTTTGTCAACAGAAGGGGATAGTTATATTACCCGGTTTGGCCTGCGTTCCTTCCGTTTTGATAAGGAAACCGGCCATGCCGTCCTGAACAACCAGCCGTTTTTCATGCGGGGCACGAACATTTGCTTCTATCGTTTTTTTGAGGATTCCCAGCGGGGGGATAAACCCTGGCGCAAAGATTGGGCACGAAGAGTGCTCCGCCGATTTAAAGAGATGAACTGGAATTCCATTCGATACTGTATTGGATTCCCGCCTGAAATCTGGTATGAGGTCGCGGATGAAGAGGGCTTTTTAATTCAGGACGAGTTCCCGATCTGGTATCTGGATAAATGGCCGGCCGAGTTGCAAGCGGAGCAGATTATCGGCGAATTCGCCGATTGGATGCGGGAAAGATGGAATCACCCCTGCGTGGTGATCTGGGATGCACAAAATGAAACATCATCGCAGGGCCAGACCGCAAAAGTCATCGAAGCCGTTCGCTCTCTGGACTTGTCCAATCGTCCCTGGGACAACGGCTGGGACCCGCCGCAAGGTCCGGCCGACTCCTTTGAAGCTCATCCCTATCCAATGGCCCAGTCCTATTTTACTAAAGGTGCTCCTGTTTTTCGCTTGGAGAATTTTGTACGAATTCCTGGCCGGCCTGGTAAGGATGTGGAGGGTTTTGGCTGGTTGTTCAAAGGCAATGCCCGCGAAAATCAAACAAACCAGCCGATTATCATTAATGAATATGGCTGGTTATGGCTTAATCGGGACGGGACTCCGACCACCCTTTCGAAAAATGTCTATGCGGAATTGCTCGGCCCGGACGCCTCCGTTCCACAATTGCGGGAAACCTATGCCCGCTATTTGGCCGTCATGACGGAGTTCTGGCGTTGCCATCGCGAATGTGCCGCCGTGCTTCATTTCTGCGGCCTGGGCTATTCGCGTCCGGATGGCCAAACTTCGGATAACTTTCTCGATCTGGAAACATTGGAATTTGAGCCGTACTTCCGAAAAATCGTGGGGGATGCCTTTTCACCGGTCGGCCTGATGATTGATGAATGGGCGGAATATTTTCATCCGGGGGAAAAACGTGTGATTCCGGTTATCCTTATTAATGATTTATACACCGATTGGGATAGTACGATTCAGTTGCGTATCCAAAAAGGTCAGGAAATACTGGCGGAAGAAGTAAAATCCTGTTCCGTTAAAGCTTTAGGCAAAGAAAAAATTGCATTTGAATTATCAGTGCCCCAGCAGACTGGTAAATACCAATTGATTGCCGAACGGTCCGATGCCGCGGGTAAGAGTATTTGCAGTATCCGGGACTTCAAAATCTTATCGCAGGAAGAACAATTTACCGTGCATGGCTATCCGATTTCATCCATGCCGGAAGTTTCGTCCATGATTACCGTTGACGGCTCCTCTTACTCTGCTGAATATGCCATCGATGGTGATCTGACTACCCGCTGGTCATCCGGATTTTCCGATCCGCAGTGGCTCACCGTCGATTTGGGCGAAGTGGTTCCCATTTCAAAAGTAAAACTCACCTGGGAGACAGCTTACGCCAAATCGTATCTCATCCAGGTTTCAAAAGACAGCCGTTCCTGGGAGGAAATCTATCGTACCGATCAGGGGGATGGGGGTGTTGATGAGATAGTTTTCGATCCCAGGGAGGCTCGTTATATTCGCCTGATCGGATTGCAGCGGGGGACCGAATTTGGGTATTCCCTTTTTGATTTCAGGGTATTTCGATAAGCATGATTAAATAATCAGAGGATTCTATGAACCAGACAAGCAAATTAAGTAGCAGAGAAAGAGTTGTAAAGGCCATAAATCATCAACCCGTGGACCGCGTCCCGCTGGATTTGGGCGGTACGGCGTTTACGGGGGCCCATGTCAGCGTCGTTGCCCAGTTGCGGCGGCTGCTGGGTCTGAAAGAGGGGCCGGTGAAGGTCAGCGAAATGTACCAGATGCTCGGCGAAATCGCCCCGGATTTACAGGCCGCCGTCGGGACCGATGTCACCGTATTGTTCGGGCCGAAAAATATGTTCGGCTTTTCCAATGCCGACTGGAAGCCCTGGCGGACCTTCGACGGAACGGACGTGCTGGTACCGGGCAAGTTTAACACGACCCCGGAGGCCAACGGGGATATCCTGATGTATCCGCAGGGGGATCATTCGGTCCCGCCCAGCGGGCGGATGCCCAAAGGCGGATTTTATTTCGACGCCATCATCCGGCAGGAGCCGATTGACGAGTCGAAGCTGAATCCGGAGGATAATCTGGAAGAGTTTCATCCCCTGGGAGAAGGGACGCTGCGTTATTATGAAAAGGAGGCGGACGCGCTGTACCGCAATACCGATCTGGCGATTGCCACCGGCGGACCGGGAACGGCGCTGGGGGATATTGCCCTGGTGCCGGCGGTCGGGATGAAGCATACCAAAGGGATTCGGGATATCGAAGAGTGGTATATCAGCACGGCGGCCCGGCGCGATTACCTTACGGAGGTTTTCAGCCGTCAATCGGATATCGCCATTGAGAATCTGAAGCGGCTCTATCAGGCGGTAGGCAATAAAATTCAGATTATCTGGATGGATGGGACGGATCTGGCAACCCAGACCTCGCTGTTCTGCAGCCCGGACACCTACCGGGAACTGTATAAACCTTTCCATAAAAAGATGAACGGCTGGGTCCATGCCAACACCGCCTGGAAAACCATGAAACACTGCTGCGGGGCCTGCGCGCCGCTGATCGGGGAATTCGCGGAGGCAGGCTTCGATATCCTCAATCCGGTGCAGTGCTCAGCCACCGGGATGGATCCGCAACAGTTGGTGGAGAAATACGGCCGCAAGATCGTGTTCTGGGGCGGCGGGGTGGATACGCAAAAGGTATTGCCGTTCGGCACGGCGGAAGAAGTGAAACAGCAGGTCCGGGAACGGGTGAAGATATTCAGCAAGTACCATGGCTTCGTCTTTGCGGCGATCCATAACATCCAGTGCAAAACCCCGGCTGAAAACGTAGCGGCCATGCTCGAAGCCCTGGGCCACCTGCCCCAAAAGTAAACATAGGGTGGGGCCTGCCCCACCAGCTTCTAAAATTTGTTTGTAACGGGTGGCACCTTTCTGCCGCAGGCAGAGAGGTGTTCTTCTGTAATTCTGCCACGGCCATTCTGGCCGTGTTCGTACGTACATAAAATGGTTTTAAATCGGAGACAGGCTGATGAATAAGACGGAAAATAGCAATCGGTTGTCAGAATCCGAAAACCCGGGCAGTTTGTTATATCTTACGCTAATCACTCTGGTAGCCGCCCTGGGGGGCCTGCTGTTCGGCTACGATACGGCGGTAATCTCCGGTGCGATCGGTTTTTTAGAGACCCGTTATCAACTGGACCCGACGGCGAAAGGCTGGGCGGCTTCCAGTGCCCTGGTTGGCTGCGTTCTGGGTGTGCTGGTGGCGGGCCTGCTTAGCGACTGGCTGGGCCGCAAAAAGGTGCTGATCCTGGCGGCGGTCCTGTTCCTGATTTCCGCCATCGGCACCGCCCTGCCCAGGAATCTGCTGGAATTCATTATTTACCGCATTGTCGGCGGGATCGGAGTGGGGGCGGCGTCGATGACCTCGCCCATGTATATCGCGGAGGTCTCGCCCGCCCACATTCGCGGCCGGATGGTATCGATCAATCAGTTCGCCATCGTAACGGGGATGCTGATGGTGTACTTTGTCAATTACTTCATCGCGGGGCAGGGTACGGAAGAGTGGAATGTGCAGTACGGCTGGCGCTGGATGTTCGGTTCGGAGGCACTGCCGGCTTTTTTGCTGCTGGTGTTTTTGTTTTTCGTGCCGGAAAGTCCCCGCTGGCTGACCAAACAGAAGCGGCCCGGCGAAGCCTTGAAAATCCTCGCCCGGGTGGGCGGCGGTCAGCATGCCCAATTGGAATTGGCGGCCATCGAAGAAGCCATTGCCCATGAAAGCGGTTCCCTCAAGCAGCTATTCCATCCCGGTATGCGCATCATCCTGGTCATCGGCGTAGTCCTGGCCGTATTGCAGCAGGTCACCGGCATTAATGTCTTCCTCTACTACGCGCCCGAAATCTTTAAAAAGCTCGGTTCCGGAACGAACGCCGCCCTGCTGGAAACGGTGATCGTCGGTTCCGTCAATCTCCTTTTTACCATTATTGCGATCTGGTCGGTGGACAAACTGGGCCGCAAGCCTTTGATGCTGATTGGTTCGACAGGCATGGGCATCTCTTTGCTGGCGATGGGCCTGTCCGCCTACTATCAGGCGGTGGGATTATGGGTTCTGATTTTTATGCTGGGCTATATCGCCAGCTTCGCCCTTTCCGTCGGCCCGGTCACCTGGGTAATCCTTTCGGAAATTTTCCCCACCAAAATTCGCGGCCGGGCCATGGCGCTTGCCACCTTCTGCCTCTGGGTCGCCAATTATTTCGTCTCGCAAACCTTCCCCATGATGCAGGAAAACAAGTGGCTGGTGGAACGTTTCCATAATGCCTTCCCATTCTGGATTTATGGGATGTTGTGCGTGGTGCTGGTCCTTTTTGTCTGGTTCCTGGTGCCGGAAACCAAGGGCAAAACGCTGGAAGAGATCGAAAAACGCTGGATCCACAGCAACGGAACGGCGGAATAAAAAAACTTGTAAATTATTTATAAACAACCAATTATATCGGTCTTGACAATAAAGGTTGTTTTGGGGGATCCAATCTGCTAGAATAAGGTAAGTGAGGCAGTAGCAAAGACTAACCGGAAGGAAGTGAGAAATTTCAGGAAAAGCAGAAACTTTCCTGCCGGTTTTGGCGTAGAAACAATAGGATGCTATTGCAAGATGTACCAGCAGCTAAGAGCCACGCAGCCAGGAACAAAGAGGGATTCCAGGGAAGAAATATAGCCGGTCGGTTAAGCGTTATTGATTTTGTTAACTCCCGGTGAGATGACTGGATGTCACTCAATTGGTAAAGGACCACTATGAAACGTATCCGCCGCCTGCTCAAAAATACCCATCAACCACATTCCAGCCAACCGAATTCCGCGCTCCATCTGGAACCGCTGGAGTCCCGCCTGCTGCTTTCCGTTGCCGACCATCTGCGCATAACGGAGATTATGTATAATGCCGTCGGACCGACAACCCCGGCAGAACTAGCCAATCCCGCCTGGACGGGAGGATCCTTTGAATATATTGAGCTAAAGAATACCGGTACGGAAACTCTGAATCTGACGGGGGTTTCGTTTGTGGAAGTAACAGATCCGAATGATCCTTTATCAACTGTGGGGATTGCGTTTGATTTTACCGGCAAAAATGTACCATCGTTGGGACCGGGGGAGTATGTGCTGGTGGTGAGTAACCAAGCAGCGTTTACGGCCCGGTATGGTGGGGGGGTTGCCGGCAAGATTGCGGGGGAATATACCGGTAGTATCAGTAATAACGGGGAGCAGATAACGCTGAAATCCGGCGCGGACATCGTACAGCAATTTGATTATAAAGATAGCTGGTATCCGATTACCGACGGGGAGGGATTTTCTCTGACTATTCGGGACGCAGCCAGTATCGATCCGGATGACTGGAGTGATGACGGCGGTTGGCGGCCGAGCGGACCATATAATGGCAGTCCGGGTCAGGACGATTTGTATGTTCATCAGGTAGTTATCAATGAGCTGCTGGCACATAATGATTCTCCGATGGGGGATTGGATTGAATTTTACAATACTACCGATCAGACAATTGATATGAAAGGCTGGTTTTTAAGTGATGACAGTACGAATTTGAAACTATATGAGATTCCGGCAGGAAAAACCATTCCGGCTCACGGATACCTGGTATTGAATCAAACACAGGATTTCGGCTTTGGTTTAAGTGAAAATGGGGAAACGGTTTATCTGGTAGCGGGGAATGGCGGGGTAATTACCAATTTTGTGAGTCAAAAGACCTTTCGTGCTTCGGATTGGGAGGTAACATTCGGTACGTATGTTAAAAGTACGGGCGGGGATGATTTTGTGGCAATGGCTACGCCCACGCCAGGAGCGGCTAATTCGGGGCCCAAAGTCGGCCCGATTGTTATCAGCGAGATTATGTATAATCCGACCAGCGTGGATGATACGGAGGAATATATCAAATTGACAAATATTACCGGCTTGCCGGTGATTCTGGAGGATGAGGTTAAATATTTTAATAGTCCCTCTGATCCATTGAAATCCGTACCCATTACGGTGCCCTGGAGCTTTACCGATGGAATTGAGTATGTATTTGGCACGGGGGCATCGGCCGTAACGATTCCGGCTTATGGTTCGATCATTATTGCGAAAGACCCGGCGGTTTTTACCGCGGCGTATGGGGCTACACCGGGGATGCAGGTGCTTGGTCCGTTTACGGGCAGCCTGGCCAATAATGGGGAAAATGTGGAACTGTCCATGCCGGGCGATAGAAATTTAGTTGCTCAGTATTATATTTTGCAGGATCGGGTGAATTATAATGATATCTCTCCCTGGCCGACGGAACCGGACGGCGGCGGGATGGCGCTGGTTCGAAAGGACAACGATGCCTATGGCAATGATCCGGTTAACTGGGAGGCGGGCCATCCGCTGGATAATGCACCGACAATTGCCTCCCTCAGCGACAGCCCCGATCCGGTGGTACAGGGAAACAACTTAACCTTGACCGCCAGTGGGGTAGCCGATGATTATCAGGTGGCGAAGGTGGAATTTTACCGCCAGGCGGTCGGCGGCGATGTGTTGCTGGGAACGGATACCAGCAGTGTCGGCGGCTGGACCTGGACGGGTTCGACCGCCGGTTTCCCAGCCGGGACCATCACTTATTACGCCCGTGTCACGGATGACGCCGGCTTTACCAGCAGCCTGGTAACTACCACCGGCGTGCTGGAACTGCCCAATGTAGCCCCGGCCATCGGCTCGCTCAGTGTCAGCAGCAGCCCGGTTACTCCCGGTACAACAATCACCATAACCGCCAACAATGTCACCGACAGCGACGGCAGCGTGACCCAGGTGGAATTCTACCTGGACGTGAACACCAACGGCCAGATTGATGCGGGAACCGATATTTTATTGGGAGATGATAATGATGCCGCCGGCGGCTGGATCTGGGCCGGCCCGACCGGCGAATTCGTTCTCGGCAGCAATACGGTGCTGGCCCGGGCGCTGGACAATGATTCAGAATACAGTGCCGTGGTCAGCGCCACCGTGGATATCAACGCCGCCCCGACCGTAGGTTCAATGACCGACAGCCCCGATCCGGTTACCCAGGGTGAGAATATCACCCTGACCGCCCTGAATGTCGCCGACAGCGACGGAACGGTAGCCCAGGTCGAATTTTACCGCGATGCCAACGGCAACGGGCTGGTCGATACCGGGACCGACACTTTACTGGGAACCGATACCAGTTCCACCGGCGGGTGGGCCTGGACCGGTTCGACCGGCGGCTTGGCGGTCGGCACTAATACCCTGCTGGTCCGGGCGAAGGATAATGATGCAGCCTATAGCAACGTAGTCAGTACCACCGTGCTGGTAGAGGCGGGAAATGCCGCCCCGACGGTCGGGTCCTTGACCGACAGCCCCGATCCGGTCACGCTGGGCGAGAATATCACCCTGACGGCCCTCAATATCGCCGACAGCGACGGGACGGTGATCCAAGTGGAATTTTACCGCGATGTCAACAGCAACGGACTAATTGATGTCGGTACCGACTCTTTATTGGGAACCGATACCAACTCCGCCGGCGGCTGGACCTGGACGGGGTCAACCAGCGGCTTTGCCCTCGGCACCAATACCCTGCTGGCCCGGGCGAAAGATAACGAAGCGGCCTATAGTAATGTGGTGAGTACCACGGTCACCGTCAATGCCGCCCCAACCGTAGGTTCTCTTATCGCAGTGCCCGATCCGGTAACCCAGGGCGAGAGTATCACCCTGACAGCCTTGAATGCCGCCGACAGTGACGGGACGATTACTCAGGTGGAATTTTACCGCGATGCCAACGGCAACGGACTGATCGATGTCGGTACTGACACTTTACTGGGAACTGATACCAGTTCTACCGGCGGATGGACCTGGACCGGTTCAACCGGCGGATTTGCGGTCGGCAACCAGACCCTGCTGGCCCGGGCAAAGGATAACAATGCAGCATACAGTAGTGGAGTGAGCACTTCGGTTACCGTGGAGGAAGCCCCCAGCCAGCCGCCGACCATCGGGGGTTTAACGGTGGGCAATCTGAATGTTACCGGCGGGGAGATTACGCTGACGGCCAACACCGTTCAGGATGCGGATGGCTCGGTAGCGAAAGTGGAATTTTATCTGGATGCCGATCAGAATGGCATATTTGACTCCGCCAGCGACACCCTGCTGGGTACCGATACCAGCGAAACGGACGGCTGGAACTGGACCGGCAGTTTGACCGGTTTCGCCTGGGGTACGAATACCGTATTCGCGCGGGCCCAGGATGATGCTCAGGTTTGGAGTACGGAAACCCAGGCCGAGGTCGTTTTGTATGTGACGGCGGCAAATCAAACGGTAAAATACGTTGACGACGGCCAGCGCGAAGTGGCGGTCAAGATTAGCAGCGGTACCGCAAATCTGTATTGGGAAGGATTATATGGTACCGTTGTGGTATCCGGCAAGACAATCGTACTTGCCGGCGGGGAAGAAGTGTCGCTGCAGCGGATCGATTTGACGGAGAGCAGCATCAAGACGGCGATTGCTTTTACCGTCAAGGGAGACGGCGAAGCGGAACTGGGCGGCATTACCGGCGCTGCGCTGGGTAAATTGACCGCCAAGGGGGTTGATCTGACGGGGGATATCCAGTTGACGCAATCGCTGGGTACTGTCATTCTGGACGATATCGCTGCCGGAGTGCAGATTGCCGGCCCGGCCTACATAAAGGGAGCCAGTCTGACGGCGGATAGTCTGGGACAGAATGTAACCATTGACATGACCGGCACCATCAATACCTTCCAGGTGAATACCTTTGTCAGCGGTTCACTGACGGCGGATGTGATTAAGGCGGTCAAGGTTAACCAGGGCGATCTGGGAGCGGATGTCACCAGCCAGACCGGCGAGATTGCCAGCGTGTATGCCTATGGTGATATTACCGGCAATATTACCTCCGCCACATTTATCAAGAGTATTACCAGCAAAACCGGCGGGATCGGAGCGGATGCAAAAATCGCCGCTCTGACTGGGGATTTACTGGCGGTGTCTACCTATGAGAGCATGGCGGGCACACTGGCTGCCAGCAATCTCATCAAAAGTATCGCTGTGAAAGCCGGCGATATCACCGGCAGTGTGCGAGCGGTTAGCCTTGGTTCCGTTTCTGCCGTGAACCTCGACGGTGCGATCCTCAGTGCCGCCGATTCGATCGGCAAAGTAACGCTCAAGGGCAATATACTCGATTCCTATATTCTGGGCGGCTATGATATCGGCATGGACGGGGCATTCGGCGGGACCGATGACCTGCTCCAGGGCGGCAATATCAAATCGGTCAGCGCCAAGGGCCAGTTCGCCCGCAGTTTTATTTCCGCCGGTTACCTGCCGGAATCCCCCGATACCAGCAGCCTGCCCCATGTGGCAGAGTCAGCCGATTTCGGTTCGATTTCCAAAGTAGTCTTCGCCAGCAAAGATCCCAACCCCACCTTTGATTACGGCATTTTCGCGGTGACGGAAATCAAACCCTTTAAGATCGGCAAGGAACCCGCCCAGACAGACGGCTTCTTCAAGGTGGAAATAGTCGGCGGTTAATGCCGCTTGCCGCCAGGTCAATAACTTGGTAAGCTATTCCCGTCGCATGGAAAATACCGGAATAGTGAAAGGCAGGCTATGGATAAACGAAATTCGGCAAATCCGCTGCATCTGTTTTTGTTAATCTCATTGGCAGCGGTTTTTCTCTGGTCCATGATTCATCCACGCGAGTGGGGAACATGGGTAATGGAGGTAACACCCGCGGTAGTGGGAACAGCAATTCTGCTGGCGACGTATCGGCGGTTCCGGCTGACCAGCTTGACCTATGTTTTCATCTGGTTTTTCTCGATTATCCTGATTATCGGCGGCCATTATACCTATGCCGAGATGCCCCTGTTCAACTGGCTGCGCGACACCTATCATCTCAGCCGCAATCATTACGACCGGTTTGGCCATTTTTTCCAGGGAGTAACCCCGGCCCTGCTGGCCCGCGAACTGCTGCTGCGGACCTCGCCCCTGAAACCGGGCAAGTGGCTCTTCTTCCTCGTTTGCTCTATCTGCCTGGCCATCAGTGCCGGCTATGAACTGGTGGAATGGGGCGCTTCGGTGGCGTTGCAGGAGGGGGCGGAGTCCTTTGTCGGTTCCCAGGGAGATGTCTGGGATGCGCAGAAAGACATGTTCCTGTGTCTGTGCGGAGCAATTACCGCCCAATTGGCACTGGCCCGCTTACAGGACCGGCAATTGAAAAACCTCATCGGAAAAAACCGCTAAGGAAAATCCTATGCAAAAATTTTTACGCAGTCGCCAGCAGCAGGAAGAGATGGAGCTTACCCGACTGGCTGTCTATGCCCAGACCAGCCAGTCTAGCCGGAGCCGGCGGTATCCCGAACCGGAGCATCCCTGGCGGACCTGCTACCAGCGGGACCGGGACCGCATTATCCATAGTGCGGCCTTCCGCCGGCTGGAGGCCAAAACCCAGGTATTTTTCGCTACCGGTAACGATTATTATCGAACCCGGCTGACCCATACCATGGAGGTCGCCCAGATTTCCCGGACCCTGGCACGGATTCTGGGAGTAAATGAGGACCTGGCGGAAGCGGTAGCACTGGCCCACGACCTGGGCCACCCGCCCTACGGCCATTGCGGCGAGGCGGTACTCGATGAATTAATGGTGGGCCACGGCGGTTTCGAGCATAACCAGCAGTCGCTGCGAATCGTCGATTATCTGGAACATCCTTACCCATCCTTTCGCGGCCTGAATCTGACCTTTGAGACGCGGCTGTGTCTGGCCAGGCATGAAACCCGCTATGACAAACCGGAAACAGACCGGGAATTCGGATCGGACCACGCCCCGCTGGAAGGTCAGATCGCCGACCTGGCCGATGCCATTGCCTACAACTCCCATGATCTGGATGACGCCCTGGCGGCCGGTTTGATTCAGGAAGAGGATTTGCAGGCGATTGCTCTGTATCAGGAGATAAAAGAACAGGTAGAGGATCAGTACCCGCAGGCCCATCCCTTCGCCCAGCGTCTCCGCTGTGCCAAGGGCTTGATCGACCTGCTAAGCATGGATGCGATTGAGGAAGCCGCTGTGCGGCTGGAGCGATGGAACCCGAAAACCGCGGAGGATATTCGAAACACCCCCGAAAAAATGATCGCCCTTAGTCCGATCCGCCAACAGCAACTGGACCAGTTGCAGCAGTTCCTCTACGAAAAAGTCTATTATCACCCCCAGGTCAGCCGGGCACGGGAAATTGCCCAGGCCGAATTGAACTATCTCTTTACCCGGTATCTCGACCAACCGGAATTATTGCCCCCCCGCTATCAGCAGCGGATAGAGCAGCAGGGCCGCCACCGTGTCATCTGCGACTATCTGGCCGGGATGACCGACCGTTTCTGCCACCAGCTCTACGAACAGCGGATCACGGGATAATTTTCAAATCTGCGGCTTGTAGGGATTGTATCGGTTGTAGAATCGTTTCTTCTCTGGTTGGGATTTCCGATTATACCCTTTCTACCGGTTATTCAAATCAGGTAATTTTTTTACTTCGCCCAATGCAATTTATACCGGGTGAAACCGGTCAACTCATTTGACCCCCTATCGGTTGTAATTTATAGTTTTTTGTGAGCATAGAAAAAACAGATAATCCAGGCAAAAAGAGTTTGGCGAAAAAACGTGGTTTTTTCAGCATGACCACCGGAAAAGAAACGGAAAACGGAGAACCGATACCGGCATTGCTGATTCGAATGGTCTGATGGAACTGTATGATAAGTACAGGAGGCATTGTAGATGCTGAGATTTTTACGCAACAAAGTATATCCCATAGGTATCGACCTGGGCAGCTCGAGTCTGAAAATGGTTCAGCTTCGGGCGACCGAAAGCGGTCTGGGCCTGGTCGCAGCCGGAAAAATGGATGTCCCGCACGGAATGCAGGATGAGCCGGCCCAATTGCAGGAATGGTATATCCGTAACATTAAGGATTTGCTGGCAAGCAAACCTTTTAAAGGCAAACGGGTGGTAACCTGCCTGCCGGCGCGCGATATGCTGGTGCAGCATATGAGAATAGCCAAAATGGATGAAGCACAGACCGAAAAAGCCCTGCCCTGGGAAGCGCGGGATAAAGTCCCGTTCGATATCAGCCAGGCCCTGCTGCGCCATATCATCGCCGGCGAAATTTATGAGGGCAACGAATGCAAACAGGAAGTGATTTTAATGGCTGCCTCGCGGGAGGCGGTTCAGAAACATCTGTATTTGATCGAACGGACCAAAGTGGAAATCGACTATGTCAATGTCGAACCGTGCGCTCTGGTCAGTTGCTTTGCCCATCTGGTAGAGGAAAATAAGGACAAGCAAAGTGCCGTCATGTTTATCGATCTGGGACATATCTGTACCAAAGTGGTCGTCTCGCACGGCACGAAAATCGTTTTCAGCCGCAATGTACGGATCGCCGCCGAAAATATCCGCCGCTCCCTGTGCGACAAACTGGGGCTGGATTATTTGCAGGCGGTGCATTTTCATAAAAATCAATCCCCGGGTTTGTCCGGCCCGAAATCCCCCTCGCCATTCGCCTCCGCCCGGGAAGCCGGCCAGGCCGGCTGCGCTGTGGCGACGGATCCCGCGGAACTGTCCCCCGCCGTTATTTCCCGGCAATCCATGGTCGATGAGATCATTACGCAAACGCTCGATTGCCTATCGGAGGAAATCCGCGGCTGCATTCGCTATCACGATTTGATTTTCGGCAATGACCCGGTTCGGAAAGTCGTGTTTCTGGGCGGCCAGTCGAAAAATAAAATGTTGTCTCAGAAGCTGGCCCGGAATCTGGGACTGCCCGCGCAACTGGGCGATCCCCTGGTCCGTATCGACCCGCAAAGCCGCACGGGAAGCCATAGCGATGTCCCGCCGGGAGAAACCCATTCGGATTGGGCCGTGGCGTTCGGCTTGAGTCTGGGCGGCGTGGAAGCCAGCTAACAGGTGCGAAACCCTACACAGGAGTAAATATGAATAAGGTAAATTTTCTTCCCGAAGATTATGTGGAAAAGAAGGCCCAGCACCGGACCAATGTGATCTGCCTGGTCCTGTTCCTGCTGGTCATGGCGGGGGTCGCCGGCGGCTTTCTGATTACCGATAAACGGCAGGAAGAGATCGACAAATGCGCTGCCGACATGAACCAGCAGATGGTACAGGCCAATAATTCCCTCAAGCAGATGGAGCTTCTCGAAAAAAAGAAACAAACCATGATGCAAAAAGCCTGGATCAGCGCCTCCCTGATGGAGCCGGTTCCCCGTTCGCTGCTGCTGGCGACCATTACCAATAATCTGCCCGCCGGTGTCTCCCTGCTGGATTATACGCTGGATACCAAAGCCACGGTCGCCAACAACAAAGCGGAGGATAAAAGTGCCGCCAAATCACGCGATAAGCGAAAAGTCGCCTCAAAGAAAAAAAACGAAGAATCCGAAGAAGAAAAGACGGTGATCCTGCAGGAATATGAAACCAAAGTGGAACTGAGCGGATTGGCGCCCACGGATATGCAGGTAGCCAAATTTATCGCCAATTTGAATAAATGCGCCCTTTTCAGCCAGGTGAACCTGGTGTTCTCGGAAGAACATATCGTGGGGGAAGAGGTGCTGCGGCAGTTCCGGCTGATGATCGCGCTCGACCCGAAAGCCAAAGCCAGCGAATCGGATGTGGAGATGGCCCGGAAAAATCATGTGATCGGCATGTAAGCGGCACACACCGGAAAAGGGATTCCTGGCAATTATACATGAGGTAAAAAATTATGAAATTCGGAATTCGTGAATTACTGTTTGTGATCCTGCTCCTGGCCATCCCTATTGGCGCCTATTTCTGGGTGTTCAAACCCGCCAATGCTCATATCGAGAAGCAAAAAGCGGAGATTCAGGCCAAATCCCAGAAGCTGACCAACCTGCAGAAAGCCATGGTCGGCATCGAGGACCTCAATGAGGAAGTCAAAAAACTGCAAGAGGCCGTAACCTATTTTGAAAGCAAGCTGCCCCCCCGGCACGAAATTCATAAAGTATTGGCCCGCGTCACCGAGATCGCCGAAAGCCACCAACTGGAAACCAAACTGTTCCAGACCAAAAAGGCGCTGCCCTTTGCCGCCTATTCGGAACAACCGATCCAGATGGATGTGTACGGCGATTTCGATGCCTATTACCAGTTTATGCTCGATCTGGAAAAAATGCCCCGTATCACCCGCGTCAAAAGCATGAAAATTGAAAAAGACGACAAGGTGGAAGGCATGACTGAAGCGAGTTTTATGTTAAGCATATTCTTTGATAAAGAAGGTTCCGCCAGCTAAAACCGGTGCCGGCTGTGCAATACAGGGAATAAAAAAATGAATAAAGACAAATTGAACAACGAAGTAAAAGACGAATCCATGCCCGATCAGACCAGTTGGGGCAATACCCTTCCCAGCGATCTGGCAATGGGCGATATTACCGAATCGGACTTCGGCAGCAAAAAGAAAAGCAATCTCAACAAAGGAACCATCTTTCTGCTGGTGACCTGCGCGATCGGGGTTGGCGTCATGTATTTATTCGGGATCAAGCAAAAACCCAAAGAAGCCTCTGCCGAGGAAAAGGCGGTCGAAGCCCAGGTCGATCAGGCCCTGAAAAAACTGGTCAATCAAAATGAACAGGGAAAAGTGAAAGACCTGTTCAAGGATACCAATGAAATGGTGCAGGCTTTTTATGATTATCCCTCCAAGCAGCAGGTGGCCCTGGAGGAACTCCAGAAAAATCCGTTTTGCCGCGTGATCGATGCAAAAGAAACAGAGACGAAGGTGGATGAAAAAGCTCTCCAGCGCGAGAAAGAACGGGTGCTGCGCGAGGCCCAGACCAAACTGGCGCAGTTGCAGCTTCAGTCCGTCCTGAAAAGCACCAAAGGTTCCACCTGTTTGATCAACGGCGAAATCTTTAAAGTCGGCCAGAAAGTGGGAGAAATCTTCACCATCCAGGCGATCGAAGACAATAAAGTCACTCTGGCCGCCTCGGATAACCAGTTCGTATTGGAAATGTAAGCCAGCCGGCAGAGACCGATTATGTTGAATAAAAACGAATTGAAAGAATATATGGCCCAAACCCAGGTCTCCGAACCGGTTGCCCTGCCGGAGGATCCCAGCGGGGCCATGGATCATGTATTAAGTGATCTCTGGCAGCCCGAAGAAAATCCCCAGGCCGCTCCCAAAACCGTTTTTGAAGACCGTTTGTGCGAATTGGGCCACATCTCCAGCGAGCAGATGGAGCAGGCCCGTTCCATTCATAAAAAGACTCCGCGCAAACGGCTGGGGCAGATTCTTCTGGAAATGGGTGTCGTCAGCGAAGTGGATCTCATGGCCTGCCTGGCCGAACAATATGGGGTTCCCTTCCTGCGCGTGACCCGCGATCTGATCGACCCGAAAATTTTTGGGATGTTCGATAAGGCCTACCTGGAACAGCATCAGATTGTCCCTCTTTGCCTCGAAAACAATCAACTGGTCGTCGCCACAACCGACCCGACCAATGTCTTTTTACAGGATGAAATTAAGCGAAAGACCGGGAAATCCCTGCTGGTGAAGGTCTGCCCGTCCGAAGATATCAAAAACGTCCTCCAGGACCTGAACGCAACCGAAAGCGGCACCGATTACCAGGTGGACGATATTATCAAGAACATCGAAGAAAATGACGTCGAAGTCGTTGATATCGAGGATGAGGACATCGCCGACATGGAGCGGATCGCCGGCGAATCGCCCATTATCAAATTCGTGAATTATATTATCTTCAATGCCGTAAAAGAGGGCGCTTCCGATATTCATATCGAACCGGGAGACAAAAAACTTCGCCTGCGCTATCGCATCGACGGTGTGCTGTTTGAAAATTTGAATCCCCCCTACAACATGCACGCCCCGATCGTTTCGCGTATCAAGATCATGGCCAATCTCGATATTGCCGAACGCCGGCTGCCCCAGGACGGCCGCATCCGTGTCGCGATTCACGGCCGGAATGTCGATATGCGTGTCTCCACCCTGCCTTCCTCCCACGGCGAAAAAGTGGTCATTCGTATCCTTGATACCGGCACCACCAAACGAAGCATGAGCGATCTGGGGATAGATCCCAACACCCTGGAAATCCTGAACCATCAGATCCACCAGCCCCACGGCATCATTCTGGTCACCGGCCCGACCGGTTCCGGAAAAAGCACCACCCTCTATTCCGCCCTGGGAACCATGGACATCCGCCACCTGAATATTTCCACCGTGGAAGACCCCGTCGAATATCAGCTCGATGGCATCACCCAGGTCCAGGTTCACGAACGCATCGGCATGTCGTTTTCCG
>CAZOMV010000032.1:0-52200 GCA_964580995.1 uncultured Pirellulales bacterium
AGCCAGCGTAGGCTAATGTGCCTGTCAGATTAAGTAGTGACAAGTACACCTGATTCTTGTATTTCTCTTTCTCGTTCTCAATTTTTGTTATGATGCCTCCCTGACGACGTGTTTTGGGGAGGTTTATGCCTTTCAGCTTCTGGTCTTGTGGTTCTGGGCGCCCTATAATAGCAGTTCTGCCATCAACGAGGAATTTGTGAAGAAGAGATATGATTTTTTCCGCCTGCTGCCCTTGTCGGCACACCAGAAAGCGGTGGGGATTCTGATCGGCAGGAATCTGGCCGTCCTTTGGTTGGCAGGGATTAACCTAGTTCTGCTGATGGTGTTTGCCCTGGGCGGGTTGGGATTTTTTCGTCTGGTGCAGTTGATACTATTCATTGTCGCGGGGGGATTTTGTATCAACACGATTGCCCTGCTGTCTTCGCTGTGGGCAGAGAACCGAAGATCGAAGTCAGATGGTTTGTTTCTTTTGCTTTTTCTGTTTTTCCCGGGCTTGCTGATGCTGCTCTGTATCAACTGGGAGAACGAGGCGTATGCGGTATTTTACGGCCTGAAGATACCCCAGTTATTGTTTATCGCCCTGGTGTTTTTATACCTGGGTATCTGGGCGTATATGGGTATTATCCGGAAATTTCAAAAGGAGAATGAGTGCATGTTTTCGCGCGAGGGCGGGGTATTTTTTCTTTTGGGCAGCGGGGTAATTCTGATAGGACTTTTCTTTTCCGGATTATATAGCCTGACCAGCAACTACTTTTTCTGGATGTTGCTACTGATTCCGGTATTGTTTATTTCTTTTGATTCGATCCGGGTATTCATGGATTACTGGGATTACAGCCGATTTTTAAATGGAAAGACACGGGCCGGGTTCATGAAAAAGATGTTCTGGTTTTCCAATACGGGGCTGGCAGTAATGTTATTTGCCGTCTGGACTTTTTTTGCCGGCTTGTCGGCCGTGCGGGCAGGAATGGACTCCATCGAATATACAGGTATGATCGCGGTCCTGTTTTTTGCTTATCTGTTTCTGGTGCTGCTGATCGAGATATGGGCTCTGGCTGAGACTCAATCCATAAAGACCGGGGTGCTGCTAACGGTTATCTATCTGGTATATTTGATGCTGCCGTTGATCGGTGCCGGCATATTCCATCAGCCCCGCCTGGTGGTGGGAAATCCGATCGGCTTGCTGATGTACATGACCATGGGTGAATATTTGTCGGGAAGTGGTTTTATGGTTTTACTGGGGTATCAAATGGGGGTATGCGTGATCCCGTCGTTCAAAGTATGGCGGCAGTGGAAAAAGATCAAAGAAGCCAGAGAACGGGCAGATCGGGAGGTGGGGGCAGACAGGTAAATTCTAAATTCGAATATCTAAATTCTAGACAATGTCAAATTTCAAAAGTTCAAAACAAAGAGTTCGGACAAATTGTACAGGCTGGGGGGAAAATTACGAATTACGAATTATGAATTACGAGTTACGAATTGGAAAAGGGGGAAGACTGGCTCACCGCCTCGTGGTCGGAGGAGCGGACGATTGGTTGGAGGAATATTTCCGGCTCGGGCGCATGGAACACCGGTTTCCCCCCGTGAAGAGGATTCGGCTGGCGGCTTTCCTGCGATACATCCAGCCGTACGATTGTCCCAAGACAAGATCGGCGTTACCACTGGCCGTAGGAATACATAGGGACTATCTTTTTAACGATGCAACATAGTCATCCATCATAGTGGTGGTATATGGCAGAACACTTCCGAACGCTGCCATCGAGATTGCCCGCATGGCGTACCAGAACGGAATCCAAGCCATACGGGCTAATTCTTTATTTGTCAGAAATGACCTCTTGATTTTTCCTTCATTCAGTTCTTACCGCAAAGCATTTAAGCAGATGGTTGTCAGGGGGTTGGGGGAGTGGAAAGATCAGCGGTTAGTTCGATGGTCTGGTGGATGATTGTTTGCAGATGTTGAAGGGTATTTTCGAGTTCCTGGATTTTGGTCCGCTGCTGCTGAAATTGGGCCAGCAGTTCCTCCGGTGAGGATGGGACTTGCTGGGCTTGGGCGAGGGCGTCATCGCGCTGTTTGGTTAGGGTCTGGAGCTGGTCTTGCAAGTCTTTGGCCATTTGTACCTGGTCCTGAAGCTGGGCGGCGAGGGTTTCGTTGGCGGATTGCAGTTCGTTCGACCTGGTTAGGGCGGCTTCTTTTTCCCGGGTAAGAGACTGGACCTGGGTTTGCAATTCACTGTTTTTTTGGGATTGAGCCTGAAGCTGGGCGGTTAGCTCGTCGACGGCGGTTTGCCGTTCGTTTCGTTTCACGACGGCATCATCTCTTTCCCTGGTCAGGGTTTCAACCCGATTTTCCAAATCAGCCGCATTCCGGGTCTGCGTCGTGAGCTTGTCGGTGAGGTTTTTGGCTGTGGCTTCGAGTTCCTCCGTTTTCCGCAGCGATACATCGGCTTTATGCAGCGCTGCATCGCGATCCTGGGTAACGGTTTGAATGGCCTCTTCGAGTTCCTGGTTTTTCTGAAGGACCGCCTCGGCCTGGATTTTTAATTCCTCATAACTGCCTTTCATGGTGCGCAGGGCATTCAATACATTGTCAGTGGAGTCGGATTGCTGCTGCATCTGGTTTTTCAGGCGGTCATTTTCCGCCTGGACCTTATCGAATTCCGCACGAGAGACAACCTGGCATCCCGAAAAAAAGAAAAAGGCGGTTGCTATCACTACCATGTAATGTATCTGCCTGTTCATGCTCACTATTTCCTTTCAGGAATTTAACCAACTGAAAACAGCGTCTTCACTCCCTCCCTCACGGCCGGGGCCTGGATAAGACAATTTTTCGAGGTTGCCTTACCTATATAATAACATCCTGTAAAGGGATATAAAAGGATAGATTCCGGTTTTCTTGCCACTACTTCCTACAATCTCCTGAGCAGTTGCCCTTCTTCTGTTTTCCTGATTTTAGCTATTTCCAATTCCTTGGGCAGACAGCCTATATTTTTCTGCCCAAAATTCGTGCTTGCGGGGGGAAGGGACATTTGCTAAAATAGATTAATCTGGCGTGATTTACATGGGATAAATACGATGGAGAGCGATCTAAATTTAGGCGGAATATAGAGTTATGAATCACTGTTTCTTTCTGTCCGACGGTCGGCTATATCAATGGCAGGAGGGAAAAAATCCTCGGGAAATCGAAAGCCATTTCGTACAGGAAAAGTGCAGAGAATCCGACCGGCAAAGTTCCATACATAAGTGGAAACATCAAGGCGGCGGGAACGACCCGGTTTTTGGTCAGACTGTGCTCTGGGGGAATCCGACCACGGCAGCTTCGATGTCTCATTACCGGCATATCGAGCTAAGTGCTGGTGAGGAGGAAATATACTATGTTTTGACAAATCATCAGGTGACCGGATTGTTCAAATATGAGCTGGGAGAGGACTATGAAAGCCGGTTGTTCCATAAGAATGATTTTGTTTCGGCAGGGCTGGATTATTCGGAGAAGGACAGCCAATTTGTGATAGCGATTCAGGAGGAGGACGGGCGGGTTCATCTGACACTGCTCGATGCGGAAGGGAAGTATCTGGAGATCCTTACCAGCGGGGACAGCCGGGATACCGAGCCCAGCTTCAGTTTGCGGGATGAAAATTTTATTTTGTACCAGTCGTCGGGGATCGCGCGAAATGAGGAAGGATGGCCCATTGCGCATGGCCCTTGTTTTATCAATCAATTTGACCGGAAGAATAATGAAGTAACCGAAATACTTTATGACGATCATTATGACTATCTGCAACCCCGGGAAGATGCCAGCGGAAATATTTACTGTATTCGCCGTCCTTATGTTCCGGCTGGTCCGGTTTCGCCGGCCCGGATGTTACTGAGTATTGTTACTTTTCCATTTCGGTTTCTAATGGCGATTATGAATTTTCTCAATATGTTTACGGAACTGTTCAGCAAAAATCCCTTCAAGCCGACCGGGCCGAATCTACCGTCACAAATGCCAAAAGCCAAACATGTTCAGGTTTTGGGGCAGACCATAAATATCGCCAAGCTGAAAAAGTTTTACCAAAAGTCGGATGATGTTTCGCTGGTTCCCGGAAGCTGGGAATTGATACAGATCGGCAACAACCATTCACATCGGGTAATTGCCAAAAATGTATCCTCGTATGATATCAGCCGGGAAGGGAAAATTATATATACGAATGGCTTTAAGGTTTATGAATATGACGGCCAGGAAGCCGGGTTGAAGTTCAAACACAAGATTATTGAGAAAATTAAGATGGTATGAAACATAAAATTCGTTAGCAAGATTCAAGGGCGGATTTCAATCTGAATCGCAACGAGAATAATTCTATGAACAAGAGGCCAGGCATATCCATGCCAGTTTTTTCAAGCTGTAATGTAGTGTTTTGTATTTCAATTTTTTTATACGGGTTAATATCTGGGTAAGCAGATATAAACCACTGGATACATAGGATTTATGGGAATGGGAGGTGTGTTTCCGGCGTTCTGCCACGGGTGAAATATTTCGAAAGGCGGGTTGAAAAGTAAGCTGGACAGGGGGAGAGGGCGGGGGTATGATGTTGCCCACTGGTTGTGTGAATAAATAGTGTGTCTATTGAGGAGCATTGGTAGAAGCAGATGGCGGATGGGAAATATATGACAGCGCCGGCGGTAACGGAAAAGATGCCGGGGGGAGTGCCGTATATTCTGGGCAACGAGATTGGGGAGCGGTTCAGCTTTTACGGGATGCGGTGTATTCTGGTCATGTTCATGACGCACTATCTGCTGGGAGCGGACGGGGCGTTGGCGGTGATGGGTGCGGAGGAGAGCAAGGCGTATTTCCACTTATTTGTATCGGCGGTGTATTTTATGCCGATGGTGGGTGCGCTGCTGTGCGATATCTGGCTGGGGAAGTACCGGACGATTCTGCTGTTTTCGGTGGTTTATACGCTGGGGTATGCGGCCCTGGCGGTGGACCAGACGCGGGTGGGGCTGGCGGCGGGGCTGATATTGGTAGCCATCGGGTCGGGGGTTATCAAGCCGTGCGTGTCGGCGAATGTGGGGGATCAGTTCGGCAAGTCGAACCAGCACCTGCTGGAAAGAATCTATAGCTGGTTTTATTTTTCGATCAATTTTGGCGCGTGTCTTGCGAACCTGTCGGTCCCGGTCCTGCTGGACCTGTGGGGTCCGCGGGTGGCCTTCGGCACCTCGGCGGTCTTTATGCTGCTGGCGACGGGGGCGTTCTGGCTGGGGCGGAAGCGGTTTGTGCATGTGCCGGCGGCGGGGATCGGCTTTGTGAAGGAGGCGTTCAGCGGGGAGGGGCTGCGGGCCATCGGGAAGCTGTGCCTGATTTATATTTTTATTGTGATGTTCTGGTCCCTGTTCGACCAGATGGATTCGGCGTGGGTCTTGCAGGCGGAGCAGATGGACCGCCACTGGCTGGGATATGACTGGCTGCCGTCCCAGATCGTGACGGCCAATCCGTTTTTGATTATGCTACTGATCCCGTTTTTCTCGTATGTGGGGTATCCGCTGCTGAACCGGGTGTTCCGGCTGACGCCGCTGCGCAAGATTTCGATCGGTATGTTTGTGATGGTGGCGGCCTATGTTTTTTCGGCGTGGATTCAAAGCCGGATCGACGCGGGCGGCAAGCCGAGCATTGGGTGGATGTTTATCGGATATGTGATTCTCACCTCGTCGGAAGTGATGGTTTCGATTACCTCGCTGGAGTTTTCCTATACGCAGGCGCCGCGGAAGATCAAGTCGTTCATTATGGCGATCTATCTGCTGTCGATTTCGGTTGGGAATGCGTTTACGGCCGGGGTGAATGCGGTTATCGTGAATGAGGACGGCAGCAGCAAGCTGGCGGGGAGCCATTATTTTCTGTTTTTTGCGGGGATGATGTTATTGGCGGCGGTGGTGTTTATTCCGTTTGCGGCCAGTTACAAGGAAAAGACGTACATCCAGGAGGCCGCGTAGAAAAAGGACGAATTATGGCAATGATGGATCATGTGAGCAGTTTCGTGGGACTGATGGCGGTTTTTATGCTGGTGATGCCAGTGCTGCTGGCGGCGGAAATCCGGGAGCGTTCGGAGGTTCCCATCCAGTACCTTTGGAATCTGGAGGATATGTATCCGTCGGATGCGGCCTGGGACCAGGCGCGGCTGGGGATAGCCGCGGAGATGGCTGGAATCGAACGATATCAAGGGCGGCTGGGCGCTTCGGCGGCGGAAATGCTGGCCTGTCTGGAGTTTGACAGCCGGATTTCCAAAGAGTTCGGGCGGCTGCATTCCTATGCCTCGATGCGCTGCGATCAGGATACGCGCGATTCGCAGGCCCTGGGGATGCGGCAGCAACTGGAGCAGTTGAGCACGGACTATCATTCGCGGGCATCATTCATCGTGCCGGAGATTGCCGCGCTGGAGGAAGCCAAAATCGAAGAATTTCTGGCGGCCGAGACCGGCTTGCGGGTATATCGGATGATGCTGCATGATATTCAGCGGACCAAGGCCCACCGGCTGTCGGATAAGGAAGAAAAAATCCTGGCGGAGTCCAGCCTGTTGTCGAATACAGCCGGCTCGATCTATCAGATATTCAGCAACGCGGAGTTCCCGTATCCGGAGCTGGTGCTCAGCGACGGCGAGGCGGTGACGCTGAACAAGGCCGGTTATGCCCGGTACCGGGCGGTTCCCAACCGGCAGGACCGGGAGAAAGTGTTTCAGGCATTTTGGGGGAGTCTGAACCAGTTTAAACGGACGTTCGGGGTTCAGCTTTACTCGAATGTCAAACGGGACATGTTTTATGCCCGGACGCGGCATTATCCCAG
The DNA here is from genome assembly GCA_964580995.1 of uncultured Pirellulales bacterium. Classification (GTDB taxonomy): domain Bacteria; phylum Planctomycetota; class Phycisphaerae; order Sedimentisphaerales; family SM23-30; genus JAKJEP01. The sequence goes on from CAZOMV010000032.1 coordinate 6,812, forward strand.
CACGCTGGCAAGCAAGCTGGACGAGTTTAATATTCCGGTGGCGGTGTATATGACGCTGCTGGAGAATGTGAATCAGAATCTGGATTCGCTGCACCGATATTTGCGTTTGAAGCAGCGGATGCTGGGGGTGGAGAAGCTGAAATACAGCGATGTGTATGCCCCGGTGGTACAAGAGATGGACCGGCGCTATTCGGTGGAAGAGGCCGAAAAGCTGATCCTGGCGGCGGTGGAGCCGATGGGGCCGGAGTACGCCGACGTGGTGCGGCGAGCGTTTGCCCAGCAGTGGATCGATATGTATCCGACGGCTGGCAAGCAATCGGGGGCGTATTCCAGCGGCGGTGCGTACGATGTGCATCCTTATATTCTGATGAATTACAACGAGCGCTACGACGATGTCAGTACGCTGATACATGAGCTGGGGCATACGCTGCACAGTTATTATGCCAACAAGACCCAGCCGTATGCCACCGCCCATTATTCGCTGTTTGTGGCGGAGGTGGCCTCGACGTTTAATGAGGCGCTGCTGATGAACCGGATGCTGGCGGAGATTCCGGATGTGGAGATGCGGCTGAGCCTGCTGATGAATTATGTGGAAGGGGTGCGGCAGACGGTATTCCGGCAGACCCAGTTTGCGGAGTTTGAACTGCGGATGCACGAAACGGCTGAGCGGGGCGAGCCGCTGACGGGGGAAATCCTCAGCCGAATGTACGGGGAAATCCTGAAGAAGTATTATGGGCATGAGCAGGGGGTTTGCGAGATTGACGATTTGTATCATATGGAGTGGGCGTTTATTCCCCATTTTTACAATCATTATTATGTATATCAGTATGCGACGAGTTTTACGGCTTCGACGATGCTGGCGGAACGGGTGCGGCAGCGGCAGGACGGGGCGGTGGACAAGTATATTGAACTAATCTCGGGCGGCGGGTCGGACTATCCGGTCAATCTTTTAAAGAAAGCAGGGGTGGACATGACCACGCCGGCGCCGTTTGCGGCCACGATGCAGGCCATGAACCGGGCGATGGACGAGGTGGAGGTTCTTCTAAAGAAAAGGAAGCAGCATGAGTAAGGAACGAATCATTCGGCGGGGACCGTATCCGGAGATGACCGTTTCGGCGGTAGTGGTAGGATATTTCCTGGGTACGCTGATTACCGTCAGCATCGGCTATGCCTGTTTGATTCTGGGTTTTTCGACGGAAGGGTCGGAATTGGCGGCCATTCTGGGTTTTGGGATTTTGCGGGGGATCCTGCGGCGCAGCAGTATCGTGGAAAACAACATCAACCAGACGCTGGCCAGTTCGGTGAACGGGGCTTCGGGGGCCATGATGTTCACGGTGCCGGCGCTTTTTATCCTGGGGCATCCCGATTTTAATCCGGTTCTGATGGTATTTGCGTGCTTTGCCGGCGGGCTGGTGGGCAACGCGTTTATTTTTCCGCTGCGAAAACAGATGATCGATTTTGAACGGCTAAGCTATCCGGGCGGCATGGCGGTTGCGACGATTTTAAAATCCCCGGGGGCGGGCGTGCACAAGGCGCTGCTGCTGCTGGGAGGGATTGCGGTCAGCGGTGCGGTGCATTTTGCCAGCCGCAGCACCCAGGTAGAGAACTGGAATCTGGGCGGCCTGATTGGGATGCCGGATTATATGAATGGGATCTGGTACCTTTCCCTGCTGACGGTCGGAGTGGCGTTTATCGCGGGTAGGGGCGGCTTTTGTTTTCTAATCGGCGGTTTCACCTGCTACTGGATTCTGGCGCCAATCCTGCACCATCTGCAACTTCTGCCTGGTCCCCAGGAGCTGGAAACGCTGCATAAATCCATACCGGATTATCTCCGCACCGAACTGTTTCGGCCCCTGGGCATCGGGATGCTGGTGGGCGGTTCGCTGACCGGGATTGTCTTTGCCCTGCCGCTGATTGTCAGCGCGGTGCGGAGCTTACAAAAGGCCGCCGGGGCCAAAACCGCCCATTCGAAAGACGAGATGCCGATTGGACTGCTGTATTTCGCCGTGGCGGGCGCCATCATCGCACTTTTCATAGTGGCGATGGCCAGTGCGAAAGAGATGGGGATTTGGCGCGGGGTCTGGATGGCCCTTTTCGGCACGTTCTGGATCTGGATGGCCGGGGTTATCTTATCGGAATGCATCGGGCGAACCAACTGGTCCCCGCTGAGCGGGATGACGCTGATCGCCGTCACCATTATGATTCTCATTTGCAGCGGACTGGCAGACAAAGAGGCGATCATCGCCGCGGTGACGGTGGGAGCCGCCGCCGCCATGGCGATGGCGCAGGCAACGGATATGATGCAGGACATGAAAACGGGGTATATGGTAGGCTCCCTTCCGCGTCTGCAGGGGTATGCCCAGTTTATGGGAGCGGCCCTGGGACCGTTTCTGATTATGGTGATGATTTTTGTCCTGCACAAGGCCTACGGCCTGGGAAGTGAAAAGCTGCCGGCCCCGCAGGCCCAGGTACTGGCCGACGTGATTACGGCCATTCTGGGCGGCGATATCCCCGTACAGAAGTATATCGCCGGGGCGGGCCTGGGCGCCCTGTTAAGTGCCAGCGGCGTCGGTGGGCTGGGGATCCTCGTGGGGCTGGGTTTTTATCTGCCGTTCCATATCGTGCTGACCTATGCGGTCGGAACGGGACTGCGGCTTTTGACCGACCGGATCAAGGGCAAACGTTTCAGCGAGGAAGTAGGAATACCCATCGCAGCGGGGCTAATCGTGGGAGAAGCATTAGTCGGGGTGGGATTTGCCATATATTACATTTATAAGAGCGTTCAGCCATAGAAAGGTGCACATGAAGAATCTTGGATTTTTCCTTCTGTCTGTCGGTTTTTTAGGCGGGGCACTGGCAGCAACAATCGACAAGGTAAAGGTGCCGTGGGCGTATTTCGGCGGGGCGATGATGCTGGGAGTGGTCGGCGTTATTCTGGTGCATCGGCATACCCGCCGCCATACTCAATCGGAAACCCGGCAGGCCGCGAATCTTCAGGATATTATGGCCAGCCTGGGAAGGATAGTGGAGAACATCATCCGGCTGAATACGGAGAAACAGACCATCAATGCCTACGATATGCGGCACGAGGTGAACCGGCTGTTTGACGAGGATCTGTTGGTATTTGTGGGGGCCAGGGAGAGCCTGGCACATGCGCACGGATTGCAGGCGTATGCGGACGTCATGAGCCATTTCGCGGCGGGGGAACGGTATTTGAACCGCGTCTGGTCCGCTTCGGCGGATGGCTATGTGGACGAAATCGACGCCTACCTGGAGAAGGCCCGGGACCAGTTCGTGGAGGCGATGAATCTGGTTCGCCGGACCACCGGGGCGGCTTGATTCTCATCCGGCGTATGTTCCTTTCTGCTCACGGCAGGATAATCTGCTCGGCGGCCCGGATGGTGACGGGGCCAATAAGGCCGGACGGCTGGAGGGGTTGGTCTTTGGACCAGAGCTTCCAACTGGTGAAGGTAAAGCGACCGGTGGGGCTGGGTTTGCCTTCATTGACCCACTGCGGCCATTCCTTGAGAGTGCCATCCGGATTGCGGGAGCAGTCTTCGGGCAGGAATTCATCCCCAATCATGCGATTGATCCAGAGGTTGACGACTTTTATTTCCAGCCGATTGCCGGCGGCGGCCGCCTCGGTGATATCTACGCAGAACGGCGGCTTCCACAGAATCCCCAGGTCTTTGCCGTTGAGTTTTACCTCGGCCATCACCTGAACTTCACCCAGGTCCAGATACAAACGGCGGTTTTTCGCCAGCAGGTCCGCTGGTATCTGAAATTCTTTGGCATAGGCGGCGGTACCGGAGAAATACTTCACGCCGGAATCGGGGTGTTCGCTCCAGGAAATCAGCTTATCCAGGGTTACATGGTCCGGCGCTCCCCCGTTAGCCGGGAAGGACAATTGCCACGGGCCGGGAAGCTCCAGCGGGCTGGGAAGCGCGGGAACGGATAATTCGCGGCTCCGGCCGGCGGCGGTTTGCAGGACATAGGTCCCCGGCTGGCGAATGAGGGCCTGGCATCCTTCCTGGCCGCCGGTAAGCGTAATCGAATCCATCTGGCCGAAGGTGTCCAGCAGGGAATCGCCGTTGCGGGTAACGGAAACGATACGGTCCGGCCCATCTATGCTCTCCTCCCGGAAGATCACAAAAACCGAATCCGTCGAATTAAAACAAATCGGCAGGCTGGTGATGCCGCCGGTTTGGCTATACACCGCCGGCCGTTCCATGCAGCCGGTTTGCGGCCACCATAGTTCGGGTCGTTTGCCCTGAACGCGGAAGGAACACAGGGTCTGTTCCGCCTGCGGGAGTTTGTTGGCGATAAAATAGATGTCGGTGCCGCCTTCGCGGCGATGGATATAGCGCAGCGACTTGACGGTACTTTGCGTTTGATAGCGGAAGTCGGGGTGCACACCCATCTGCTGCAAGACTTCAGTTACCAGGTCCACTTCTGGATACATATCCGTATAATCCACAGGTGTTTCCAAGGGGCCCCAGGGATTCATGCCCAGCGGGCCCAGTTCCTGCGCGGCGGCCCAGCCGTCGGCGGCGGCGGAAGAAATCCAATCCTCGCCGGCCTTTTCGGCGGAGAGCCAGCTCTTGTCAGTCACGATGATTTGTTTGCCGCCGTCGGCAGTTTCCAGTCGGAGCGCACCGATCAGGCCGGCGGGTGAGGGGGCGTCGGTGGCATTGACGGCCTCGATCGCCAGTACATTCTCACCGGCTTGCAGCAGGGAAGCTGCGTCAAAGGTGAAGATGCGGGTATGTGTGTCCCCATTACCTGCCGGCTGCCCGTTGAGCCAGACGGAGAAGGTGTTGTCGGCGGTCAGGGTCAATTCGGCGGATTTTACTTCGCCCGCGACGGAGAAGGTCTTGCGGAAATAGCGCCGCCCGGCAGGGGCGGAGGCGGCCGGATTGCCTTCGGGATACCAGATCCACTGGGCGGGGCCTAATCGTTCGTTGGCGGTCTGGCTAAGCTGCGATTTCCTTTGAAACGCGGCGGACCAGAAGAGGCGGCCTTTGCCGACCTGCCGTTCGGTCAATGGGGCGGGGGCTTCGCCCGGTCCCCACAGTTCGGCGGCCAGGGCCTGAACGGTCCGGTCGCAGGCGGGGTAATCGCTGAGGCTGGGCGATTTCGAGGGACGTGAGCCGACAATAGTCGCCCCGGCCTCCACCAGTTCCTTGATCTTCGCCAGGAGTTTGGGCGTCATGGTCTCCATATTGGGCAGTACCAGCAGCCGGTAGCTCATGCCGTCAGGCAGCACCAGGCGGTTATCCTTAACCGACATCCGGGTGAGCAGGGCTTCCGCGGAGCACAGGTCGAAGGAATAATCCATCCGCTCACGCGGATACTGGTCGTTGCCCGGATCGGGGCTTTCCGAGGGCTTGGCCAGAAACCGTTTCTGGCCGTAGATCGATTGCGGGGAGGCTTCGGCGCCGAGATAACAGACATCCGCCACGAAAAGACCCTGCCGCAGGAGATGCTGGCAGCGGGCCAAATACTGATGCCACGCCCGGGACATATCCCACCAGGTTTGCGTGCGTTCGTAGTGCAGGCCCCACGGGCCCATCGACATGCCGGGCGCGACGTGCAGCCAGGGCTGCATGGCGTAGCGGTGGAAGACAAAGCGGTTGATGCCTTCGCAGAAGGCCCAGTCGCCGAGGTCCTTGATATTCGCCGGATGGCCCAGCCAGCGTTCCAGATCACAGGCGGTGAAGGCCTCGGCACCGACGATTTTTTTGCCATAGATGTGGGCGGCGGAGGCGGCCTGGGTGCAGGAGAAGGAGAATCCGTATTTCCTGCCCCCGTTAAACCACCAGGACCAGAACTCCCCCATCGGCTCATCGGCGCAGCCACCGTAGGCCAGCTCGTCGCACGGGCACCAGGTATAGGGTTCGATGCTCAGCCGCAGCCCGTTCCGGCGGGCCATTTCGCGGAAATGGCCGGCGTAGTTCTGCAGGACCAGCTCGTTGACGGTTTGCCGCAGGTCCCAGAGGAAACGTTCGGAGGTTTCGCGGCTGCCGACGATCCGGCCGGTCATCACGGGGAAGAAGGGCGTCAGGTCGTAGCCGCGGCGCTGCCGGAACTCTTCGCGGAAGCTGGGGGTCCAGTTTTGCGAGCCGTTTTCCCAACTGTCGATGTGGGTGGCGACCAGCGATTTGCCGACCAGCGGGCCGCACCTCTCGATGATCTTGCCCATCAGCCCGGCAAAATGGGTCTCGGCGGCTTCCTTACTCATCTTGTCACACTCGAAGCCGGAACCGGAGGCGGGCGTGGGATGGTTTTCCTTGCCGGTGGTGGTGTGGCCGATGCGGAGAATCGTCCATTTGCCCGCCGGGACGTCCCAGGTGAGCATGCCCTCGCCATCCATTTTGGCGGTCAGATCGATGAGTTGGCTGGGAGCGATAACCTCCTCGGCGGCAGGTTCGGGCCATAAGGCCGGCGCCTGCATGGCTGACAAGCCCGGACTATAGGCGGCTTTGTCGCCGATGTCGGGGATTCGTGTATTTCCAACCGGCGTCGGGAAGGCCAGGACGTTGATGTCGCGGTAATAGTTGGCGACAGCCTGCGGCTGGGGGAGTTTCTCACGGAAGGGCCTCGGGCCTTCGGTAGAGGTTTCCGAGGTGGTGATTTTCTGCATCGACTGTTCGACCTTGACCCAGGGACCGCCGCTACCGTTCCAGCCGGCATCGTTATTCATGTTTACTTCCAGGCCGAGCCGGTCGGCCTCGGAGAGAACATGGTTAAACAGATCGAGCCACTGCGGACTGGCAAAGGCCACCGGCCCCACCGGGGCGCCCTGGTCCACCTCCATGATCAGCACGCCGCCGATGCCCGCCGCTTTCATGGCCTCCAGGTCGGCGGTGATTCCCTCGCGGGTGATGTTGCTGTTGAGCCAGAACCAGTACACCCAGGGACGGGCGGAGTCCGGGGGATTGAGGAAAGCCGTTTCCAGGCGGTCGGTGCCGGAGTTCTCCGGTACGAATATTTGACATCCGGTATAGATAATTGCCATAAGGAATAAAAGGCCGGCCAGCAAGAACCATTTGCCTGAGAATTTTCCGGATTGGGTATTGTTATTTGTTTGCATTTTACACCTGCTTTCTTGACAAGGAACCGGGACTGCTACTCTGGCGGTATTATACCGCGGAAATCCAGCGGGCAAGCAAAAATTTTGAGGGGAGTCCTTGACAGTTTTATGGTATAATATGACACCGTTTCTTCCGCTGCCGGCCGGGCCGCGGCCTCTGGTTTATGGCGAAAAATCTTCCGGTCCGGATAGAAATTTATGCTGGCCGGGCCGCGGGGGTTCCGGTTATAATAACGCCGGTTTGAAATAACAGCATTTATTATTCGAAAGGGCTTGTTATGATATGTCCGAATTGCGGTACGGCCAATCCTGAAGGTGCATCTTTTTGTTCTGTATGCCAAACTTCTTTCATTACCCCCCCACCGGTCCATTTGCAGATGGATCAGGCGGTTCCGGCCCAGCCGAAGACTTCCGGCCTGGCCATCGCTTCGCTGGTGCTGGGCATTGCCAGTATTCCCTTATGCGGCCTGGGCTTTATTATCGCTATTATCGGATTGATCCTGGGCTGCATCGCCCTCAGTAAAATCAATCGCCAGCCGGACCTGCTAACCGGGAAAGGGTTGGCCATCGGCGGGATAACCACCTCGATCGTCGGCCTGGTGCTGGGACTGTTGTTGCTGATTTCCATATTAATGCCCGCCCTGGGAAGGACGCGGGAACTGGCCAGGCGAGTCCAATGTTCCGCGCAATTATCCAACATCGGCAAGGCAATCGAGTTTTATTCGAGCGAGTACAACGGTCAATTCCCGCCCACGCTGGAGTTGCTGACAGAGACAATGGATGTGGCGCCCAAGAATCTGGTTTGTCCCGGCAGCGGGGATCAGGAAGGGCAGTGTTCGTATATCTACCGGGGCAATGACCTGACGGCTGACAGCCCGGCGGATATGATTCTCGCTTATGACAAACAGGACAATCATAACGGGGAAACACGGAACGTTCTGTACGCCGGTTTTAATGTAGAAAGAATCGAAGAAGCAGATTTTCCCCAGGCCATCGACCACGACAACGAACTCCGCCGCCAATCCGGACTGGCAGAAAAGCCGGTGGAAGATTAATACGTGAAAAAGACACAGTAAATTTATACCCAAGTCAGGGGCGGGGGTGATATTTTTTGTGGATGCGGCGGAGGTGTTCGTGGTCCACGTGGGTGTAGATCTGGGTAGTGGTGACGTCGGCGTGGCCGAGCATTTCCTGGACGCTGCGCAGGTCGGCGCCGCCCTGGAGCAGATGGGAGCCGAAGCAGTGGCGGAGGGTATGGGGGCTAATTTTTCCGACCAGGCCGGCGGCACGGGCGGAACGCTTGACGATACGCCAGACTTCGATGCGGCTAAGCGGCTGGCCGGTACGGGAGAGGAAAACGGTATTATGGGTTTTGTCGCCAAGCAGGGTGGGCCGCAGCTCGTGCAGGTAGCGGGTAAGCAATTCCTGGGCCAGCGCGTGGACGGGGATGATCCGCTCCTTGTTGCCTTTGCCGAAACAGCGGAGATAGCCGATCTGGAAATTAATGTCCTCCAGCTTGATGCCAGCGATTTCCGAAGCCCTCATGCCGGTGGCGTAGAGCAGTTCCAGCAGTGTCCGGTTCCGCAGATAGAGCGGGTTCTTTTCATCCTGGGCGGTGATCAGTTCGACGGTCCGCTGGCGGCTTAACACGTTGGGCAGCCGCTGCCACAATTTGGGGGATTCGAGCACGGAGCAAAGGTCCTCTTTCAACAGATTGCTAAGCTGATGAAAGCGGAGAAACATTTTGACGGCCACCATGTGCCGGGCAATGCTGCTGGAGGCCAGTTTGGCGGTAAAGAGGGTATGGGCATAGTCCTGAAGGTCTTTGGGGGTGATCTTTTGAACGTCGGTTAGAGGAACGGTTTGACAGTGCTCGGCGAAGCGAGCCAGATCGCGCCGATAGGCCAGGATGGTATTGTCGGCCAGGCCGCACTCCGCCAGCAGATAATTGAGAAAAGGGCCGATCTGGGAGAACGGCCAAGCTGATTCTGAATTTATGGTTGGCGGCATATTCGGTTCCACCGAAAGCTAAATCATGGATCGATTAAAAATATTCTCTTTCCGTCCAGCCCGCCCCCGCGCCGGCCAGATGGGGTTCTTTTCGGCTGAGCTGCAAATAGACGGGGCAAAACATATATTTATCCATGCACAGTTCATAGGCGTCCTCCAGACGCTGGATATTCAGACGTTCGCTGCATTGAGGCCGATCCTCATTGACATAAGGACAATCCATACACGCAAATCCTTCAAAAGAGAAAAACCCGACATATTGTTCGGGCGTACAATTACCTTATCGGTAAAGTGAAGCGAATTTGTGCAAATATGGGGTGAAATTGCCTGGGTGAACATGGGCGATGTTTTATGTTAGTCGTTTTTTTACAGGGATTTACATTTTAGCAGGCCGGCTGGGATTTTCGGCGATATTGGTTTGTAGCTGGGCGGGTTTTTGTTTGCGCAGCAGTTTAAGCCCTTCCTGGATGGGGATGCCGAAATTGGTACCGGGGAAGCCTTTCATCAGGGCGGTATTGATGGCCACGACCTTGCCGTCGCAGCCGAAGACGGGGGCACCGGAACCACCCATAGCCGTCTGGGCGTCATAGGTGATTTTGCCCTGGCTGACGCGGCCGCACATACCGCGGGTGGCAACGGGCTGAATCAAATTGTGCCGGGCCAGATGACAGGCTATTTGTTCGAAGTTGAGTTCTTCGCTGCCGAAGATATTGGAAAGTTCCTGATCGCTGAGCCGGGCCAGCAGGACGTCAAAACCGGTGGGATACCCCAGCACGAGCACGGTTTCACCGACTTTGAGCTGGTCGGGATTTTCTTCGCAGATCAATGGTTTGTAATTCAGGCCGGCGAGATTGGCATAGAGCAGAGCAACATCCTCGGTATCGGAGCGGTCGATAATTTCGGCCTGGAGCGGGAAACTTTGATTGGGGAAGAAGACCTGGAAGAGATACAATCGGGGTTCATAACCCGATTTCAGGATAGGTTGATATTCCCGTGAGACTTCCCAGGGGGTGGTGACATGTTTGTTGGTAAGCAGATAGCCGCGCGGGTCCACCAGAAAACCAGTGCCGGTATATTCCACGAGCAGGGGTTTTCCCTGACCATGGATACTGACCGCATACGAGAAATCCGTTTGCCGGCGATCTTCGCCCGCGCCCGCTTCGGGCAGCCAGTTGTCACCTTTTTGCGGAGCCGATTCGGAGGTATAACGAAGGGGCAATTCGGTTTTGGGGTCCACGAACATATAGGCACCCTGGATCAGGCAGACACCGGAGGAGAATTCGGCCACAATTTCCTCGGACCCGCGGGCGTAACGGGCCAATTCAGCGATCTGTTCCTGATAACGCAATTGCTGCTGATTGGCGGTGTCGGTTTGGGCCAATCGTTCGTTGAGCCGGCGGGCAATTTCCATCTCGATCTGCTGATTGAAATTATTTTTTACCTGGGACCATTCCTGTTGGAGGAAATCCGTTCGATTTGACTGATGCTGGTTTTCCAGCCGGCTGACATATCGGACCTGCTCCAATTCCCGGTATTGGCAGAGAGAAATCGTACCCAGGACCACCACACTGAGAATAAACAAAGAAAGAAAAACTATCGGGCGGCAGTACGTTTCAATTTTTATTTTCTTGATCAAGGTCATATAACCCAAGTTCCGATAATGGGTCCGTTTTTCCGAATCCGTTTCTCTTTACCCTACGATGAAAAGACCGCGTCTATCTTAAAAATCTATCGACGGGAAAAGGACCCAGGTTGGGAAAAAAATAATACAAGAATCTTTGTCATTTCTATTGCCAACTCGACAGGCAGACCGATAGAAATATCACCCGTGTTATTTTCATAAGATGGGCCGAGAAGCTCGGGAAAATTTCAGGCCGGAAAGGAAGTCGATTCCGATAATACAATACGTTTTTTAGTGAATTCCCAGATGGGATTTGACGATAGGCAGAATAAGCCAGGTGTTTGAAGACGAGCGAAGCCAAACGGCTTAATTCGATACAGGCAATAAACACCCTTTTTTCTCCAGGACGCAACTGGTCGATGTGTGCAGGCATCGGCCTTTTTTTTGCGCGGGGGAATTGCAGACCGTTACATCCGATAATTCGATACTGTTATTAACTGAAGTTTTGTAAAACCTGAGTTTTAATATTCGATACCGGGGCGGGCGGATTGGCCGAGGCGAAAGGGGTGCTTGATTTCTTTCATTTCGGTAACGAGGTCGGCCAGTTGGATCAGATTGGAATCCGCCCCGCTGCCGGTCAGGACCAGTTCGACCGATTCAGCGCGGGAATGGATGATCGAGCGAACCTCATCCCAGCCGGCGAGATTGGCTTTCAGGCAGAAGATTAACTCATCCAGGATTACCAGGTCGAAGCTGCCCTGCTGGACCAGGGTTTTAATCTGCATAAGCTTGCGGGCAATGGCTTGCTGCATGGTGCGGACCTGGTCGGCATCACTCAAAAAGGTTTTCATATCCCACTTTTGATCCAGCCGTTCGAACGTGAGGTTCCCGGCCAACTGCTGGGCCAGGGCCGCTTCCCCGGTTTTCCGGTCGGCCGGTTTTAGGAATTGGCAAATATAGACCCGGCCGCCGGTCCCCAGCATGCGCCAGGCCAGTCCCAAAGCGGCGGTCGTTTTGCCTTTGCCCTCGCCGGTATAGATTTGGACCAGTCCTTTTTTAAGAATCGCCATACTATTACCCCCCTGCCTGTTTTTTGAATTTTTCCACCAGTTGATGAAACTGGTCCTGTTTTCCGGTCTGGAGCAGTTTCAGGGCTCCGGATTGAATGAATTTTTCCAGAATGGCGGCGCGGCGGGGTTGATCCGCCGGATCAGGGAATTTTTCTTTCAATTGGCTGCGAAGCTGAGACAAGGCATCCAGCAGGACTTCGTACTCACTGCCGAACTGTTTCCGCAACTGCCCGGCAATTTCGCGGGCCAGGGCGGGGCTGAGGCCGCCGGTGGAGATGGCGATCTGAAGCGGGCCGCAAGTCACGACGGCCGGAACCTGGAAGGAACACAAGTCCGGTTCATCCACCACATTGCAAAGAATGTTTAGTTCGTCGGCGTCAGCGAATACCTGCTGATTGACCCGGGGGTCGCCGCAGGCGGCAATCACCAGAAAAACATGGTTGATATCCCCTTTTTGATATGGACGGCGGATCACCCGAATCCGCTTGTCGGTTTCCCACGCTATGAAATCTGCTACCAGTTCCGGGCTGATTACCGTCACCTGCGCGTCACAGTCCAGCAGCGCTTTGACTTTTCGGCTGGCGACTTCCCCCCCACCGATGACCAGCACCTTTCGTCCGGCCAGATTCAAATAAACAGGATATAGTTTACTCATAAAAATGCCCGGGACTGGAGTCGAACCAGCACGAGATTGCTCCCACTAGCCCCTCAAGCTAGCGCGTCTGCCAATTCCGCCACCCGGGCAAGCGAGGGGATTGACCCCTCGGTATTTTATTTCATTTTTCCAATCACAATCGAAGCGTTGTGCCCTCCAAAGCCGAAGGAATTACTCATGGCATAGTCGATCTTTGCCTCGCGCGGGTGCATGGGAACATAATCCAGATCGCATTGGGGATCCGGATGTTCGTGGTTCATGGTCGGCGGCAGAATCGAATGGGTAATGGCCAGGGCGGAAACGATCAATTCCACCCCCCCACTGGCGCCAAGCAGATGCCCCAAATGACTTTTGGTACTGCTGACCGGGATTTTATAAGACTGTTCCTTGAAAACGGCTTTGATCGCGTTGGTCTCGCTGACGTCATTCAACTGGGTGCCTGTGCCGTGGGCGTTGATGTAGTGAAGTTGTTCGGTGGTAATGCCCGCATCACGAAGCGATTCGTTCATGGCCTGACAGGCACCTTTGCCGGTCGGTTCCGGGGCGGTAATATGACTGCCATCGCAACTCATGCCGAAACCGAGCAACTCGGCATAGATTTTCGCGCCGCGTTTCCTGGCATGTTCATATTCTTCGAGAATAATTACCCCCGCCCCTTCGCTGAGGACAAAGCCGTCGCGGTCGCGATCAAAGGGCCGGGAAGCATGTTGAGGATCGTCGTTTCGCTGGCTGAGGGCTTTGAGAGCACAGAAACTGGCCAGACCTAATCGGGTCAGAGCCGCTTCACTGCCGCCGGAAATCATCATATCGGCGGTATTATTTTGAATCTGCCGAAAGGCATCGCCGATGGCATGGGCGGCGGAGGCACAGGCCGTGACCACGGAGGTATTGGAACCCCGTAAACTATAAAAGATGGCGATATTCGCACTGGCGGCGTTGACCATGAGTTTGGGAACGCAGAATGGGCTGACGCGATCGGGGCCTTTTTCGATGAGTTTGAGGTGTTCTTTTTCGAGTTCCCCCAGCCCCCCGATTCCGGAGCCGATAATCACACCACAACGCTCATGCTGGATCTGGGTCATATCCAGCCCGCTGTCCTTAACGGCATTGATGGCAGAAGCCAAAGCAAAGAGCGCGAAACGATCGATTCGTTTGACTTCCCGCTTATCAATATAATGGGTAGGATCAAAATCGCAAATTTCACCGCCAAAATGGACAGGATAAGCGGTGGTATCAAAACTTTCGATGGTTTTAATACCGCTTTTACCTGCACAGATATTCTCCCAAAACTGGGGGATCGACTCACCCAAAGCTGTTACCAGCCCCAGGCCGGTTATCACTACGCGCCGTTTGGCCATTCTTTCACCTGTATTTGTAGTTATTCGGCGTCTTCTTTACTTTGTTCGCCTTTGCCAATATGTTGTCCAATAAAATCAATCGCCTGCCCAACAGTCTGAATTTTTTCGGCTTCTTCATCGGGGATGCTCAGGTCAAATTCATCTTCAAATTCCATGACTAATTCGACCGTGTCCAGACTGTCCGCATTCAGGTCATTGACAAAGGACGTCTCACGCGAGATTTCTGCTTTATCAACACTCAACTGCTCAGCCACGATGCTTATAACCCTATCTTCAATGTCTTGGGTCACTTTAAAACCTCCTTGCTAAAAAAACTATACTTTTTACATCTTTTTACCAAAAACACACAAACAGACTTATGTCCACTTAACTCATACCAAAAACATATCTTCACGGATGGCTATCAAGTTCGGCGGTAATATACCCGCTCATAAATTTTGATTCAAGCATTTTGTAAATTGTTTTGCCGAAAATCTTTCGGTACAAACTACCTAAATTCACATTGCCATGCCGCCATCGACGCAAATCACCTGCCCGGTGATATATGCGGTTTCATCGGAGGCCAGAAAAGCGACCGTATTGGCGATATCGTCCACCGAGCCGAACTTTTTCATGGGAATGGCCATTTGCGCCAGTTCCTTGACTTTATCGGGCAGGACGCCGGTCATTTCCGTAACGATAAACCCTGGGGCAACACAATTTACGGTAACATTCCGCTTGGCCAGCTCGCGGGCGACCGTTTTGGCCATACCAATGAGACCGGCTTTGCTGGCGGCGTAATTGGCCTGTCCGGCATTGCCCATGACACCGGCAACACTGCTGATATTGATAATCCGTCCGAAACGGTTGCGCATCATGGACTTAGTGGCAGCGCGAGTGGCGACGAAAGCGGCTTTGAGGTTGATGGCGATAACTTTATCAAAATCCTCGTCGCTGATGGTCATAATCAGGCCATCGCGGGTAATCCCGGCATTATTCACCAGAATCCCGATTCCGCCATGATCCTCCGCCAGTTTTTCAATTACTGAGGTAAAGACACTGGAATTGGTAATATCAACCTTCTCCGTAATGACATCCAAACCGCCATCTTTGGCCAACTGGCTCAACTCCGCAAGTTTTGCCTCATCGATATCCAGGGCAGCCACTTTCCGGCCCTGTTTTACCAGGGCCATGACAATAGCCCTGCCGATTCCCCGCGCACCCCCGGTAACTATCGCTAACCGTTTTTCGGACATGATCCTAATTCTCCGTTAAAATTCGTATCAATTCATTCCATTGACTGTAACTATATCAATTGTTTTTTTGTGAGCACGCGAAATCTTCTTAACCAGCCCGGTAAGGACCCGGCTGGGGCCGATCTCGACAAACCGCTGGGCACCCTGTTGAAAGAGAAATTCGATACATTGCTGCCAGCGTACCGGGCTGACCAGTTGGGCTAATAATTTAGGAGTTATCGAATCGACTCCCTCATACAATTTGGCATCCACATTGGCGATCACCGGACAGGCGAAATCACCAAAACGGCAATTTCGCAGGGCCTGGCCGAGTTTTTGGGCGGCGGGGTCCATCATGGAAGTATGAAAGGCGCCAGCCACTTTCAGCGGAATCGCCTTGGAAGCACCGAATGATTCGGCCATTTCCGCCAGCATCTGGCAGGCCTGAAGGGTGCCGCTGACCACGATCTGGCCGGGACAATTAAAATTAACCGGAATCAGCAGGGGTTTTTGGCTATTTACTTCGAGTGGATTTTTAGCGAGAACCGCCTGGCATAGCTGATTCACTGCCGGCTCTTCCAGACCGAGAATAGAAACCATACTGCCTTTGCTCTGATCGGCTGCCTCCTGCATGCTGCGGCCCCGCAACTGAACCAGGGCAAGAGCCTGCTCGAAATCCATGACTCCGGCGGCGTAGAGAGCGGTGTATTCCCCCAGACTTAAACCGGCACAGGCATCGGGCGAGAGGGAAGAAAGTTCGGGGGCCAATTGGCCGGAACGTAAAGCGGCCAGGCAGGCGGCACTGGTGACGAATATGGCCGGCTGGGAAATTTCGGTGGTATTTAAGGTTTCCTCCGGACCTTCAAAGCAGAGGGAGGCCAGATCGTACCCGACAATTTGGTTGGCACGCTGATAGAGTTCGGCGATCCGGGGATTTTGGCCAGCCAAATCGCGTCCCATGCCCATTTGCTGGGCACCCTGTCCGGGGAACATGAAAATAGTATTCACGATAGAAGAATCCTTATTTTTTATTTACGATGTTAGAGCCGAATCAGATTCACCGCCCAGGTCAGGCCGGCACCAAAAGCAACCAGAACAATCAAATCCCCCTTTTTCGCATGGCCGTCCCGAACCGCCTCATCCAGGGCAATGGCAATCGAAGCGGCGGAGGTGTTGCCGTATTTATCGATATTAATGAACATCTTTTCCGAAGGAATATCGAGCCGTTTCTGCACCGATTCGATAATCCGGGCGTTCATCTGATGCGGAATAATCAAGTCGATATCTTCCTGGATAATGGAACAGGCCTCGCAGGCTTCATGGATCAGCTCGACCACCCGCCGGACCGCCAGTTGATAGGTTTCCCGTCCCCTGATATTCATATACACTTGTTTTGCATCTTCCAGTTTTTTCCCAACCGGGTGCCGGCTGCCATAAGCCTGGCAGCTCAGCGTTTCCCACCCTCCCCCATCGGCGTGCAGGCTGCTGTAGAGAAGGCCGCGGTCGGAATTTTCCTCGGCCACCAGCAGTGCGGCGCCGGCGCCATCCCCGAAAAGAATACAACTGCCGCGATCGGTATAATCCACCAGGTTGGAAAGGGTTTCCGCTCCGATGACCAGGGCTTTCTGATACCGGCCGGAAACCAGGAAATTGGACGCCACCGCCATGCCATAGGTAAAACCGCTGCACGCCGCGGATAAATCAAACGCGCAGCATTGATGGTTGTTCAGGCCATTTTGAATGAAACAGGCGGTAGAGGGGAAAACCATTTCGGGAGTAATGGTGGAGCAGATAATCAAATCCAGGTCTTCGCCCTGGATCCCCGCGGTATCCAGGGCTTTGCGGGCCGCCTGCAGCGCGAGGCTGGCGGTGGTTTCGCCATTGGCGGCGATCCGTCTTTGCCGGATTCCGGTACGCGTAACAATCCACTCGTCGGAGGTTTCCACCATTTTTTCGAGCTGGGCATTATCCAGAATTTTTTCGGGAAGCGATCTGCCGGTTGCGGCAATTACGGCTCGCCGGGTACGCTGTTGTATGCACCCATGTACAAGGTTCTTCATTTCATCTCTCTATTTCAAAAATCGTTATTTTCTTTTCAAAATAAAAAAAATCACACACCCGAGGAGGCCAAATTGCAAAAACATCCCTTCGGCGGTGATTTTTGACCTTATCTAATCGACATCGAACGGACCGGGCCAGACGATTCCAAAGGGATTAATCGGTATCCTCTTCATCGCTAACGGGCCAGTCCTTTAGTTGCTGGGCGATGATCGCATTAATGCCCATTTTAGCCTGCTTTCTGGAGCAGACGATCGCATTTTTGATGGCCCGGGCATCGCTGCTGCCATGGCAAATAATGCAGGTACCATCGACACCCAGAAGAGGGGCGCCACCATATTCATTGTAATCATGTTTGGCATAGAGACTGGCGATCACGGGCTGGAAATGAGGAAGCATTTCCGGTTTTAAAGTGGCAATCTCGTGCAAGATGGCCTTGAAAAGGCCTTCAGCCAACCCTTCTGTAAGTTTTAAAATAACATTACCGACAAATCCGTCACAAACGACCACATCGGCGGGCCGGTTCAGAAATTCGCGGCTTTCCACATTTCCAATGAAGTCTATTCGAGGATCCTCACGCAAGAGACGGTTGACTTTTTTGACTAATTCATTGCCTTTGGCATCTTCCTGGCCAATGCTGATCAGGCCTACGGTCGGGTGCGGGATGCCGACCACTTCTTTGGCGTAAATGGAGGCCATAAGGGCATATTGATGAAGGTGCGAGGGTTTGGGAGCGATATTGGCACCGACATCACAGACGGTTACCGGCCCGGCAAACGTGGGAAAAACGACCAGGATTCCCGGTCGAAAAACACCAGGAATAGGACGCATCCGCATCTGGCAGGCAGCAACGCAAGCTCCTGTGTTTCCTGCACTTATGACGACATCCACCTCTTTGTCAGCCCCCAGTTTGGCCATGATGGAGATGGAGCTTTTCCTTTTCTTGCGCAGAGCATCGACGGGCTGTTCATCCATACCGATCGCTTCGGGAGCATGGACCACACTGATCTGGTTCTGGTAGGTTCCCAGATCTCCCAAATGCTGTTTGATAATATTTTCATCGCCAATCAGGACAACATGATCATCCGGATCGATAAATTTCAAAGCGTCAACGGCACCGGCGATGATTTCTTTAGGGGCCTTATCACCCCCCATGGCATCAAGGGCTATGCGCATTTAATACCTCTTTATCTTAAAACCAAGGATGTTAGTTTTCCTGACCAAGATCAAGGGTCAGCGATGGATTTAAATATCCACACTTATCACAAGCGGCGTGAGGTAATTTTGCGTTATTGCATTTTTTACAAATGGAATAATTAACGGCTTTGAGAGCCTGATGACTTCGCCGGGTTCTGGTCCGGCTTTTCGAAATCTTTTTTACTGGCAACATAATTACATATCTCGCTATAAAACAAACACTTACAAAAACTTTCGTCCTGTATACCACATTCAAAATCCCACCGCAAGGGGGACCGTAATTGCAAGAAAATAATGAAGATAGGGGCTGCTGTCAAGTGAAAACTCTCGATGGTCTCGGGGAAAAATTGAGATCGGTGGCAGAATGGAATTGCATTCGGATATAAAATCTGGTAAATAAGGCTCTGTTTGGAGATGATACATACCCTGTCTGTACCGAGAAGGCAGGATAACAAAAAATGAATAGAGGTTAATTTCTAACCGTTTATGGGACAAGGGATTTGGCCCCTACGGAGAGAAAGGAGGCTCTAATGAGCGGTAGCAAAAAATATAAACCGGCGTTAATCGAGTTAGTCAGCAAAGGGACGCTGAAACCTCGAAAAGGCATACTCGGAGCGCCGAAATGGTTTTATTCGGGAAAACCCGCAACAAAACCGGCTGAATCGAGTGTGCCACACGAAACAGCGCCGGAGCCGAAGACGCTGCCGGTGGTGAAACCGGTGATTTTGCCGACACCGGAAATACAACCGGAAAAGGAGAACAGTGTCGGCATCCAGGTACCGGCCAGCCGGAAATGGCTGTTCGGCTCAGAAAAGGCCGTTGAAGAACCAGCAACGCAACCCAGGCGAAAATTGAAGTTGAGCGTTTCGTATTGGGTCATCGCATTGGTATGCCTTGCGTTGTTTCTTGGATTTTTGGTGATGTACCGGCTCGGCCAGATGAACCGAAGCCCTAAACCGGCCGTTGAGACAGAAAATTCTGCGGATACGCCGGTGAGCAACCAGCTGGAAGAAATCCAGAACTCACCGATCCGCGAAGATTTACTTTCGGATCATGCCAGTGCCGATGCCGGCACCCAGGCAAGGCCCCCGGTGGCGGTGGTTCAGGAGATCGATCCGCCCAAGGAAACCGCAGGTTCAGAGGCCCCGGCCCCACCGGTAGTGTCAGCAGAAACAGAGGCAGGGATCTGCCTGCAAATCTGCTTTAATAGTAACCGGCGCGACCTGTTGCCGGTACAGGCCCATTTTAGTAAAAATGGAATTGAGACTTTGATTGGCCAGATTGGCGAAGAGTATATATTGTATTCGAAGCAGACATTTGAGAAAAAGAACAGTAACGAATATGTAAATTTAAAGGAACAGATAAAAAAAGTTGGAGCCGATTATAATCGGGAGAAACCGGCGGCCGCGGTAAGCTATAATTCCGAAACGTTTGCTTCCGCTTTTGCCATCAATGTAAAGGATATTACAAAATAGTATTGTGTAAATTGTTCACAGGAGTAAGTATTCAATGTCACTAGATCGTTCGTTGAAGAGTCGTAACGCATTATCCCGGCACCGTAATGTATTGAACCGAGCCGAGCGGCTGGATATTCTGGAAGAGGAAGGCCGCTGGACGGAAGAAAACAGCTCGATATTCGGTTTGCCCAAAGTAGCCCATCGCAAAAGTGCGGCCGGTAAAAAGATAAAAGAAGAAAAGAAGGAAGAAGCCGCTACGACGACACCAGGAGCACCCGCCACCGCGACCGCCGCAACCCCGGCAGCCAAAAAAAGCTGAGGCAGGAAAACGCAGGCTGTCATGGGATGCCAGAAATCGGGCCTTTTCGAGCAAAGAGCAAGGCCGATGCCGGTTTTTGCGTGTTAGACATGTATTTGCCGTTGTCGATTTGATAAATAGGACAGCGGCATAAATCTAATAACTCGATCAGGAGTATCAGGATTTTATGGATTATCTTGCCGATAGAGCAAAACAGATTGATGCCTCGGGGATACGCCGGATCTGGCAAATGGCAGCCTCCATGAAGGATCCGGTGAATTTCAGCATTGGCGAGCCGGATTTTCACACACCGGAGCCGATCAAAACCGCCGCCGCCCGGGCGATTACCGAAAATCATAACACCTATACGGTAACGGCGGGTATCCCCCCGCTGCGTCAGGCCATTGCGGCAAAAATTCAAAAGGAACTGAAGTGGGAGAAGCCCTCCGTTCTGATTACCTGTGGGCTGAGCGGAGCCTTGCATCTGGCCTTAATGGCCACGATCAATCCCGGCGACGAAATCCTGATCCCCGATCCCTATTTCGTCAGTTACCGCCACCTGGTAAATTTATCCGGCGGAAAGTGCGTGTTTGTGGACACCTACCCCTCCTTTCAACTGACAGCGGAAATCCTGGAAAAATACATTACACCCAAATCCAAAATCCTGCTGATCAATTCCCCCGCCAACCCCACCGGCTCGGTCTATCCGGCGGAGGAGTTAAAAAAAATTGCCGAGGTAGCCAGAAAACACAACCTTCTGGTCCTTACCGACGAAATTTATCGGGATTTCAGCTACGATCAACCGGCCGCCAGTATCGGCCGGTATTATGAGAATACCCTGATCCTGCGGGCCTTCTCCAAATGTTACGGCGTGCCCGGCTGGCGAATCGGTTATGCCGCAGTGAACGAGGGCCTGCTCCAGGTTCTGGACCAGATGACCACCCTCCAGCAATACACCTTTGTCTGTGCCCCCCACCCCTTCCAGCTGGCGGTCAGTGAAACACTGGACTGTGATATTTCCCATCATATTGCGGATTATCACCATAAGCGGAATATGATCTATGACGGCCTGAAGGACCGCTTTGAACTGGTTCGCCCAATGGGGGCCTTTTATGCGTTCGTGTCGGCCCCGGGGGGTAATGCCACGGAATTTGTCAGAAAAGCGATAGAAAAGGATGTCCTGATTATACCCGGCTCGGTTTTTTCGCAGCATGACAGCCATTTCCGACTCAGTTATGCCACCTCCGATGCCAATATCGCCAAAGGGATCGAGCGGCTGAACCGGCTGGCGGGTGGTTAGATTTTGCCGCGTTTCCGGAAAAAAAACGGAAAACCACTGGAAATACCGGTGGATATCCATACAATACCCCTTTTTATGGTACAAATACAGTCCTGCGGTTTTTAATGCCGGCTGGATAAATAAAATATGCGTTTTATCTTATTAGACAAAGTGATTGAGTTGGTTCCCGGAGAAAGGATCTCCACGGTGAAGGCTCTGTCTCTGGCGGAAGAATATCTGGCAGATCATTTTCCGCAATATCCGGTACTGCCCGGGGTGATGATGATCGAGGCCCTGGTGCAAAGTGCAGCCATGCTCGTGCATGTTACACAAAATTTTTCCCACAGTATGGTGGTGTTGCAGGAAGCCCGAAATGTGAAGTATAAAAGTTTCGTCAAACCTGGGAACGTTCTGCAGATGAATCTGGAAGTGAAGTCACTGAGCGAAGAAAGCAGCAGTTTTATCGGAGAGGCCCATATCGAGGGCCAGCCGATGGTGGAAGCCCGTATCAAACTGCGGCATTTTAATTTACAGGAAACCGACAAGGGATTGGCGGATGTGGACGCCAGAATTATTAAGGAATTACAAAGGCGCGCTCAATTGGTGGGCGCCTGCTGAAAAAAGTATCTGGAGGTACTAATTTATGACGATGAGTCACGAAGAAATTTACGCCAAAGTGCAGGAAACCCTGGTGGATGCTCTGGGCGTGGATGAAGAGGAAATCACGGAAGAAGCCACGTTGATGGGCGATCTGGGTGCCGAAAGCATCGATTTTCTGGATATCGTTTTCCGCCTGGAAAAATCCTTCGGGATCAAAATACCCCGCGAGGAGCTTTTCCCAGCCGAAAGTCTGATTAACAACGCCGAATATGTCAACAACGGCAAACTGACGGCGGCCGGTCTGGCCAAATTGAAAACCCAGATGGCCCATGTGGATTTTACGGAATTCGAGAAGGATCCGGATCTGAACAAGATCAGCGACCTGTTCTGCGTCAACTCGATCGTAAAATTTGTGGAAAGCAAGGTCAATTCGTAACTCGCCCCGAACCGCATGATAGTTGGGAACGGATGGCAACTGGAAACGTATGCGTTGGATATGGATCGACAAGTTTGTGGAGTTTGAATCCGGCAAGCGGGCCGTGGCGATCAAGAATGTCAGTCTGGCGGAAGAGCACTTGCATGATCATTTTCCGGGCTATCCCGTTATGCCGGCTTCTCTGATGATTGAAGCGATGGCACAAACATCGGGGATTCTGGTAGGTGAGACGCGTGGTTTCCGGGAGAAGGTGATTTTGGCCAAGGTAACCAAAGCGGTTTTTCATGACCTGGCCCGGCCTGGAGACCAGTTATTTCTGGAAGCGATAATCGAAAACGTTGTGGATGAAGCGGCCACCATTACCGGTACCATCACCTGCCAGGGCCGTACCATCGCGGATATCAGTTTGATATTCAGCCATATCGATAAAAATATGGCGGGCCTGGAATTTCCGGAAGAAAATTTCGTATTTAACGACCAATTCATGAATTTATTGCAATTTTACAAGCCGACGGGCGCGACCGGATCTTGAAGGATC
Organism: uncultured Pirellulales bacterium; assembly: GCA_964580995.1. Classification (GTDB taxonomy): domain Bacteria; phylum Planctomycetota; class Phycisphaerae; order Sedimentisphaerales; family SM23-30; genus JAKJEP01. The sequence goes on from CAZOMV010000032.1 coordinate 29,696, forward strand.
GAATGGAGTAAAAAAGCATGACGGATCGTCGCGTGGTTATTACAGGATTGGGGATTACCAGCGCCCTGGGAACCGGCAAAGAAGAATATTACCAGGCACTGCTGGCGGGCAAAATCGGGATTGGCCGGATCCAGGCGTTTGATCCGGGCGGATTTCCCAGCCAGATTGCCGGGGAAGCAGCCCCGTTCAACATGGGAAAGATGGTTCCCAAATTTTACCGCAAGGCAACGAAATTAATGTCTCGGGATATTGAACTGGCAGTGGTAGCCGCCGATACCGCTATCCGGGACGCGCAGTTAAAAACGAAAGGGACCTGCCAGGAAAACGAGCAGCCTCAAATCGTTCCGACCCGCTGCGGCGTGAATATCGGGGCGGGATTGATCTGCTGCGATCTGGCCGAGCTGGGTTCGGCGGTGGAAAACGCTCTGGAGAATGGCAAATTCAGCCTTACTAAATGGGGGCAGCAAGGGATGCAAACCCTGACTCCCCTCTGGCTGCTGAAATACCTGCCCAATATGCTGGGCTGTCATACGAGTATCATTCACGATTTACAGGGCCCGAGCAATACGATCACGTGTGCGGAAGCCTCGGGACAATTGGCGATCGGGGAGGCGGTGCGAACCATTCAGCACAGCAAAGCGGATGTGATGATTGCCGGGGGCGCGGAAAACAAGGTAAATCCGATGGCCCTGCTGCGCCAGTGCCTGCTGCATCGAACGAGTACGCATTATAACGATCACCCGCAGGAGGCGTCGCGGCCCTTTGACAGGGATGCGGACGGCCTGGTAATCGGAGAAGGGGCGGGAATTGTGGTTTTGGAGGAACGGGAACATGCGTTGCGGCGCGGGGCCCGGATGTACGCGGAAGTAACCGGATTCGCCGCGTCCTGTTTTCACAGCAATAATTTTCTGGATCCCGAAGCCGATGGCCGGGGAATGGCCCTGGCCATGAAGAAGGCCATCCGGGCGGCGAATTTGACGCCGGAGCAGATTCAGTTGCTGATCCCGCACGGTCTGGCGGTCCCCAGTTGCGACCGGGCGGAAGCCCGGGGAATCCATTCGACTTTTGGCGAACACACCTCTCGCCTGCCCATTTTTCTCACGAAAAGCCGGATTGGAAACTGCGGGGCCGGAGCCAGCGCGATCGATCTGGTAACGGCGGTTTTACTAATGCATGAAAATACCATCCCGCCAAGTTTGAATTGTCCGAATCCGCCTTCGGAGTATGGATTGAACATCCAGAACCAGAGTGTGGTAAAAACTCCGCTGGAACAGGCCATGACTTGCTGTTACACCTTTGGCGGTCAATCGGCAGCCCTGGTCATCCGTAAATGTGCTGCCAGGTAACCGATAGGAAATTCCATTCGTTTTACGAAAAGACCGATATGTAAAAAAGGATACGTATGACCCGACGCGTTGTGATAACAGGAATGGGAGTAGTAACCCCTTTGGGGCACGATGTCGATCAGATGTGGCAGCGCATACTGCAGGGGGAGAGCGGAATATCGCAGACGACGCTTTTTGACGCAAGCACGTTTCCAACACAATTTTCGGCGGAAGTCCGTAATTATGATCTCATGAAATTCCTGCCGGCTGGCCATCAGGAACGGCACCAGAAAGCCGGCCGCAACAGCAGTTTTATACTGGGCGCCGCGTATCAAGCCTGGCAGCAGGCCCAATTACCCTTTCCGATTCCCCAGGAATCCGCCGATAGCACCCCCTCCGCCGACCGGATCGGGATTTATCTGGGAGCGGGGGAAGGACCGATTGATTTTGATCCCTTTATTTCCCTCACCGCCGATGGCTGGCAGCCGGACCAGAAAAATATGGATTGGAAAAAATGGGCACAAGCAGGGATGGAACGCCTGGACCGGCGTAAGGAACTGGAGCAGGAGCCGAATATGCCTGGCGCCCATCTGGCACAGTTGTTCAAACTGCGCGGCCCGTGCATGAGCTGCCTGACGGCCTGCGCAGCCAGTACCCAGGCGATTGGGGAAGCTCTGGAGTTAATTCGGTATGGAGACGCCGATATTATGATGGCCGGCGGAACCCATTCCATGATTCATCCGCTGGGAGTAACGGGCTTCAACCGTCTAACCGCCCTTTCGACTCGCAACGAGAATCCGGCCACCGCTTCCCGGCCTTTCGATAAGAGCCGGGATGGTTTCGTTTTGGCGGAAGGAGCCGGAATTATCATTCTGGAAGAACTGCAAAGTGCTCTTCGCCGAAAGGCTCCGATTTTCGCGGAGATTATCGGCTACGGCACCACGGCGGATGCCTTCCGGGTGACAGACCAGCATGAAGACGGCCGGGGCGGGATCGCCGCCGTGAAAATGGCGTTACAAGACGCGAATCTAACGATCCATGATATCGATTACATCAGCGCCCACGGTACGGGCACGCTGGAGAATGACTCGATCGAGACAAAAGTGATTAAATCGGTATTCGGAAGCCACGCCTATCAGGTGCCGGTCAGCAGCGTTAAAAGTATGCTCGGCCATCTGATCGCGGCGGCCGGTGTGGTGGAGTTGATTACCTGCATTCTGGCGATCCGGGATCAGATCCTCCCCCCCACCATCAATTTAACCCATCCCGATGCGGAATGCGACCTGGATTATGTACCCAATCAACCCCGTCCCGCCCCGGTAAACATTGCTATGTCGAACTCCTTTGGTTTTGGCGGACAGAATAACACAGTTATTATTCGTAAGTATCCCGATTAACAAGATGTTCGATCTATTATTCATGCACTGGTATTTGTTGATACCGCTCATTCTGGTCCTGCTGATTCTCTGGGGACTGGCGGTATTAAACAAATATGTCCGTCTGATGCTGAATATCATCCGCGATACTCCGCCTGCGCTACTTTTCGCCCCGCTGGATTTCGATCATCTGGAAGGCCATTCGATATCCTTCCGGGCTTATGACGGAACGATACTGCGGGGCATGTTTGTGACGGCGGATTTATTTCAGGAAAAAACCAGCGGTACCAATCGATTTGAGCCTATCGTTCCCACACCTGAATTGCCGGGTAAAAACAGGTATCTCAGCATCCATAACCGGGGGGTAATTATTTTTTGCCATGAATTCGGTTCGGATAGGTATAGTTACAGCCGGTATTGCAAGCCGCTGCTGGAGGCGGGCTTTGACATATTCACCTTTGATTTTCGCTCCCACGGAAAAAGCGGTTCCTTGCCGAATTACCAGCCGCGTCTCTGGTGTTCGGATAAAGAAGTACTCGATGTTTTAGGGGCCATCTATCTGGTTGAGAGCAAAGTAAAGGAAACCGGCCGGGAAGTGGGAATCGGATTGTTCGGAATATCCCGGGGCGCAGGAGCGGCTATCCTGGCTGCCCATCAGACCCGACAGAGGAATCTGGTTCAGGCGGTATTGTCCGATGGATTATTTTCCACGGATATCACGCTGGAAAGCATGATGAAAAAATGGGTCCACATATTTGCCCGGGTTCGGTTCGTGTACGAGAATCATCGGCCGATATTCTGGACCTTTTTGCGATGGCTGCTGGTGCGGCGGGCACGGTCGCGATTTCGGTGTCAATTCCCATCGGTGCGTAAAACCCTGCTGCGATTGAAAGATACACCGACCTTCCTGATTCATGGAGAAAAAGATTCATACATCAAGAGCGAACAGGCCCATACATTATATGACATGAGTTCGGAGCCGCGTTTTCTGTGGATCGTACCCGAAGCCAAACACAATCAGTCCGTAACGGTGGATCCCCTGCGGTATGCCAGACGGACGGTAGGCTTTTTTGAAAAATATTTAGCTTTAAAAGCACCCGCCCATACGATAGAATATACCCTCGGTGACCAGGAAACCTCCGAGTTTTTTGGAAGAGACGAAAATCAATCCTTGGGATCGCCCGCCAGGAAAGTGGAAACGAATGTTGGAAAAAAAGTGGCTAAAACCTCTGACTGCGGCGGCGGCTTTTTACGCAGCGAAAAGCAGCCGGTTCCGGCTGAACCAATTCGAAAAAAAACTGCCCCATTGCCGTAAGGTACAAACGGACCTACTGCAGGATCTGATCCGGACCAATCAGGACAGCGATTTTGGCCAGAAGCATCGTTTAGGGAAAATTAAAACCTATACCGATTTCGCCGATTCGCTTCCCCTGGCAAACTACACCTATTTTGAGCCATACATCGAACGTTGCCGGCGGGGAGATACGCATGCCCTTTTTGGCAGTACCCAGTCCATTTTAATGTTCGCCCTGACCAGCGGGACCACCGCCCGGGCTAAATATATTCCGGTTACTCAGTTGTTTGCCAACCGCTATCGCAACGGCTGGAATATCTGGGGGGTTAAGGCTCTATCCGACCATCCGGACGGTTATTTGCGGAAGATATTGACGGTAAGCAGTTCCGCCCGCCAAAGCTGCACCGAGGCCGGAATCCCCTGCGGCGCGATCTCGGGCCTCCTGGCCCAGCAGCAAAAATATATCGTGCGTCAATTTTATACCACACCGGAGGCGGTGGCGGAAATCCCGGACGCCCTGGCCCGTTATTATACCATCATGCGTTTTGCTATCACCGAGGATGTCGGATTGATCAGCACCGCCAATCCCAGCACCGTTTTAACCCTGGCCCGAACCGCGGACCAGAATGCCAAAAATTTAATCCGGGATATTCATGATGGGACGCTGCTTCCTTCGCTGGATATCCCGGCTGACCTGCGAAAATTCTTTGAACGTCGTCTGAAACCAAAACCCAAAATCGCCGCAAAACTGGAAGAGCTGCTCGCCCGGCATAATCGACTGCTGCCGCAGCATTACTGGAATATCTCGTTTCTGGCCAACTGGACGGGGGGAACCGTCGGGCTGTATCTGCCCCAATTGGCCGAATATTTCGGCAAGATCCCGATTCGAGACATCGGCCTGCTAGCCAGTGAAGGACGGATCAGCATCCCGATGGAAGACAATACTACGGCGGGTGTGCTGGACATCACCTCCAACTTTTATGAGTTCGTACCCGTGCAGGAAATCGATCCAGCCCGTGCCGGCAGCGAGTCACCGGTCATCGAAGGCAACTTCACCGTGCTGCAAAGCTGCCAACTGGAAAAAGGGAAAAAATACTATATCTTTTTGACCAATCACGCCGGCTTGTACCGGTACAATCTGGGCGATATCGTGCGGGTTACTGATTTCATCGGGACCACCCCGGTCATCGAATTTCTTTCCAAGGGAGCGCATATCAGCTCCATCACCGGTGAAAAACTGACCGAGAACCAGGTGGTGGACGCCGTCCGAACCGCGTCGGATGAACTGGCGATTCATCTGGAAAATTTCATCATGGCTCCGGAATGGGCTGACCCGCCCTACTATCGGTTGTATCTGGAAACCCAGCAGCCTCTTTCGGCAAAGGACCTGCGCCAACTGGAGCAACTGATTGATCAGCGTCTGGCGGTATGCAACATGGAATATGATTCCAAGCGGGAAAGCCGCCGGCTCGGCGGCATCAGAATCCGCCAGGTTCCGGCCCGGCTTTTGGCGGAGCGGGACAAAAAAATCCGGGAGAATAACCAGGGACATAGTGAACAATTCAAACACCGGTTCCTGTATAACCAACCCATCGAAATTGCATAGGGCAGGGCAGACCATGCTAACACAAATCATCAAAGTCATCCGGCTGGTCGGGCTACGAAAAGCCGTTCGCATGAAAAAACATCACGAACAGGGGCTGGAATTTATTCGCGGCTACGCGACTACCTGCTGCTGGTGGACGCTGCTGAATCAGGGCTTTCTGGATTTGCTCGCACAAAACGGCTCCGTACATCTTAAAACCTATGAGACGGAAACCAAATTGGATCCCCGGGTAATGGACGCAATCATCGAATATCTGCACGGCACGGATTTGTTACACTACTCTAATGAGGAAGTACGCCTGACGGAGAAGGGCAAAATCCTGCTGGCCGAACCGCGCGGCATGTTTGAGCTGCTCTGGGCCTATGAACCCTGTTTTAGCCAGCTTCCCGATCTGCTGGCGGGAACCCGGCACTATGGCAAGGATCTGACCCGCCGAATTACCTGGGTCGGGCTGGGCAGCGGCCGGTTATGCGAACAACTGCCCTACCCAGTGATGCGCCGCATGATTCTCGATCACCATTCCAAAATGGTATTGGACTTGGGCTGCGGTGATATGGCGCTGCTGGCGGGATTATGCCGGATCGACCCCGGAATCCGCGGACATGGAGTGGACTTCTCCGAGGATATGGTCCGCTACAATCAAAATTCCCTTGCCAAACACGACTATGGCCACCGGCTCACCGTGCAGCAGGCGGACATCTTTCACCTGCCCGAGCTGTCGGCGGAACGGTCCTCCATCGACTGCATCACCGCCTGCGATACCTTCCATGAGTATCTCGGTGACGAAAAAGTCATTGTCAGACTGCTGCAGGACCTGAAAAAAAGGTTTCCCGGCTCGCTCTTCGTAATCGGGGAATTCTGTCGCCAGGATCCCGCTTGGCTCCATAAACACCCCACCGCTTCCCTGGAACATCACCTGTTCCACCAACTGAGCATCCAGCAAATCGGCTCCGCCCAGCAATGGCGGGATATCTTCCAGCAGGCAGGCATGACCATCATCGAAGAACAAGTCTTTGACCTGATCGGGCATGGATATTTTGCCCTGAAATAGAAAATTTTCAAAATACAGCGGCGGGGATACGATCCGGGGGGAAAAAACTTGACAATATCCCACACTACCTGTAGCATTTGATTTTTTGCACCGCGGATAGCCGGGCTTTAGCTCAAAGTTATCCCCAAAGACGCCCCCATCGTCTAGCGGCCTAGGATGCCTGGTTCTCAGCCAGGCGACAGGGGTTCGAGTCCCCTTGGGGGTAGTGATTGTAAACCATTGTTAGTGCAATAGTTAGCAAACAAATGCATCAATATGGGTGCAACTTACTATCTAATCAGGTTTTATGAAAACAAGATATTTAGCACTCCCCACTCCGCATCCATATCACAGTTCGAGCAATATATCCAACCAACTTTGAGCCATTATAGAAAAATCTTCGATATTAACATAACCATCTTCGTTGAAATCTTCGTTCAATGTCTCAGAGGAATTATTCAACCAACCATACGCAAATAAATTCAAATCTTCAATATCCACACTACAATCATTGTTCAGATCGACTTTGACCGGCGTATGACACTCATCGCCGCATTGACGATCATCCTGGAAAAGGGCCAGTACTATTTTATCCTGGTCCATAACCACCGACGTAGAGGCAGAAAATGGTTCGGCTATTCCTTCTCCTTGCCAGTGATCAAACGCCATAACGGCGGGGCAATTTACATATCGTTGCGCAGCAATCGGAACTACCGAGCCAAGATCATAGCTACCCGAAAAAGGGAATACGGTATTGATTCCCTCCGGCTGGGTTTGCAGGGTTAGCTGGGCCATTTTTTTATAGAAGCGGACTTCGGACAATCCCTGATCGCCATAGGGAGAATCCCAATCGCTATGAGCGCTGAGGCAAACATACTGAGCCCTTGCACCCGCGAAGTCAGCAACCGCTGAGCCGAGGTAATCCGCGGTGCCCGTTGCCTGCGGAACAATGGTATTTTCCAGCGTGGTCCATTCCCCGGGATTGGTCCCGCCGGTGAGGGAATACTGGATAGTGACTTCTTTAATACCCGGTCCGATATTGCCTTCGATATTGAAGTTCCAGATCCACAATACCCCCAAAGGGTAGGCCTGATCGAAGGTAAAGGCAATCCAGTTGGTACAGGCCACGGTGCCGGGGTTCGGATGGCTGAGACCGGCGTTAGGAGGGGCGTTCCAGTTGTTGCGGGGGGTATCCCACTGATTGGAGTGCATGGTAGAGGTGGCCCCGTCCGGTCCGGAAAGATCTATTGTATGGATGGGGTTCATATCCCACTGAACGCCGGAAGCAGTGGCCGTGATCTGAGCCGGGGTCAGACAGGAGGATACCGGCGGCGGCTGATTGGGGACAAAGCCGGCGGCATAGAGCAGCAGATTGCGGAGCAGATGCTCGGCCGCCGGATTGGTATAGGCAATGAGATTGTCGCGAATGAGAAGGGTGTTGATGACGAACTTGCCGGTTCCATGCTCGTAGACAGCCAGTTCCAGGCCGGATTTATAGCCGCTGGAGGTGCTGATGGCACCGGCAACCGCCTCAGCGGGGGCATCCAGGCCGGACCAGGCATGGTCGGGTATGATCTCGCGAAAATATATATTGTCCATAATCCCGCCGTCCGGCATATGGTTAAAGATAGGGTGGTCCTTGACCCAGTCGTCTTTGGGGAAAACCCAGCCGCCCGACAGGTCGGCAATAGTACCTTTGTTCGCCAAAGGAAAATAGGCAAGAGGATGGACACCATCTGAAAATACGTCCCGGCAGAGGAAAATCGCTACCGAGCCATTTTCGATCCGGCTCATGAGGTCGCTAAACGCCTCCGCCCCGCCCGGTAAAGGGATCTGATTGCCCACCAGAATGATTTCCGGCAGCGACCGCCAGGTTCCATCGAAGGGGCGGACGGGTATGCCGTGACTTTGCAGCCAGGTTAAAAGCTGGGTATCGTTTCCCCATAAGGTTACCGTTGTCTGGACGGGGTCCAGGGAGGCAGAATCGGTGACATAAAATACCGCATCGCTGCCGGCGGCGGGAATTTGCGAATCGGTAAAAGCGGCCGTCAGGCGATATTTACCGGTGGGCCAGTCGGCATTCTGATCTGCGGTAAGGACGGGAAAGGCAAAAGCAGGCTCGGAGGCGCCGATATTCACCGTAACGTCCTGCTGCCAGACCACGGCATCACTTTCATTACGAATCTGTACCTGCGCCGGGTAGGAGCCGGCGGGCAAGACATCCTGATTGGACAGAACGGCCTCCAGATGTACATTGGTGCTGCGGTAGAGATGCACCGGCTCGGCAAACAGGCACCAGCGCAGCGGGGACATGGCATCCGTAATAACGGCGGGCATCCCCGGCTTATCCTCGCGGAATTCGTTTAACAAACCCAGGCCTGTTACTGCCTCGTCGGTAGTGCCGGTCAATAGATAGCCGACGATATTGGGATTGGAGCGCACGGCATTGATGCCGAGCTGCCGGGCCTGGGCCGATTTCAGCAGCGCCTGCTGGAAAAAGTTTTCATATTGCGTAAAAGTCCCGGCCAGCGACCATCGATCCCAGTCGGCGATGAATTGATTCATCATGGATTGATACCCCGGGCCATACCCTTTATCGAGCGCATTGGCCTGGGTGTAGAGATCGATCAGATGCGGCAGATGCAGAGCACCGCCAACGCCATATTCCGACAGGAGCACATGCTGATTGACGCCGTTGAAGGTGCGCAATTCGTTGATAATGGCTGCGGTATGAGGAACACGGCGGTAGGCGTGCTGGTCGGAGAGCAGATCATCCCACCCGGAGGAGCCGGGATTGCTGAGACTGCCGTAATAAACACCCACTTCGCAGGGTTTGGTCTCATAGGCAGTAAAGCTGTTCAGGTTCGGCACTGCACCCGGCGATAAGTAACCGTAGGTCCAGACGCCGCTAGGATTGCTGGCGGTGGAAAACTCGGCGGCCACATTGCTGCTGCCGATGGTCAGGGCCACCGCCGTTGTATCGCCGAACGGAATGGCATTCCCGATCCCGACCACTACATCGACGGTATCGCCCGCCTGCACCGAAAGGTTATGCGAAAAACTGGCGGTGTTGCCGCAGCCGTGCAAATTGATATAGCCATCGTACAGGGAGCTTTGATTATGAAAAATGTGAATGTCCGAAGTAGTTTGAGGGCTGGCAATCCCCATGAACACAGCGGAAAGAGCGTACGAACCGCCGTCTGGCGCGGTCCAGCGGACCACACCGTACTCCCCATCATTGCCCGGATGCAGGGCAAACTGTCCCGGCGCCCACGTGCTGCCTTGATAATAGACCGTTTGAGCAGTTCCGTTATGGGTGGCATTCGGCACGGAACGCCAGTCGATTTTCCAGGTGGACGGGCCTTCGCAGCCGCCCGGCACGAAACCATCGAAACGGCCGCTGTTCAGCAGTACCATGCGATGTTCATCGAGGGAGCGAACCAGCGGCAGACTGGCAACGGCATGATGAAAAAGCGGTGTATCGCTTTTTTCGTTTAATAAACCCCACATGACCACCGACGGATGATTCCGATCTCGCCGGATCATGCCGGAAATGGAACGGTTGAAACGTTCCTCCATATACGGCGAATCCCCCAGCAGCCAGGCGAGATAGGTTTCCTCATAGGCCAAAATCCCCAATTCGTCACACAGATCCAATTGCCGCCGCGGCGTCATTCCCAGCGAAAACCGCACACAATTGAATCCCATCGCCTTGAGTTTGATAATATCCTGATCCAGCAAATCCGAATGGTAAGGAGACCGCACACCCACCCGGTTCCAGTTGGTAATCAGGGAGCCGCGCAGATAAATTCGCTTGCCGTTCAAACGGAAATAACCGTTGTCAAACCGGAAATCCCGAAACCCGAACCGCACGGACTGGGTGTCATAACTGCTGGAGCCATCCTGCCATAATCGGGTTGCGAGCGCATAAAGATAGGGGTCGTTGGTATCCCAAAGGCGGGGATTCTCCACGGCGAGCTGCGATTCGATAACCGTAGTGCCGGGAACCAGCATCTGTGAAAGGGTAGAGGCAATCGGAGTATCTCCTGCAACCGTAAAATCAAGATTTGCGGTCACCGTAGTGGCTAGGGTATTTTTCACCGTAATCTGGATAGAAACCAGGCCACTTTGCGGGTCGGGGTGCAGGTATAAATCTTCGATATACAGGGCCGGCACGAGCCGCAGTTCCACCGAATCCGTAATGCCGCCATAATTATCCCGGTGGGGAACTTCCGCCAGTGTGATCCCGTTGATCGGTTCATCGGTCGGATTAAGAATCCGAACCGCCAGATGATTTTCCGAGCCGGATTGAATGAAGGAGGTTACATCGAATTGAAAGGGATCTTCCCCTCCTTCGTGCCGGCCGACATACTGGATGGAATTGTTGTTGAACCACACTTTGGCCAGATAATCCGCCGCCCAGAACCGCAGCAGATACCGCCCCTGGGGATGGGGATTGGCGGGGGCCGTGAAATTTTTAAAATACCAGGCAACCCCATGATAACCGGGAAAAACGTCCTGGATGAGACGCGGAACCGGCGTCGGCTGGCCGCAGGTTTGCGGCGTCTGCCAGCAGCTATATGGCAGGCCATCCGCCTCCGGGTCCTGCACCAGCCACCAGTCGCAGCCATCAAGCAGCACGGTTTGCGGTCCGGTACCCGGCTGGGCATGACACCAGGGTATCCCCCCGGTAAGCAGCAGTACCCAAACCAACCATGATTTTGGTATTTTCATATCCATTCTCGTTTCAATAGCCAATCTCGATTAACTGCTGCGAAAAATCATCCGGCAGCGGTGCAAGGGGCTGGTTTACATCCCGGCCGGCATAACGCAGCAGATTCCGCAGGATTTTTTCCGCCACGGGATCGGTCCCCAGATTCTCCCGGATTGACAAGGTGTTCAGAATGAACCGGCCGGCCCCAAACCGGTATTCCGCCAGTTGCAGACCGGATTTGTATTCGGCAAAGACGACAAAATTGCCGCCGGCAATGGCCTCATCCGGCCCATCGATCCCCGCATACGCGTCATTGGCGGCAATATTCCGATAGACGAAGTAATCCATCATGCCGCCGCAGGGCAGGCCGTCAAAAATCGGGTTTCGTTTCAGCCAACGGTCCGCATGATACAGCCCGATATTCATCAGGGTAATGACCTCCCCTTTTTCTTTCAGCGGCAGCCAGCCCAGCGGTTTGTCGGGCCAGCCGAACCAGTCAAACCGCTTGAAAAATACCTTGGGAGAGAGGAATACCGCCGCCGACCCTTGCCCGATACGGCGGGCCAGTTCGCGGAATTCCTCGCGGCGGCCGTTGGCGTAAGGCTTGCTCGAAACCAGAATCAACTCACGGCCGGGCTGTACCGCCGAATCGAACGAACGAACGGTAATCCCAATATCAGCCAGCCAGTCCCGCAGTTCCGTATCTTCACCCCAGAGGACCACTTCCGGCTCAACGGGGGGCATGTTCCGTCGGTCGAACAGATAGAATTTTGCCTGTCCTCCGGCCGCGGCCGCCTTCTCTTTGAATGCGGCTACCAGGCGATACTCGCCCTCCGGCCCGTCGATCCGCACTTCTTCGGAAAATACCGGCAGGGTGTAGGACGGTTCCATTCCATTCTTCGCCTCTGGAATGGTAACGGGAATATCACGCTGGAAGTATCGCTTCTGGTCCGGCCCTAAAACCATCAGTTCCGCCTCATACTGCCCCGGTGATAAAACATCTTCGTTGGCCAGTACGGCTTCCAGCAGGATCGGCTTGTCCTTATAAGCGGTAATCGGTTCGGCGAACAGACACCAGCGCAGCGGCGCCAGCCCGTCAAAAAGGGCATCCACCGTGCCGGGTTTCAATTCCCGGAAGGTCGTCACCAGTCCTTCGCCGCTGAAGCCCTGGTCCACGGCGCCCGTCAGGCTATACCCGATCACATTCGGATTGGCCCGCAGGGCATTGATGCCGAAGAGACGCAACTGCCCCATCATATTGATTTCCTGCTGGAAGAAATCGTCCGGTCGGCCAAAGGTATCCGCCAGCTTCCAGGCGTCCCAGTCGAGAAGGAATTTTTCGTATTTTTCGTGATAAAATGTATAATCCCCCGCATGTGTACTGCGAAACTGTTCATAGAAACGCATCATTCGCGCCAGATTGATCGTACTGCCCACTCCGTACTCTGACAGGAATAGCGGCGGTTTGCCCCCGTCGATCGTCCGCAAATATTGGATCGTCGAGGCGGTATGGGGAGCCTGGGGATACGGATGCCGGTCGGAAAGGATATCCTGCCATTCCAGCATCCCCGGATTACTGACCGTGCCAATGGTTACCCCATATTTTGGTTCTTTCTGATCGTACAGGGAAAAGGTATTCAAATTCGGGATTTTATCCGGTTTCAGCCAGCCGTACTGCCAGCAGCCGTTGGGATTGCGGTCCGTGGTAAAATCAGCCGCCGCATCATAGACTTTTCCGTCAGGCCCGGTGATTGTCATCTTCAGGGCGGTGGTAACACCGAAGGGAACGTCATTGCCAATGCCCACCACCACATCAATTTTATCCCCCTTCCGCACCTTGGCCTGGCCCTGGTAATGGGCGGTATTGGCATGGCCATCGATATTTAAAAGTCCGTCAAACAAGGATTCGCTGTTGTGGTAAATATGGATATCCGAGGTGGTCTGCGGTTTGGCAATCCCTTCCAAATCCGCAACAATATCACAGGAACCATCAGCCGGTGCCTTCCAGCGCATTACAGTGTATTCCCCGTTCAGGCCGGGATGGAAGGCCACTTGGCCCGGCTGCCAGGTACTCCCCTTACAGGTAATTACTTTAGTCCCCGGATTAAAACTGATATTCAGCTCCGGTGAATTGGCCATCCGCCAGAGATGGACGCCGGCAAAGGTCGTTTCGCCGGTCAGGCCGTCATGGCGGCCGCTGTTGAGGATCACCAGCCGATTGTTATCCGCGGCACGCAGTTGGGGCAGAAAATTCAGGGCATGAAAGAAGACCTCACCGGCAAAATTCTCGTTCATCAAGCCCCACATGATAATGCAGGGATGGCTGCGATCCCGTTTGATCATGCCCAGAGTGGTATTGTCAAAACGCTCTTCCATGAAAGGGGAGTCTTCCAGATACCACGCCGCCATGCACTCTTCATAGACCATTAAGCCCATCTCATCACACAGATCCAACTGATAGGGCCGGGCCACGCCGGCAATAAACCGGATCGCATTCAGGCCCATGACCTTGACATTCAGCAAATCCCGGCGAAAGTAATCCTTGTCATGGGGGAAATAAATGGTGATCGGACTTTCGTTGCCGGTATGGGCGCTGCGGATAAAAGTTCGTTTGCCGTTCAGGCGAAAGTAACCGTTCTCCAGCCGAAAGTCCCGAAATCCGCACTGCCGGCTCCGCTCATCAAACATCTCCGCATTCTCGGCCTGGACGCGGCAGGTCACGCGATACAGATAAGGATCGTTTAATTCCCACAAACGGGGATTGTCCACTTTCAACTGCGCCTGGATGAGGGAATCCCCCGCCGGCAATTCCTGTTTCAGGGAAATTTTCCCTGTCGTGATGCCATTCCGTCCCGTTCCGATGCTGCACTGGATATCCGCCGCCGCACAGTCGCTCCCGGCGTTGCGAACATTCATCTCGATCTGAACCACGCCGCTGAAGGGATCCGGATAGACATACAGATCCTCAATCCAGACGGCCGGTGTCAAGAGCAGCTCTACGGAATCGGTAATCCCGCCGATATTGAAGAATTTCTCCTTGACCCGGTGCGGGGTTTCCTGCAGTTTGAAGCCGTCAATTCTTCTGTCTTCCACCGGATTGAGCACCCGTACCGCCAGCCGGTTGACCTGCCCGGCTTTCACCGCTTCCGTAATATCCAGGACAAAAGGCTCTTCCGCTCCCTCATGCATTCCCACATACTGGTCATTGACCCAGACCTCCCCCAGATAGTCCACCGCATGAAACCGCAGCAGATACCGGTCGTCCCGGCTGGGGTGTGCGGGAGCATCAAATTCCCGCCAATACCAGGCTACCCCATGATAGCCCGGCAGGGTATCCTGCATGACCCAGGGGACTTTGGTCTCTTGAGCATCCGCCGCCGGGCCGTGAAACCACTGTTCTTCCCTTCCCACATTATCCGGATCCGGCGACAGCAGCCAACTACCGTCTAGCGAGTGTACCTGCGGCGCCGCCGGACCGGCCTTGTCATCCGCCCCAGCTGAAAGGGACGTAAAAAAGAAAACTCCCGCAATTACCAGTGGTGCTAAAATCCCTTTACCTGGCATGAAATAGCTCTCCTGCATAAGTCATAAGATATACAGTAGAGCGGAGTAAACATGGTTTTACTCCGCTCTACCCGCGAAAACGCAATGAAAAAACAACTTATAAATCCCGCTTATTCCAGCTTGTCACAGTCCGGATTTTGCGGATCGTTGCACTTCAGCCATTTTTGTACAAACTGGGCAAAGTCTTCCAGATTCACATAACAATCGTGATTGAAATCCATATCATAGAAAACCGTCATATCATCACAGGTGGCGGCAAACGATTCCACCACGAGGGTAAATTCGCCCACCATATCCCTGGTTCCATTGCCGTCGAAAACGGGGTAACCGCCCATCGGATGGCAGACATCAAACGGATAGACCGAAGGATCATAGCAGGCATAACGGGTCAGGGTAACCCGGATTTCCTTGCTGGCATTTTCATAAACCACTCCCGGCCCCGCACTGCTGTCCATAGGCCAGCCCATGACCGATGCGGAGGTATTGGGTGTAAAGGGCGGATTCGGATTGTTCGGATCGGTCTGTCTGGCCGCATAAACGGAAATTCCCACCTTGCCGTTGTTCGGCTGATATTGTTCATTTTCAAAGAATAGTTGCGTGGACCAATACGCAGTGGTTTGCGGGTTTTCAATCGCAAAAAGATACGTATAGGTGTTGCCGGGTACCAGTTTTTCCATAATAGCCCCTGAATCCGGACTATTCGCCAGATGATTGACGGTTAATCCATTGGGATCGGCCAGAAAACCATTTAATGAACCGTCGGCAATGGCAAGCTGCCAGGTACCCGCCGGATATTTCGTGGACCAGCGGCCGGCCACATTCATAAAACCAGCATTATCACAGGCACAGAAGGTTCCCGCGGTCATATAAATAGCATCCGGATCGCCCATTTGGGGTGTTACATTGATGCCGTATTTTTCATTCAGATAGGCATTCACACTGGCAATCAATTGCTCACTGGTGCTGTCATACATCAGGATTTCGGTAATGGTGCCGATATGATATTGTCCCCATCCCAGTTGTAACATGCCGATCGTAGAGGGACTGGCCGGATCATAACCGATAAGTGCTGCCGAGGTGTGATATCCATAGCCCGTTTGGCCCTGATTCTCATTGAACAGAAAAATCTGGCGGGTCTTGGCCTCTTCCAGGGTGGCTATATAGATATGATTTTCACTATCCACAAAACTACTGGTCGCATCCACATACCCGCCCGGTGCACTCCAATATTTGGGGCGATATGAAGTAGAGCCATCATCCGATCTGCCAATTCCCCAGCCGGCGGGGGAGTAGTTGGAGAAAATACTCGTGGAACCGGCCGTACCTTCTACGCTGCAAACGATAAAAAATGAAAAATTCGTTTGATGGGTAACGGTATGATTGGCCAGGGTATAGCCATCATTACCGTCAAAATGTAGCGACGGATGGGCGCCATTGGGAAAATCCACCGAAACCAGATCAGCGGCTCCCGCATAGGCATTGGCATGGGCGTTATTGCCGGACTGATCCTGCCACTGTGTGATTTTATAACCCGGCTGAGCCGGAAGAATGGTATTGGGATCATCCGGATCAAATCCCATCAAACCGGCATCCGCTTTCAGCCAGAGCACCAGTCCCTCGCTGGGCGGATCGGCCATCAAAGTTCCCGCCTCGACCACCAAAATAACAAGCGATACTGATAACATTACTAATTTCGTTCTCATGATAAATTCTCCTTTTACTTTTCTAATTCGAATTCTTATACAACCTTCCAAAATGAAATTCCGTTTCCATAGATTGGACTGCACTTCTCCGTGGATGCTATCCCTGTCATCGACATGATCTTTCCGTATTGTTGATTCTCACCTCCTCTCTGGTATCTCGCTTACATATCGATCCCGGCGGATTTCGCCCCGGATAGCACGTGTTGTTCCACCAATGGAATCAGTGTCACCAGGTCTTTGGAACACAAGGCATTTTGTATGCTATGGTGCGACGGCTGATGAGTTTCCAGCGGATATTTCATAAAATCGTCCGGATCGGCTGGATAATCCACAAACGATAAACACTTCAGCAAAATATTCTCATAAATCTTTTCCCCTTCCCGGCCGCAGGCAAAGAAAACCGCGGTGCAGTGATAGATTAAATCCGCTTCCCGGTATGCCTGCACTTGCTTGTGGTTATAGGCATTATCCACGGTTGCCACCAAAGATTCTAAATGGGCGAATTGTTTCTCGGTAAGGCTATGGGCCAGACTGTAAAAAGCTCCAATCTCCAGGACTTTTCGCAACTGGTAGAGTTCACGAAGTTTATCCGGCCCATATTTGCTGATGAAAGTGCGTTTATTGTGGGACCGCTCAATCCAGCCTTCCCGCTCCAGCTTTAAAAAGGCCTCCCGTACCGGAATGGTGCTGACATTGTATTCCTTGGCAACCCCCGCTTCGGTTATCTGTTCGCCCCTTTCCCGCTTACGGCTAAAAATGTCCTGTATTAAACCCAGATAAATACCCTGGGAAACATTTACAGGTGCGGTCTCAAAACTGGTATTGGCAAATAAACCTTTGCTTAATTCCGCACAACCATAATCAACTTCAGAAACAGGCCCGCTCAATATATTCATCATGGTAATCCTGTTAAATACACGCTGCGGTGACTTCATCACATCCGATTCAACCGCTGGTAATGGTACTAACCATATCGTCTAAACCAGATGCTATATTAATATAGTAATATAGCAATGTCAATAACTTTCACATAAATTTCTTCAATATTTTCATTAATACCTACAAATCAATTGGTTATATCACTATGTATTTTTTGACAGCCACCCATCGTGCCAGGCTGGAAATATTTCTTCATCCCAATCCATACCAATATTTGTAAAACAATACTCAATCCTATCACACCCAGACTGAACCAGTAAGAGATATAGCGGCCATACGAATCGCTTAAAAAGCCGCTCAGCATCGAGCCGATAATCGTACCGCCAGCCTGGATCATCTCGTGGAATGCCAACGCCCCCAACCGCCGTCCCTTCACGGATGCACTGTAGAACTGATGCAAACTGTACGCCATCGCCCCGGCGATTCCATATCCCACCGAAGCCGCAAAAAACCACGGCAGCCACCGGCAGCGTAAAATCAGTAAGGTACTGGCCAGCATCAGGATCTGGCCGATAACAAACAGGAACAACCTTCCTTGCCAGAATCGCGTCTTCCCCAGCACATAATACATCAACAGATTTGCCCCGCATCCGACCACAAAAATCGTGCCAAACAAGGACTCGCTAAAACCCAGTTCAAATTTCAACAGCAGCCCCATTTGCACCCGCAGCCCCCCGCAAATAAAAGTACTTACCAGAAAGATCCCAGCCATGATCCGCAGATAGGTCAAATTATAGGTAGTAGTATCCTGCGTTTCAGGCAGCGCAGCCTTTTCTTGCACCCGCTCGATCCGGCCGGATTCCTCCCCCGGCCGCAACAAACACAGAAAACAGAAAAGAAAAAATCCCGCGGAAGCGATAATCGGCAAAAGAGAATTCCGCTCGACTAAAAAACCGCCTAAAAACGGCCCCACAATCAGCCCCAGAGAAACCAGAACATTATAAGTCCCCAGCCGGCGGCTCAGGGTCTGACCCTCATAGCCGGCGGAAATAAATGCCATTACGGCAGGCCAAAAAAATCCCATGCAAATTCCATAAAACGCCCCGGCGGAAACCAGCACATGATGGGATTTTATGACAGAAGCCTCGGGTATCTTCAGGACCAACGCCAGTAACATCCCGCCCGCTATCAAGATACATCCGGCGCTGCCAAACCGTGCCAACCGTAAAATCCGCAATCGTTCCCCCGTAATTTTTACAAAAAGGCAGGTTATGATATAAAAGAACAACTGCAAGCTGAAAAACAGCCCCACTTCGGTATCCGAACCACCCGCCCGCTGCAATATAAAGGACATGGTCAGTAAAGAGGCCGTCCAGCCGGTCTGCATGAAAAAAGCGGCATATAAAAGCGGAGAAAGATTTAGATTTCGGAACCACTTTACCATTGAGTGTACCAGCGGGATTCAATCTGCACTTTTATCTAATCATGCTATTTTCTATCACAATGGGCGTAAATCAGAAATAGATTTATATAAAATTTTTGCTTTTGGTTCCAAATTTATAGGTTCCTGGTATTTTTTCGTGGGTCTTTCCCCATAATGCCCCCTTTCCCCATCTGACTGAAACAAAAAAGGTAGAGCGGTAAGACTCTACCTTGCAATTTTAATTGCGAACAAAATGTTCGGTTTATTTTTCTTCCGCAGGCTCCATGGAACCGGTGGTTTCCGGTTCGACAGCGGGGGCGGCGGGAGTGGGAGTGGGAGTGGGAGCTGTTGTTGAGGTATTCGGCGCGGTTGCCGGTCCGGTTGAAATACGAATCTGGCCGGCAGGCACGATGTAGATCTCCACACGCCGGTTTTTCGGATTTCCACCTTTATTCGGAGCGTTCGGTTCCAGAGGTCGGAATTCACCAAATCCCATAACTGCCTGACGAGTTTCAGCCAGACCGACCTGGGCCAGGATTTTTTCCACTGCGATCGCCCGGTGAGCAGACAGATGCCAGTTGCTGGGATGCTTGGCTCTGGTATCCGGCTTGAGAATAGGCAAATCATCGGTATGCCCGACGATCAAAATATCAAATCCTTCCGCAGCCGGCGTATTCATTATGCCGCTGAGTTTTTCCAGTTGGGCCTGGGCATCGGCCTGTACGGTATCCTCCCCTTTATTAAACAGCAGGTCGCTTTTGAAACGAACGATACCGGTTTTTTCGTCGTAAGAAACCAAATCGGAGCCTCTCGCCCAATCCGCCAGGGCATTACTAAGCTCCGGGGGCAAAGCGGTTTGGCCCAGTTGCGCCGTAAGCTGATCGATCAGCGCATTTTTCTCTGCCAGGGTTTTCTGCAGGGCATCCATTTGCTCCTGCCAGTAACCTCCCTTTTTAGCTATCAGTTCCAATTCCTGTTGACATTGTTCCAATCTCTTCCGTTCTTCTTCCTGAGCGGCCAGCAGGGCCTCAATCCGCTCCTGGGCTAGCGCATTGCGGCGAACACAACGATCCAACTCCGCTTTGGAAGCACAGCCGCTGGAAAGAGCGAGAATAGACAAACCAATAAAAGATGCGCAGAAAAAAACCACTGATTTCATACAAGATACTCCTTTCGCTGTACGGCCTAAAGCCGTTTTTTCACATAAGAAACATCAGATTTTCAAATGAGACGTTTTCTACTTCAGAAATCGGTTTTTCAATTATTTCGTTTTCACTTTGGCCTTGGCCGGTTTGGGAGTTTTGGTGGCCAGGAAGTTACCCACCAAACAGATAATAATGGCAACGGCCGCCGCTCCACCTGCGATATACCAGACATAATCGACAACACTGTCCAGAAGTTTGGGGCGAACCTGGTTGACCCCCGAGGCCACAATCAAGCCCAGCAGGATCATTACGAGAAACGGTACGATCATCATAATACCAAAAGATCCACTGGTCGGATCGTACACTTCCACCATTTTAACGTATTCCTGCTGAACAGGGGAAGGGGTTTCCATCGAAGAATAACTGCCGACATCCGGCATAACCGGCACATCACTGGGCAGTTGCGTTTCGATCGCACCCTCCTCCTTACCGGGATAAATTTCTTCCAGCAGTTCCGCGCCTAAGCTGGTATCATCCGCTTCTCTGGTTAAATCGAGAAGTCCGCTGCCACTGCTGCCGCTATCCAGACTGACCTGATCGTCGAATTCGGGTGCAATCTGGGTTTGCCCCATCGGATCGACCGAATCGAGAATGCTGCTGGAATCATCCAGGGCATTTACACCATAACTGGTGATAACCGTATCGTCTTTGCTGGCGGCTGCTTCGCCGGTATCGTCCAGACCGATTTGGTCCGAGGAATCACTGGCCGACAATCCCAGTTGACTGCCCGTATCGCCGCTGGGCATCAATCCCAACTGGCTGCCGGAATCATTGGCAGATAAGCCGATCTGACTGCCGGTATCGCTGGGGGCCAGACTGATCTCCCCCGTATCGCCGCCCAATTCAGAAACAAGGGTATCCACCTCATCCACTTTGTACATGATCTTATTGCCGTCACGGAACTCTCGCAGTTTTCCGTCCGCCACGATCTTTTTGATCTCTTCTGTACTTCGTCCTAATTTTTCCTGGACTTCTTCTTGGCTATAAAACATCTTTGCCATAGACTACAGTCCCTTTCCTTTTATGGCCTCGCTACATTTACTTAAAAACAAATCCATCATATCCATTATAAACAAATTGTTCATAGTACGTCAAAAACAAATGGCATTCGGATTATAAATGCTTGAATTTCTGTCATTTTTGGGGATCCATGGGTTTTTCGATTTCTCCGGGCTGGTCCTGGCTACCGGAATTCTTTATCTCCTGGGCATGCTCAACCCATTGCCTGACCTGGCTGGGCCTGGGTTCGGCGTTGTTGTAATCTTCTAACTGACTGTCGAATCGGAAATTGCGAACCGCAATCAGAGCCAGCCTTTCATGTTCTGCCCTCCGGGGATTAAATTCGTAAATACAAAATGTATAATTACTTGCATCAATCAAGGCAAAACCGATTATCCCAGGCGCCAGTTGAACCGGTACTAACTGAATATTTGCCTGACCGGGCAGGATGGGAATATCGGATGCAGGATTTGCCAGAACCTCAGATTGATTTATCAGCAACAGAGCCGCCGTCACGGTTGTAACCGCAATAACCAACAACAGAATAAACGGGTTTGATATGCCCACCTGCTTTGGCATGGTTTATAACTTCTGTTAAATAAAGGCCTTATACTATACAACAATTTTTTGCTATTATACTCAACCTTCCCCATCTTGCAAGTGGAAATAATTAAAATACACCGCTAATAATGGTATTTTCGCAATTCTGCCTCCGAAAAACCCAGGTAGTGGCCCAATTCGTGAATCACCGTTTTGCGGATTTGCTCGGCCACCTGCTTGACGCTGTGGCAGCATTTCAGGATGTTTTGGCGGTACAAGAATATCTGATTGGGGCTGTTTATGCTGACGCTTTCGACGGATTGCCGGTTTAGGGGGACACCGCGGAAGAGGCCGAGGAGTATTTCTGATTTTTTTAAACCCATTAGCTGTCGTACGTTATGATCCGGAAGGTCTTCCACGATGACGGGGACCTCCTCGATGTATTTCCGGAACGACTCGTCCAGCGAATCGATGGCCTGACAAACATATTGGTCAAATTCCGCATTCGATAACCACATAAAACCCATTATACAAAAGGAGTTAAGATTCCGAAATACAATTAGCCCCGGAAAATCCGGATAAATCAACTCAGCAATTCTCCGATTATGGCTTCATTTTACATTTTTAGAAATTGATGTAAGTCCTTGGTTTTTCGTCTTAAAAATGGCTGTAAGTCTTTATTTTAGTTTTAAGGAAATTGATGTAAGTATTTATTTTGTATTGAAATGTATAGTCCGATAATAAAGTAACGATTGTAACGATTTTAACGGTTTGGTAAGATTTTTGGTATGATGGGTAAGAATTTTGGTAATTTGTAACGGTTAGGTTGAGTTGGTAAATGTTGAAG
>CAZOMV010000033.1:0-50463 GCA_964580995.1 uncultured Pirellulales bacterium
GTTATACCAGAACAAAGAGGTTTTTCAACTATTATGGTGAGAAATGCGGGCTAGAGCGTATTGTGAGGCATAATGGATTAGGCTGGAACATATCCCCTGCTTGCGGTTGTCTCATCGACAGCAAATTAAAAACAGGGTCGGCAACTTGTTACCGACCCTAAATGACTATTCAGTGCCTTTATTGTCTTTGCATCTTTCGGATTGCCGATACATCTGTTCGATGTGTTCAATGCTACGGTCATTCAGGAAAATGGGAGAAGGATATAAAATGACTGCATCCGAATGATCATCAAGGCTAATCCCTCTTAGTTTATAATTGGATCGGATATAATTATTGTCCCAGGCTCCTCTCTCATTATTGGGATCGAGAAAAGACCAGTCGGTCGGCCACTGATTGTCATGCGAGGATAGATAGGATTCTAGAGATCTTTCAATCAGTAAAACACCTTGCAGGTTAATTTCAGATCGATTGACTCGCGATGCCACCTTGATTACCATGGCAATCCCGTAAGCCAATATGATGATTATCACGCCAACGATCAAATAGATGATGGTTTTCTTTTCCATCTCTTTGTCTTTACTGTAACATTCCGTTCTGTAAGTTCGGCAGTTTGTTTGCCGACACGATTCCTTACCAACCATGAACGCAGCGCGTAAATATATCTATTAGCCTGCCGTTCACTTTTATCCATTAACACCGTACATGTAAGAACAACTCTATCATATCCCCGGCCGGCCCGGCAAACAATAGAATTTCGCACCAAAATTTCTCCCTCTTGTTTACTCTCTGCTGCCTGCACTCGGCCCCACCGCCTCGCATATGGGATGATTTGCCGTTTTATCGGGGGAAATCCCGGCTCCGAGAGCATGGAACACCGGTTTCCCCCCGTTAAGAGCATTATGCCGGCGGTTTCCATGCGATAAATCCTCCCGGCCCCCAGCGTTTAGCAGTAGTTGGTATCGGGTATCGGTGATAGGGCAGAGATCAGCTATTGGTTAGCGGATGCGGCGACCGGCGGGAGCGGTCCTGCGGACGGCGGATAATCACTTATCAGTTTCTGGTTATCAGTTATCGGTTACCGGTAAGTGATGGCAGCGACCGGCGGGAGCGTCAAAAGGGGTAAACGCCCGCGTCGTAGTGGTGCGGGCTTTGCCTGCCATCTGGTCGGGTTGAACATCATCTTTGAATCCTCACCGTCTCGGTAGGCAAGAACCTGCAGAACCGAAAGGCCCATTTTAGCAAATCAATATTGACTTTTGACGGTTCCGTCAAATTTTTAATCCGAATCGATCTGGCTGGTCGATGAATAATTAACGAAAAGCCAGGCGGAGCTGGTATGGTCCGACCGGTACTAAAATGAATGTAACGTCAATGAATATAATAAGATAGAGTTTTTCCGTCATAGGGGGGAGAGGAGCATACGACGTGACGAAAAGGCAATCTGAGGACCGAAGCCGGGTCCGCATGAAAAGCGTGTTAGGCCTGGAGTTTTTGGAGCAGCGGCACCTTTTATCGGCCCTGGTGGCTGGCGTCGATACCGATGGGGATGGCTATCAAATCAAGCTCACCGGTGAGGGCAGCATTGTTAATCCGGATCTTAGCAGTCTTACCTTGATCGATACCACTTCCGGCAGTAATCTTAGTATTACCGTAACGGTCGTGGGGGAGGATGGGGATGGGCTGGTGAATGTTGGTAACATTTCTACCAGCACCGCAAATCTGGGCAAGTTGATAGTGCAGGGAAACCTGGGTGGGCTGGAAGCCGGGAGTGTTCGGCAGATTACCGTGGAATCCATCGGTCTGGTGGAGGGGGATGGCCTGATTTTCGCGATTGACGGGGATGTCAGTTCCATTGCCGTACCGGGCGGAATCCTGGGAGCCAGCTTTACCATAGCGGGGGATCTGGGCAAGTTGACCGTTGGGGGCACGAAAGATACTGAAGCGGCCAGTAATATAAGCAGCAGCACCTTTGCCATCGATGGGAACCTGGACCGGATACTGCTCAATCAATCCTTGACCGATAATTCCGTTATTGATGCGGTGGGGAATATCAAACAAGTCCAGATCAAAAAATCGATGATTAACAGCACGATTCAGGCCGGCGGTGATATCCAGACCGTTAAGATTGACGGCAGTATTTACAGCATGGCCCAGGTCGGCCAGCCGGACGCCCTGACCCTGGCGGCGGGCGGCGATGTGAAAAACATCCAGGTGAAGAAAAATATCGGGGATACGATTGTGAATATAGCCGGGGATCTCGGCTCACTCAAGACGGGTGAGGATTTACTGGGTACGACACTGACAGCCCAGAACCTGCAAAATTGTATCATTGGGGATGATCTGAATAACAGCTTTATCGCTGTAAGTAAACGGCTGAATAAAATGCAGGCGCGGGAGATTAGCGGCTTGACCCTGCGGATTAGCGAAACCCTGGGCAGTCTCCAGGTGAAAGAGGATGTGACCGGCAGTGTCCTTTCGGTTTTCACCCGGATCGACAAGGTGGTGATCGGTGGGGATTTGAACCGCAGTCTGATTCTAGGCGGGGTGGATATTGGTGAGGATTTCCTGCATAACACTGCCGATGATACCGATACAGGTGAAACCTGGATCGATACTGTCTTAATCGGCAAGGATATGACGGATACCAGCATTGTAGCCGGGATCAAGGCCAACGGGGATTATTTCGGCGATGGCGATGACACGCGAACCGGGGAGGATGGCAAGGGCACAGCTCGTATTCATAAGATCAACGTAAAAGGTGAAATCAGCAGTAGTGGTGTCTCAGGGGAATATTACGCGATCATAGCGGAGGATGGGATCGATTTTCTTCGGAGCGAAGGGAAACCATTTACCGGAGCGCCGGGGGTGTTGGTGGATATTCTCTAACCGAGACGCCAGCGTCAAAACCTCGTCGTCCCCTTGTTATTGGGGAGCCAGAGCCGTTTTTGGAAGTCAATATTGATTTTTGGCGTTTCCGTCAACCGAAGGGCGGGCCGTTTTGTCAATGATTTTTTCGCCAGCCGGTTTTGCCGTTTACTTTCCGCACCACCACGGCTAAAATTAAAAATAAGAGATTTCTCCCTGTGGAGACACAAGGAAGGTTTGTTTGCCCTGACTGGAAGCAAGCCGGTTTTTAATTGTTTAGGAAATAAGGATTTATGAAATATCAATCGTATAGCTGCTGGTTTCTGCTGGTCGTTGTTTTGTGTATGCCGATATTATTGTCGGGTCAACAAAATGCTGATTTACTGAGCATCAAAGAAGCCGCCAGGAGCATGTCGCAGGGGAAATTTGATCAGGCTCAGTCCCTGTCAGTCGGAGAGTCCTTGGAAGGTACGACGGGTGATTACGCCCGCGAATTACAAAAAATTCTGGCCGGTTATGACCAGTTGCATACCGAATTGGAAAGTTCCTATCAGGGTGCCTATCAGGAATATCTGGACAAGATCGAAGAATCGATTCAATCGTCGCAGTGGCTGCAGAAACTGTACGAAACCAGCCAGTCGATCCCCTTTCACAGCAAGGAAAAAGAAAAGCTGGAGTCGGATTATCAGGAAAAGATCGATGGGCATTGGCTGACGGCGTTGGCGAATCTTTCCCTGTCGGATGATCTGGCGAAGAAAACCGATGTCAGCAAAACCATAGATCCGCAGCGGCAAAATGAGATTATCAGCCGGGCCTTGGATATAGCGCAGCGCTGGCAGACGCAGGGAAAACTGCAGGAAGCGTATGGCCGGATTTATCGGTATCTGCTTTATCTGGATCCGAAAAACGAAGAATATGAGAAAACCGCCCAGCAGCTATTGCGTCAGGCGATCCTGATTAGTATGTATGTACCGGATCCGAATCAGGATTCCGTCAGTTGGCAGGAGCGGCGGGAAGGGGTTTCTTTTGATATTGTGCAGACGGCGTTGAATATTACGGCGGCCAAGTATGTGGAAGAGCCAAATTTCAAGGAAATGACACAGAAGGCCCTGGATTGCTGCCGGATTATTGCGGAAACCCCCCAACTGGCCGTGACGTTTGAAAAGATCAAGGATCCGAATGTCGTACAAAGCTATCTGGGGAAAATGGATGAGTTGATTGCCCAGGTAAAAGCGGCGGCCCCGGAACAAATTGGCTATTTTCAGGTCTTGCAGTATCTGGGGTATGTGATCGGGATCAACCGGGATACGCTCCAATTGCCTCTTACTGTTTTGATGGCGGAATTTACGGAAGGGGCGTATTCGACGCTGGACGGCTATACCTATGTCATCTGGCCTGGCGATGTGACCGAATTTCAGAAAGACATGACCAATGAATTCGCGGGGGTGGGTATTGTGATCAAAAAGAAAGATAATTATCCGGCGGTGGATTCGCTTCTGGAAGATTCCCCCGCCCAGCGGGCAGGGCTGGATGCCGAAGATATTATTACCGCGGTGGATGGGAAAAGCGCCGCGAATATCTCGCTGGAAGCGGCGGTGCGGAGAATCACCGGTGAGGCGGGTACGGATGTGGTGCTTACCATTAACCGCGAAGGCTTTGACAAACCGCGGGATTTCACTCTAACCCGGGATTGGATCGTAGTCCAGACCATCAAGGGCTTGTACCGGGATGAAAAGGGAGATTGGCAGTATTTTGTGGACAAGGAAAATGGGATTGCCTATGTGCGCATGACAAATTTTTCCAATGAGACGACCACCCGATTTCGTAATTTGCTGCAACAACTGCAAGGGGAAAATATGCGCGGGCTGGTATTGGATCTGCGTAATAACAGCGGGGGATTTCTGGGTACGGCGGTCGAGATCGCGAACAGTTTTCTCTCGAGTGGGACGATTGTGAGTACCCGG
Source organism: uncultured Pirellulales bacterium (assembly GCA_964580995.1). GTDB lineage: Bacteria > Planctomycetota > Phycisphaerae > Sedimentisphaerales > SM23-30 > JAKJEP01. The sequence goes on from CAZOMV010000033.1 coordinate 4,831, forward strand.
TCCCGGAATAATGAAATGACCAGCGAGGATAAGGCCCGTCCGGAAAGTACGGTGGATGGCAGCGTGCCGCTGGTGGTGCTGATTAACGGCATTTCGGCCAGCGCCTCCGAGATTGTCTCGGGATGTTTGAAAGATAACCAGCGGGCTTTGGTAATCGGCACCCGCAGTTATGGAAAAGGCAGCGTGCAGACGATTCAATCGATTCGTCCGACGCAGGCGCAGATGAAGATTACCATCGCCTATTACTATCTTCCCAGCGGCCGTCGCGTCAATCGCAATCCCCTGGATAAAGACAACGAAGATTACGGCGTGGAGCCGGACGTGACCGTGGAATTGACCGGCAACCAGATGATCGAACTGGAAAAAAAACGCCGGGATGCGGGGATTTTGCACCAGAACGGTGCAGAGAAGGATACAACTGCAACCCGGACGGTATATAATGCGGAAGAGATTGTAAAGGTTGATCCTCAATTGCACATGGCCTTGCTATGCCTCAAATCCCATTTGCTGGCGGATTCTCTGGGGGCAAGTAATTCTTCGGAATCCCTGGCCAAATTGAAAAAATCCGGGATGGACCGGGATTGAACCGATTTTTTCATTGATTCCGACCAGTCAAAACGGTCTGGCTGAGGGATGGGCAGGGCCTGTACTGCAGTATCGTATTCTTGTGGGATACAACAATATTCGTTTTTGTGTAAAATTATTCTATTGAAAAGGCTTATTGTAAAACTTACTATTTCGGATATGTTTGAATCGTACAGAAATAACAGTGTTCAAATTATGACAAGGAGTTCGGCTATGCAAATGAAAACCATTTTGACTATGACTAGTATTATGTTGTTGATTACCATGTTAAGCTGTGCCGTGAGCGATACAAAACCGGAAACGGGGCAACAGTGGGCCATTCATGATATGAACCGGCCCCAGCCGCCGGTGGTAGCGCCCGGCGAGCAACCAAGTGCGCCTTCCTCGGATGCGATCGTGCTCTTTGACGGCAGCAATCTGGATGCCTGGCTCAACGGCAAGGGCGAGGCGCCGCAGTGGAAGGTGGAAAACGGCTATATGGAAGTAACTAAAACCGGCGCTATCGCCACCAAACAGTCTTTCGGCAGTTGCCAGTTGCATCTGGAATGGGCCACGCCGGAGGTGGCGGTCGGCAACGGCCAGGAACGCGGCAACAGCGGGATATTTCTCATGAACCAATATGAACTCCAGATTCTGGATTCCTATGAAAATCCCACCTATCCGGACGGCCAGGCTGGTTCGATCTACGGCCAGTATCCCCCCCAGGTGAATGTCAGCCGCAAACCCGGGCAGTGGCAAAGCTATGATGTGATCTTTCATAGGCCGGTGTTCGATGAGAGCGGCAATCTGCTGAAAGCGGCGACCATCACGGTTTTCCAGAACGGCGTGCTGGTCCAGGATAATGTGGAAATCAAGGGTGCTACCGCGCACAAGGCGCCGGCTGCCTACCATGCCCATCCGGACAAGCTGCCGCTGGCCCTGCAGGATCATGGCAATCCGACCCGCTTCCGCAATATCTGGATTCGCGAATTGGCGGATTAAATCCATCGTTGGGGTACGATTATCATGCCTGAAGCATTGCCTATCGTAGTTGGCCTGGCGGTTCTGCTGCTGATAACGGTGATTGTGTTGCTGGTGATTCTGCTCCGTCATGGCCGGAATCGGCAGCCGGATTCGTCGCTGCAGCTTTTGCAGCAGCAAATCAGCCACCTGTCCGATCAGCAGGGCGTGCGGCTGGATAAGATCGGCGAGCAGTTGAGCGGTTCTATCCAGCATATGACGACAAATCTGAACGACCGGCTGCATCAGAGCCAGGTCTTGACGCAGGAAGTACAGAAGGCCGTGACGGAGCGGCTGGAGTCGGCGGGCAAGACCATCGGCGATGTCAAAGGCCAGTTGGGCCAGCTTTCGCAGGCGACCCAGAACATTTTGCAGGTGGGCAGCGAGGTCCGCAAGCTCCAAGACATCCTGCAAAGTCCCAAGTTGCGGGGGGGGCTGGGAGAGTGGTCTCTGGAAAATCTGCTGGCGGAGGTTTTGCCCGCCCAGCATTATCATCTGCAATATACATTTAAAACAGGCAACAAAGTGGATGCCCTGGTCAATCTGGCCCAAGGCAGCGTGAGCATTGATGCAAAATTTCCCCTGCCTAATTTTATGGCCATGCTGGAGGCCGGCGAGGAAGCGGCCCGGCTCAAGTGGCGTAAGGCTTTTTTGAAGGATGTCTGCCGCCGGATTGATGAGATTGCTGATAAATATATTCTGCCGGAGGAAGGCACGCTGGATTTTGCCCTCATGTACGTACCGGCGGAAAATGTATATTACGAGACCACGGTGGCCCCGGTAGGGGGGGAGGTCGATATTAACGTCTATGCCCGGCAGCGCAAGGTGATTCTGGTTTCCCCGAACACCCTCTACAGCTACCTGATGACCATTGCTACCGGGCTGAAGGGATTGCAGATCGAGCGCAACGCCCGGCTAATCTATGAGCAACTGGCCCACCTGGGCTCGGAGCTGGAACTGTTTGTGGCCGATTATGCCCTGGTGGGCAAACATCTGGGCAACGCCAGGGCCAAGTATGACGAGGCAGGCAAACGGCTGGACCATTTCAGTTTGCGTCTGCAAAATCTGGATTCCGATCCCGCAAAATCCAAAGAGAACCCAAATCCATAACCATGCGGTCCTCCGTTGAAATTTTCAGTTGTATTAAAAAATATTTTAGGTTTATCCTGCTGTAATCAGGGAGATGTTTATGACCAGACTATCGAGACGTAATTTTCTGAAAAAAACGGGTATTGGTTCGGCGCTATTGGGATTAGCCGCTGCGGATGCGAAAGCGGAACAGGCCATTCCGGGTTTCGATCAGACGCAAACGCAGATCGATCCGGATCAGGCCTGGCAGCAAAAATATGACCGCAAGGTTCGGGTGGGAATTGTCGGCCATGGTCTTTGCCAGTTCGGCCTGGAATTCGGGCTTCAGCATCATCCCAACGTCGAACTGGTGGCGGTGAGCGATTTGTTTCCGGATCGCTGCGCCGATATGGCCCAAAAGGCCAATTGCGGCAAGACCTACCCGTCGCTGGAGGAGATGGTCAGGGACGATTCCATCGAGGCCATCTATTGTGCCACGGACGCCCCCTCCCACGCCAAACATGCGATCCTTTGTCTGGAGCACGGCAAGCATGTGGCGACGGCGGTCCCGGTCTTTTACGGTGATATCGAGGACGCCGAAAAGCTCCTGGAATGCTGCCGGAAGAACCGGGGACTGGTGTACGCCATGTTCGAAACCTCGTGTTTTCATGACGATCTCTTCGCCATGGAAAAACTGTATGCCGCCGGCGTTTTTGGCCGGCTCGTCTATACCGAAGGGGAATACTGTCATCCGCATTCGCTGGGGGAACCGGTGCTGGGCTCGTATAAGGACTGGCGGAAGAAAGGCTGTCCCATCTGGTATCCGACCCACGCGACGGCTTACTATGTCGGCGTCACGCATCAATCGCTGCTGGAGGTCTCCTGCCAGGGCACCCCGCTGTTTGATCCGGACCAGCGCATTCCCAACGCGATCGGGAATATCTTCAAGTCGGAAGTCGGCCTGTTCCGGACGTCCGAAGGCGGCCTGGCCCGCATGATTGTATGCGGTTCACAGGGGGAATACCTCGAAGCGGGACGCATCCGGGGCGAATACGGCGGCTTCAACAGGACTTTTACCGGCGACCGGACGGGCAGTAAACGCTACCACGAGGCGCTCCAGGGCGGCCTGCGGATTGCGAAGTATGCTTTACCGCCGGGCGTTTTGCCGGGCGGGCATGGCGGCTCCCACGGCTACCTTGGGGACGACTTCATCGACGCCATTCTCTCCGCCCGCCAGCCGAAAGTGGGTGTCATCGATGCGTTGAACATGACCGTGCCCGGCTATTATGCGCACCTGTCCGCAATGAAGGACGGCGAAACGCTGAAGATTCCCCAGTATGCACTATAATCCCGCCGATGCAAATAAACCCAAAAGGCCTTTTCGCAAAAAAAGGATTTCTAAACGCAATGTTTTATCCTGAATACCTGGCAACGTGGTACATATCGTTATGAACGATAAAGGAACCAGGTCAGTTATTGGTTATCGGTTATCAGCAATTGGTGATCGGTTACTGGTTATTGGTTAATGGTTCAGGCTTCACCTGTCATCTGGTCGGATTGAAAGAAAGAAATTACAAGTTACGAATTACAAGGGTAGTTATTGGTTATCCGGGATCGGTTAGTGGTACAGGTCCTGCCGCCTTCGTAGCTTTCGTGAGCTTCGTGGTGAAAGAAATAGTTATCCGTTATTGGTATCCGTTATCGGTGACTGACGGCAGCGGCCAGCGGGAGCGTCGGCAGGGGCTGATGACCGCGGCATTTTGCCGTCTGCAGGATCTTCATGGTGAAATATCATTTCAGAGAGGAAGGAGGTAAAACGAAGGACGTTTTTTTGTACGTTAGGCTAAAACATAAAAGGGATATTCCGCCTATAATACTCGCGAGAATCAGGGCGGCGTGATACGAATGGCACCGGTCATAAATCAATCCCCCGGCTGGCGCGGCGAAGAGGGCGGTAATACCGTGGGCCGCCAGGATCATGGGATACACCATGCCGAAGTTTTCATGGCCGTATTCTTCGGCCACTTGGGCGGGAAGATTGGCGAGCATTCCCCCATAACTCATACCCACCAGCCAGATGATTCCCAGCATCAGGGCACTGGTTACGCCGCCAGCAGCCAGCAGCAGGGCGGTGCCGGCTACCATGCCCAGCAGGATTTGGATCGTGGCGGATTTGAGCCGATCATGGAGAAATCCGCCGATGATGCGGCCCAGGGTATTCCCGATGGCCAGCATAAAAATAGCCAGCAACCCCGTCGAATTGCCGTAGCCGAAAGAAATCGCCATCGGCTTGAGATTCCCAATAATCATCAGGCCGGGAAACGTACCCAGTGCGGAGGTCAGGGCGAGGATATAGAAACGCTTCGAGGAAAATACCTGCCGGTAGTGGATCGTGGCGGTAGATTTTCTCCGATGGTAGTGGGGGGGATTGCAAATGATTAGGGCACTAATCAGGATCAAGCCGCCTAAGATGACACTCAGTAGCTTGAAAATGCTCATTACCTCCCACTGGCGATTGATCAGGGCCTGCGCTATCGAGGATAACATGATAGCGCCGCATCCGTAACCGGCAATCACCATGCCGCAGGCCAGGCCTTTTTGTTTTTCAAACCATCGGATGCTCAAGGCCAGCACCGTGACATATCCAAAACCGATGGCCAGGCCCGTACCGATACTGTAGCCCAGCCAGAGAATATAAAAATTCCTGCCGCTGCAACCCGCGATCCCATATCCCGCAAAAATCAGCAGCGCACAGATGAGGATCATCGGGCGGGGACCGATTTTGCCCTCCATTCGGCCGGTTAACATCGTTACGGAAGTAAACAGGCAGATCATCGTGCCAAATACGATCTGGGTCTGGGTGGTGCTGTAGCCATAATCGGTGACCAATTCCGGCACGAACACACTCCAGGCATAGATTCCCCCCAGACACAGATTGATTACAATCGAAGCAGCTAATACGAAATATCTTTTCACGGCAAAAGGTTTCCTGAAAACATTTTTACGTTCACCTGGGTGATGAGCCAATCCAACCTCGATTTTAACGGGCCAGGTACCCGCCGTCAATATACAGCAGATGTCCGGTTACCATGGACGAAGCATCCGAAGCCAGGTATAAGACTCCCCCCACGATCTCGTCCGGCTCTCCCACCCGTCCCAGCGGGATATTGGCTTCCATTTTTTTTAACATGGCTTGCGGATCCGGGAATTTGCTCAAAGTCACCTCAAAGCCCCAGGAGCGGAACTGACAGGGTACAATCCCATTCACGCGAATCCCGAGCGGCGCCCATTCGACCGCCAGCATGCGCGTCAGTCCGTTAATCCCGCCCTTGCTGGTCGCATAGGCCGATATGCCGCGATCAATGCCCGCGATTCCATAAATCGAAGACATATTGATGATGCTTCCTTTTTTCTTCTTTTCCATAACCCGCCCGGCCGCCTGGCAGCAGAGAAACGTTCCTTTGAGATTCACATCAATCACATGCATCCAGTCCTCCACCGAAATGGTAAGCGAGGAACAATATTTAGTGGCCGCCGCGCTGTTGATCAAAATATCAATGGTCCCGAACTTTTTTACCGTACTTGCCACCACCTGGTCAACATCCTTTTGGCTGGACACATCGCACTGGACCGCCAGCGCCTCCCTCCCCTCTTTCCGGACCAGCTCCGCCGTTTCCTGTGCCCCCTCCTCACTCAGATCCGCGGCGACAACATGTGCTCCATATTGCGCCAGCCCCACAGCCATTACCCGGCCCAGCCCGCCTCCCGCACCGGTGATTACTGCTAACCGCCCCGACAAATCAAAGTAATTCTTTCCCATGCTATGTCTCTCCTATTATGTAAACATTATTCCAAAGTTAATAATCTAAAACTCCGTTGCGGCCAGGCGGTGCATATTGTTTTTCAGTTGGGCATAAAGATCCTTATATATGGCAAAAACCTTTTGATAATGTTCGTGCCATCGGGCATCCGGTTCAATGGTTTTTCGCAGCGACAGGCATTCCCGCGCGGTTTTTTCCAGATCCGGGTAAAAGCCGGCTCCCGCTCCCGCCAAAATAGCTGCTCCGAAAACCGTACCGTTGGCACGGACCGGCAGGGAAATGGGAACGTTCAGAACGGACGCAATGATTTTCAGCCAAAACTCATTGTTCCCGCCGCCCACGGCCATGAGGCGGTTCAGTTGCAAGCCCAGCCTTTGCGCCTCCTGGTAGTTGTCATTAATCGCAAAAGCAGCGCCTTCCATAATGGCTCTGACCATATGTCCGCGCGTGGTGGAAAGCGATAATCCAAATAACGTCCCTTGGGCATAGGGATCCCACAGGGGCGCCCTCTCGCCCATCATGTAGGGCAGAAATATCAATCGATCCGCACCGGGTGCAATCTGCGCGGCTTCCTCGGTCAGTTGGCGGTAGATGTCCTCTTCCCCGCCCGGGCCGGACTTTTGTGTGAACTGGTCGCGGATCCATTTCAGCGAAGCTCCGGTGGCGCTCATAGGCCCATAGATCACGGTATTCCGGGGGGAAACATGATAGATTTCCGCCAGGTTCCCGCACTCGATCCAGGAATCCATACCCATGATAAGGACGGAAGAGGTTCCCATGATCAGCGCCCCATCTCCTTTGCCCACAATTCCCACCGCCAGAGCGGCCGCATTTGCATCCACGATGCCGGCGACGATGGGGATTCCCGCGGGCAGCCCGGTGGCCAGGGATGCCTCGGCGGAAACCTGCCCCACCACTGCCGCTGGCTCATAAACCTTCGGCAGAAGGCTGTGCGGAATTTCGAAGAAATCCGTGATTTCCTCGGACCATCTTTGCGTGCGGACATCAAACATTTGGCTGAGGCTGGCATGGGACAGATCAATGTAATAATCACAGCCCAGCTTATATGCAATGTAGGAATTCACGTTTAAAATCTGGGCCGTTTTCCGGAATAATTCCGGTTCATTCTCCTTAAACCACAGTACTTTAGACAGGATGTAGGATGCATCCGTTCGATTGCCGGTGATGTTCCTGATTCGCTCTTCCCCAAAGACCTCCCGGATTTTCCGGCATTGCGGAGCCGAACGGGTATCCATCCAGATCAGGGCGTTACGCAGCGGCCTTCCCCCGGCATCCAGGGGAACCAGCGCCGGCGCCTGCGAGGTTATGCCGATTCCTTTGATTTTCCTGACCAGACTAACATTTTGACTGATATCCTGAAGAACCTTCCGGGTACCGGCCCACCAGGTGTTGCTATCCTGTTCCGCCCACCCGGCATAAGGATGGATGGTGGAATGTTCATAATTGCTCTGGCACAGCTCGGTCCCATCGACGGCAAAGACCGCCGCTTTGATGTTGGTCGTGCCGATATCAATACCCAAAAGACAATCGCTCATCTTTCCATTTCCTTCCAGAAAAAAATCCTCTTACCGGGTCGGGGGATGGGTCTTATAGGAATGTACGCTCTCCAGCAAGGCCTTAATATTTTCTTTCGGCATATCGGGCATGATGTTTAGGGCGCCCAGGATCAGTCCGTTGTTTCGGGCCAGGATTTCCACCGTTTTGCGAACGTTGTTCCTCACGTCATCGGGGGAACCTTTTTGCAGGGCCTCCTGGCAGTCGATTCCCCCGTAAAAGGTAAGCCGGGAACCATATTTCTGCTGTAAATCTTCAATTGGCATGGCGGTCGCCTGGACCGGATGCAGAACATCCAATCCGATTTCTATCATGTCATCCAGAAACATCCGGCAGTCGCCGCAGGAATGGTGCATGACCGGAATACGACGTTGCTTATAGACCGACCAGATGCGCGCCAGCCGGGGCTTGAACAGCTCCCGCCACATGGCCAGCGACATGGCCGGACCCGTCTGCAAACCATAATCATCCCCCGTATGCCCGCAGGTAATGTCATAGGAGACTATTTTCTCCGCCATCGCTACCCGGTACTCGGTTATCTTGTCCAAAAGGCTTTCTACTTCTGGCCGGTGTTCGTGGCAATTGATGAAAAAATTCTCATATCCCATCAGCACCCAGGCTCTTTCAAATAACGAGAGGAACTGTGCGATTCGGGTCGCAAATCCCGCCTGCTTGAGCTTGCTTAACTGTTGTTCCACCTGATAAAACATGCCGGGAATGGCAAGGTCAGGAGGCTGGTAATTACGCAAAGCCTCAAGGGTATCCAGGGGGTGCACCACGGGACGCTGCCCGTACCCGCCGGCTAATTCCCAGCCCACCCCCCAGCGATCATATACAATATTCTTGTCCGGAGCGGGAAAGGCAAAACCATTCGCAATGGCAAATTCAGCAAGCGGCTTATTCTTCAGAAAACAAAAAATGTCATCCATCACATAAAGCGGCTGAAAATCATTGCTTCCCACATAGGCGGAAAACTCCTCATCGGACATATGGAACGCGGCTGCGTATTGCCGTTTGGTCTCCTCGTTGGAGAAACCAATATCAACGGGCAGGCCATCGCTTTTTTTCTTCGCGATAGCGCATAGTATTTTTTGTTTCGGCGTCATACAAACCTTTCTATCCGCAACGTCCAAGGCTTATGGGCGTCTTTGGGCCATAGCTTCCTGTTCCGCGATTTCTACCCCGGCACCGACCCCCAGCCGGGTAGCCCCCGCCTCTATCAGGGCCAGGGCCTTCTCCAGGCTGCGAATCTTGCCCGAAGCCTTGACTCCCATCCCGGCCCCGACGCTCTGTCGCATCAGCCTGATGTCTTCCACCGTTGCCCCTCCTTCGGTAAAACCGCTGCACGTCTTGACAAATTTCGCGCCCGCCTGCTTCGCGATCTCGCAGGCCTTGACCTTTTCTTCCTCCGTCAATAACATGGTTTCTATGATTACCTTCACGACTTTCCCCCTGGCGGCCTGAACCACCCCTTCGATATCCTTTTTTACCATGTCATAATCCCCCGCTTTTATGGCGCCGACATTGATTACCATGTCAAATTCTTTTGCTCCCTGGGTTTCGGCCTGCCTGGTTTCCTGCGCCTTGATCTCCGGTGTCGTAGCTCCCAGCGGAAATCCGATAGTCGTACAAACGTTAATAGGGGTATCTTTCAGCAGTTCCACAGCGAACGCTACATTATACGGATTTACACACACCGATTTAAATTGGTACCGCTTAGCCTCCTCACAAAGCTTCTGGATGTCTTTTTTTGTGGCCCAGGACTGAAGCAAGGTATGATCTATGTAATTGACTATACTTTTCATAACGAGACTCCTGCAAAATCTTTGTAAACTTTTGGGCCTGATTTTCCAGACAGGCCGGTCAAAATTGCAAATGGATGCTGATACTCTTCAAGGTAACCGCGCCAATAAATAATCCTGGGCGTGTTTTTCAACGGATAGCTGGCGATACCAGCAGATGGGCCGCCTCCAAAACCGCCGGCCGCGAACCGCGATAGGCCCAGGTTTGGGCATTGCCGTCATACCGGCTCATCCCGGTGCCCTTGCCGATGGCCGGTTCGTGATATTCCAGCTCGCTGAAACTGCCCAGCCCGCTGTTGACATTGCAGGCCTGCGCCAAATAGCCCAGATCCTGATGGTCCTCCCGCGGCACATCGATATACTCGCCGGAAGGATTCACCATAAAATTGCGAATAATCAAGGCCCAATGGGCTCCTTCCTGATACAGGTATCCGGCCCGGCCCCCCGTTGCCGCCGCCCGGATGCCGAGCTTATGTTCGCCTTCCTGCCGCATCTTGTAGCAAATCAGGTGATCGTCCACCAGCAAATCTTCCGGACCGATGGTGCCTTTCGTACCAAAATAAATTTTGGGTTGCGATTTACTGTACGTCGGAATCAGCAGGTCTCCGCCGTGCGGCATTTGCAGCAGGTTCCAGAGGCCTGCCTGGCTGCTTTCAGCCCCGCGGAGCATTTCCATCGACGAATACAAGGTGTAGCCGGCATATTCCAGGTCTTTCGCATACATTAAGCCCCGCTCATACCGTAGCGGATTGGCCGCCGGACCAATTCCCTTGATAATCTTCAGTTCGATTTTCTGTCGGGATCGCGCGGGTGTAATGGAAAACTGGTTCACCATCTGCACCTGACCGCCGTTTTTGACAATCTGGTACTGTCCTGGATCCAATTGCCGCGGCTGATAATAGGCCACCAGATCGGGAAAATTCGGAAAGAAAAAATCGATTTCCGGTGCCAGCCAGGTCCGGTCGCCGCCGCTGTTGTGCCACTGGTCGCCGGCATAAAAGGCCTGGGCGGTTTCCGGGCTTTCCAAAGCCGTATGCGTCCAGAAAAAATTCTCGCCGCCGCGCGGACCGAACAAACCCAGAATCCGACCGCCGTAAGGCAGCAGCATGACCTGGGAACCGTCGGGACTCTCGAACAGTTCGGTGGCTTTCCCCACCTTCTTGAGCACATCCACTAATTTTTCTTTCTTCACAGACCGCTCCTTTTCCACCGCGAGGGTATGGCTAAAAACTTTTTACGATCCGTCAATATTTATCATTTTCCGCTACAGGAGCACCTTCGAGTACGGCCTCCGTCGAACCGACACCCAGACGGTCGGCTCCCTGCTGGAGAAAAGCCAGAGCTTTTTCATAGCTGCGTATGCCGCCGGAAGGTTTTACCTTAATCCGGCCGGCCGCCGTCTTCAGCATGACCTCCACCACTTCGGGGGTGGCCGGCCCCTCCGCAAAGCCGGTCGAAGTCTTTATAAAATCAGCGCCCGCCTCGAGGGCCAGCTCGGTGGCTTTGGCAACCTGATCCAGCGTTAACAGGCAGGTCTCGAAAATGACTTTTACCAGCACCTTCCGCCGGTGCGCCTCCTCGACGACAGCCCGGATGTCGCTGCGGACGTAGTCATAAAGACCGGACAAAAATTTCCCGATGTTCATCACCATATCCAGCTCCTGGGCCCCGTCCTCCATCGCCAGCCTGGCTTCCAGAACCTTGACCTCCGTGCGGCTCGCTCCGTGCGGAAAACCTACCACTGCGGATACCTTGACCCCGCTGCCCTCCAGTTGCTTTTTGGCGGTTGCCACATCACTGGGGCGGACACATACGGTGGCCACCTGGTATTTTTTGCCCAAGCGGCAGCCCTCGATGATATCCTGATCGGTGAAAGACGGCTTCAAAACCGCATGGTCAATGGTGGCCGCAACCTTTTCTCTTGTCCACATAATCTCTCCTTATCGTTTGCTAAATCGGTTTCGAAATTCGATAACTTCTGATTTGGCAGGCATTGCGTTAATAGCACCGAGGGTCAATACCGACCGCGCCGATGCATACACCGCGAAGTGAACGGACTCGAGGAGATCCTGGTTCTCTGCCAGGCAATGCATTAAAGCTCCGCAAAAAATGTCCCCGGCCGCCGTTGAATCCAGGGCTTCCACTTTGGGGGGAGCTATGTGTTTTCTAATTTCCCGGTTTACGAGGATGACCCCGTTTTCCCCCAGGGTAATAATTGTGTTTTTGACCCCTTTGTCCAAAAACCATTGGGCCGCCTGGAAGGCCGAATCCCTATCCGTCACCGGGATTCCTGTCAGAAAGGCCGCTTCCGTTTCATTGGGCTTGATAAAATCCAGATACCCATAAACGGAATGGTCTATCGGCCCGGCCGGGGCCGGGTCCAGCAGGGTCTTTACCCCCAGCGCATGCGCCTTTTTGATACCGTATTCCACGAAGTCCCGGTTGATCTCGAGCTGAAATCCGATGATGCTGCAGTTTTGGATTAGTGGCACGTTTTTGTCAAAATCATCCGGCGTGAAGCGAAAATTTGCGCCCGGTGCCATCATGATCATATTTTTGCCTTCGCTATTTATCATTACTAAAGCGGCACCGGTGGGGGAACAACGATCCGTTCGCAAGCCCGTGATATTCACTCCGGACTCTCGATAGGTCTGGATGGCACTTTTTCCATAAATATCTTCCCCGACGCAGCCGATGAAGGCTACCTCACTTCCCAGCCGGGCCGCCGCCAGGGCCTGATTGGTCCCTTTGCCGCCCGTTTCGCTGATAAAGGTGCCGGCGGCTACCGTTTCGCCGACGCTGGGAAATCGCCGGCCCTTCATCGACAAGGCCACTAAACAACTTCCTGCTATGACAATTTTTCCTGCCATAAAACGTTCTATGCCTGTCATCCGCTGTATTGGCACGCGGAGAAAAACGAACCAGTTGCGAGCCTGTACACTACTTGTATTTCATGACCCGGCGTATTGCATCGGTCAAATCCTCACTTTTGGGCAAGGCATATTTATGCAATCCGCGGCTAAAGGCCACGGGTATGCCCGGATTGGCAACGCGGGCAATGGGTGCCTTCAAATTTTCGAATGCTTTACTATCGGCCACCACGGCCGCGATTTCCGCTCCGAATCCGCAGCGCCGCACCGCTTCCTGTAAAATTACCAGGCGGCCGGTTTTGCAGACGGAGTTAATCACGGTATCTTTGTCAAAAGGTACCAGCGTACGAGGATCGATAACTTCAATACTAATACCATCATTACGCAACTGGTCGGCCACATCTTCGGCCATTTTCACCATGTTCGCCCCCCAGGTAACAACTGTCACATCGGTTCCCTGCCGGCAGATGTCCGCCTGGCCAAACGGGATCGGTTCGATCTTGTCCGGAACCATGGCCGACATTTTGTAGATAAAGCGGTTTTCGATAAAAATAACCGGATCGGGGTCGCGAATCGCAGTCAAAAGAAGGCCACCGGCATCCAGGGGTTTAGACGGCATGACCACCTTCAGCCCGGGTACATGGGCCAGCCAGGACTCGAATGTCTGGCTTTGGTAAACCGTAACATTACTAATCGTGGGGGTGCGAATGACCAGGGGAACATGGAGTAAGCCATTCGTGACAAAACGCGTCTTGGCGGCGGTGTTGACAATCTGGTCCATACAGACCGGGAACAAGTCGGCAAACATCAGCTCGACCACCGGGCGCATGCCCATCATGGCGGCGCCGATGGCCATCCCGACAAAGCCGGACTCTGAAATGGGGGCATCAATTACTCGCTTTTTCCCAAACCGGTCCGACAATCCCTTGCTCACTTGATAAATCCCTCCCAGCAGGCCGATGTCTTCTCCGATTAGAAAGATACTGTCATCCTGCGCCATTTCCTGCGCTAACGCCTGGCACAAAATTTGATTACCGGTTAATGATTTCATATACCCATCACCTCCGCTGATTCCTGGTAAATATTTTTGAAAGCCTCTTTGGGATCCGGAAGCGGCTCCATCTCCGCCAGTCGCAGAGACTCGTCCAGTTCATTCCGGATTTCTTTTTCCATCGTGTCTTTCCTATTCTGGTTTAAATGTCCATCCCTTTCGAGTTTTTCACCTAAAATTTGGATTGGATCATGCTGCCGCATTTTCTCCACAAACTCCGCCGGACGCTCCTCCTTTACATCGGGGCAGTGAGGTAAATAGCGATGCGTCTTGCATTCGATCAGCGTCGGACCCTCGCCGCTGCGTGCCCGTTTCACCGCCTCCTGGGTTGCCTGATAAACCGCCAAAACATCCTGCCCATCCACTATTTGGCTGGGTATGGTATAGCCGGCCGCCCGATCGGCAATGTTTTTCACCGATACCACATTCGCCGCCGGCGCGGTAAAGCCATACCCGTTATTTTCGCACACAAAAATAACCGGGGCCTTGAATATCGCGGCCAGGTTGAGAGCTTCATGGAAATCCCCCCGGTTGGACCCGCCATCGCCAAAATAACAAATCACCACACTGTCTTTCCCCTGCCGCTGCAGGGCAAAGGCCGCGCCCACCGCCACCGGGATCTGGCTGCCGATCATCCCTGTGCCCACCAGGATCCCTTTGTGGGGATAGGCGGCGTGATTGGAAGTTTCTCTGCCTCCTGTTATGCTTTTCACATTGCCCATCATGCCGTGGAACTGTTCCAGCACCGTGACCCCCCGTGTCCAGTACACCTCATTGGTGCGCAGCGAAGGCATAATCCAGTCGCTGGGCCGCAGCCCGTAGCAGGTGCCCACCCCCACCGCCTCCTGTCCCATACTGAGATAGGGAAGTTGGGGAATGCGGCCTTCCTTCCACCAGCGGTTTACACTTTCAGCATACCGGCGGCCAAAGAGCATCAGCCGGTACATCTTCAGCAGATCATCAGTCGTCAGACCTGCCATGACCTCATCTCCTCTAATCTTGTTATTTTTCATCTTTTGTCTCTCATTCCTATTCGTCAAGGCAAAATATACAATTTGCACACTAGTTTGATTTTAACCGGGATAAAGGAAGCACTGTCCGTGTTTTAACACCTTATATCTCTCACCTATACCCAGTATTTGAAGATTGGTTTGCAGCAAGTGGGGGGAAACTTGATTGCAGGGGAAAATATCGTAATGACAAGGGATAATAACCTTGGCATCGATTTGTTTGCCTAACAGGGCCGCTTCGGCCGGCCCTAGATTATTGAATGTCCCATTGATAGCGGCCAATAACACATCGGGTTTATGTTCACCAACAGAATCAGCGATTATTTTGTGATACCCGGTGTCTCCGGTCACATATACCGTCGGCCCTTCCTCAACGCTTACCAGATATCCCACATGCCCCAAATCATCGCCGGCATACGGAATCGCAAAAGTGGCCCGGATACGGAAATCGTCCAGCGTAAAAACTTTGTTGGGCCAGGTCGGTTCAATCTGATCTTCGGCCACCCCCAGCTTTTGCAGCTTGGCCACCGTTTCACAGGGCGCCAGATAAGGACCCTTTCCCCCAGCCGCTTGATATCCCTTTACCGTTTCCGGATCCAGATGATCCATGTGGCCATGCGTTACAGCATAGAGGTCCACACCCGCCAGCTCCGCCGGAGACAGGGGGGGAGGGACCAGCCGGTCCATGTCATACCCTTCCCGGTCGCCGATGATCTCTTTGCAGCTATTGGTAAGATAGGGATCGACGACTATGATTTTCCCCCGGGGGCTTTTAAAAATAAATCCGATTTGACCGATCCACCATAGGGCGATTTTGCCGGCTGGGACGGTTTGCTTTACGATTTGATCTTTTACCAGGACCATAAAGGTTCTTTTATATCATGTCAATCGTATATGCGATCACTTCCGCTTTTCCGGTATGACGCATTTCGTATTGATTTTTTTGCTCGTAAATAGCTATTCCAAAACTAAATAATTTTAGAAGAGGTATCAATATTAATCATTTATGTCAAACTATTTTTTTTAGTTGAAGATCAACATAGGTTTTGTAAAGTATAAGTCTTTACAAAACAAGCCATTGCAATTAGCCGGCCGTTATGGCGATCGTATGACTTTACTCGTGAAAAGATATTCTGGATGCCATATGCTATCACTAAATTTGACGGAACCGCCAAAAGTCGATATTGACATCCAAAAACAGCTCTGGCTCTCCAAGAACAAGGGATCGACGAGTTTTTGACGCTGGCGTCAAATTTGTCAATAACTAATTTTCCAGATGTATGGCCTATAAGTCCGATTTGGAAAGGCAACTGTTTTACGCAAATAATTGTATGTGGTTAAATATGTTTTGAATGTAATCTTGCTATAATCGCAGATAATGATGTTTGATTGTTCGCCCATATTCATATTGCGGTTTTTCCGATGTTTCACAGCCATTCATGAAACAGAGCTTTCCGCCGGGCGGGGGGAAATCATGGTCCGGTACTGGAGAGGATCGCGGATAATCCGGCTTAATTCCCCTCCCCAAGATTGTTTCTAAAAATCTGGAATTCCCTCTTGCCATCTGCCGGAGAGTAGGTATAGTCTATGGTTTGGAAGCGTGTAACTAAAAGCCTGATGGGCTTTTAAGATAGGTAGTTTTTTGATTTTAATGCAGAAAGGAATGCAAAATGGCAGATCATTTTGCGGATCGTTTAACCAAGGCAATACAGGAAAAAGGCACCCCGGCGATGGTAGGGATTGATCCGGTGTATTCCCAACTCCCTAAAAAAATAATCAACCGCAAAGATCTCAATGACGAAATGGACATGGAGGCCGCCAGCGACGCCATTTTTGAATTCAGCACGCGGGTTCTGCGGATTGTGGCACCCCTGGTGCCGGCGGTGAAGATCAATTCGGCATTTTTTGAAAAATATTACTGGGAAGGGGTGGAAAATTATTATTCCCTGATTCAGGAAGCGGACGATTTGGGTCTGGAAGTCATTGGTGATGTAAAACGCGGCGATGTAGGCAGCACGGCGGAAGCATATGCCTGCGCCCACATCAAGAATCCGGATTTTGTGGATATGGAAGATCTGGTAGGTCCTGACGCGATCACGGTGAACGGTTTTGCCGGTTTAGGCGGCATATTACCCTTTGCCGATGCTGCCCAGCAAGAGGGAAAAGGTATTTTTGTCTGGGTTCGCGCCAGCAACGCATCAGCCCAGGAGTTGCTGGATTTTTCCAATGCGGACGGCAAGAAATTCTATGAATTACTGGCGGAACAGGTCGCGACGCTGGCCTGTGAGCCGCAGCGTATGGGTACCAGCGGTTACAGCAATGTCGGAATGGTGGTCGGGGGCCTGGAGGCGGAGCGGGCGAAGGCTTTGCGTGAGCAATATCCGCATATTATTTTTCTGGTGCCTGGTTACGGCGCACAGGGAGCAACGGCGGGCAATTGCCTGTCTTTCTGCAAGGAAGACGGTACCGGGGCACTGGTCAGCGCGTCCCGATCGATTTTATACGCCTTTAATGATCCCAAATACAAGGGTGAGTTTGGCGACAACTGGGAAAAATGTATTGAAAAGGCCTGTCTGGACATGAAGGCAGACCTGACGGCTGCTACGGCGGCTCGATAAAAACTTTAGTAAAAACGTAAGCAAGTCCTGTTATAAAGGGCCATAGGAATTGATTCCTGAAAATTTGGCTGGTAAGCGTGTGCTGGTGCTGGGCTTGGGCCGCTTCGGCGGCGGGATCGGGGTGAGCCGTTTTCTGGTTGCGGAGGGGGCTAGGGTTACAGTGACGGACTTGGGTGATGAAGCGGGTCTGGCAGAAAGCCTTTCCCAGTTGCAGGGATTACCCATTACCTTTCATTTAGGGGGCCATCAGGAACAGGATTTTCTCGAGAGCGATTTGGTGGTAGTCAATCCGGCTGTCAAGAGAAACTCTCCCTGGCTGGAACTGGCGCGAAAAAACCATATCCCCTTAACAGCGGAAATGAACCTGTTTTTTGAACGCTGCCCGGCCCCGATTGTGGCTATTACCGGCAGTAACGGCAAGAGCACAACCACCGCCATGACCTGGACGGTTCTGGAGGCTGGGGCGGGGGGGAAAGCCAGGCGACGGTATAACCGGGTCTGGGTGGGCGGCAATATCGGGAAAGACAACCTGCTGAGCGAAGTAAAACAGATTCAAGCGGATGATGTAGTGGTTCTGGAGCTGAGCAGCTTTCAGCTTTACGATCTGGGTGAAATCCGCCGCAGCCCGCATGTGGCGATTCTGACCAATATCACGCCGAATCATCTGGATTGGCATGGGACAATGGATGAATATGTGAAAGCCAAGCAAAATGTCCTTCGGTATCAAGGGAAAGGTGATTTTGCGGTGTTCAATCGCCTGGATCCCTGTTTCACCGAATGGCAGAAATGTACCCCGGCCCAAATCCGCTGGTATCCTTCCGTGCCGATGGAAAAGCTGGAACTGAAAGTGCCGGGCCAGCACAATCAGGTCAATGCCTCTGCCGCCCTGGTGGCCGGTGAGTTATTTGGGGTAGATCCTATGGTGGCCCGGCAGGCTCTGGCACGGTATGAATCGCTGCCGCATCGGCTGGAACTGGTGCGGGAGTTTCAGGGAGTACGCTATTACAATGATTCGATTGCCACCACCCCGGAAAGCGTGATCGTCGCCATCGAATCGTTTCCGGAAAAAAAGGTGATTATTCTGGGCGGCTACGACAAAAAAATCCCCTTTGACGAACTGGTGGACAAGGTCGTCGGTCAGGTGGAGACGGTGATTCTCATCGGGCAGGTACGGGAGAAACTGTTTGAGCTTATCAACCGGCAAAAGCAAAACCGAAAGGAAACCCGCCCGCTTTGTGAATTCGCCGATACCCTCGAGCAGGCGGTTAACTTGGCACGAAAGCATGCCCGGCCCGGTTCCTCGATTTTATTGTCGCCGGCCTGTGCCAGCTACGATATGTTCAAAAACTTTCAGCAGCGGGGCAATCTTTTCCGGGAATACGTGGAAAAACTGACGTAATCCGGACGCCAGCGTCAATAGCTCTTGGACTCCTTGTTATTAGGGAACCAGAGCTGTTTTTGGCTGTTCATATCGACTTTTGGAGGTTCGGTCAATCCGGGGAAATTATTTTTTGCTCAGCCCGGTTAATTTGGCGGCGAAATCTTCCGGCTCCATGGAGCCGACCGCGGTCTCTATTATTTTCCCATCCGGTTGCAGAAAGATATAGGTCGGGTAAGCAGTGATCTTGTATTGAGTGGCCAAATCCGTCTCTTTTTCCGGGTCGATCATGATCGAAACAAACGCTTCCGCTGCCTTGCTGACGGCAGGATGGGTATAGACCTCTTTCTTCATATACTGGCAGGGAGGACACCAGGAGGTAGTAAAAGCAATCAGGACGGGCTTCTTCTGCTCCGTAGCCAGCTTCATGCCAGCCTGGTAGTCGGAATTCCACGAAATCCCCTCGTGAGACTCCATCGCGGAAGAATTCACGGCGGATGTACCCGCCTCTTCTGATTTATTTTTTTGGTCGCTGTCAGGGGAAAATTTGGTGGCAATAAACCCAGCGGCTACAATTACCAATGCGATAACAATAATCCATAATCCCATCTTATTCGTACAGGCACAGACAGGGCAACTGGAACCTTCGGAAGGGGGATTGGTATTTTGATCTTTTTTCTCACTGTCCATAATGGTTCACCTTTTCTGCAAATAATATCACTTTTTTACGCAAGATTCCCGGCCAAAAAACAATATAATCCTTATCTAGCAAGGACTTACAATTTCAAAATTCGTTTTTTTCTTCCAGTCTCTTTCTTTAATATACCTTATGGCGAAAAGGACGAAATGTCAAATCAATAGGTAAAATCATGTTCCGCCGCACGTTTATAACAATCGTTTATTCCTTCATTTACGCAACCTTGACATAAGACCATGAAAAACTATACTAACAGATATGATTAATGAAATGCCAACTGTTTATGAACCGAAGCAGGTAGAAAAAGATGCGTATGAGTTATGGTGCCGCCATAACAATTTCCATGCCGAGCCGCCCGCCAACGGGAATCCGCGTACGGTACCCTATACGATCGTAATCCCGCCGCCCAATGTAACCGGCGCCTTGCATATGGGCCATGCCCTGGACAATACCCTTCAGGACATCTTAATCCGGTTCCGCCGGATGCAGGGATTCAATTCCTTATGGATGCCGGGTACCGACCACGCGGGAATCGCCACCCAGTCGGTGGTGGAAAAGCAGGTTTTGCAGGAAGAAGGGAAAACCCGGCATCAACTGGGCCGGGAGGAACTGCTGAACCGGATCTGGGTCTGGAAAGATAAATACGGCAACCGGATTCTGGATCAGTTGAAAGGCCTGGGCGCTAGTTGCGACTGGGCCAGGACGCGGTTTACGCTGGATGAGGTTTGTGCCCGGG
Organism: uncultured Pirellulales bacterium; assembly: GCA_964580995.1. GTDB lineage: Bacteria > Planctomycetota > Phycisphaerae > Sedimentisphaerales > SM23-30 > JAKJEP01. The sequence continues at coordinate 25,041 of CAZOMV010000033.1, forward strand.
CGGTTCGCCATACATTCGTAAATTTATATCGCCAGGGGCTGATTTACCGGGGCAAGCGGCTGGTCAACTGGGATCCGGTGACGCAGACGGCCCTGGCGGACGATGAAGTCGAGCACATGGAAGTGAAGGGGAACTTCTGGCATATCCGCTATCCGCTGGCCGATGGCGGGGGGTATGTGGTGGTGGCGACGACCCGGCCGGAGACCATGCTGGGCGATACGGCGGTGGCGGTGAATCCGCAGGATGAGCGGGCGGCGGCGATGGTGGGCAAGATGGTGAAGTTGCCCCTGACGGACCGGATTATCCCGATTATCGCTGATGACTATGTCAAGCGGGGGGAGGGTACGGGCTTTCTGAAGGTCACGCCGGCCCATGACCCCAACGACTATGAAATCGGATTGCGGCACGGTCTGGAACAAATCAATATCTTGAACCCGGACGCCAGCATCAACGAAAACGGCGGCAAGTACCAGGGATTGGACCGCTACAAGGCCCGCAAGGCGGTGGTGGCGGACCTGGAAAGTCTGGGCCTGATCGAAAAGGTGGTGGAGCATGTCCATCAGGTAGGGCACAGCTATCGCTCCCATGTGCCGATTGAACCGTACCTTTCCGATCAATGGTATGTCAAAGTCAAGCCGCTGGCCGAGCCGGCAATCAAAGCGGTGGAAAGCGGTAAGATTACCTTTCATCCGGCCCGGTATGCCGATACCTATCTCGATTGGCTGCGGGGGGTGCGGGACTGGTGCATCAGCCGCCAACTCTGGTGGGGGCATCGGATCCCCATCTGGTATTGCGGCGATTGCGGCCAGTGCAGCACGGGGATTGAAGACCCGGTGCAATGCGAGCATTGCGGCTCGAAAAACATTACGCAGGACCCGGATGTGCTGGATACCTGGTTTTCCAGCGCCCTCTGGCCGCACAGCACACTCGGTTGGCCGGAGAAAAACCGCGACCTGGAATTTTACTATCCCACCAGCACCCTGGTAACCGCCCGCGACATCATTACCTTATGGGTTTCCCGGATGGTGATGATGGGGCTGTTCAATATGGGCGATGTTCCGTTCCGCCATGTTTTCATTCACGGCACGATCCTGGACGGCAACGGCATCCGGATGAGCAAAAGCAAGGGCAACGGCATCGATCCGATGGACATCATCGACAGCTACGGCGCTGATGCGATGCGCTTCAGTCTGGCCCAGATGACCACGGAAAGCCAGGACATGCGTATGCCCGTGAAGAAGGATGAGCAGGGCCGCAATATCAGCGAAAAGTTTGATATCGGGAGGAATTTCTGTAACAAGATCTGGAACGCCTCGCGATTTGCCCTGACCAACCTGCACGATATGTCCCAGCTACCTTTTGATCCGGCGCAACTGGAGTTTGAAGATCACTGGATTTTATCGCGGCTGGTGCAAACCGCCCGGGAAGTGACTCGGCAGTTGGACGAATTCAAGTTCAGCGAGCCGATTAGCGGCCTGTACCGCTTTTTCTGGAATGAATTGTGCGACTGGTACCTGGAAATCATCAAGCCCCGGATGCGGGATGACCAAAAGCGGGGCACAGCCCAGCAGGTGCTGGCCTTTGTGCTGGATGCGGCCCTGCGGCTGTTTCACCCGTTTATGCCCTTTATTACGGAGGGAATTTATCAGTCGCTGCGTCAGACCTGCCCGAACCGTGACCTGGACGGACTTTGCGGGCTGGGTCATTCCGAAAATCTCATTTCCGCCGCCTGGCCGGTGCTGCCGGAATCGCTGGTGAATCCGGCGAACGAAGAACAAATGTCCCTCGTTCAAAATACGATCCGCTCCATTCGCGAGATCCGCACCCGCTATAAGATTGCCCCGCGTCAGCCGTTGACCGTTTCCGTGAAAACCCATCCGCGGCAGGCGAATCTCCTGTTGAGCCGGGAAACCATGATCTGCCAGTTGTCGAATGTGGAGCGTTTTGTCGCCGGGCCGGATTGCCAGAAGCCCGCCAGTGCCGCCGTGGCGGTGGGGGCGGATCTGGAAATCTATGTCCATGATGTGATTGATGAGCAGGCGGAGCGGCAGCGCCTTTTGAAGCAAAAAGAGGAAATTACGCGGGCGATTCAAACCGTGGCCGCGAAATTGAAAAACGAGAATTTTGTTGCGCGGGCCAATCCGGAGGTGGTGCAGCGGGAACGGGAACGCCTCCAGCAATTGCAGGAGCAATTGGATGTTATTCAGAGTAATCTGAAAACGTAAAAGGGATCGTTATGGACATTGAAATGGAACTTTCACGGATCGTGATTCAGGAAAACGCCGATCAGCAGATCATTGTCTTAAAGGAGAAAAACGGGCCGCGGTCTTTTGCCATTGTGATCGGAATGGCCGAAGCCTATGCCATTCACCAGCGATTGAAAGGTTTTATTCCGCCCCGGCCGCTAACCCATGATCTGGTCCATAATGTGATTGAAGACATGGGGGGGCATCTGGAACGAATCGTGATTAATGACCTGCGGGATCATACTTTTTTTGCCCTGCTGATTATCAAGAACCGGCAGGGGGAACGGATCGAAGTGGACACCCGCCCCAGCGACGCCATCGCCCTGGTGGCGGGGAATGAGCGCATCCCCGTCTTCGTGGCCGAACACGTTCTCAATGAAGTCAGTTAACGTCCGGTCCGCTATTTGATAAAGGTAATGGTCAGGGGGTATTTCTGGGTTTCTCCCTTACTGGCCTTGACCGATGCCATGATAATAAAAATCAAATCAAAAATCACCAAGGCAATCAGAAGCGGGATACCGATAATAATAAAGGTCAATAAAAATGCTACAATGCCGTAAATAGCCATGGAAATCTGAAAATTCAGGGCCGCCTTGCCCTGTTGATCGATGAAGGGGTGCTCTTCTTTTTTGATAAGCCAGACCACCAGAGGGCCTATGATATTCCCAAAAGGAATGCCGATAAAGCCTGCCAGGGCCGCCAGATGACAGAACATGCCCCAGGTATAGGCATTCTTTTCGGTCATGGGACCACTGGTTTGGGGGGGTATGGGTTGTGTGACGGGAGGATTTTCGTTATTCTCTGCCATGGTTTTTCCTTTCCTGATTGTGTGTACATTTTGACGGAACCGCCAAAAGTCGATATTGACTTCCAAAAGTAGCTCTGGCTCTCCAATAACAAGGGTACGACGAGTTTTTGACGCTGGCGTCCATTTTAACTTTTTGCCCAATGGGCTTCGATCAAAACACTTTGAGATTTTTCACGGTCAAATGCACGGAATTTATAATCGGCAAACAGGTTGATTTTTGTGAATTTGAACTCATCCAGCACCTTCACTATATCATCAGGAGCATAGGGAAACAAGGGGGTACTTACTAATTCATGACGGCAATTTTGACCATCCCAGTCTATTTTCAACAGATTAAACTGGATCGAGTCGGGCAAAAAATCATAAAAACGGATAAATTGGGTATTCCCTGACCGGCTAATGGCAACAATTCTCTCCTTTTCCCGCACGATACGCGGATAGTTCAAAAGATGGATCAGCAGCACGCCAGCCGGCCGCATCAGTTGAGCGAACCCCCGGATCGTGGTTTTCAATTCCGCCGGGTCAAGAAGATGGACAATGGAATTGCCCAGGCATAAAATCAGGTCAAAGGTCCTGTCCAAACGGCCGGCAATATCCTGCATGGGGGCCTCCAGCCAGCGGGGATCTGCGCCCATTTGCCGGGCCAGTTTTTTCGCTTTTTCGATCATGCCGGATGAATAATCCGTTCCTACCGCTTCCATGCCCATCTGTGCCAGCTTAATCGTATAGAACCCCGTGCCGCAGGCCACATCCAACGCGGAGTGAATTTGCCATTTCGCGGTGATTTTCTGAAGAAACTCCTCTATCTGATCCTGCCGCTGGAACAGATTCGTCATTTCATCGTATTGATCGGCAATGGCATCGTAGAATTCCATCTCACGCCTTTCCCAGGGCCTGGAACCGGTAATACGGTTGGCGGAACATTCCTGGAAAGAGTTTATCTTCTATTTTCGGTTTGTCGATGACAATTTATTTGCGGTTCTCTCGGTCGGATTTCCTGCTGCGAAAAAGAGGCAAATAACCTTTGACGATAAGCAGAATTTTATAGTATAATTAAAGTTTTAGATATACAAATAATGACGGAACCGCCAAAAGTCGATATGGACTTCCAAAAACAACTCTGGCTCCCCGACAACAAGGGGACGACGAGTTTTTGACGCTGGCGTCAATAATGGTTAAAAGAAAACATAGAGCTAAGGGAGTTGGGAATCGAAACCTATGTCCAATAGTGATAATAATGTACTAACTCAGCCCGGCGAGAAGCCCGAGGACTTTTCGCAATCGGTTGGGTTGGTGGAAACAAAGTTTGTCCGTCTGTTTGAGGGGTCGGATAAGCTCAAGCTGGAATGCGGCCGGTCGCTGGGACCGATTGATGTGGCCTATGAGACCTACGGACAACTAAATGAGAAAAAGGACAATGCAATTTTAATCACCCATGCCCTCTCCGGGGATGCCCATGTGGCCGGACGGCACAAAAAGGAAGACCGCAAGCCGGGCTGGTGGGATAGCATGGTCGGGCCGGGCAAACCGTTTGATACCAGTCTCTATTTTGTTATCTGTTCCAACTGTCTGGGCGGCTGCATGGGCACCACCGGCCCCAGCAGCATCGATCCGCAAACCAGCCGGCCTTATGGCTTGTCTTTCCCCATGATTACCATCAGCGATATGGTCGAAGTGCAGCGGGCCTTGCTGGATTATCTGGGCATCGAAAAACTGCTGGCGGTGGCCGGCGGCAGTATGGGTGGGATGCAGGTGCTCGACTGGGCGATTCGCTATCCGAATCGGGTAGCTGGAACAATTCCCATCGCCACCACCTCCCGCCTCAGCGCCCAGGGAATTGCCTTTGACGCCGTGGGCCGCAACGCCATACTAACCGACCAGCAGTTTCAGGAAGGTATGTATTACCAATCCGGAAAGTATCCCAGCGCCGGGCTGGCTGTCGCCCGGATGGTCGGTCATATCACCTATCTATCCGAAGAAGCCATGCACGCCAAATTCGGCCGCCGCCTCCAGCGCAGCGATGATTACCAGTACGAATTTTCCAATGAGTTCAGCGTCGAATCGTATCTGGACCATCAGGGCAGCAGTTTCGTGGACCGCTTTGATGCCAATACCTACCTGTATTTTTCCAAGGCGATGGATTATTTCGACCTGCCCAGACAATATGGGGACCTCTCCAAAGCCATGTCGCTGGCGCAAGGCCGCTTTCTGGTGTTCAGCTACCATTCCGACTGGCTCTTCCCGCCCCGGCAGAGCCAGGATTTGGTGGACGCCCTGATGGCCCAAAACAAAGAAGTAACCTATTGCAATATCCACTGTCCCTTTGGGCATGACTCCTTTCTACTGGAGACAGAAATCCAGGGCAGCCTGCTGCGCGGCTTTCTGGCCCAAACGCACCGGCAGTTACAATCGCAAAAGGAACAAAAACCCAAACCCATCCCCTTGGTATCCAAAACCGCACAATCCAAAAAAACCGGCAGCATCTTTGCCGGCGGGCGCGTGGACCACCTGAAAATCGCCCAGCTCATCCGGCCCGACAGCCGGGTCCTGGACCTGGGCTGCGGCAACGGCGATCTGCTGCAATTATTGCAGCAGGAAAAAAACATCAAAGGTACGGGCATCACTCTCAATGTCCAGGATATCGTGAACTGCTGCCGCCGGGGCATTGATGTCGTCCAGTATGACCTGAATCAGGGGCTGCATCAATATGATACCGGCAGTTTTGATTATGTCGTCCTGAGCCAGGCCCTGCAGGTGATAAAAAATCCCGAAAAGCTGCTGCGGGAAATGCTGCGGGTGGGCAAACAGGTCATCGTCAGCTTCCCGAATTTCGCCTACTGGAAGGGCCGGTTTCAGCTATTGTTCCATGGCCGGGCCCCCGTGTGGAAGAATCTCTCCTACAACTGGTATGACAAGCCGGAGGAATCCGTGAATTATATGTCGATCCTGGATTTCGAACAGTTTGTCCGGCAGCATCTGCAGGCAACGCTGGACCGGCGAATCCCGCTGTCCAGCTACTGGGGCCGGGAAATGAACTTGTTCCCCAACCTTCTCGCCGATGAAGCCATTTTTGTAATCAGTAAAGAACATGAATAAAGAAAACGGGCAAATCTCCGCCGAGCTGGAAAACAAACTCGCGCATCTCCGGCAAATCCTGAAATCCTATCATCGGGTAGTGATTGCCTATTCCGGCGGTGTGGATAGCGTGTTTTTGCTGAAGGTGGCGGTGGATACGCTGGGAGCGGAACAGGTCCTGGCCGGTATCGGTGTGAGCGAGTCGCTGGCCCCAGGTGAGCATGAATCCGCCCTTGCAATGGCCCGGTCATTCGGGGTGCGGGTGGAAGAAATCCATCCGCGGGAAATGGCCGATCCGCACTATCGAGCGAATCAGGCGGATCGTTGTTATCATTGCAAAATGGAATTGTATCGCCTGCTGAACGACTTAGCCCGTCAGCGGGGGTACGATGCGGTCCTTTGCGGCACCAATGCCGATGACAAGACGGATTACCGGCCCGGCCGGCAGGCGGCAAAGAAATATAATATCGTAAGCCCTCTGGAACTGGCCGGCCTGAGCAAAGACGACATTCGAACGTTGAGCCGGTCCATGAATCTGCCTACCTGGAACAAGCCTGCCCAGCCGTGTCTGGCCAGCCGCATAGCCTACGGCGTTGAGATTACTGCCCAGCGTCTGAAACAGATCGAAAAAGCGGAGGATTTCCTGCGAAAGCTGGAGCTGCGGGAACTGCGGGTCCGGCATCATGGCAATCTGGCCCGCATCGAAGTGCCCGCCGATAAAATCGAATTGCTGACCGCAAAAGACCTGCGGGAAAAAATCGTCACCTTTTTCCGCGAAATAGGCTTTACCTACGTAACCCTCGATCTGCAAGGCTTCCGTAGCGGGTCCGGGAATGAAATCCTGAAAAAATAAAATTTCGTGATATAAACCAGTTGTGCCTCGACTACAATAAGGCAGTAAAATGGCATTTTCAGAAATCAAATTATTATGGCGGATTGTTTGCCGCTCAGCCGTGCTGGTGGGGGTGTTGCTCTCCTTTTTCGCCATTCTGGAGGTGGTGCGGGCCTTTCACACCTTATATACGATTCATCCGGCTGCCGGATACGGCTTTTTGGTGCTTTTGCTCGGTTTGGCCGTTTGGGGCTTCTGGTATTTCTGGTCCGCCTTTTGCAAATATCCCAAAGTCCTGCTGATTCCCGCGAAATCCCGGCCCCGGAAATACGGCAAATACCTGGGAAACTATCTGGAACGGCTGAAAACCAATGATTTTCTGGAAGAGGACGACCGGCAAATGGCCGACAAAGGCCGGGAAATGCTGCGGCAGGGCTTGGCAAATAACAAGGATGACGATGCTCTCCTGGAGGTGATCCGCCAGACGGAAAAAGAGTGTATCGAACCCATCCTGCACAAGCTGGATCGGCTGGCCGATGGCAAGATTCGCGGCGGCGTTCGCGATATCATGCTGGCGGTAACCCTCAGCCCCTACCGTTCCGTCGATCTACTGGTGGTTCTCTACCGCAATCTGGCCATGGTCGGCAACGTGGCCGCCGTGTACAACAGCCGGCCCCGGCTGCGGGAAACCCTGGCCATCCTCTACGATACCGCCCGCGTGGTAGCCACCGTGAATTTTGTCAATCTGGGAGCCAAGATGATCGATAACGTCACCAAAGGCCTGCCGGGCATGATCCCCGGCATCAGCCGGATCGTCGATGACTGCACCGAAGGTCTGGCGGCGGGCCTGCTGACCAGCATCACCGGCCATGCCGCCCAGCAGCGCTGCCGGGCCTTTCAGGGCTGGGACTATGAAGAAGCCAAAAAGAATATCGCCCGCCATTTAAAAACCTTTACCGCCGATGTCGGCAAGATGTTTTTTCAGGATATTACCCCCAATATCCGGCTGCCGATCGGGTTGGGCCTGGACAAGTGGAAGGAACTCAAAGAAAGCGTCGCCAGGGGCTTTTACGATACCATCGAAGCCATCCAGAATTTCGTCCGTTTCGGCAAATCCGATAAAGGCCCGCAAGAGGAACAGTAGGGTATGCTGTGCATACCATCTTTTCTCTGGCGCCCCAATAACAAGGGGACGACGCTTTTGACGCTGGCGTCTAATGCAATAAATTCCTGCGGCATCCTTTTATGGATCAGGCAATCTCCGCCACGCGCACCACGGTATTGGTTCCATAGGGAAATCCCGTTGCTTCCACCGTCAGCTTGCCGTCCGCATCCTGCTGAAATTTCAATTCTTCCCGGTTATCCATCCATTTGGCCGACTGGATTTCCCTGGAAACAGCCGCAAAGGTTCGTGGTCCGGCCCCTCCGGTCTGGAGAGTGACATTCTTATCACCCCGGATGGAAAGATTGTGGATGAACAAATAGATTTTATCGCCGGTTTCCAGGGCAAAATCTTCATCCGGTCCCTGGATCGCCGAAGGTTTGCCGTTATAGAGCGGTTCGGCGTGCATCTGCACCCAGTCGCCCACTCGCTCAAAAAGAGCTTTTTCATAATCGGGCAGTTTGCCGGTGGCGGTCGGGCCGACATTCAGCAGAAAATTGGCACCCACCTTGCGGCAGGCACAGAGATTTTCGATAATATCCTTGGATGAGGCATAACAAAAATCGTTCTGGGCTATTCCCCAGTGCGTATTGCTCGGCTGGCACATCTCTGCCGAGATATACTTCTTCGTCCCCCGTCGGTCCATCGGTGTGGGCCGGCCCTGCTCGAAGGTGGTACTGTCGATTTCCGGGTGGCCGATCTCCCCGCGTTTGCCCAGCCCGGTGTTGTCAATAATCATAGCCTCCGGCTGAAGCTGGCGGATCATGCCATAGAGCTTGTCCACCTGCCAGTCGGCATCGGGCTTGCTCCAGTTCCCGTCAAACCATAGGCCGCCAATCTCACCATAGTTCGTACAAAGCAGTCGGACCGAATCCCGCAGATACTGGAGATAAGCTTCAAAATCATTATTAAAACTGTCCTGATACCAGTCCAGGGTGGTATGATAAAAGAAGGGTACAATCCCTTCCGCCCGGCAGCCCTCAACGAAATCTTTGACCAGGTCACGGCCGGCCGGACTGTGAACTGCGTCATAATCCGTCAGCCCCTGGGTATCATATAGGCTGAACCCTTCATGATGGCGGGTTGTCAGCGTAATATATTTCATGCCGGCCTGGCGGGCGGTTCGGGCAAAGGCCCTCCCGTCGAAATCCTTGGCCGTAAAAGTATCCTTAAGTTTCTGGTATTCAGCCTTGGGAATTTGCATGGCACTCTGCGCCCATTCCCCCTTGCCAAGCTGGGAATATAAACCCCAGTGAATAAACATCCCGTACGCCAGCTTTTCGAAACGGGCAATCCGCGGCAGGGGGGTGGGGAACGTCATATCTTCCTCTTCGTTCTCGCCAGTTTGGGCCGGGACGATGGGAGTATTCACGGCAAAAGCAGTTAAAGCGCCAAGACCGGTTACCCCCTGCAGGAATGTTCGACGGGACGGTTTCATTCTATGGCTCCTTACCAAGTTACACACTTTGCCTGGGTTAGTGTGTACCACTGAATTCCAGATATTTTATCCTTTTTCCGCGATTACCAGCATTTCAAAATCTTCCGTTGTCAGAGTATCGCTGCGGCTGAAGGCGCCGAGTTTAGCCCCAATGATATCGATAGTCTGGAAGCCCAACGATTTCAGCAGCCAGGTGATTTCACAAGGGACGTAGTACCTTTCACAGCAATGCAGCGTTTTCTGGTGGCCCAGGTCATCGGTGACCTCCAGGGTGCAGTTTTCGCGAAAGGTGAGCAGGTTGAAGGTGAGGTTCTGGGGGGCGGCGCCGCCCTCGTTTTTGGCAGCGTCGAAGAAATCCTTGACGGAGTGGAAGAGCGGGAACAGGCCGTTCAGGGCGGTGAAGATGAATTTTCCGCGCGGCTTCAGGGCGGCGGCGGCGTTCCGGAGGATCTGGAAATTCATTTCGTCGGTCTCCATGAGGGAGAAGCCGCCCTCGCAGAGCATGATCACCAGGTCAAAGGCTTTCGTGAAATGTGGAACCCGGGCGTCATGCTGGCGGAAGTCGATGGTCAGTGACTGCGCCGCGGCCTTGCGGCGGGCATGCTGCAACTGTGATTCCGATAGATCAATCCCGGTTACCGTATAACCCCGCCTGGTCAGTTCGATGGCGTGGCGGCCGGTGCCGCAGCCGATATCCAGTATCTTCACGGATTTGTCGGAGCGGATCTCCTTTTCGATAAAATCGCATTCGCCGACGGTTCCCTGGGTGAATACCTCCTTGTCATAGTGGTCGGCATAGTCGGTGAATAATTCTTCATACCATTGCTTCATGTTTTATCCTTTCGGCAATAACCTATACATCATGGATTCCATCCTGCGCTTACCTGGAACCGGACCATCAGTAGGGATTTTCCAAATAATAAAAGCGGCCATCCTCCGCACCAGCCAAAAGATCCGGCTTGCCATCTCGGTTCCAGTCCACCACGGTAGGGCAGGTCGTATGTCCGGCGAGCACGCGCTCGCCAATCAACCCCATGTTATAAAACACCGGCTCCTCATTTTTCTGCGTTATATTACGCAAAAAATCAATATTTTTACTGTTTATCAAGATATCAATCTTACCATCCCGGTCCCAGTCCGCCAAACAAAATTTTCTCCGGCCGCTTCCCCCCGCGATATTGGCATTTAATCGCATCGACTCCACCGAAACCAGCTCAGCCTCTTTCATTTCTTTTGCCATCTGGAAGATTCTCCGGCCCGGCAGCAGCACCAGCGTATCATTCCTTTTTTCGCGCAGAAACAACGCCAGGTAGCCCTCATGATCCAACATAATCAAATCGCTCAAACCATCCTGATTATAATCCAGCATCACCGGCGAGGTCCGCCATTGGGTCGCCAGAGCTTTCCCTGCCGGGTCCCACCAGTTCCATGCCGGCTTGGGCGGCGCAGCCGGCCATTCTACCTCGATAGGCTGGGCGGCCGCCAGCCTGGGCTGGTTTTTCGCCCCGACATTTTTGTACCAGACCACCTTACCCCAGATCGAATTCACCACCAGATCCGGTAAACCATCCTGATTCCAGTCGGCCACATTCAAAACGGTATAGCCCCATTTGGCTTCGCACGGCCCCTGGATGGAACCATTCGGCCCGGCCATAATTCGAATTACCTGATTATCGGCTTCCAGATATTTCGGTTCGGCCCATTGGGGCGGATTGCCGCCATCCAGATTCTCTATAAAGCCGATATACCCGGCCGTATTGCCGCAAATCAAATCCTCATCGCCGTCCCCATCCCAGTCGAAGCTGAAAGGGGTGGCCAGGGCGCCAAATTTCAGATCATCCGCCTGCTGCTGAAAAAACCGGGGCGGCAGAAATTGGGGCATTCCCGCAATCATCTGGCCGGTGTGTTCCATAAAGGCCACGCGGCCATCCTCCTGCCCGACAATCAAATCCACATCCCCGTCACGATCCCAGTCCATCGCTACCGGTACCATCATACACAGATCCATCTGGATTGCTTTTCCTGCATGAGTTAGATATTTCCCCTCCGCATAACGCGGTTCCGTGCGGGTACCGATATTTTCAAACCAGGTGAATTTATCCACAAATTCGCCGCAGATCATATCGAGATCGCCATCCCCGTCAAAATCCGCCAGATTCGGGGAAGGCATACCATAGACATCCATCGGCTTGCCATTGGCTTGTATCTTCACCGGCTCGGCGTATTTCGGCTCTTCAGCGGTCCCCAGATTTCGCAAAAAATAGACATACCCATGCAAAGGCCCGCGTATCCAGGTCCCGGTCTTATCGAAGGCGTTATCCCAGCCATAGTCCGTCCAGTCTTCCGCTCCCACCACCAGGTCCAGAAGGTTATCGCCGTCAAAATCCGCATATTTCCATTGATTGGCCCGGACCTTGTTGTTATGCACGTTCGCCGGCAATCCCAATTTTTTCGAAGAGGTAAACTGGTTGTTTCGAAAATCCAGGTATTCGGTGCCGGGCGACAACAGCCGCACCTGTCCATTCACATACGATGGCTGCAAGTTCGGAATGCCGCGTGAAATCCTTACCCCAGCCTTAAAGACCGGCATTTTCACCTGGCCTTCCGTGTTTTCAAAAAAATAAATGCCATTATAAGGCCTATCCGGACCCAAAACGACCAGGTCATGATCCCCATCCCCATCGTAATCCATCGGCAGCGGCCAGGCCCATAAACCCACCCCCAAATCCACCACCAGCCCCGGATGATTATATTTAATGCGTTGCCAGTCTGGTTTTTCTGCCGCGGCTGGTTCAGCAAAGGCCGGGCTTGCAATCATCAGTGTCAAAAATAAATATCGAATCGCAGATCCCATGTTTATAAAACCGGTGTTCATGAATGTGGCTCCTGACTGCTAAAACATTATTTCTAATTTCCTGTTTATTCCAATACTGTTTCGCGTCAATCTTATATAGCATTCAATGCGTCTTGTCAATGCTGCTTTTGTTATCCGCCAGATAACGATATAAATAATTAATATATATATGATTATAATTATTTTGTAAATAGTTCTTGCCAGCCGAAAAATATTTTGACATAATTGTCACCAATGCGTGAATGGAAATAAATAAGAAAAATCGTTTTAGCTAATTACAATGAAATCCCCAAAACTATTAACCATTGTTGGCCTGGCTAAGCAGCTCGGAGTCTCTACCGCCACGGTCTCCACGGTGCTAAATAACCGCCATGCGGAAAGAAGAATCTCAGCCGAGACAGTAAGGCGCATCCAGGAGGCGGCCCGTACTACCGGGTATCTGCCCAATCTCGCCGCCCGCCACTTAGGCTCCAAACGCGGCCACAGCCAGATTATCGTCGCCATTATTACTTCTTTCGAGGCCCCTTTGCCCCTGATCAGCGGAGCCTTGACCGCCGTCCAGAAAGTCAATCAGGAAACGGCTTATAAGGATTTGTCCGTCACCACCACCGTGGATATGTTCCACGCCGGGCGTCTTCGGGAATTGCCGGCTTTGCTGGATGGCAGCCATTTTAACGCCGCGGTTATCGCCAACACCCTGCCGGAAGACGACCAGTTTCTCGCACGCCATCCGATGTCGGTGCCGGTGGTATTAATCGGCCGGGACATTCCCAACTACAGTTCCGTTCGGGATATGCCGGAGGCAACCGGCGCGCAGGCGGCGGAAATCCTTTGGGGTACCGGTAGCCGCGGAATGGCTATTTTAAGACCGGTGTTGCTTACCCAATCTACACAGGGAAGAGTGCAGGGATTCAGCCGGCAGGTGCAAATTCTGACCGGCCAGCCGCCCGTGGAAATCATCTGCCGGGGTTTTACCGCCAAAGATGCCTGCGAGGCCATGTCCGAAACGTTATCGAAAAGCAATCCGATCGATAGTCTTTATTCGGTGATGGACTCTCTGGCGATTGGGGCCTATCACGCCATAAAAGAAAAAGGATTGCAGATCCCGCGCGATATCGCCGTGATTGGGACCGGCGATTACCCCGAATCCCCCTACATGGACCCGCCCCTGAGTACTTTCAATCAATCCCAGTATAATATGCACGAAGAAGCCATGCGTCTCTTGTTCCGCCAGTTAACCGGAGAATTATCGCGATCCACCCAGATTGTTATACCCGTCATCCCGGTTCTGCGCGCATCCACGCAGCGCCGACCGGAAAATCAAAACTGAGGTTTTGCAAAATTTCAATCATCATAAAGAAAGGAATATCAAAAAAGCCTGATGAAACCGCAACCCATTCCATCTGAAATCCATCCGTCAACGGCCCGCCATGCAAATATCCAGCCCCGGGGCATTCTCGTCCCCTTGCTCACTCCCCTGCTTGCCCAGGACGAACTGGATGCCAACGGCCTGGAACGCCTGATCGAACATGTCATTGCCGGAGGTGTGTACGGCATTTTTATTTTGGGAACCACCGGGGAAGGGCAGAGCTTAAGCGCCCGGCTGCGCAGGGAACTGGTGGAACATACCTGTCGCCAGGCAAATCATCGCGTGCCGGTTTTCGTAGGCATAACCGATACCTCCATGGCCGAATCGATCCGTATGGCCCATCACGCCGGACAGGCCGGGGCGGAAGCCGTGGTCCTTTCGACTCCCTATTATTATCCGCTCACGCAATCCGAACTGTTACATTATACTCGAACCGTGGTTTCGCAAGTATCGCTTCCTGTTTTTCTATATAATATCCCCGGCAATACCAAAGTGGAATTTGGTGTGGAAACCGTACGGGCCTTAACGGAAATCCCTTTGATTTGGGGCGTAAAAGACAGTTCCGGCGATATGAATTACTTGAAAGAACTTATAGGCTTATTACAGCAAAGACCCGATTGGTCCATTTTAGTTGGGCCGGAAGAACTCCTCGAACCGGCGGTTTTCCTGGGAGCGCACGGCGGGGTTTGCGGTGGGGCCAATCTGTTTCCCCAACTGTATGTCAATCTATACCAGGCTGCCAGCCGGGGGGATCAGTCCAGAAGTAATGAATTACAAAATCAAGTACGCCGGCTGGCCGGGCATTTATACCATCACGACCAATATTCGACCGGCGTCATTAAAGGCCTGAAAATTGCCCTGGCCTGCCGGGGTATTTGCAGCGATTATGTCGCTCCGCCCTTATCGCCGTATCTACCCCAGAGCCGCCATGCGATTATCGAATTTCTGGAACAGTTCGAAAAAGAAAATTATGACGGAACCCCCAAAAGTTGATATTGACTTCCTAAAACAGCTCTGACTTCCCAATAACAAGGGGACGACGAGTTTTTGACGCTGGCGTAAGTTATGTGTTCACAAAAAACAAACAACAATTCCGAGAAAAGGTATAATTGAAAAATGCAAAATAACTTTTCCTCCCTGGACTGGGCCGTTCTGGGTTTGTATTTTCTGGCGACCATGTCCATCGGTTTTTACTTTTACCGCAAAAGCCGCTCCACCGAAGGTTTTACCGCCGCCGGGCGTACCCTGCCCGGCTGGGTTTGCGGCCTTTCGATTTTTGCCACCTATTTGAGCAGCATCAGCTTCCTGGCTCTGCCCGGCAAGGCCTTTGCCACCAATTGGAATCCCTTTGTTTTTAGTCTTTCCCTGCCGATTGCCACCTGGATCGCCGTGCGGTTCTTTCTGCCCTATTACCGCCGGACCGGCGAGATTTCCGCCTATGCCCACCTGGAGCATCGTTTCGGCCCCTGGGCACGAATCTACGCCGGCGCGTTTTACCTCTTGACGCAACTGGCTCGTATGGGAGCCGTCATGTATCTGATGGCCCTGCCTCTCAGCGTCCTGCTCGGCTGGGATATCCGGATCATCATCTTGGTCACGGGCATTTCCGTTACCATCTATTCCTTTGTGGGTGGAATTGTCGCGGTGATCTGGACGGATGCCTTTCAAGCATTCGTATTGGTGGCCGGAGCCGTCCTATGCGCCCTGGTCATGCTGGCGGATATGCCCGGTGGCCCCAGCCAGGTCTTTACCCTTGGCATGGAATACCACAAGTTTAGCCTGGGCAGCTTTGGTCTTTCTTTCTCGAGCGCCACGTTCTGGGTGGTTTTGGTCTATGGCGTAGTTCTGAATCTGCAAAATTTCGGGATCGACCAGAATTACGTCCAGCGATACATCGCTTCCCGCTCGGATCGCGAAGCTCGTAAAAGTGTCTGGCTGGGCGGTTTGCTTTACCTGCCGGTTTCCTTTGTGTTCTTTTTCATTGGGACCGAACTGTTCGCTTATTATCATACCCATCCGCAGAAACTGGATCAGGTGAAAGAAGCGGTAGCCGTTCAGCAACTGGCCGCGGAAGGAATCACTCGGACCGATACCGACCAGTATGAAACAATGGTCGCGCAGAAGGCGGGCCGGCTAACCAATGACGAAATAGGCGATAAAGTCTTCCCGCATTTCATTGGCGCTGAACTGCCCCAGGGGATCACCGGTCTCTTGATCGCATCTATTTTCGCCGCCGCCATGAGCACCATCTCCACCAGTCTGAATTCCTCCGCCACGCTGCTCCTGCGCGATTATTATCAGAGATACGTCAATCGAGACGCTACCGAAAAACAATCCATGCGGATTTTATGGGGCAGCACCATCGTCTGGGGGATACTCGGTACCGGTGTGGCTTTTCTGCTGCTAAATATCACCAGCGCCCTGGATGCCTGGTGGACGCTCTCCGGTATCTTTGGCGGCGGGATGCTGGGCCTGTTCCTGCTGGGACTCATCTCGCGTAAAGCCTCCAATCCGCCAGCCGTCATCGCCGTGATGATCGGCATCCTCGTCATCTGCTGGATGAGTATCTCCCCGTATTTACAAGGCTCCCTCGCCAGGCTCTCCAGCCCGTTTCACGCCTTTCTGATCCCCGTCTTCGGCACCCTGTCCATCTTACTAGTGGGTTTGCTGATTAGCCGATTTTACCGGGGTCATAGCCGTCAATTATAGGTGGTCAACGCCCCACTGGCAGCCCAAACCCCTGCCGCCTTCGACCCGGATAGCCTTTTATCAGGTTGAACCAGATTATTTTGTCGGTACCGCCAAAAGTCGATATTGTCATCCAAAAACAGTTCTGGCTTTCCAATAACAAGGGGTCGAAGAGCTTTTGACGCTGGCGTCATTTTTGCAAGGATTTCAGGATTTCCGCCGTTTCGGGCATACCCGGCAGGGCAAAGACAATCGTGCCGTTCTTGTCGATGCCATAAACGGTGCGGACATTCTTCTGATCGCCCTGGCAGCGATACAGGGCAGCCACCTTCATATCCTGATCCACCAGCAGGGGAAAGGGATAATTGTTTTTGGCAATGAAATCCTTGTGGGACTGCGGGCTTTGCGGATTGACGCCGAACACGACAGCCTCAGCCGCCTGGTACGCCGCATAATCATCCCGGGCCGCACAAAGCTGCTTGGTGCAGCCGGGCGTATCATCGCCGGGATAAAAAATCAGCACCACATTCTTCTTGCCCCGAAAATCCGCCAGCCGGACCAAATTGCCATCCTGATCCCCCAGCGTAAAATCCGGCGCCTGCGTGCCCACACTCAATACGCCGGGTAACTCCTGAACATTCCCGGCGGGCTCGGCGGATTTTTTGCAGCCCAATATTCCTACAGTAACAAAAAAAGAAAAACTTAAAATTACTATGTCCTTTATATGCTTTTCCATAACTTACTCCTTATCGATACATGTTTCGGTTAACTACACCATTGAATTACAGCTAGAACTTTTTTCTACCGCTTTTTCACTCCTTACTCATGATTGGGAAAATATGTTTTCCTATTGTGATAGGCTGAATTGCATTTGTATTATCGGATTGATACGGATCAAAAATATCTCTATCACCAATCCATTTATTAATAGTAACTGTATCACCAGATTCCAGGCTGGATTTGAATTTGGCAAAATCAATGCAATGATCCCCGGAAGTTGCCCTCTCGGATTCACGTTTGGGATCTTCCATTGCGTCACAGATGGATATAATTAGTTCCGTGTTTTTAGTATGATAAGCCATTACAGCCATATTCCATCCAAAATAATACACATTGAACGAATCGTATTCATCCGTGGTTAAAGGAAGTTCTAGGGCTTTTTTGATTGCCGCTTCAAATTCAGGCATTCGCTGTTCCAAGTAGCAAAAATAAGCCAGATAAAAATAATGAGTAAAATCAGGATTATTGTCGGTCCAACTTGAAAAGGTATTATACGCATTATTTTTATCACTAGCAGATTCAATTAATGCCAAAGTTAATCGGGGCCACCAGTACTTGGGATTCTGTTTTATCGCATTTTCGCATGCGCTATATGCTAAATCCTGTTTTCCAAATAACAACAAATGATGTATTTTGGCAGTATGCAGATCCATGGAATCAGGTTTTTCCCCAAGGCATCTATCATATTCATCTACGGCTATTTGGACAAACTTATCAAAGGGAATCTTTTCTGTTTTATCTAATTTCAACGAATACAATGGATTGGTTCCACTCTCTGTATATATATAAAGATCCCAGGCATTGGTCTTTTCATCTGATAATTCCTGGTTTAATTCGAGAAAATATCCCAAGGGATAAAAACCACCACCTATTGTTACACGAGCACCTTTCGGAGAAATATGACCATAAAAGGGATGTAATTCCTGAATAATTTTGGGATACAGAAAGTGACCGATATTTTGGTCATCAATTTCAGTATTTACCGATTGACAATAAATGGCAAGTTGTCGGGCGGCTTCCTGAAAATACACAGAAGAACGCATCTTTTGTTCGGTTTCCTGCATCTGAGAAACCGATTTTTTAATAGATTTGAACATACTTATAAAAGGATATGATACGCATATAGTTGCTATGATTAATGCTGTCACTATTATTATAATTTTCTTCATTCGCTAAGCTTTCCAGATCTGTATTATATTTGTTCAATTGATTTGTTTTTACCCCGTCTTTTCCGCCGCTGTTTTTGTTTGCGGATTTTTTCAGATTCCAGGGCGGCGGGGCTTTGGTCGCCCAAAGTTTGTTCTTCAAGCAGTTCGCAGAGCCGCTTGCGGGCGTAGTAGCGGTTCAGCCCCTGGGAACGTTCCTTGCCCATTTTGACTTCCAGGCCGCTGGGCCGGTGCTTCAGATAGACGCAGGTGGCGGACTTATTGACCTTCTGGCCCCCGGGGCCGGAGGACCGGACAAATTTCTCCTCCAGGTCCGCCTCCCGCAGCGACAGCCTGCCCATCCGCTCCTCCAACTGCCGCTGCTTTTTATCCGTTACCCCGAAATTCACCTTTCATCCCCTTATTCAATATGCATCAATGGATCCACACCATACCGTTTCGAGATCAGGGCATCCGCTTCGGCCAACTCATTCGTGGGAATCACGACCAGCGGATTATTCAGCTCAAATTCAATCGTGTGAAATCGCAGCATGGCCCCGGCCTGCAGCGCCTCGGCGATATCCTGTAAACGGCTCACTTCCTTGCCGTCGAACTTGCTGACCACCATCTGCCGCAAGTCCTTATATCCCTGGTTGATATCCGCCGGCAGTACATAACTGAGCACGATCACCTCGCGGCGCTGCTCCGTCGGCAGGAAAGCCAGGTCCTGATAATAGTGGTACAGATGCGCCGACACCTTCCCGCTCCAGCCCTCGCCCCACACCTTCATATACTCCCGCGTCAGCCTTTGCAGGATATACCCGCCCACCACGATATATTCCGGCTGCCGGTCATATTCGTAATACGGTACCAGCATCGCCCCGGCGGGAATCGCTTTCGACTCCGCCTCCGCCTGCATCTGCTGCCCCTCGCGCCAGACGGTAAAGGAAACCGGCTGCCCCGCCGTCAGGCTGGTAAGCAGATGATGAAACCCGATCTGCCCGTATCGCTCATGCTGGATCTGCCCCCGCGCATCGATCCCCACGCCATTCACCGCCAGAATCACATCCTGGGCCTTGAGCGTCTCGCAGCCGCTGCCCACCGTGTACACCTCTTTCACATAGACCCCCGATTTCATCTCCGCCGGCATCTTCAGGTAATTGCGCATGGTCGGGTCCAGCAGCTCATCCGCATCGAAACCCGCCGCCGCAAAACCGGCATACTTCTCCCCGCGGGCGCCGTCCAGAAAGGTATTGATAATCTCGCCGGGTATCACCCCCGATTCGTCGGACCCGCTCTTATACCAGCAGCCCAGCCCGATCGGCTGGCCGTCCAGAAAAAACACCTCCGCCAGCCCGGTCGGCCGCGACGCATTGGTAATCACAAACAGCAAAAACTGGGCATAGGACGTCACCGAATCCTCCACCCGGGCATGATCGATATAGCCCCGCCCGTTATAAATCCGCCCTTCCTCCGCCAGCCAGTAAAATTCAATTTCCGCTCCCTGCCGGAAGTCCGGCCCGAAGGCAACCGGCCGCAGCGGCGCCGTCATCGCCTGGCGGTCCAGCTCCAGCAGACATAGGTTGCATTCATAATCGATCACCTTCACCTTGGCGGGAATGTATTCATTCTGCCCATATCGCCGGGCTCGGATATACGCGCTGTTCTTCATATTATACGCGCTGGTCAATACCTCATACTCTCCCACCGCGCAGGCATACCCGGACCCGCTGCTAACCTCCTGATGCCGCCACGGCCGCGCCTGATCGTAGGCATAGCCGGACAATTCCAGATACACCAGCGAATCCTTCAGCGACTCACTCAGCGCACCCAGCTCCGCCCCCTGCACCGGGATTGACAGCAGCATCACCGCCGCTGCCGTAACGAGCATTATATGTAGTAGTAATTTTTTCATTGTGGATTCTCCAGTCGGGCCGGAGCGGGCACCCGGTATTTGGCCAATATTTCCTGCTGACGGGCACGGGCCTGTTCCGCGTTAATAATCAGCGGACGGTCGTCCCCCATAAACTCGATGGTGCAATATCCGTTCTCCGCCGTTTCCACCGCCTGATACACATCCGCCATACTCCAGACCGGCTGGCCATTGATACTCTTGACCGGCAGATGCTGGAAGGCATCGGCATACGAATTCACCGCATCGGGCAGAATTTCCGACATCACCACATATTCCTTCCGCTCCCGGTCCGTATTCAAATCCGACGAAAACACAAACAAGTACCGCAGATAGTAGGGAATATCCCGGATCCAGTTCTGCCCCCACGTCTCCAGATAATTCCGCGTCAGCGGCACAAACGTCAGCCCCGCATAGACCACATACGGCGGCGGGGCATCGTACCGGCGGGCAAAGTCCAGCACCGGCCGGTTCAGGGCGATCGTCGCCTCCTGCTCCAGCTTCTCCCCCGCCCGATAGCAGGTGAGCTTCACCTTCTCCCCCAACTGCTTCCGCTCGATCACCTCCGACATATGGACCCGCAGCCCGTCGATCCAGACCTTCCCGTCATTATCGATATCATACTCGTCGATCCGCGTAATCACATCCCCCGGATTGAACATCTCCTCCATGGAACTGTGCATCATGGTCTTGATCACCACAATCCCCTCCTGATCCTCCGGCACCTGCAAATATTCCTTGTAGCTCGGGCTGTGCAGGCCCAGATAAAACTGAAACCCCAGCGAACCATACCCGTCATATTTCCCGTCGCCGATATCCTCCAGAAAATGCCGGATCACGGTCGTGGGTATCATATACCCGATATTATCCCCGCCTGCCAGCCCCTGAAAGGCCACCCCGACCACCTTGCCGTCCTGCATCACCGGTCCGCCGCTGTTGCCCGGATTGATCGCCGCGTCCGTCTGCACCACCAGGTGCGAATCCGCGCCCGAATGGCTGTAAAAATCCATCTGAATCCGCGACACCACCCCCTCCGTAACGGATACATGCTCCCCGCCCATCGGGAACCCGCACGTCGAGACGACCGAGTTCACCTTCGGGATCCCCCCCATCTCCAGCGGGATCATATCGTCAAAAAAACTCGCATCCGACGGCGTCAGGATCGCTAGGTCGCAGTCATGCGCGACAAACGTCACCTGGGCCGGATACCGCTTGGCCGTATTCTGCTTTTTCACCTCCACATAACGATAATTGCTGACATTGTGGGCATTGGTCAGAATCTGCTTGCCCTCGATTACGAACCCCGACCCGCTCCCCTGCGACATGCCCATCTGATTCCAGGGCGTGGAATAATCGTAATCCTGCTTCACCGAGAGAATCAGCACCACCGAATTCTCCAGCGTCTCCTGCTCCGCCACCGCCGCCGGCACCCCAGCCGCCCAAAGCACCAGCCACACCAGCCATTCCCGCCCCCAAGGGCCACTCACCTGCATTCGCTTTCCCTTTCTATCCATAACCGCATCTCTCCATCACTAGCAATACCCTAACATCCTATTCCCGTTTAACTTACAACCCTACTATACCCCCTCCCCCGCAAAAGAAAAGAAAATTTTCCCCCCCAAAACCGCTTTTTTCCCCCTCTTCCTATCCAAGCCCCGCACGTCAGTAAGGGGGTCGATTCCCCTGTCGCCTGCTATGAATCCATCTTCTCTTCCTCTGAAATCTCAAATCATTTTCTCTTCGCCTCGCGTCCCATATGTCCCATATGCCCCATTTGTCCTGCAGGTTCTATTGCCGGATCGCACCATTTTGGGAAAGAAATATAGCTTCTGCTGAAATTTAATCATATTCTATCATTAGGAGGAAGCCGTCGATTTGCTATTTTTACCATGTAAACTAACAATCAGGCCAGCACCGACGGCAAGAACGGGCAGCATCTGGGCAATCAGGGTTGCTAAATCGACACCGGCAGAATAGCTGAATGAACATTGGTTTCTACGGATCGTTATTTTTTCATGATAAAGAAATCCTCTGGCTCTTACACCATCATTGCTGGCTCTGACAGGAAATAACGCCATCAAACAGATAATGGCAATAACCACCCATAATACCTTCTTTTGTGTTCCATTCATAAATATTCCTTTCGTTATGTTATTGATCTTATCATTTCGGATTTTTCATAGTAAAGTCAAGTAGGGTGCAACTGGTTTGCAGGCCAGCCTGCACCATTCTCGCCGCGAGCATTACCCCCAACTGACGTTTCCGCCGGTCGCTGCGTTTTTTACGAGAATAGCAATTTATTTTTTAACCATAAAGGCACGGATGAAAAGAAGCGAAATTCTTCATCAATTATTTAATTTTCCTCAAATGAACATTGATGGTAAGCAATATTCCATACAGGCAGTCCACCATTTACAAGTGTTATCTCAAACCTTTTCGGGATATCAACTTTTCTACTTGATAGTGGAATCTCAGTTACAGTAATACTTTCTGGCATTTTTTCCTTTAAACAATGCGTTATAACTTCCTCAACGAAACAAATTAATCGATCCAGAATGAATTTTGTAAATTCTGTTACTTTCTGACCTGCGACCGCCGGTTCTTCTGCCTTAATAATTCCAGAACTCTCATGGTACCTCATTTTAGGTAAACTCCATCCCTTATGTTCGATGTCATTTCGTACGTCAAGTAGTTGTTCGGACCATTTCCGAGCTTCCTTTAAATATATAGCTAACAGTGGCTCATCTTTTTTTAGAATTTCTATTTCTTTCTCAAATGAATTTTGTTTCTTGAACAAAAATCCAATATCAATTCCTAGAATTTTGGTTATTTCTTGCATACCGTATTTCAGGACACGTACAGAACTATTAACAAACGTTTCGGCCTCTCTGCGTAATTCACTATCAATCGTTTCTGTAATTTGAATTGAATTACCACGCAAATATCCAATTTGTCCCTCCGTCAGCTTGTTAATGTGATTATTAATTATTTGACTGATATTCTGCGAGGTTCTACGGGCATTTAACAGAGTTTCAATAATTTTCTCATATGGTTCATCGAACTTTTTCCGTAATACATCGTCAGGAAAGACCATATCCCTCAGATTCATAATTCCAACATGCAAACGTGCGATAAATGGTGATCGGGTACCTTCATCTGAAATCTTCTGTATAACAAACTTTGATGGTTCTAATTTTACAATTAATTTGAGCTCATTCTGAATTCTTTGTAACATTTGCAAGAAGTTTTCACGTGTAATTGGCAGTACATAAGAAATTTGAAGTCCATTCTGCTTTACTATACCTCCTCGCTTTAACGCTTTTTCTCCAAGCATAATTAACATTGTATCAAGCGGATATTTTCCTTTGAGCAGTATCACTCCCCCATCTTGCCAAGGGATAAAACTCAGTGTTGCTAAAATATCACCCTCTTTGTTTTTAATTAAATATGGGCGTGGCGGGATATATCGATCACTATAAAACTGCCGTGGCACGGGCATAAGGTCTCCGCTCAGATTATATTGATAACCAGTAATAACCATTCCGTTATTTGGAGTACCTTCTAAGATTTTATTGTAGTTTGGCAGTCTTGCTCCAGGCGAAAAGATATTAAGATGTCCTACAATGAAATATAACATTTTGTTAAAACTAAATTGACCGGTAGGTCTCACAATAAGGGTTATGTACATTGGTGGTGTAAAAAGTTTTAATGCACCCTCAGCAGGTGGAAGATAGTCACCACTTATTCCTGCACCTGGAAATTGGACTGCATAGTTTATTATGCCTTTTGGCAAAATAGTTACCATGTCAGTCCATTCGCGGTTTGGGTGTTGCCTATTCAACCGATCAATTTCTTCTGCTAACGCCTCAATCGGCACCACGGAATCAAATGCGAAGATTATTCCCAATGTAATATTTGTTGTTGGAATACCAGGCGTATCTGGCATTGGCGTCTTTTTAAGTCTTTTCGCACACGCAATCCGTTCATATGCAAACCGTAATTGTTCTACATTGATACTTCTATAGACATCTATAACACATGCAACATTATCCGCTTTATAATTCGCTGAATCTGTCAAAGGCTGGGATTGAGAAGTGGTATAAATAAGTGTGCCAAACACGTCCGTCTTTTGCCCTTCAAAATCTTCGATAAATCCAGTGGCCGCTCGAAAAGGCCATTTTAGCAACTGATTCAAATTATTGTTTAGTGCTTCAGCAAGATCACTATTTGAAGCTACAAGCCTTTGGCCTGCTTCATAAACTATTTTTGATAAATTGCTCTTCATAATTGAATCTGCTAATCTTTAAACATTTATCTTTAATACTTGTTTTGTGTGATATTATTCTAAAACAAATCATTGCGATGACACTAAACTTCTTTAAAATTATCGTAAAATATTCAATACAATCTTTTGATGTTTTTATAGTCCAGTAGAGTCGGCAACTCGCTCGCCGACGTGAAACCTTTTAATTATCTTCTTTTCCCAAACTCCCAAACCAAAACCTCCATTCCTGCCATAATATTTTAACCGCAGACTACCCCGATTACCCGGATTTTTAAAAAAACAAATAAATCTTTAATCTGTGCCATCCGTTCCGCCAGGGGCGGTTTTAAAACCGGCGTTGCCGGTCCGTGGTTCCATTTATCTTCTCTTCCTCTTCCACCTTCGCGTTCTTTGTGGCCTTCGTGGTTTCCATCATTATTTCCTGTCTCCTATTTTTTTTCTTCGCGCCTTGGCGGGATACTTTCGTAATCTCTCCCTTTTTCGCCCACTCCGCAGCGCCCGGCGGAAGCGTCATATTAACGGCTCCCGTAAAATAGCCATCAATCTCTGCCAACTTTTTTCTATTAACACCGCACTTTTAAGAACAAATTCCATAATACCCATGGCCGGCCCGACAAACAAGAAAAAACTGCGAATTTCCCATAACTACTTATTTTGCAATGCTTTTCCTTCGTGAACTTCGTGGTGAATACAAAAAAGGGTGATGTCCGGCGGCGGGCGGGAGCCCGCACAGCCACAGGGGGGATGGCTGATCTGTACACCGGACATCTGGTCGGGTTATATATATTATAACATATAGTTCCGTGCCTGTAAAGCCCCCTTCGGACAG
>CAZOMV010000034.1:0-48874 GCA_964580995.1 uncultured Pirellulales bacterium
CTTCCTCCCTTCTTTCCACCTCTCCCCTCGATTATCCGGCCGCTCTGCTTCTTTTATCCCTCTCGCCCCTGCTTTTTCTTCATACTGTGAGAAATGCGGGCTAGGAGATCGCTTCGGGATAAAGGTGTTATTTTTATCCTGGAGACATGCCGATCTTTGTTTAATTATGCGGCCAAACATCGCCACTTGCCCCCTTATCATGAGAATCCATTTGCAGAACTAAATCTGGGCCGCATTCCTATTGATGATGCCAAACCAATCGAACTATTTACTCCCGAACAGGAGGAGGCTTTCTGGCAGGCATGTGATGATTGGCAGTTTCCTATTTTCCTGACCATGGCCCTGACTGGTCTGCGACCAGGCGAATTAGTACATCTGTTGCTACCTGATGACGTCGATGTGAAACAGGGGATTATTCGGATTCGCAATAAGCCGGACCTTACTTGGCGAACCAAGACACGAAACGAGCGTGATATTCCCATCATTCCTGAGCTCGCTGAAGTGTTCCATCGTATATTGCAAGGCCGACAGCATGGGCCTTTGTTTCTGCGGAAGCGATTTAATGCAAATGGAAATGAACCGATTTTATCCGGTTGCGACCGGAGGCAACTGCCAATTGAACTATCACGGCGAGTGGAATCTGGCAAACTGTCTCACGGTGAAACATATAACCGAACCGCTTTGAGGAAGCCAGGATTGCAAAAAACCTATGGCGAGATGCCGGTGCCATAAAAGAGACTATTTTACGCGTGGAATTCATGAAATTAACATCAACCATCGGTTTACCACACCTCACTTGCCCTAAATTGCTCAGGCACATGTTTGCCACCTCGTTGCAGGAGGCCAATGTAGATCCGTTGATACGTCAGGAACTAATGGGCCATTCTACCCGTTTACGAAACACCGGTGGTTTGGGCATGACAACAGTCTATATCCACCTTAAACTGCGTACTATAATTTCGTCGTTTGCCTTTCATGCCATTTGTCTCCTGTATCGGTTCCTTTACTTATCGGTCCAGGGGACAAATCCATCTTAAATTACCCTATTCCAGCGCCCAGTTTTTGGGGAGTATTATAGGTCGTGCCAAACAGAAAACCAGTAATCGGTCTTCGTACTCCTTCATTCGGCAAAATCTGTAAAATCGGGCTTCCGGAACCAAACATCACAATGACCAGCGACAAGCCCACCAACACCAACAGTGCCGTACCGACGAGTTCGGACAAACATAGCCGCCAAGGGAAGCGTTGACGGTTCCTATTTTTCATGGTGTGCAAATCCTTTTCTGGTTATAAAGCATTGAGCACGACTGGACCCAGATCACATTTCAAAGAACTGAATGACAACCTTGATGTCATCGGGTCTTCTCTCGAGAGCCTGTTTGAAATTCTCTGGTTTTTCATAACGGGTGATCAGGTGGCTCAGCCACTTCCGGTCCAGTCGGGCCAACCTTTCACTCGCTCTGTACCAGTGAAGTCTATTCGCATTCACGCTACCGACCACCACCTTGTTTTTAGGACCGCTGCTGCCGCGACGTCGGCTATTAGCGATCAAGTATTTGAACCAATGGCATAATCGTATTCCTAGATGGTTAGACTTTTCATTCAATCCGCCCGTTTCAAAAGGTGGCACAACCCATGGGTCGTTCAGCCAGACCTAATGGAACAGGTTTTTTTCTCGACTATTTTATAGCACACACCGTCCTTGCCGCGGGCCACGGTAGCCTCGTTACCATAGCTGTACTCGCGGTGAGCAGCGCCCGCGCCATAGGCATATGATTGAATAAAACCTTTTTGTAGCCTTCACGTTGAAGTTGCCAAATTCATTTGCACCATCTTTTTTTCGAGATTTTCTAAAATTTGCTGCAGACCGGTTTGATAGGCTTTTACCAGGCTTTCGGTTGTGGCTTCGGTGATGGGGATTTGGGCGTCGAGGGAATCGCTAAAGACTACATTCGGCTTCCGGCTGGTAATATCAATCAAGTAGAAGGTTATGCTCATAGAGGCCTGGGCCTTTGCCTTATCCCGGAAATCGCCATACAGACGAGTGATATTGCCTTCCAGCATATGGGTAGCATTCAGGCTACTGCCCGGAGGAACCACATGGGCGCAGCATCCGGATTGGGACAACCACTTTCTGGTTTGCTCCGCCATTTGCTGGCCAATGTCCGTAACGAATTGGTTATAGTAGTCGGATTCATATTCAAACTCACCGGTGCGATACGTTAGTTCTTTGGGCTGGTAGCCCGGGGCCAGGGAAAAGGGCCGGACCATCAACACCATATCTTTGGGGGACTCGGTGAGCTTCTGGCCTTCCCGCTGGAGGTCCAGGAGGAAATAGCGCCTTTCACCGGCGGGACCACCGCCTGGATTGCAGCCGACGGTAAACATACCCGATAACAACACGAACGTGAGAATGGTATTCTTTTTCATTTGACAGTCTCCGATTGAGTGGGGGGTTCGCTGAACAACAGTTTGCTGGGTTGCTGTTTAATCTCTGCCGTTCCTTCCTTGAGGTTTTGGGAGGTATCTACCAGGTTTTTGATCGCCAGATCGATATTGGGATACTGGTACTGGAGGAGCAAATTGATCTGCCGGATCGCCTCGTCCAGGCCGGCCAGTACTTGTTCCAGGTTCGAGGCGGCTTGGGGCTGGTCGGTGCTGCGGAGCAGGGATTGCACCTGCTGGTTACTTTGCCGTAATTCGGTCAGCAGGTTCTGGCCTTTATCGCTGATTCCCTTGAGATCGGCGTCCTGAATCGCCAGCTGGAGGGAGCTGACGGAATTATTCAGATTCACCATGATCTCTTCCACTGTTACCGGCGGCTTGGTGGTCTCGGTACTGCGGACCAGCGATTTCAATTGCGTAATGGTAGTATCCGCATTACCGAAGAGTTTTTGCATATTCTCTCTCAGGACGGCAACCTGAAGTTCATTTACGGCTTTATCCATATCTTCCATCAGAGTTTTGGTGCTGTCCAGCAGCGATTGTACATCTAAAGCCGCCAGTTTCTTGAACACGGTCTCGGCGGAATCCGCCAAGGTGCTCATCAGGCTGGGAACCGATGGGACATAGGGATATGCGGGTTTCCAGGCAGTCCATTCCGGAGGATTCTTCCGATCTTCATATACGGATGCTTCCAGATAGGCCACGCCGGTCAGGGGCGAGGATTTCAGTTGAAAACAGTACCCCTGCTTTACCAGATCCTTGAAAAACTGATCAATATCTTTCCGCGAGGTAATTTGCTCATGGGTTAATGTCATACGGATTATGAGGTATTTGGCATATTCGGAGTCCAGCTTGACATTATAGAAGAGCGGAGCCGTACCAATGGAATCGACCGAACCGATCTGGAGGCCCTGATAATACACCAGGGAGCCGGAAGTCAGGCCTTTCACCGATTCGACTGTGTACGTTTCTATCAGATATTTCTTCTGCCGTAAGGCACTGGCACCCCAGAAAATCACGGCCGCAATCAATAAAATCACAGCGACGATGACAAACAATCCGATCTTGAAATAGTTGGCTTTAGCACTCATTTTAACAGTACCTCACAAAAGGACTATTCCCTTACATTTAGAACCTTTACTAATTCGTTTTTTCCGAGGGTTCGCGATTAAAAAATTGCCGTACCCACGGGTTTTCACTGTGATCGCGCAATTCGTCGGGTCTGCCGCTGGCGACGATCGATTTGGTCACTTTGTCCAGCATGATGACATGATCGGAGACCGTGAAGATGCTGGGCAGTTCATGGGTGACAATCACAAAGGTAATGTTGAGATTCTGGGCCAAACGCAAGATCAGTTGGTCCAGATCCGCCGAGGTGATGGGATCCAGACCGGCCGAAGGCTCGTCCAGAAACACGATCTCCGGGTCTAGGGCCATCGCCCGGGCAATGGCCGCCCGTTTCTGCATACCGCCGCTCAGTTCCGATGGCATTTTATGGCAGGCATCGGCCAGATCGACCAGTTTCAGTTTTACGCGGGCAATGAAATCCATCGCATCTTTGGGCAATTTAGTGAATTCTTCCAGCACCAGACGGACATTTTCCAGCACAGTCATGGAGCCAAAGAGGGCGCCGCTTTGATAACTTACCCCGAATTTTCGCAGCAAAGCCTTTCTTTCTTTACCCTGGGCCATCACAATATCCTTGCCATCGATCAAGATTTGTCCCTTGGCCGGTTCATAGAGGCCGATGATGTGTTTTAAGAGAGTGCTCTTGCCGCAGCCGGATCCCCCTAAGATCACGAAGCGCTGGCCCCGCTGCACCTCGAAAGAAATATTATCCATAATGACATTATTTTTGTATGCCATCGTCAGGTTCTTCACTTGTATAATAGGCTCTGCAACCATGGCTATCCTTACCTCATATCCCCAGATAGTAAAATAAGACCGCGAACACGCCATCCGTTATCAGGATCAGAAATATGCCGCTGACTACAGCGCGGGTGGCGGAAATGCCCACGGCCTGGGCGCCGGTTTCCGTTTGCAGCCCCCGTAAACAGCCGATGGCGGCCACCAGCAAGCCAAAAACAAGCGATTTAAAAAGTCCGCCCAAAATATCCGTCAGACCTACGGACGACTGAAGTCGGTCCACACAGGTAACCAGCGTAAATCCCAGGGATTGCATTACCAGACAGCCGCCGACAATAGCGAATAAATTGGCGAAAATGACCAGCAAGGGGGTCACAAAAACGGCGGCCAGTACCCGCGGGGCCACTAAAAACCTTACCGGATCCAGTCCCATGGTATTGAGGGCATTTAGTTCCTCGTTGACTTTCATGGTTCCCATTTCGGCGGCAAACGCCGAGCCCGTCCGTCCGGCCAGGATAATGGCGGTGATGAGGGGTCCCAGTTCCCGCACGACCGAGATGCTGACCAAATCAATCACAAAAATCGAGGCTCCGAATCGCTCCATGGGGATGGCAGATTGAAAGGCCAGGATCAAGCCCAACAGCAGGCTCATCAAGGCAATGATCCCAAAGGCGTTGGCGCCGGCATATTCGGTTATCAGGAAGGCGTCTTTCCAGCGCAGCCGAGCGGGGTGAAGCAAAACACCCAGCAGAGTAACGGTTAACTCCCCGACAAAGGCAATCAGCGTCTGTAAATCGGACAGGGCCGCGGCAACCGCCCGGCCTACATCCTCCGTGACGCGACGGAAGACATTTACTTTTGAGGGAAGAGGAGGCGGCTGCCCCGGATCGAATAGCTGCATGAGTTGTCGGAATTTTTCCGGCAGGCCCTGAATTTCAAAACCGGCCTGGGCGCTCTTTTGATGATGAGCCAGATTCAGCAGCAGACTTACCCCCGCCCCATCACAATAGGCCACTTCCCGAGCATCGACAATCAGGGATTTCGGCTTAGACTGCTGCAGTACCTGCTGGGCCTTGCGCCAAAGACCGCCGATACTGTCAGAATCCAGCCGGCCGGCCAATATCAGCCGGAGGATTCCTTCCTGCTCTTTCTCTACTTCCATATGACCGGAAAGCATTTTGTTTTTTGATGACTCAGTCATTGCAATATATCCTGTTTTAGTAGTTTGTTTTTGGAAATACGCTAACTGGTTTATTCTATCTCACCGTACGTAACCAGAAAAACACAGGTTTTGTTCCTCAAAAAGTCTCTGTTGTTCCCGTAAGAAGGTGCACGGCATCCTGCACACTGGGACAGATCTCAAAATATCGGTCGAGTTTGACCACCTTGAAAATTTCGTAAATAAACTTATCGTTGGAAGAACCTTTGACTTTATCTTGTACACAACAAATAATCAGGCGCCCTTTTTGGGACTCGATTCTTTTCTTTAGTGCCACCAGATAGCCGATGGCACTGGAACATAACGCCCGAACCATACCGAAGTTCAAGATCAGCGGGAGGGTGGGTTTTTCCATAATGATTGGGTCTATCGTGTCGCGCAGTTGACCAATCGCGGCTTCCTCCATGAGATAATCCGTCAGAATCGTTATAATCGTGGCCTGCGGTTTATATTCGACTT
This sequence comes from uncultured Pirellulales bacterium, assembly GCA_964580995.1. Classification (GTDB taxonomy): domain Bacteria; phylum Planctomycetota; class Phycisphaerae; order Sedimentisphaerales; family SM23-30; genus JAKJEP01. The sequence continues at coordinate 5,990 of CAZOMV010000034.1, forward strand.
CCGCTAGTGGTTGCTGATTTTCCATAGGTTCCTCATCTTCTCAGGTTCATGGGTTTGTCATACGGTCCTGCAGATAATTATCATGGATTTCCCAATAATTCTGATCGACCGGGATCAGGGGGCGGCCGTTTTGTGCGCCAGGAGCAAGATTATCGCGTAACAGGAGAATTACGTCGGAACTGACGGCGGGACTGGCATGGAAGTAGCTGTGGCCGGTGGAATCGGTGCGGACCTGGGCGTCGATGATCTGGAACCGGTCGAAGTACTGCATCGATTTCATCAGGTAATCGGGAACATCCTGGATTCGAAGTTGTCCCAATCGGCGTTGACTGGAAAAAAGCCAATCGGATAAGCCGATGGCCCGATCTTTCTCGGAGACATACATGGTAGTTCGATCCGTCTCCAATGCCAGACGTTTGGTGGCGAATCGTTGAATGGCCACTTCCATATCGAGATCCGGAGCAGCCAGGATGAAATTGCCAAGCTTCAGCTCCTGGTGAGGACTTTGCTGGGCAGCGCGGATTTCACTAATCAGCTCGCCCAGCGCACTGGTAGCAATATCGGTACCCCGGCTATGGCTGATGATATGGATCTTTTCCAGCTCCGGACAGGAGGCCAGAACTTGTATAAAGTTCTTGAGATGGCAGATGGTAAACTCGCCCGATTCCCGGTCATAGGTATAACCCTGGATCGGGCTCTTACCTCCGGCAGGCCAGGTATAGACGATGGGAATCCCCTGGCGTCCCAGAAAATGCCACAAACCGGCCATCACGAACATAGGTCTTTCAAAGGTATTGCTGTAGCCATGGATGAAGATAAAGGCTTCCTTGCGGCTTGTCAGAGCCAGCCGACGACCGATTTCCTCGTGGAATTGCCGGACGATCTCCTCCTGTTGAGACTTGGCCTCCGGATCCTCCACAATGATTCCCTCCGGGGTTCGGGTCAGCGGAATAGGAATTGCTACGGATCGGCCTATTTCCTTCACTTCGCGGATGCTGAGATCGAGCGGGACGGAACGACGACGCTTCTGACTGTTCTCCACCAGGGTTTCCCAGGAGAGATTCTTCCCAATCTCCACCACGCACGAACCATACGCCATGGAAGGGGAACGGCCAGAGCCATACTCGAGCTTGCCCTGCTTCGAAACGAGGGGTTTGCGATCGGTCACATACAAGACATCCACCGTATTGCTGCGAAACTCCAGAGGAACATCCGCAAAGGGGTTTTCGCCAACCGGGGTGGATACGTACAGGTTGGGCGTAGGCATCAACTGCGTATGGCAGCCGCAAACCGCTAAAATGAGGAAGAGAAGAGTAACTAATACCAATACAGGATAATTCCTTATTCGTACCTGTGTTTTCATATGATTCGCTCCATAACCACAGCAACAAATCTCTATTGCAGTACTTTTTTGTCCATGGTATTTTTCTGTGAAAGACACATTGATAAGGGGCCTTTGCCTTACAGGCTGTTGTTACAAGCCAGGCAAGATTTATTTGAACAGACCTTCTTTCTCAATCACTTGATAGTGCACACCTAATTCATTGCAGACGCGTTCGACCACCCGCAGAGCCAACGCCTCATGGCTGAGTTCCTCCTCTTTAGCGATCGCGGTCACCTTGAATTCCGTTTTGCCGCTATCCAGACGTTTGGCAGTAGCCCTAACGGTGTTCTTATCCCTTTGGACTTCCATGCTGTATTTTTCCGGATTCGCGTTCTTGATTTCCAAATCTTTCGTGGCGGCGGCAACCTTTTCCATAGCGCCATAAACCTCACGGGGGCTCTTATCCAGCAGAACCACGGCCGTATGTTCAGACTGGCTTTTTATGTAGGCGATGGTTGCTATCGTTGCCGCCGTAATACAGCCATTCAGGACGACTAGAACAAACAGTATGAGGAGGGTACCAAGTAAAAAACGTTTTGTCAAAATTGTTCGTGTTTTCTTCATGTCTTTTTCCTTTTCAATGGTAGGTAAAATCTTTTGTAAAATATATAAATCCCATCGTTGATCGAGTCCAGGACATTCCGGGGCGACATCCCGGGGAATAAATCTTCCTGGTTGGCACTCTCTGGTGATGCGGCTTTCCGGTTGTCATGTTTCAAGATGTCCATTACGCGTTCTCCATAAGGCCACAAATATCCATAATTCTACACACCATTGCCTATTTTTCATGTCGCATGCTTTCGGTCATTCCCAGGCAGCCCATCCCTGGCTTGGGCGGCCCGCATGGTTCTTGGCCGAAGGGACGAATTACTAGCCGTAACATTAGCGACGTCCTCTTCCACCCCGTGAGCCACCACCTCGCGACGCAGATTGGCCACCGCTTCGCTGAAACTGCTGCGAACGCGTTGCCCTCATCTCACCGCGATTCCGGGCCGCCGCCTCTCTCTGCAGGTTACCCGCCTGTTGGGGTAACTGTCGGGTCGCAGGTGTAGCGGATGGACGAGGACGAGTCGACTGCCCGGACTGGCGAGTTGTACCCGCTTGCTTTGATTGGCGGTCGGCTGGCGTCTGGCCCGACTTAGTACTCTGTGTCTTACCAGACTTGCTCCCGCCGCTCTGCTGTTCCCAGCCGTCATCCGTCTTCTTGTAGACATTGCCATCCTTGCCCGCATAGACGTCGCCATCCTGGTCGCGGGCCACAGTGGTTCCATTGCCATACCGGTCCTCGCGGTGAACAGCACCTGCGCCACCGGAACCCTGGATAGCCCCGACCGACCCGCCCGGACCGGACTTGTAGCCGCCCCGGACCCAGTCTTCGCCGTTGGTGACCCCGGCACGGCCCCAGGAGCTGTACGCATTGCCGCCGCCCGCCCTATAACCGGCATTCCCCGTGGATGGATTGTAAGCAGTACGATACCCGGCTGCCCCGTTGGGGCCATAGACGGCCGCGCCGCGTGAATACACACCCGTGCTGGGATTATAGGCCGCATAGCGACCGGCCCCTCCGTAGGGACCATACACCGCTCCACCGGCAACATAACCACCACAGGCTCCGTGGTAATAAGAGCCGCAGCCATATGAGTAGTAACAGGAGTGGTAGTGATAGCAATAGTAATCATCGTCATCTTCGAGCGCAGCGCCAACCATCATGCCCAGGCCAAACATCAAAGCGCCGGTCGCGGCAACCGTTTCGCCGCTGTAGCCGGCCGTGTAGCCTGTTACCACCGTCGTCGGCGTCGATTCATAGACCGTGACATAGGTCACATTATACTTGGGACTGGTGGGCGGGATGGTATAGATCGCCGCGGGCACGGAGTCACACACCACCCACGTGCCAGTAGGCTGCGATGACATGAACCACACGGCGTTATGACAGCAGTAATACTTGCCCTCAACCAGGAACACGTTGTAAGGGGTATTATAGGCGTACTGAACGGTGGCGGTTTCGATAGGCTTGAACTGGGGCGGGCCATCGTAGGTTACATTCACGGTCACATCAGCGCGGTTGACCTCAGCCTTTTGTGGAATCGATGCCATGATTACCGCCTCTTTAGCCGCCTCGGTTCCGGGAACGGACGCAAGAACATCGGCCGCGTCGGAGTCTTCGGGAATCTTTTTGAAATCTTCCGGCAGTGCTGCGCTGGCGGCCGTCCATGGACCTGTCAACTCACCCGCCCTGAACCAGCGACCGGCGGCCAGCAGGTAGTACTGCTTTTCATCAGTATTGAATAACAGGTTACTTTCGGTGTTTACCACCAGCATAAGTTTGGTATCTGCAATCGGCTGGAACTCGGGGGTTCCCTCGGTCACGATGAGTTCTGCCGGTTCGGTGGATACCAAGACTACCGGCACCTCTTGGGCGGGTACCAGCGGGATGGCGGCCCGCACATCGCTCCAGTTGTCGTCGGCAGGCAACTGGGTCAGTGCCGTCGGCAGTGTCGCCGTCGCGGCCCAGGTACCCTTTTCCAGATTATCCGTTACCAGCCAGGTCTTATCGTTCAGCATATAATACTTGGAGGAGGTGGTATCAAAAAATACATCCCAGTTGGTGTTGATGGCAAACATGAAATCGCTGTTATTCACGGGTTTGAACCGCGGCTTGCCCATGAAGATGACCATGATAGCCGGCTTATCGCTGGCAATGATTTTAGGCGGCGCAAGGTTGACATCCACCTGTCGAACCTTCACCTGGCTTAGATCCAACTGAGGAATAATGCGGTCCAGGGAGATTGTGATCGCCTGGTCGGGAGGCGAGATGGCCATAACCGCCGCCGTCAGCCGTTTGGCCTCCGCGTCCGCAGCATCGGGAAAGGTTACTTGTTCGATCTTGCGGTCGGAAATCCGCACGAGCCGATCGGTTTTTGAAACTTGGGTGGCAGCGCTGACTCGGATGGTCCCATAGGTACGATCCTCTTCGCCTTTTTTAGCGATCGAGATGGCGGCCCGAAATGTGATGCGCTCGAAGTCCGGCCACTCGTCAACCTGAGGCTGGTGGATAATGATGTTATATTCGTCCGTGTCAAAGGCACGCGGCCAGCCGCGATCCTGGGCTTCGTCCGCCGGATCCTGAGCCTGGGCGGCCATTCCGCAAGCAAATACTATAAGAGCAATGAATCGCTTGATCTTCATAATAATTCTCCATAATGCCAAAAATTCTACGGTGGATCGAGTCACGGTTCGAGAGGACATAGTAACCGGTTTGCTTTAATTCGGGAACAATAACGTCACCTGTAACCGAAAGCCCCAGCCCTCCGGGCCGTTATCGGGTGATGCGGCCCAGTAACGCGGACCGGCCTGGATTTGTAAAATCTGGGGTCCGATTTTAAGCAATTGGGACACCGTGGCGTTAATGGGGACGGACCACTCTTCGTTTTCCCAGTCGTATGTGGATTCCGTGTTGATACCGAACGTTGTCTTGGTCTTGGTGATGTAGGAAAGAAACGGCTGGAGGAAGGTAGCATTAATGTCGGCACGGTCATCGTCACCGGCTACGGACCAGATGTGGTTGGCCAATCCGCCGATTGTCCAGGGGCCGCTTTGTTTTAGCACCACCGCCGTCGGGCCCAGTCCCCACTTCTCGCCGCCGAGGGTCTCGTCGGTTGCGGTCGGCAACAACTCGACCGGCCCGGCCCCCCAGATCCATCCGCCCGCCGTCGGTTCCTTAGGCGAAAAGAACTGGCTGGCCGTAATGTCGCCAAGCCCGCATTCACTCCATCCATTCAAAGGTATGTCGTGCTGGCTGATGACCGGCACAATCGTTCGCGTGATCAGGTTCCACTCGTGATTCAGCGAAAGCGGAATAACGGGCTGAATATTCAGCCTGCTCATGGATCCCTCGTTATCCCGGCCATAGTTCTCGTCGTAGTTGTACTGAAACGGCACACTGATCAGACTGGCGACCGGATTCGCCAGCTTCTTGGCCAGTTCCGCCGCTGCATCCTCTTGTGTGGTTACCGATTCTGCGGCTTTGTTTTCCTGTGCGATCACGGGAATCGTCAGTGCTGCGACGGCTGCCGCCATAACCATTATCCATCCATAACCTTTCATTGTTTGAATCCTTATTTTGCCTATTTTTTCGATCATCATAAGCGAGCCGACTGTAATTCGCCGGCTCGCTTTGATCATAATGACACGATTTGTTAGCCTTTTTGTTCAGCGATGTTGAACATTTTGTGCCTAAACTTTTACCATCTTGGTTTTTGTGCCAAAATGCCATTACGTCGGAGTTATTGCCGTCCTATTGCCGCCCGGATGGCAGCCTCGGGATCGACCATGTGATCCGCATTCTTCGGGTCGTCCGTGATCGAGAGTTGTACGCCCTTGACCTCGCCATTGAAGGCGTTGCCCATGGAACCGTAGTCCGGTGATATCGCGGCACCGGAATCCTCCCCGACATCAGCGCCGTCGTCCGCGGAAAAAATCATCGCCAGCGTCGCCTCCACGTCCCCCTCGCCGACCTTCTTGCCGTCGGTGTACAGGGTGACCTTGCCGCCCTTGCCGAGGCCGCCGCCGGCGTAGGCGAATTCCATGCGCACCTGATGCTGCCCGGCCGGGAGCGCACTGGTGGATTCGACGAAGAAGTTTTTGAAGCCGCCCCAGTTGTAGCAGTACTTGAGCTTGTTGTGGTGGGCATACAGGGTCCAGCCGCCGATGTTGGCGCCCTGGCAGACGATGACGCCCTCAGCGCCCTTCTCTGGCACGACGATTTCAGCGGTAACGGAGTGGGACTTGTTTTTCAGGTTCAGAACGCAGTTCTCGGAGAGGCGTCCCATGCCGCCGAAGAGGAGCTGGGTTTTGCCCTTGATGAGCACCGGCCGGCCAGCCGTATCCGGGTTGATCTTCTCGATCATCCGGTCGTCCAGGGGCAGCACCTTGTAGCGCGCCGCCTCGATCAGGAATTGGCGCTGTAATTCCTGAAGCTTCTCCGGCATCTGCTGGGCGAGATTGTTCGCCTGGCTCCAGTCCTTGTCCGAGTAGAGTTCCCAGACGTCATCGTCGAAGGCGGGGACTTTTGCACTTAAGTCCGCCCAAGGTGTTCGGTGCTTCGTCATCGCCGACCAGCCCTTGTAGTAAACGCCGCGGTTGCCAAAGATCTCGAAGTACTGCACATCATGCCGTTCGGGGGCTTCGGTGTTGTCGAACGAGTAGAGCATGCTGGTGCCCTCGATGGGGTCCTGCTGGATTCCGTTCACCGACTGGGGCTGCGGCAGATGGGCCGCCTCAAGGACAGTGGGAGCGACGTCAATGACGTGGGTGAACTGGGAGCGAATCTCGCCCTTGGCCTTGATGCCCTTGGGCCAGTGGACGACGGTGCCGTTGCGCGTGCCGCCCCAGTGAGACGCGACTTGCTTGGTCCACTGGTAGGGAGTGTCCATGGCGAGTGTCCAGCCGACGGCGTAATGGTTGTAGGATTCCGGACCGCCGAGTTTGTCGAGCCGCTCTGTCAGGTACTCGGGCGTCTCGAGGGCTTGCAGGCCGTTGAAGTAGCTCATTTCGTTAAAGCAGCCGTTGAGCGAACCCTCGGCCGAGGCGCCGTTATCGCCGACGATGTAGTAGATGAGCGTGTCGTCGAGGATGTTCAGCTTCTTGAGCATGTCCACGATACGACCAACATTGTAGTCGGTGAATTCCAGGAACCCGGCATACACCTCCATCTCCCGGGTCAGCACGGGCTTGAACGCCGCCGGCATCTCATCCCAGGTCGGCACTTCCTTATTGCGCGCGGTGAGTTGGCAGTCCGCCGGAATGACTCCGAGCTGCTTCTGCCGGGCGAAGGTTTCCTCGCGCAGCTTGTCCCAGCCCTGATCGAACTTGCCTTTGTATTTGTCGGCCCACTCTTTGGGAACGTGGTGCGGCGCGTGGGTGGCGCCGGGGGCGAAGTAGATGAAGAAGGGCTTGTCGGGCGTGAGCGCCTTCTGCTGCGCGATCCATTTGATGGCCTTGTCAGTCATGTCGGTCACCAGGTGATAGCCTTGCTCGGGCGTCTTCTTGTTCTCGACCGGCGTGGTGCCCTCATAGAGGGTGGGATACCACTGGTTCGCCTCGCCGCCCAGGAAACCGTAGAAGTATTCGAAGCCGCCGCCGCCCGTGGGCCAGGCGTCGAACGGCCCGGTCGGGCTCGTCTGCCAGACTGGCACTTCGTGGCATTTGCCGAACTGCGCGGTGGAGTAGCCGTTAAGTTTCAGCGTCTCCGCTAGGGGCGCCATGGTATTGGGTCGAACCGAGCTGTAGCCCGGCGCGCCGGTAGCCGTCTCAGTGATGCCGCCCATGCCGGTGGAGTGGTGATTGCGCCCGGTGAGTAGCGCCTGGCGGGTTGGTGAGCAGAGGGCGGTGGTGTGGAAACGCGTGTACCGCAATCCATCCGCCGCCAGCTTGTCGAGAGTTGGTGTTTGGCAGGGGCCGCCGAAGGCACTGGACGAACCGAATCCCGCATCGTCGATCAGGACTATCAAAACATTGGGCGACCCTTGGGGTGGGCGCAATTGCTCAATGGGCGGAAACTTCGTGTCCGGATTCTTTGCGTCGTAGGTAATCAGATTTGTCCGAACCGTGTTCGGCATAGGTAGATGCGACCGATCCTTGGTCTCGGTCTCCGAGAGCGGACCCGGCACACCGTTGGCCCGCTGAGCTACACCCGGCATGGCTAGCGCCACCGTTCCGGCCAGCATTCCCCGCAATGAATTACCATACTTTTTCATACAATTGTTCCTTTCGTCTGAAACGTTTTCTATAGGTCATTAGCTAAGCCTTGTCCTATTCCCCCTCCTTTAGCCGTCGTGAACCTTCGATGATCGGGTGCCACCCGTACACGAGCGTGATCATAAAACCGTCCATTTGAATATCCCCGGGGTCGTCGTCGTGAACGGTTGACTTGTAGCCAAAGGTCAGGCTTAGGTTGTCGTTGATGGTGTATCCAAGCGTGGGTCCGAAGGCGAGGTTATTCAGCCTTTCTCCTTCGACACCGTCGATGCTCGCCCGGCCGCCGGTGAACCAGACCCCGTCGAGCGATGCCCAGAAATGCTCGGTAAGGTCGCGCGTCAGGTGCCCATCCAACTGGAAAATCGGATCGGTCTCCATTGTCTGCCCGACATAGTCATCGTTGTCTCCGAATAACCACACGGAGGGCAGGAATTCCAAGGTTGTGCGCCGGCCCGGCACCCACGGGCCGAGCTGGCAGATGACAGGCATACCCAAACGTCCATACCAGCGGTTCTGCCCGATATTCACGGATTGATCGTTGTCGTACTCACCGACCGGCAGCGCCAAATCAGCGAGCAGGTCAACAGAAAACCCCGGCTCATAGCGCAGCGCGTCGGGGATGCTCTTTTGTGCCTTCGGGCCGAAGATATTGATGTCGAACTCCAGCATCGGGTCGCCGAACCCGCTGATCGATTGGCTGGTGGTGTGGCCGACCACGGTAACGTCGCTGGAAATTCGCCCCATGGGAACGAGCAGGGCAGCCATAGCTGAACGGTCAAGCAGAGAAAAGGTGTGAGCATAACCGGTTAGGGCCAAGGTAGCGTCTATGTCCGCTCCTGCCGTCACGTGATGAGAAGGGTCGAACGGATTCGTGTTTCCGCTCACCGATTCGAAGATGAGCGGTATCGCGTTTCCACCCGACAGAGTCTTCAAGTAGAAGCGAGCCGGCATCTGGGCCTGAGCCTGCGACAGACCAATCGCACCTATGACGAGCATCGTTGCGATACTCCACGTCCACCACGCAACCCATTTGATCGAACCTTTGTTGTTTTTCATAAAATAACTCCTTCTTGATTCAGTTATCCATTTGGTAATACTCAAGGTTTAGGATCCGCCATCATGTCTTTAGGCGGTACGAACTGTTTTTTGTAGATCAGCGGCGGGTAGCCCGGATCGTCCGGGACGCGCTTCGGAAGCTGGTCGTCCAATGTCTCGAACATGGAGCGGCTCGGCAGAATCACGTTGTTCACTCGGGCATAGCTATCCCAGAGCGCAAGCAGCGTTTGTATCTTGTCGGGGTGCTCGGCGGCGAGATCCTTTCTCTCGGCGGGATCCGTGGCGAGGTTGAAAAGCTCCCAGTCCCCCTTGCCGAACGGCTTGTATTCCCAGCGGAGCTTCCAATCCCCCTGCCGCACCGCGTGGTTCCCGAAGATTTCCCAGGCCAGGTAGTCCTGCTCCGTTCGCGGCGACTCCTCCTGGCCCGCCAGCACCCGATGCCAGGACTTGCCGATGAGCGGGTGCAGTTCGCGCCCCTTGTAGGTCGTTGGATAGCTCGTGCCGGCAATTTCAAGCAGCGTCGGCATGAGGTCGGCTACATGCATAAGCCCATGATTGAGACTTCCCCTGGGCCGCTTGACAACCGGACCGCTGACGATGAGCGCGTTGCGGATGCCGCCTTCCGCGAGCCAGCCCTTGTACTGGCTGAAGGGCGTCATCGACACCTGCGCCCACATGGGGCCGTACCCTACGTACGAGCCTGGATCGCCCCACGCATTGGGGTGGTTCTGCGACCAATGGATCGCCCCAAAGAGGAAGTCACGCGTGCCCGGGCTGCCCGCGATCATCTTGAAAAGGTCGGTTCCCTCGGCGCCATTGTCGCCAAACACGATGAAGATCGTATTCTCGTACTCGCCGACCTTCTTGAGGTGGTCGATCAGGCGGCCGATATGGAAATCAAGGTTTTCCACCATCCCCGCGTAGAGCTCCATTTTCTTGCCCAGGATGGCCCTGGTCGCCGGCGCCAGCACGATGGGATCGGGAATAAACCACATTCGCTCGGCGAGCTGCGTATCCGCCGGCAGGATGCCCAGTTCGATCTGCCGTTTCAGACGTTCCTGCCGCACCGCATCCCACCCCTTGTCATACTCGCCGACGTGGCGATTACGCCATTCCCGCGGCAAGTGGAAGGGATCGTGCGGCGCCTGGGGAGCGAAGTAGGCGAAGAAGGGTTTGCCGTCGCCTTGGTTGGCGTTGATGAATCCGATCAGCTTGTCGATGTAGGTCTTCGTTGCGTAGTAATTCTTGGGGAGCCGCTTCAGATATCGCCCGTCCTCGGTAAAGACTGATTTCGGCGACGCAGCGGTGAAATTCGTCATGTCCCAGTAACTGCCGGCCCCGTCGAGCAGCGAGAAGTCGCGCTCGAATCCGCGTGCGGCCGGGATGTTTTCAGGCGACTTGCCCAGGTGCCACTTGCCGGCCATGTACGTGTGATAACCGGCATCCTTGAGCAGTTCCGGCAGCGTGACCACCCTTTTGTTGAGGACGCCTTCGTAGCCGTCCACGCCCCACTGGTTGGGCGCAGCGAACTCGTCCATGTTGCCCAGGCCATTCAGGTGGGTATCAACGCCGGTCAACAGCATCGAGCGTGTGGGGGAAGAGGTTGCGTGCGTGTAAAAGTTCGTGAATCGCACGCCGTCCTTCGCCAGCGAGTCGAGGTTCGGAGTTTTGATCTCGCTGCCAAACGCGCCTATGTCGGCAAACCCCATATCATCGCCGAGGATGATAACAATGTTGGGTTTTGCGGATGAAGCAGGCGGCGCGGCATTACGGACATCGAGCACGGTGCTGTGCGGGTTCTGGGATTCTTGATCCGGCGGCGGGGTTTGATCCTGTTCGGTAACGGCTGATTGGGCGATACCGGGCAGGGCTGCTGCCACCGTGCCTGTCAGTAGGCGCCGTAAGGAAAATTTATGTTTCGTCTTCATAACATGGTTCCTTTCCATCTGAACATATTCCATAAGTCATTTAATCCGATGAAATAGAATTTGATAGCTCTGCTGAACAGCGGCCTGATAATAGATTCCTTTAAGCTGGTCGCTCATAGGATCATAGGTCAAATTATAAGTGCAGCCGGGATAACCGGTATCCTGCAGCTCGATAAAGAGCTTGATATTTTCGCCCTCTATACTGGCCTGCGATTGGGAAACATGGATGGGATTGGGATTGAAATACGAACAATCCAGGATTCCGCCTGGGGAAATATTTTTGATTTCAATCACATACCCACCATCCGGCCGCATCCATTTTCCTTTCAGCCGCTCATATGAATCATCTGGTTTTGTTCCCGGGACTGAGGTATTATCCCCGGTATTCACTTGCGTCAAAAGGAAGGTAAGCAATACACCTGCCACCATCACGGCTGACGCAATCCAGATCCATTTACTTTTTACAGTTCTATAATCCAAAGGCACTTTACTATCCTTTCCAGGCAGTACTCTTATTTGAAACCAAACAATATGGATTGCCCGCCCGGCTGGCTTGAAGGAATCATTACCGGATGGTCAATCGCCTGCATGATGGTTTCGCATGGTAAACCCAATTCGATCAGTTTGGCCATGGCCTTCAGGTATTTCCGAGTGTGCAAATAAAACTTCTTATATCCCGCACACAGATAATTCAATCCCGGCTCACCGTAATACGCTTCCTGGAACCGATGCTTCGGGCAGCCGCCGCGGCAGATAAAACCCACTTCACAGTCTTTGCATTGTTCCGGCAGCATGGTTTCCTTTCGCAGGCCCCATTCCCTCTGCTTTTGGGAGTGAATCAACGTTCGGGCGTCATCACATACGACATTGCCCAGCTTATATTCGGGATAGACGAAATGGTCGCAGGAGTATATATCTCCGTTGTGTTCCACAATGGCACAATTGCCGCATTTCCGGTTTAAATAGCAGACGGGACCTTCCCCGCCCATCCAGGCATGCAGCGTCCATTCAAAATTCATGACATACACCTTTCCGACATCCTGACGCACCCATTCATCGAAAATCGTGTTATAAAAATCACCCAGCGCCTCCGGCTCCACCGTCCAGGGAGTAACCTCCGCGGATTCCAACTCGTTCAGCGAAGGCGGCATTCCCAGCTTCAATCCCAGCCGGCAGGCCGTCGAATCCGGCATACGCTCCACAATCGGCAGGAACTGAATAAACTGGACCCCTTGTTCTTTGAAGAAACGATAGACTTCCAGCGGATGATACGCGGTTTCACGGGCCACGCTGGCAAGAACGTTGAACTCCACCCCATGTTTCCGCAGCAATTTCAACGCCTTCATGACCGTTTGAAATGTCCCTCGGCCTGCCGCGTCGCGCCGGTATTGGTCATGCACAAATTCGGGGCCATCCAGGCTCAATCCGACCAAAAATCTGTTTTTCGACAGAAATGCGCACCATTCCTCATCCAGGAGGGTCCCGTTGGTTTGCAGCGTGTTTTGAAATGGTTTCCCTTGCGCGTATTTCGTTTGTAGTGCTAGTGCCTGGCGGAAAAAATCCAGCCCCATCAGCGTCGGTTCTCCGCCCTGCCAGGTGAACAGTATCCCCGCCGGCGAATCGCGATTCGCCAGCACCGTGCTGCGCACATAGGCTTCCAGCACCTCTGTACTCATTCGAAATTTTTCACTTTCGGGAAAGAGTGCCTCTTTTTCGACATAAAAGCAATATTGACACCGCAGATTGCACGCCGGCCCGGCCGGTTTGGCCATTAGATGAATGCCTTGCCCGCCATCGGCATGCCGGTTGGACACCAACGATTCCGTATGTGAGCAGTTTTCCGTCATGGTGCTGCCTTTATCATTTTTTGTATGATTATCATCCATCGACAGATTTAAAATGTAATTGTCAGACCCATAATCGGGCCTTGTGCCTTCAAATGGGTTCCAAATTCATCCGCACCGCTGCCGCGGCTGTAATCAAAATCAACATAGCGATATCCCGTATTGAGAATTATATTTTCCGAAAACTTATAATCCACACCGCCGATAATCTGCCATGTCAGGTCGGAGGCACTGCCAATTCCAAAACCGCCGGCGTCGCTCCGAACCGTCAGGGCTATTGTATCGTTCAAATCCCAAATCAGCCGACCGCCTAGAAAAGGTTCGACCCAATCCTCCGAGGTTCCCAACGTTCGACCGGTAGAACCGATATTAGGGATGTCAATGTTCAAATCAATTTTCTGCCGGAGGTAACCATAGCGAAGGCCGCCGTACGGCTCAAAAGTGAGCTTCTGCTGGTTGTCGACACCAAAAGACCGTTCAAAAAGACGGTGCATCAATGCGAAATCCGCCATACCCAGCCGGACATCGGCATCGAGATTAAAATCAACCAATCCTCTGCGGCCCGTAAAGCTACCGCTGGCGTTAAGATTCATATACACGCCGTCAAAGCTCAATCCCCATTTGTCTTTCCAGGTCTCTATACGCCCCATGGCGGTCATATCAAGATAATCGAAAACATCCCCGCAACTCAAATCGACACTGCCCGAAAGTCCGTTGACAGTAGAATCCGCCTTTAAGGATGGCACCCAAAAATACGGCATGAAACGAATTTCCCAATCTCCGGCTGAATTCGGGTCGTTTTCTCCATATACCGGCAACGCAATACATACCGTTACCTGGAACGTAACAGCCAACACCATGCCGTATCCTGTTTTTTCATTTTTTCTCATTTGCGCTTTTCTTTCTTTCCGGGAATATTCCCTATCAGGATTCTTCCTGCTTCGTTATGGCTGGCTTATCTGCCGGTCGGTGCACAGCCAAACGAATGGCATCTAACAGAATATGATCTTCAAACGGTTTTTGAAGAAATGCGATTGCACCCGCCTGAAGTGCTTTTTCACGAGTCCCCGTATCCTGATGAGCCGACATGAAAATAATCGGCATCTGGCAGCCGGAATCGTTCAATCGCTTTTGCAGCTCAAGACCGCTGATCTCCGGCATTCGTACATCCAGCAGGATACAACCATGCATATTTTGACAGCCTTGATTCAAAAAATCATTCCCTGAGCTAAAGGTTCTTACGTGAAAACCTGCCGATTGTATGAGACGCCGCAACGATCTGCATATCGATTCATCATCATCAATCACAAAGACGACGGGCTGATCCATTGTATCACCTGAGTCACATAAAACTATTATTTCATCACAGAAAGGTTTCAATCAACACGAAATGATTATAGGGAAAGCAAAAAAATATGCAATTGGACTTTAGTATAATACGCATTATACTTTAGTACTATATCACTGCGAGTGCCTGATAGCGACGATAACCTCTTTATTGACAGCTACTTGCAATGTTTTCCTGAATCCGATTATGCTTTTTACGTCAGACCCATCGAGATCAGTCTTTAGGGATGGGTAAGATACCGGATATCCGTATAAGATCCGCCAGCGATTCCGCCCGCATTTTCTCCATCACCCGGGCGCGATGGACCTTGACTGTTTGTTCGCTGATGTCCAGCTGCATGGCAACCTGCTTGTTCAATTTACCCGTCACCACCAGGGATAAAATTTCTCGCTCGCGCGGAGTCAAAGATGCAAATCGCTCCAGAATATTACTTTTCTCCGCGCGCTCCTGGCTGGCCTTTCGGTCACCGGCAAGGGCATGCGTGATTAAATCCAGAAGAGCCTGATCCTCAAACGGTTTTTCCAGAAAGTCCATGGCGCCGGCCTTCATCGCTTTAACGCTCAGGGGGACCGTCCCATGTCCGGTAATAAAAATGATGGGCAACGTCAGATTGGCCTGGGTCAATTTTTTCTGCAGATCCAGCCCGCTCAGACCCGGCATTCGAACATCGAGGACCAGGCAGCAGGGACCTCCATATCGCGGCCGCACCAAAAATTCTTCCGCCGATGCATAACTTTCCGCATTCATGCCCCCCGATTTGATGAGTCGCACTAACGCTTTACGGACGGAATCGTCATCATCGACAATAAATACCATGGAGTCTGCTTCGTTCATGCTAAGTTCTCCCGGGCTAGGGGGATCGTGAAAGAAAAGGTGGCCCCGCCGTCCGGATTATTCTCGGCCCACAAACGCCCCCCGTGCTCTTCAACAATGGACCGGCAAATAGCCAACCCCATCCCCAGGCCTTCTTGCTTGGTGGTATAAAATGCCTCAAATAAATGAGGCATCGCTTTCTCTTCAATCCCCGGGCCATTGTCCTGGACGGACAGCGTTACCGTACGGCTGTCCTGCTGGTACGTTCGCACCAGGATCGACCGTAAGGGCTGCTTCCTGCTCATCAAAGCCTCGGTACTGTTGAGAATCAGATTCAGAATCACCTGCTGTATTTGAATCCGGTCTCCGGTGACCCGCGGAATCGTTTCATCCAGTTCCAACTGAAGGGAAATCTTTCGCAGGGTCTCGTGGTTGGTGACAAGAGGCAAGACATCCTGAACGGCCTCTTTCATATCTAAATCGGTGATTTGGAGTTTGCTTTTTCGCATTAGCGTGCGAAGTTTTTTAATCACCTCATCGGCTCGCCGGTTATCGCTGATAATATCCTTGAGAACCTCATGTAACTCGTCGATATCCGGCTTATCTCCCGTTAAAAAACGCAGCGCCGCCTGCGCATTGCTGCGAATGGCGGCCAGCGGCTGCTTGAGCTCATGCGCCAAAGAAGCCGTCAGTTCCCCCATCGCAGAAACACGTGCCATATGGGTATATTCCTCCCGAAGCCGAAGAGTTTCTTCTTCTGCCCTCTTACGTTCGGTGATGTCTGTAGATATCCCCATCAACCGGTCCGGTTCCGCCTCCGCGTTGCAGTGGGTGTAGCCTCGCGCCGCAAACCAACAAATACTTCCGTCCGGCCGTAAGATGCGATACTGCACAAATAGCGGTGTCTTCGTCCGCAGGGCCTTCTCGATAGCCGTCCGGACGGACTCACGGTCATCCGGGTAAATCACATGAAGGAAGCTGTCATAGGTCAGATCCTCGTCCGCTTGGAACCCAAACAGCTCCCGTTGACTGCCCGAAACCCAGACTTGCTTTGACTGGATATCCATACTCCATGCCCCCGCGCCGGCGGCGTCCATCGCCATTCTCAACTTCTCTTCACTCTCACGCAGCGCCAGCTCAGATCGCTTGCGGATAAGGGCATTGGCAAACACCTCCGCAATCAGCTGCAGCCTGTTGATAAGATCAACCGGCCAGTCCCGCTCCTGCCGAATGGTATTGAAATTTAACGCCCCAAACACCACACCCCCTGCCGACAGTGGAAGGGTCAAAAGCGATTTGAGACCAAAGTGTTGCCAGGCCTCCACGTCACGCCACGCTTCGGCAGGAGCATCTGACAGACGGGACAAACAAATATTTTCACCTTTCAGCAGTCTCTCCAAACACCACGGAAAGCTCTCCCTGGCATCCGTAACCTCCGACACCGGCGGAAAATTCACAGGCGCATAGATATGGGTCAACAACAGCGTTGTGGGTTGGTTGGAGGGCATTTGCCAGAGCACAGAGATATCTATGTCCAGCAATTCACATACTTGTTGCTGGGCATCTGCAATTCCGCGGTCGACTTGGTCGGCCGGAAAGTTTATGAAACTCGCCGATAGATTGGTCAGGAGCGTCTCGAATTGTAACCGCTCTGCCAGTTGTTTTTCTGCTTGCTTACGCTCCGTAATATCTACCGTAGCGCCCATGAAACGGTTCGTTTCTTCGGGAGTACCGGAATGCATACGTCCACGTGACAGCATCCAACGGATGCTTCCATCCGGGTGAATGATACGGTATTGAACAGCGATAAATTCTTTAGACTGCAGCGCCTCTTGAACGATCTGGCGGATCCGCTCGCGGTCATCCGGATGAACAACATGAAGAAATTGTTCAAAACTGATCTCGCTGTCCGGGGGATAACCTAACAATTCTCTTGTTTTTTCGGTTACCCAAAAAATCCCCGTACCGGTTTCTAATGTCCACAATCCCGCCCCAGCGGAATCAGCCGCCAGATGCAGACGCGACTCGCTTTCACGAAGAGCCTGATCTGCATTCCTGCGCTCCAGCGCGTTGACAATGATATCACCTACAAGATTAAGCCGCGGGAGGAATTCCATGGGCCAGTCATGTTCGTTACGGAGAGATCGAATCGTAAGCACATACCGAACATCTTGGGCACAGAATAGAGGGATCGTCAGGTAGGATTTGAAACCCATGGCCAAACAGGACAGGCGGTCTTGTTCGGCTTCCGGCGGCAGTTCTGTCAATCGTTCAACTCGTACCGGCAGACCCTTTAGGATCAACATTTCGTACGCCCAGGGAAATAATTTAACCAGATTGATATCTTTCGGCACCTGTTGGGTTCCCTCGGCATAACAGGCATGCGTAATCCAGCCAAATTCTTTGTCATCACGAATCCCAAGCACGGCACACATGTCAACATCAAAGAAATCCAGAATCTTCTTCAGGGTACGCTCTATCTCACCGTCAACCTCGCTGGAAGGCAGTCTCATGAAACGGGCGGAGATATCGGAAATCAAAGTCTCAAACCGGATACGCTTTTCAAGTTCTTGACGCAGGTGCATATCTCCTTTAGCCATGGCAATATCCTTACTATCTCAAACTGCCCCGTTCTTCTAAAGCTAAAAAACATAACTATTGCGATAATAAGTAATTAGAATTAATATTATTCAATTACAGCTTGACGAAAAATCAAAAGAGGCTAACCTGTCTAAATCACACCCCACTAAGTATTTATGTTTTGGATTTTCCAAAATCGATCAATTTGGACTACAAAATGATATATATTCAAAGGACTAACACATTCTACCAACTTTCTATGATACCTTTGTCAATCCTTTTTGGCAAGATTTTCTTCCAGGGCTTCAGATGGCCCCCAAAGATCGATTTTCACCGGTGGGCCTAACCCGCATATTTCATAAGGATCTTCATGTTTTTAGCTGATAAACAGCCTAACTGTTTTTAATATAATTAGTTACAATGAAAGCATACTCCCACAGAAAGGCTATTTCCATGACAGACTGTACCACAAAACCCCTGCTGTTTTCAAGTCTGCGTTCTCAAAAAATTCAGGCGGATTTTAACAGCGACAGCCTGACCTCGGATGCCGGAGCGTTGCTCTTATTCAGCTTGTTACCGTTTCTGGAGAAAGATTGACATGTAAAACCATAAGGTCTATAATGAAAAAATTATTTTCTGGTGTCTTGGCCGGACAAGATCATGCGCGGCGTTGACCGACAGCAACAAGAAACTGATCTACCTGACGGTGATTCATTTGAAGGTGTGTCACCTCAAGCCATGTGTTACATGATGGTTTTTCAAATAGCTTCTTAGAATATCCAGCGACCAGTGTGAGATTCTGAAGGCAAGTCGAGCGATAGCAAGTTGCCGAAGCCCCGATTATAAGAAATAATGGACGAAGACTGTAGCAGTAGCCGGCCAACAGCTTTAAAGGAAGGAGTAGCTGCCAATGTTTAAAGAAGAGCGAGAAGAGTCCGGTTTTGAATGGACCATGCTTGGACAGATCAATATAGGCCGCCCCAATCTTGGTTATACGACGGACGTCGCCGTTTACCGCCTGATGCAGTTTACGCTTCGGGATGTGCTTATTAGACAGTATGGCGTGAAGGCGGCAGACAGCATTTTCTACGCTGCCGGCGAGACGGCCGGAAGGCATTTCTACGAGAATCTCATTACAAAACGAGCTTCCTTCGGCGACTTTGTTGCCGAACTCCAGGAGGTGCTGAAAGATCGGGGAATTGGGATCCTGCGGGTCGAGAAAGGGGACTTAGAGAAGTTGACCTTCACTTTAACGGTCGCCGAGGATCTCGATTGCTCCGGTCTGCCCACGTGCGGGGAGCAGATCTGCACCTATGACGAAGGATTCATCAGCGGCCTCCTTTCAGCCCACACCGGCAAGAAATTCCTGGTCAAGGAAGT
This sequence comes from uncultured Pirellulales bacterium, assembly GCA_964580995.1. Taxonomy (GTDB): domain Bacteria; phylum Planctomycetota; class Phycisphaerae; order Sedimentisphaerales; family SM23-30; genus JAKJEP01. The sequence continues at coordinate 25,082 of CAZOMV010000034.1, forward strand.
GGACTGCTGGTGTTCGGGTGACAGAGTATGCCGCTTCGACGTGAAGCCTATTTCCTAGAGGCAACTACATGCTTGAGGTACGAGAAGAAGACATCGACAGGATCACGGAGCTGTTCCACCGCGTCTTGAAGGGAGAGATCCCTCAGCTACTGGCCTTGCCGAAGGACTATCCAGAAAACGAGGCCAGACAGGTCGTGGAGTATGCCAATCGATTCGTCGCCGACTACCAGGCACTGGCTGGCGCCATGTCCGCCATGTCACGTGGGGACCTTGATCTCAGTGTCCCCACAGGCAAGATGCATGTCCTACAGTCGTTCAAGAATCTGCACGCGAATCTCCGCCACCTGACTTGGAAGACGCAGCAGATCGCCGGCGGCGACCTGAGCCAGCAAGTGGATTTCATGGGGGATTTCTCCCAGGCATTCAACAGCATGACGCACCAGTTGCAGGAAGCTTTCGCAAGGATCGAACGGCAGAACCAGGACCTTTCTCGCGCGCATCATCGCATGAAGCGAGACCTGGATGCCGCCGCTCGTGTGCAACGGACCCTCCTCCCGGAAGGCTTTCCGGAAGTCCAAGGGTGGCGCTTTGCTTGGTCGTACAAGCCCTGTGACGAACTGGCCGGTGATGCCCTCAACATCGTCCGGATCAACGATGCCCTGATTGGCCTCTACCTACTGGACGTGAGTGGGCACGGCGTGCCGGCGGCATTGCTTTCGGTAACCGCCACCAGGAGTTTAAACCCTCGTGCGGGGGCGGCGTCCCTTGTGGCCGGTCCCGGTATGAATCCCGATCCCGTGGACCCAGCACAGGTGGCCTCCCGGCTGAACGCACTCTACCCGATGGCCTCGAATGGGGACCACTACTTTACAATGATCTACGGTCTTCTGGACGTCTGTACCCGGCGGTTCCGATTTACTGTTGCCGGACATCCCGGTCCAATCCTGGCTCGCGAGGGAGAGCGCCCCAAACGGTTCGACGTGGCTGGCTTCGCCATTGGCATGATTGATGGGGTCGAGTATGAAGAGTCTGTGATCGATCTGCAGCCTGGTGATCGTCTGTATCTACATTCAGACGGCCTGACCGAGGAATTTAACGCCCAGAAAGAGCAATTCGGCGATGAGAGATTGCTTAGTGCTATTGCCGATGGTCAGGCTCTTGGTTTGAACGACGCCGTCGGATCCCTCGTCCAGAAGGTCATTGACTGGCGCGGAGAAGACCACCTCAATGACGACGTATCAATTCTGGCTATCGGGGTTGCGTAATCTGCAGATTCCGACTAAATGGTTTTAACACAATGTCAGGACAGTGAGGCTGGCATTGCATGCCAGTATATAAATACACCAACAGGTTAGCATTGCAAACAACAAGTTCACCTGAGAATTTATTTGTGGAAGTTTTGCGGAAGTGAAGAAACAGGATTCTACTTGACATGCCGATAAGGTAATAGTATATTCACGTTGTTAAGTGCTTGATGTAGTTATATTTGTGTTTAGTTAAGGATATCCCGAATGTAGGTAGAATCGCTGGGGCGGAGAATCCCGCCCTCTCCGTTCTGTTTTTCGGACAAGTCGCGTAATTTTTCATTTCCATTTATTGGAACAATCTTTCTGGTTATTCCTCCAATGGGCCTGACTGTACGGTAAGTTGAATAGGTACGGACTCAACCCGGATATCGGGATTGTAATATTCGTAGGCGGCGGATTTCGGGGTTTTGGCGGCCAGCGGGTATTTGGCCAGAAGCTGGTAGCGGATCTCCAGCGGCTGGCCGTGGGCGACTTCGCGGAGGTACACGATAATCTGCCGGCCAGTGGTGGAATACTTTTCGATGACCTTTTGTTCCACCAGTTGGTTGAGGTGGTCGGGGATGAGGGTGAATCCCGGGGGCAGGCCCAGGTCGAGAATGACCATCTGGGCGCGGCCGGGCCGGTTGTTGCTGACGGTGGCGGTGACGTTGATGAGGTCATCGGTGGCCAGTTCGGTGCGGTCGTATTGAAGGTCGATGGTCATCGGTTCCTCGCGGGCGGGCAGGGCCTCTTGGGGATACGGCAGGTAGAAACGGCCGACGATCTGGTAGAGCAGGGCGCCGGTGCCCTCGAAGGTGAGGGTGATCGTGTTGTCGCCTTTGTCGGTATAGTCTTTTAGATCGACCAGTTGGAGCACATCGCTGTTTTTATCATTGACGGCCAAGGTGGTGATGTCTTCCCCGTTGCACTGGATTTTGATGGCGGCCTCGGCGGCGGCGGTGGCACCGCGTTCGGCCATGAGCATCGCCCGCAAGGCCTGGATGGTGGCTTGGGTCGATTGCCAGGTGCCGTAGGCGTCCTTGTTCTTGACCAGGAAGTTGACGGCCTTGCCGACAGTTCCCAGCTCCTGGCCGCAGCGGATCAAGGCCTGGACCGCCAGGGCCGTCACTTCAATATCTGCCGCCGCCCCGGTCCCGCAGGTGGGGGTTTCCGACTGTGCGGCCCAATAGACGGTGTCGTCTTTTTCGACGCGCATCTCGTGAAGAGTGCGCAGGGTATCCAGGGTGGTTTCATTTTTCGGATCGATCGCAGCCAGGGCGTTGACCACCATGACCCGGGTATAAACGTCTTTTATGTCATCGAGGTGATTGCGAATATATTTAATGCCATTTGCCACTTCGGGGCCTTGATATTCGGTGGCAGCTAAAGCCCAGGTGATATAGGCGGTGACGCGGAGGACGTCGTCGGTGAACTTATTGATGGCCCCTTCCTGGATGCCGCCTTCGGAAGGTTTATACGAACCATCCTTTTCCTGGCAGGTGGCCAGCCATTGCTGGGTGCGGCTGATGAGGGCGGGATCCACTTCATAGACCTTGCTCATGTCGTAAAATTCCATCAGGCCGTAGGCGGTCAGGATGCGATGGGCGGGGGCCTGGCCGAACCACTCGAAGCCGCCGCCGGGCACTTCGTAGGATACCAGCCGCTGATAGCCGGTGTTGATGAAGCCCTCGGCCTTCATTTGCAGCTCGGGGGTGATCTTGCCGGTGGTCTTCATGTAGTCCAGCACCAGGATATTCGGGTACGTGACCGAAGAGGTCTGCTCGAAACAGCCGAAGGGCATCCGCAGCATACTATCCAGGCCTTCCGCCACCTGGCTGAGGACGCCCGGATAGACCTTAACGAAAATCTTGCTGGCCTCGTCGATAGCCTCGTTGGGGATGGTGATGGTATGGGTGATCGCCCCTTCCAGGCGGCCGCTTTGCGTAACCAGAGTTTCCTTGCCGTCGGGGACGATTTCCACGGACCGGGCGACCGCGTCGTTTTTCTTCTCGCCGCGGGCGGTCACGGTGAATTTCTGGAACCCGATTTTACGGGCGGTAATGGGGAAATAGACGGCCCGGACTTCGGAGGGGGCCAGGGTGATGGTTTTTTCCGGCAGGCCCTCCAGCTCGAACCAGTCTTCCTTCTGCACCTGGAGCTGAATCTGCTGGTCGGTCTTGAGGTAGTTAAAAATCGCCACCGGTACATGCACCTGGTCATTCTGGGTCAGGGAAATCGGGAAGTCGATATCGACGAAGAAATCCTGGAAGACGCGGATGCCTTCGGTGGTGGAGCCGAGTTGGCCCTGGGCGGAGGAGGCCATGCAGGTCATGCGCCAGGTGGTAATGGAATCGGCCAGGGGCACATTCAAGAGCGCCCGACCGTCAGCGTCGGTGATGACGGCGGGATTGAAGTAAAGGGTTTCGGGGAAATATTGGCGGATACGAATCGGTTCGGCGGGGCCGGATGCAAGTTCCGAAAGACTCTCTTCTTGTTTTAACGCGGATTTATCCATCGCAGCCATAGGCACAGCGACGGCATCCATCGCGAATGCTTCTTCCCGTACCATCCCTGCCATCTCCCGTTCAACTCCACCCATTTTTTTTACCATATTCACTCTGCGATCTAATATCGAAGGCACTGCCACGTCGTCAGCGGTGCCCCACTGGCCGTCGATGCCGGCGGAGGCAAGGGTGAAATCATGGTAGTTCTGGCAGTTCTGGCACCATGTGCCGGTGATCTTCAGGGGGGAATTCCAAGGATCGAGGGTATCGACTTTTCTCAAATATCCTTCGGCCACCAAACCATCCAGGTCGATGCCCGTTTCCACCTGGTTTTTATTTTTGTGTTTTTTGGAGAATTTATCCAGTGCTTTGGCGATTTTCTTGTATTGCCGCATGAGGTGCTGGGCCATTTTCTGCTGAAAGGCCTGTTCCTTGTTGTCCCGCTGGAAAGTATTGACATGCAGAGGGTAATCACCGACGCCCTGGGCGGAGGCCAGGAGCACGCGCGCGGCGGTGTCGCGGCGGGCGAGGATCGGTTTTTCCTGCTCTAGCGGGGAAAGCGGCTGAATGCACTGGTCCAGCTCATAACCGTGGATTTCATAGCGGGGCGTGGCGATCTCCTTTTCCAGATAAAAATACACCTTTTCCAGGCCCGGCTGCATCTCCTGCAGGGCGAAGACTGCTTCGTCCACCACGATGACCCCCAGGGCGGAAGCGACCCCCTGCCCCTGGGTATTGGTCACGACAAACTGTAGCTGGGCCTCGGTGCCCGGCAGATAGGTATCGCTATTGCTGCTGATTTGGATGGTCAGGTCATCGGCGGGATCCACCAGAATCAGGCGCCGGTCGCGGACGATTACACCATTTCTGCCGATGAAATAGGCATTGATCTGTACGGTGCCGGCCAGGGCGGCATCCAGCGTAATGCGGCCGGATGCCTGGCTGCCTTGGAGTTCCAGGGTTTGGGTGAGATACGTCTGCCGGTCCTTGATGACATCCACATATACATTGCCGGTTTGGCGGGTAGAAAACAGGGAGAATTCCACCGGCTCGCCCACCCGATACAGGCTTTTGTCGGTACGCAGGAGAATCGAGTCATCCTGCTGCTCTCTGGCTTTAAGTTCGACACTGGCCTGGCCGGTTTGGCCCCGGCTATCGCGGGCGGTCAGAGACAGAGTGATCGGAGTATTGGCCTGTGGTATTACAGAGATCGTGCCGAAGCCGCCTTCATCCGTTTCGAGAGTTACCGGCTGACCGTCGGCGGGATTGTTCCAGGTTACTTTACAGGCGGCAGGGGTGGAATCGGCGTAGGTGGTAACGATATAGATGGTATTCTCCAGCCCGGCAATAAGCTCGCCGCTTTCCGGCACGGCCGCCACGATGATCGGCGAAGCAGTCACCGACAAATTCTTGGTGATTTTTTCCTGATGGTCGGCGGTATCGACGACTTTGATATCGAATTTGGCGGAGGCATTGCCCGCCTCCAGCGGCTGGCCGACAAAATGTTCCGGCAGGCGGACCTCAAAAGTATAATGGCCGGCCTCATCGGTCTTGCCCTCGATCACCTGAAAATCCTCATAGGCCACATCGAATTTGGAGCAGGTAATTTCCACCTTACCGCCGGCGACCGGCTTGCCGAAGAAGTAATCCGCCTGAATCTCACCTTTGACCAACTCGCCCGGCTGGTAGTAGCTGCGGTCGCTGGTAAAGTTCACCTTGAATTTCGGCAGGACATACCGCTCGACGGTAACGGTTTTTTCCTCTTTCATGCCGGCAGCGAGGGCACGGACGCGATAGGTTCCCATATTCACTTCATCGGCCAGGATGAAGTCCACGTAAGATATCCCATAGGCATCGGTTTTTTCAAAGGCCTTGAATACCTTGTTGCCCTTGGCATCCTCCACCTCAAAGATTACCTCCGCCTCCGCCAGCGGCTTCATACTCGGCTGGGAAAGGGTCATGGCACGAATGTGAATGGTTTGGCCGGGCTGGTAGAGGGGTTTGTCCGTCGTCAGCAGGGTCCGCAGGGCGCTGCGGATTTGCACCGTTTCTTCAATGGTATCTTTGGCGGTTTTGGAAGTTACTTCGATTTTCAGCAGGACATTTTGCAGCTCGGTATCGGGCATGGTCATCTGTACCGCCACTTCGCCGTTTTGATCCGTGCGGGCGGTGAATTTGGCAATCACCTGCTCCTGATGGGTCAAGGTCGCCGCCACTTCCGCATCGCCGATGGGAACACCGGCGGAACGGTCCTTGACCAGTACGCGGATGACGGGGGAACTACCGGCCAGAAATTCCCGCTGCCCCAGCACGGTGGTTTCCAGGATTTCACCAGCTAACATCAGGCTGCGCTGGCGGTACGGCTGGCCCGAATCGAACCGGTAGCGCACATAATAGTTGGCCAGGTCCTTTTCCTCGACCTGGGCAAAAAGCTCGATTTGCAGTTTTTCCCCCTGATGCTGGCGGGAGACCTTGGCCAGCAGCTTGCCGCCCAGCTCATACAATTCCGCCTCCAGCGTGCCGGTCTGGCCGGCCGGCGGGTAAAATTCCAGCGTAATTTTGTTAGAAGATATTTCCAGCAGGGATAAATCGGAATTGGCTATGTTGCCGGAATCGCTGTCTGATTCGGCCAGGGCCAGCGGCAGGAGAGCCAGAATCCCCAGCACCAGAAAACACCCGAAACCAACCAAAGTCTTTTGTTTACACATAGTTATAATCCTCTCTTATCTATTGACAGATGCTTTTTGTCCATTTTACTTACCTGTAAGACAGTTACGGGCCGTCTATACTATATAGACGCCCAGCTTTGCCTGCGGTTTCGTAAAAGGTATGTAAAATATCGCCGAAATGAAATCCAGATACTGAAATTTCAAATCCCGCGGTCAGCTTCATCATTCGTTTCGACGGCTTCCACTTCATCTTCGATTTCGCCGACGGTAATGGAGGTGGTTTCCAGAATTCTGTCGATTCGTTTTCGGACCAGCGGCAGCATGGGAACATGGGGGATGCGGCGGAGTTCTTTGCGGCCGGTGGAATCAAAGATAATCAGGTCGCCGGCCAGGCAGAGCAGCAGCTCAAAGAAGTCCGGGTAGCTGGTGCGAACCCGTTTGGCCCCGCGGGCGAGAGAGTCGTCCATGCGGCCAAGCTGATAGTGCTCGAATTCGTTGTGGGTGATGCGCCACTTGGAATTCACCCGGGTCCCCACCCACATAATCAGGAACAGGACCAGAAGGACCATGCTGACCATCAGGCCCAGATTTCGGGAATAGACCGGGTCCAGATTAACCAGAAAATCGTAGATATGGGAGAAAATCCGGACGCTTTTGACATCGCGGAGCCAGAGAACCAGAATCCAGAAGCCGCCGATCACCACCAGCCAGAAAATAGTATAGTTGCGGTTGAGGTCAATGCCCATGGTGATAACCACCACGATCACCGTGATGCCCCAGATCCAGGCCAGGGTTTCCGGCGAAGCCCACTGCTGGCGGTCCAGCAGCCAGAGCAGGAATCCCATGAAAATCAGCGGCCAGCAGAACAGAAATTTCGGATAGGTGTAAAACACCACTTCATGTTTTCGTCTTTCCTGTGCCTCGCTGATTTTTCGTGCTACCCATTTAGACATCGGATATTCTCCTGCGGTTATCTTATGCAAAACATCAAAAACGCTGCCCAAATCCAGGTTCTGTACACCTCTTCAGACACCGGCTATTATCCACAGACACAAAATATTATGCAAGAAATATCCGGCAGGATGCGGCGGTTTCCCCAGGAGGTAAATAAGTAAAATGATTGTAAAAACCCAATCTCTTTCCCGGATCCTTTCCACGGCTTTCCCGTTATATGGCGGATTCTTCCGTACCGGAGGTATCGAGGGGATATACCCGCCTGCCGGGCAATCTCACCGCCCTCCTGCTGGACCGGCAAAGCCATGATCAGCGGTTCAGGGATAGACCAGGTCGAACATTTCGGTGATATATTGTTTTGATTCCTTCTCTTCATCCAGGGAAAGTTTTTCCTGGTCCGGCAAATGATTGATATACGACAAATCTTCCTCGCCAAACGAAAGGACATGGATATCTTTTCGACTATTCAAATAGAAGGGGGTTTCCAGAGATTCTTTGCCCAGAGGGAAACCCTGTTTATCGAAGGCAATAATGACTTCCGGGGCGAAAGGGTTTTTCGAGTTATGTTTGGTGACAATCGCCTGCTGCTCGTTGCTCAATTTTAATTTCGCTCCGATGGGAAACGGCTGCAGGAAACTCGCGAATATTTTTAGTATAATCGGATCGTAAAAGCGATGATAACTTCCGAAAACCATTTCATGAAGAACTTTAATGGGCGATTTGGCCCGCTGATACCGCTTATTGGCGGTCGCGGCGCAGAAGGCATCCGCCACCCGGATGATGCGGGCAAAGAAATTCATTTCCTTTCCTTTCAGGCCCTCCGGGTATCCGGTGCCATCCTGATTTTCGTGGTGTTGGCGAATGATCTGTTTGATGGCCGGATTGATGGAGCCGGGCAGCATGGAGGCGCCGTTTTCCGGATGTTCCCGAATTATTTGTTTTTCCTCATCCGTGAGGGGTCCGTTTTTTTTGTATAATTCGTCAATGCTGATCATGCCTAAATCATGCAAAATGGAAGCCGTGGCCAGCGGCGTCAGGCTCATTTCCTTGGCGGCAGAATCATGGTTGGTATGAAGGTAATTTTGCAAGGTATTTCCAATCAGCATACTCAGATAAAAAACACCGGCGGAATGTTCCTGCAGATAATTGTCCCAGGATTTGCTTTGTTTGATAATCGCCAGGGTAGCGGGGCTTTCCACCAGATAATAGATAATTTCACGAATCGTATCTTCCATACCCGCGATATTATCCGCGGACAACGATATTTTTGCCCTGATCATACCATCTACTTTTTGCAATACCTTGTTCATATTCCCCCGGACCTGGTAGCACAGGACCTCATCAATCGATTCGTTATGAAAATCCACCACTTCATCCAGCAGCGGATCGAATATATAAATCATCCTGCCGGGAATTTTATTTTGCAGATTTTGGATGTCTTCCCTGCGCAAATAATGTCCGCTGGGAAGCAGATACCGGCAATTGTATTCAATATGCTTCGCGACACACATTCCCGGTTTTAGTTCCTGAACCGGCAGTAGAATCGGCATACCAATCCTTTCCTGGGCAAGAAAAGTTCTCGCCAAACGAATGTATCATTTACATAAACCTACCCTGATAAAGCCCGCGGATTTTCCCGAACGGCATGCCTGTAATTCCGCCGTCTCCCTATTGTATGGCAATATCCAAACCGCAAGCCTTATTTTTCAAAGCCATAACCATATGAACCAACCCTTTTTCAGGAAAAATATCCCAGTTGTCGATTGACCCGATGATTTCCGAACTATAAACCTTGTCGTCAAAATTTGGCTGCAATGCCAGCCGAAAACCAATCAAAACTTGATTGGTTTTTCCCGACGGAGCTACCTCATGCACCCTTTTTTCCTGAAGTATTCCTTTGGAAAAATCCCTGCTTTTAGTAGAGTCGAACAATATTTCTGTTCTACGAGATATCTGTCCTAACCCTATGGAACTTCAAGTTCTTCATGGATATTGTCCCGAATTATCTTTTTCGTGTTCTATTATCTGCATCTGATAGATCGGCAATAAAAAAGGACTAGTTAAATACATTTTAAAATATATTGCAAAAAGGCTTCGGTTGGGTACAAAACTCTGATTCTATAAGGTCCGGATAATCCATTTTACTGGATGGAAATAGCAGAAATTTCGAACTTCTTAAGGCAGGGGAGTACAACCGGGATTGAGCGGATCCGAGCATTTGAGCCAGTCTTTTGTCAGGAGGGCGAAATCTTCCAGATTGACGTAGCAGTCGTGATTCAAGTCGCCTTTCAAATACAGGCCGCTCATACAGGCTGCGGTTTGCGATATAATAGCATTGAAGCCGACATGATGAAATGCTCCATTATAATTCAGGGAGACGGATTCATCCACCCGGCTGATGGTAAAATCGATCGTTTCCCCTTCTTCCAGCGACAGCACCGTCGAATATTCGTAAATACTATCGGGATCGGGCGTATCGGAACCGGCCAGGTTGCTGGCATATCCGAAGCCGGATATACGATTGCCGGCATACATACTGTTAATAAAAGTAGCGTAAACCTGAAACTGCCCCGCAAAGGGGGCTGTAAAACGGGTACAAGGCTGATTGTACAAATCGACCGAACCACCCGGAGTCATCATGTTGGTCTGGTTCGGAGCCCAATACATATCCCCGGGCCACTCATCATGGTAAACCGAACTGGAACTGGTGTTGATGCCGTTATTGCCGTAGTTATCCGGACCATCCCAAGGGCCGCTGCGACTCCAGTTATTCAACGCTGGCTCATTGGCCCAGGGATTATGGTTGCCGTTGACATAATACGGATCGGGAATAAAACGATCATATAAATGAAAGGCGGCGATGTTTCCCGATTCCAGATACCCATAGGACCAGACCCCGTTGGGATTGGATGACAGGGCCGGTTCCGTGGCGATGGGCCAGTTGGCATTATGATCCCACACCTGCCCCTGAAGGAGTGAGGAATAAGTTAGGAGCAGGATCAGAATAATGCGGATACCTTGCTTTTGCATAATGTTTTTTCCTGAATGCGGATAAAAGTAGCTTTTTTCCCTTTTAGACGGAACCGCCAAAAGTTGATATTAACTTCCAAAAACGGCTCTGGTTCCCCAATAGCAAGGGGACAACGAGCTTTTGACGCTGGCGTCCTTTTACGTGGTAATGCCTATGACGGTTACTAAAGAGCGTAGAATGAGAAACTTTTCTGCCATAATGACACATACTATAACCATTGTAAACATAATCGGATGTGATTTGTCAACCCATGTAGATTCATCCGAAAGTGGGCCGTCCAAGTGTTTTGCCATTTAATAACCATCATGTTTTAGATTTTTCCGGTGTGTTTGATGGTATCGGTGTCGGCGGTATCTACATATAAAATGTTAATTTACATCAACTTACAGATTCCAAGCCCGTGCAAAAGCCTGAAAACTGCGGTCATAGCTTCTCTCCGCCTCGGGAGGGAAACAACAGCCGGGCAGCTGGCGGTTTTTCAGATGATAGGCCAGGCAGTCACAGCAGGTCCCTCTGTGTGTACAACCGGGGTAGGTACAACTACAACTTTTGCTATTTTTATCTTTTTTGCATTCCATATCCGCAGGATAGAGGATTTTTGCGATCTTTTCAAAAATAAAACCGTTCAAGTTGAACCAGGCGGTAATATATCCGTAACATTAAATGAAACAAGTATTTATGTTGGTGTCGGTTTGTACCGATTGAATTTCTATTGACCGCGGACTTACATAAAGCTAGACTAAGACCGATTGACGGATACGATGGATTTTCGTTAAGTATGCTATTCAAAAGGATTTAGTAGATTTACACGCGATAAACCCGGTCGTCGGAAAGGTAAGCGGCATGGCGAAAGGTTCGAAAGAGGATTGTCTGATTTTCGCCGGTTTTTTATACGTGGTCTGGCAACTTTATTACCGACGGTCCTGAACATCGTTTTGCTAGTAAAATGTTTTGAATTTGTACAAAACAATATAAGTGTATATATTAACGAATGTGTGATACGGCTGGTCGTGCTGGCAAACAACGATTATCCGGAATTGAGACCAGAAGAAGCAGAACATTATTTACGTGAAAATAGACTGCCGGTTATCTCGGCAGAAAGATTTGGCAAATGTTTGAGAGTACGGTACAGCAGGTACCTGGATTTAAGCAGGTATATCCGTATGGGAAGCAGGTAACGGATTTTTTATTTGGTGAGAAAAAAATCGAATTTAATCGGGTGGTGATAATACCTTACCCGAGTAAAGGATTTTGGTCAATCGGATTGGTGACCGGTATCGGTTTTCGGGAAGTGGCCGAAAAAATCAAGGAAGAGTTTCTGACGGTTTTTGTACCCACTTCTCCGACACCAGTAACCGGTTATGTGGTTTATGTTAAAAAGGAAGAAGTAATCGATCTACCGATTCCCATAGATGCGGCCCTGCGATTTATCGTCAGCGGAGGAGTGATTGTGCCCGGGCGTCAGCCTCTTTCGACGCAGCCGGCTGAGTTGACACCGGATGTGCCGGTTGCTGAGGCAAAAGGCGTAAAAGGACATAAGAAAGAAAAGACCTAGAGCAAGGCAGATTGTGGCAAAAGAAAAGGATAAACCTTCCCGGATTAGAAAGGAGTTTATGAAGTGCTAACAAAAATAACAGCCAGGCACATGGATGTAACCGATGCGATGAAAGCTTTTGTGGAGAAAAAGATCGCCAAGTTGAGCAAATATTACAATCGGATATCGGAAACCGAGGTGATCGTGGATAAAGAGGGTCTGGCGTATAAAGTGGACCTGATTATCAAAGCGGATAATCGGCCTCCTTTTGTGGTGCATCATTCGGGGGAGGATTTGTATGCGTGTGTGGATTTTGCGATCGACAAGAGCGAGAGGCAACTGACCAAGCATAAGGAGAAGTCACGCAATCACAAAGGGCATGCCAGCGCCGCGGAAGCCGCAGCGAACAAAATCGAGTCAGAAAAGCCTCAGGCGGAAGAATAAAAAAGTTCGTATGCTCAGGTAGGAGCAGCGTAAAGTATAGAAAAATTGGAGTTGCTATTGTCATACTATTCCCGAAACGAGTGAATAGTGATTTATTGGTAACAGGAGAGATTTATGAAATTGAGTGATTTCATGGTGGGGAAGGCGATTGTCCCCAAGCTCAAATCGCAGGATCGCGACGCAGTCATTACGGAATTGGTAGAATCCCTGGTACAGGCAGGATGCATTCAGACGGCCCACAAAAAGGAAATCACCCAAAAGATTATCGAGCGAGAAAAACAGGGAAGCACCGGGATCGGCAAGGGAATCGCGGTGCCCCACATCAAGCATCCATCGGTGAAGGAAATCATCGGTACCATCGGCTGCAGCAAGGGAGGGGTGGATTTTGCCTCATTGGACAAAGCCCCGGTGTACTCGGTTTTGCTGCTGGTCAGTCCGCCGAATAATCCGGACCGGCATCTGGAGGCGATGGAAAGCCTGTTTTCCCATCTGCAGCGGGAGATGTTCCGAAAATTCTTACGACAGGCGGAAACACAGGAGGAAATCGTGGATTTGCTTAAGGAAGCGGATGAATCGCAGAATAACAGCGGTCTTTAACCGGGAAAGGGAGCAGCACATTGCCGTCAATACAAGACAGCCATCATCTGGAGCGAGAGGTGGAAATCCGGAATCCGGACGGTTTGCATATGCGCCCGGCGATGCAATTTGTCGATTGTGCCAATGGGTTTAATTCTCGCATCAGTATTCGCAAAGATTCCCAGTGCGTGGATGGGAAAAGTATCATGCAGGTGACCATGCTGGCGGCGGCCCGGGGAACCAAACTGAAAATCATCGCCGAGGGGAATGATGCTCCGCAGGCGATTGAAATTCTGGCTCGCTTGATACAAAACGAAACATTTGATAACGTCAAATAATGGAAATCATTAAAGGAATAGGCGTATCGCCGGGCGTAGGTATCTACAGCGCGGTAGTGATCGAAGCAGAGGCGTATCGTATTCCCCAGCGTACGGTGCCCGTAGGGCAGGTCCGCATCGAGAAGCTGCGGTTGCGGCAGGCGTTCCTGGATGCCACCGAGGAAGTGACCCATCTGCAAAGCAGCCAGTCTGAATTATGGGACAGCAAGATCAAGGATATTTTTGCGGTTCATCTGCATTTCTTGCGGGATAAAAGCCTGCGCCGCAAGATCAGTGATTTACTGTCGCAGCAGTATTATACAGCGGAGTATGCCGTCAGCGTGACCCTGCGGGAAATTGCCAAACACTTTGCCGGCGCGGATGACGCGTATATTTCCGAGCGCGTGACGGATATTTACGATATCGAAAGGCGCCTGCTGCGGCATCTGATCGGCAAGAAGCAGGAAGAGTTGCAGCATCTTACCGAGCCGGTGATCGTCATTTCGCATGATCTGACACCGACGCAGACGGCTTCTTTTGATAAACGGTATGTCAAGGGGATCGCGACGGACGCGGGCGGGCGAACGTCCCACACCGCGATCGTATCCCGCAGTCTCGGAATCCCGGCGGTCGTGGCCCTGGGAAATGTAACCTCGCTGGTGGCGGCGGGCGACCTGGTGATCGTGGACGGTAATCGGGGGACTGTAATTATCGATCCGGATCAGACCACGCTCGACGAGTATCGAACCTTTGCCGCGACGATCATCGAGCAGGAACACGAGCTGGATGAACTGACCCGCCTGCCGGCGGTTACCACGGACGGGTTTACGATCCAGTTGTTCGGAAATATTGAATTTCCGAACGAGGCGGACATTACTTTGCAAAAAGGCGGCGAAGGGATCGGGCTATACCGTACCGAATTTTTGTATCTGGGCGCGGATCATGATCCCACGGAAGAAGAACATTTTGACGCCTATATGACCACGATCCGTAGTTTCGGAAACCATCCGATCACCATTCGAACGGTGGATCTGGGCGCAGATAAATTCCTTCATCGGGACCGCTGGATAAAAGAGCCCAACCCCTTTTTAGGATTGCGTTCCATCCGCTACTGCCTGAATAATCTGGCTCTGTTTAAAACTCAGATGCGGGCGATTTTGCGGGCCTCGGTGCACGGCAATTTAAAAGTCATGTTTCCGCTGATTACCAATATTCTGGAGTTGCGCCAGGCCAAGTGGGTGCTGGCGGACGTCAAGGAAGACCTGGAGGAACAGGGGATCGCCTTCAATGACAGCATCCCGGTCGGCATCATGATCGAAACGCCGGCCGCGGCGATAACCGCCGATGACCTGGCGGACGAAGTCGATTTCTTCAGCATTGGTACGAACGATTTGATTCAATATACTCTGGCCGTGGATCGGGCCAACGAACATGTGGCGTCACTGTACAATCCGGCCCATCCGGCCATTCTGAGTCTGATTCGCCAGGTGTACCAGGCCGCCAAGCGGGCTAAAATCGACATCAGCTTGTGTGGGGAAATGGCCTCGGAAGTCGAGTTTACCCCCCTGTTGCTGGGATTCGGATTCACTACCTTAAGTCTGGCTCCGCCCCGGATTCCGGAAATCAAAAAAATTATTCGATCGGTTTCCATGTCGCAGTGTCGCCGGATGGCTCGCAAGGCTCTTACCTTCGACACTGATAAACAAACCATCAGTTATTTACGCTCGGAAATGCAAGCTATTTTGGCAAACCTGGATTAATGCAGTACCCTATGGAAACCGGCAACAACAATAAACGAATGCAGTTGGCTCTCTGGTTTTCCCTGCAAGACGATATCCGGTTTCTTTCGCATCATGATACCATGCGGCTTTGGCAAAGGGCCTTCACCCGCGCGCAGTTTCCCATTCGCTATAGCTGCGGTTTTAACCCGCATTTGCGGATGTCGCTGCCGCTGCCCCGCAGTGTGGGAATGGCCTGCCGGCGGGAGCTTTTGCTGGCGGAATGGGAAGAGGTTCCTCTGGAACCGGCACAAACCAGTGCTTTGCAAAAGGAATTGCCCGCGGGAATTCAAATTCGCCAGACCGATCTGGTGCCGGCCCAGGTCTCCTATCAGCCGCAATGGGCGAGGTATCGCCTGCAACTGAGCGAACCGGTGGATTCGCAGCGGCTGCGGAACCGGATGGACGAATTTATGCAAAGCCAAGAATGGACGGTTGTTCGCCCGGCTCATGGACGCCATCCAAAGCGGAATATTCATCTGCGATCGTGCCTGATGGAAATGGAGTTGCAGGGAAACGCCCTGGTGTATAAGCTCCTTGTGCAGCCCAAGGGTACCGCCCGGCTGAGCGAGATCGCAGAAATGTTAGAAATAAACAAGCCCGGAGAGATCGTCGGAATCGAACGATTGGAAACCGAATATCTGTGCGGGTGATAGCAAAATATTATTTTTCGGAAAGGATAATTCGTTGGCAAGGGAAATGTTAATTAACCGGTCTCAGGAGGAGGAGTGTCGAATCGCGGTGATCGAGGACAGCCATCTGGAAGAACTGTATGTGGAACGTCTGAGTACCTCCAGTCACATCGGCAATATCTACAAAGGCAAAATCACCAATGTGGAACCAAGTATTCAAGCCTGTTTCGTCGATTTTGGCATCGGCCAGAACGGCTTCCTGCATATCAGTGATGTACAGTCTTCCTATTTTCATTCCAAAGACAACCAGAAAGAAAGCGTCGGGCGCAAACGTCCCCGGCGGGACCGGCCTCCCATTCAGGACTGCCTGCGGCGCGGGCAGGAAGTGATTGTGCAGGTAACCAAGGAGGGCATCGGCACCAAAGGCCCCACGCTCACCACCTACCTGTCGATCCCCGGCCGGTTTCTGGTCTTGATGCCCGGCATGAATCGCCTGGGAATCTCGCGAAAAATCGAAGACTTCGAAGCCCGCTCCCAAATCCGTGACATGCTCAATCAACTCGATCCGCCCAAGGATGTCGGCTTGATTATCCGCACCGCGGGGATGGACCGCAGCAAAAAGGAACTCCAGCAGGATTTGAATTTTCTCCTGCGGCTGTGGAAAACCGTTACCCAAAAAACCAAGTCGGAGGCCCTGCCGGCCCTGCTCTACCAGGAATCCGATCTGGTGCAAAGAACCATGCGCGATATTTTCAACAGCAACATTAGCCGGATACTCTGCGATTCCGAGATCACCCTGAAAAAAGTACGCGATTTCCTGCGCATTGCCATGCCCCGCACCCGCAGCCGCGTCGTGCTTCACGATGATCCGGTCCCGTTATTCGAAAAATATCATATCGAAGAGGAAATCGAGAAGATCAATGCCCGCTATGTCCCGCTGCAAAGCGGCGGTTCCCTGGTCTTCGATCAGACCGAGGCCATCGTCGCTATCGACGTCAACAGCGGCAAATTCCGCGACCACAAGGACGCCGAAACCACCTCGTTCAAAATCAATATGGAAGCGGCCCCGGAAATCGCCCGCCAGCTTCGCCTCCGCGACCTGGGCGGCGTCATCATCATTGACTTTATCGATATGATCAACGAAAAGCACCGCCGGGCCGTCGAAAAATGCCTGCGCGAGGCGGTCAGTACCGACCGGGCACGCACCAAAATCCTCCGCATCAGCCAGTTCGGGATCGTCGAAATGACCCGCCAGCGGATGCGCCCCTCCCTCAAGAGCAGCACCTACATGCACTGCCCCCACTGCAAGGGTTCGGGACTGGTGAAAACCCCGGAAAGCATGTCCATCGAGATCATGCGCCGCATCCAGGCTATGAGTAAAAAAACCAATATCGCGGTGATTGAAATTGCCGTTTCCGGAAATGTCGCCTCGTTCCTGCAAAATCAAAAACGGTCTCTCATTGCACAACTGGAACAAGCTTCGCAAAAATCCATCGTGATTATTCCTAATTTGGCCTTCTCCAACGATGAGAACAATTTCACCCTCCGCGACGTCCGCGGCAGCGTGGTCCCGGTGTAATACCCCCCCGCCCCAGGGAAATTAGACGCCAGCGTCAAAAGCTCTTCGACCCCTTGTTATTGGGGAGCCAGAGCTGTTTTTGGCTGTCAATATCGACTTTTGGCGGTTCCGTCAAATTACATTTTTTTACTAAAATACGAAATTTTTCGTTGACAAGTACGAAATATGTCGTATATTAGAAATAGTGATGACTCATACTTCAAAAAGGATTTTGCAATGGTCAAACCAAAAATACCGAAACCTACCGAAAGTGAACTGGCGATCCTGGGAATCCTCTGGGAGAAAGGCCCCAGCACCGTCCGTCAGGTCAATGAAACACTAAGTAAACATCAGCACACCGGCTACACCACTACCCTGAAATTAATGCAAATCATGGCGGAAAAAGGACTTGTCATTCGCGACCAGTCCCAGCGGTCCCATGTCTATCAGGCTCACCTGGCGGCGGAACAAACCCAAAACCAGCTTATCGGCGATCTGATGGACAAGGCCTTCGGCGGCTCCGCCGAAAAACTGGTCATGCGGGCCTTGTCAGCCAAAAAAATCTCCGCCGGCGAACTGGCGAAAATCAAAAAAATGCTGGATGAAATCGAGGGAAAATAATATGGAAACCATGCAGAACATCTTTCAGGCGGCACTTACCCAAAAAATCGGCTGGACCCTGGTCCATTTCGTCTGGCAGGCCTTTGCCATCGGCCTGCTGCTGGCGGTCCTGCTCAAACTGCTCCGCAATTCCTCCGCCCATCTGCGCTACCTGATCGCCTGCGGCGGCCTGGCCCTGATGGTCTGCGCCCCAGTCATCACCTTGCAGATGATTCCTACGCCGCCCAATCATACCGCCCCAGCGGTGCAGCCCCCGGCTGATATAACAGAAACCGGCTTTGTCACCCCTGTAATTACCGATATGCCGGATATCGAAATACCGCCGGTATCCATAGCCCCAGCCGCCGCCCCGGCCCTGCCCTGGCAGGACCGGTTCACCCATACGTTGGGGGCGGCTTTGCCTTATATCGTGGCCGGCTGGCTGGCAGGGGTATTGGGCTTGAGCCTCTGGTATCTGGGCGGCTGGACCCAACTGCAAAAATTCCGCCGCCGCATGATTCAGCCGGTCTCGCCGGAATTGAAAGCAAAGTTACACCAGCTAGCGGGCCGGCTGGCCATCCGCCAATCCATCGACTTATTCGAATCGGCCCTGGTACAGGTCCCAGCCGTCGTCGGCCACCTCAAACCCGCCATCCTGCTGCCGGCCAGCGCCCTGACCGGCCTGAGTCCCCAGCAGATCGAGGTGATTCTGGCCCACGAACTGGCCCATATCAAACGCCACGATTATCTGGTCAATATGCTGCAAACCGCCGTCGAAATCCTCGGCTTCTATCACCCCGCTGTCTGGTGGGTTTCGCACCGCATCCGCATCGAGCGGGAAAACTGCTGCGACGACCTGGCCGTCAGTGTCTGCCAGGACCGCCTCTTCTACGCCAAGGCCCTCACCACCATGGCCGAAATCCGCGCCGCCCACTCCGCCTTCGCCCTCACCATCACCGGCCCGACCCTCTTCGACCGCATCCGCCGCCTGCTCGGCCAGGACAGCCCCGCCGAACGAAAATCAAGCTGGTTGCCTTCGGTCGTTGCTATGGTTCTTATCGCGGCTTTGGTCATGCCGATTTGTTTTGCCCTGGCTTCGCAGACGGATACAGATATCGGAAAATGTGAACCAAAGACGATTACCTTAACTATTATTGCAGATAACGAAGTTATCGAAAAAGATGATTTAGTAAAAATTTCGTTATTCGATTTTTCCAATGAAAAGACCTTTGACATTACTAAGAATTTTAAAGGATTGAGTAAACGGGAAAGAGAAAACCGGGCATTTTATATACCGTTTAAACTGGCTTCGGAAGATAAAGGTGATCTGTTAATTGGAGACAAAGGCGAAATTGTCGTACTTGGTCCATCGACTGCTGAATTACCAGGAATGCCCCTGGAAGAGATCAGCAAGTTTGGAGCGGAAAAACTGGCAGCTCACATCCGGGCAGAGGAAAGGAGAAGACCAAGCGAATTTATAGATCTCAGTGCATTATGGAACGAATGGCTGAGTCCCGGTGAAACAGGGGCCTTTATAACAATGGATGGCACGGTGGTAGCTATTCAATCAGGTGAGTATGTGACAGGGTCGAAACAAGGTCAGTTTCGTTATGTTATAGTCGGCCGTGTCGATCCCCAAAACTTGCCCGAACCAAAATTACTGGAGGAAGTAGTCGCCCATAACAAGCAAATAAAAGCAGACAGACAGAAATTGCAGGAATGGATCGAGGACTTTTTCCAGCATAACTATCACGATATTACCGCCCGCAAAACCCTCGAATGGGGCGAACCGGTAATCGATGCCGATGACAACATGTCAATCCGGTACAAGTATGAGGCTACCATACGGGAAAAAGATAAAGTTATTTCAGATGCAATTTTTACTTTCAACAAAAATGGCGAATTTGTTTCGGTAAAGAAACTAGATCAAAACCAGGTCAAGGAGCCGGCGGAAAAGGTGGAGGTCCAGGTCTATCCGGTCAACCGCAGCGTATCGGATTTCCCGGAAACCGAAGATTTTTCCACACCGGAAAGTGCCTATGCCGCCATTAACCGGGTGATGGCCGCGGACGATCCGGAAGGCTGGCAGCGTGTCAGCGGTAAAATTCCTGCTGATCACGTGGTAAAAGCCCCACCGCAAAAGAGCCAGGTGGATACTGAATGGTCTAAGGTGGTTTTAAACGCCAAAATCCTCGAAGTAAGAATTAACGACGATCAGGCCGTAGTGATCGCGGAATTTCCGCAGGAACTTTCCAGTAAACCCATTCAGGACCCTATTGATTGTCGGTTTTTGCATCTGGAAAACGGCAAATGGCTGAACAAGGGCGAAGACCGGTACGATGCCATAGACCAGGCCAGGACAAAATTTGATCGGGTCATTCAGACTCAGTTAAGAACCGAGCAAAATTATAAAGACGTACTCAATAAGTCAGAAGAACTGTTTCATTTGGCGGAAGAACTTTTTGCCAAACTGCGACAGGCAGATTATAAAGAAATTTTAAGTTACTACGACGAACAGACCGGCAAGTGGAGCAACGACGGCTGGAAAAAACTGGACCTGGATTATATGGTTCATACCGGTTGGCCCGGCTTTGCCCTGTGGGTTTGCAACACCTTCCAGGACAATCCCATCCAGTCCGTGGAGCTGGGAGAAGTGTTTATCAGCGATAAGGAAATCGACGAAAAAACCAAGGCCCCAGCCGTGCCCTATAAACTGGTATTACAGGACGGCGGGATTTTAGCGGGTGATTTATACTTTGTGTACCGCGATACATCGGGAAACTGGCAGCCGACCGAAGGCATCGATTGGCACCTCCAGGATAATCCGATCAAAAGACCGCAGCTCCCTTCTGCTGATCCCAACCAGCCTGCTGGTGTGCAGATCCTCACCACCAGCTATATTTTGACCATTCCGTCCGACTCCCCGCTTGTCCGGCAGATTATCCCGGCAGACCAATCCACGCCGATAATCATTTCCCCGGAAAAACTGGCAGAAATTCTGGAAAGGATCAAGACCATTCCGGCTGCCCACTTGCTGGCCAGTCCCAGAATAATTGCCAATGATGGCGAAACGGCGGCAATTGAAATTGAGGATGCCAATGGCTTCAAAGCGATCAAACTTACTACCAAAAATAACTTTGTGCCGGAAAATAATCATATTCAGGCAGAGTTTGATTTTCAATATTCTGTCGGCGAGGTTACTACCTCTATATCAACTACTGAATCCTTTCCCCCTGACCACGCATTGGCCGCTGCCGGCATAACTCCTGCTGACGGCCAAACCATCATCGCCCTGGTCAAACCGGAAATCATGGAAAAACCACTCCCCCAAACCGGCGTTGTGAAAACCGATGACATCAATTCCAAAATTGCTAAACTGGACAGGGACAATGCAACTCCCGAAAATATTATTAAGATATTCGGCGAACCCATGAAATATTGCTGGGGAAGTCAGGTTTTTGACAAGGAGGATCTTCCGAATCGTTACATCATGGTCTTTCCCGGCGATATTCACGCCTTTATCCTGAATGATCATCTCATAGAGCTTCGCCTCGAAGGACCGAGTGATTATGTCTTCGGCAATGGCCTGATGGTCGGCTCACCGGTCGAGAAGGCACTTGAGATTCTGGGGCAACCGGCAAAAATCGTGGATGGCCAGCCAAATGAATTTGAAGATAACATTCTCTACAAAAATATCGATGGCAAAAAGGGATACGGTTACTATGCCCGGCCTGATAAAAATATCCGAGTATGGATACTGAATGACAAAGTGAAAGCTATATATCTCACCCGCAGTAACTACAGTGCTGCCTCTGGTGGAATAAAATTGAAAGATACCGAAGTTCCCGAAACCAGCTACATTGATGAAAATGGGAATATTGTTGATAAAATTGATTACCCCTTTGTGAATGATCCGAATGTCCTCGGTGGCTGGCGAAGCGTGGATTTTGTTCAGAATGTGGATGACTTTAATCCTGACAAAAAACGTTGGAATGGCGATTTGTATTTGAAAGAACTATTCTTCCTGGAGGGCGGGAAAACCAATTGGGGATTCGCATGGACAAAAGGATTACTCCTCCATCAGGGTGACAGGACGGCTTCCAAATACACCATTAAAGAAATAGGCGGCACAAAATACCTGTTTATGGAATGGAAAAGCGGTGATTATACCATCCGTCATAGAAAACCGCTCTATTATGTCTTGAAGAAAGACAATGACATGGTTTATGTCGAAAGCAGAACGGTTGACAAAATAGATTACCCCTTTGTCAATGACCCGGCAGTAATTGGGACATGGAAAAGCGTTGATTTTGTCGATGAGACAGAACAATTTAAGGCAGGTGAGAAGCAATGGAAAGGCAATTTATTCCTCAAAGAACTGGTTATTCTGCCGGAAGGAAAAACCGCAAAACCCTGGTGGACCTGGACCAAAGGGCTAATACTTCATTCCGGCGACAAAACCGCCAGCAAATATATAATAAAGGAAATCAATGGTTCCACCTATATGTTCTTTGAATGGAAAAGCGGAGATTACACCATCCGACATATGAAACCCCAGTATTATGTACTGAAAAAATCTACTGAAGATCCTACTAAAAATATGGAACGCTTTAAACAGCCTCTGGAAAAACCGGTCACGGTCCATATCGAACACAGCCCGGACAACGACAGACTTTCCGTACAATATGCCGTGATGGCTGTCTGCCAGGCTGCCGGCGTGCCCTATAACTGGGATAAATCTGTGAAACTGGCCGGTTCTGAATGTCGGCAATATCTGGAACCGGTAAACATCGAAGAGAATGTCGCCAGCCAGGCGATTGCGGATATGCTCGGTTCCATCGGGCTTCTGTATGGGGTAGATGCTGATGGTGTCTATCTTTACAAACCTGAAAATGCCGCCGCCGTTCAAAGTAATCTTAAAATCCTCAATATTGAATTGGAACCGGTGGCCCAGGGGAAAAATGTTTTGTATGCAACCGTCAAAAATACCTCCGCAACGGAACAGCTTTTCGCAATCCATATTTACACCCGATCCGTGGATTATGGCCCGCAAGGGGTGGGCTGGGGTACCCAGTTTTTCGAGAAATTCAACTCCAATGAAACAAAGAGAGTAAAATTCGCTTATAAAATCCAGGGACCGGTAACCGAAAACACGTATATCCGGGTCAAATTCTATAATCCATCCACAGAAGCAGAATTTGACTACGATAAACCTTTTGCCGTTCAGGTATATAAAAGCACGGATGTAAAACAAAAATCAGAAGAGCAGACAGCCTTAGAAAACTCTGACAAGGCAAATGATGGTATTATTGGCAGTTTCGTAGCTTTTCAAAAATTGCTCCGGGACAAAAAATATAAACCGGCCTGGGAACTTTTTTCCGAAGACTATCAAAAAACAGAATATCAGAGGGGAAGCGTTGAAAGGTTTGAAAAAGCAATGGAACCTCACCATCCGCTTGATTCTGCCTTTACCTGGGAGAAAAGTAAATTTTTGGCTCTGGAACCGAAACAGGTTACCAAAAATACCATCGGTAATTCCATGACACTGCTGGCAACATACAATAATGAAATCTGGAAAATAAGCTTCATTCAAGAAGAGGACCAGTGGAAAATAGATGACATAACAGGCTATCGCCCAGCCATACTTGATATGCAGGAAGCAAACAATAAGTAAAAAATGGGAAACCTGGTTTAGAAAAGTTGTGGACCTTTTTCTGCTGGAAACTACTTTCGCCTCTTTATGCGAACGAGTGCTCCGCAGTGCGCCAGCCACGGGGGGAAACCGGCATTCCATGCTCTCCGAGGCAGGCACCAGCCTGCAGCGAAATCGCCGCGATCATTTGCCCCTTTCGTCGCTCCCGCCGGTCGCTGCTACCAGCCCAAAACGCAGCATAGAGCCGCTGGGGGCAA
>CAZOMV010000035.1:0-48138 GCA_964580995.1 uncultured Pirellulales bacterium
TCACCAGAGAATTAGCCACCGCATCAGCTAGGTCGGTGGTAAAACGCAAACGACGGGCCTTGACATTCCGCTCGATGATTTCACCCAGGCCCGGTTCATAAATGGGTATTTCACCTTGATTTAGCTTATCGATTTTGGATGGGTCATTGTCCACGCAAATGACATGATTGCCGCCGTCAGCCAGACAAGCCCCTGCCACCAAACCGACATAACCCACACCAACGACACTAAGCTTCATGGAATACTCCCGGGATTATTTCATTTTTGATACAAAATTTCGATGAGTTATGAGCATATGCGCACTTCGTCCCCGTCGGCAACCCACGCCGATTTATTATAAAATGCCATATTACAGGCATTTATATTTCAAATTAAACAAACGGTTCCAGCATGGCCGCATCCATTTCCACCGCCGCCGCCTGCCCGAGAATATTTATTTGTAAAATCAATTTTGTCTGTTTTTTTCGATTGAGAAAGATCCCTTCCACACCACAGAGTGGACCGGCGATGACCCGGCAACGATCTCCATGCTTCAAATAGGGGTGGGGGTCAAGAGGAACTCCGCTTTGCAGGGTTAGGAAAATCTGGGAGAGATCATGGATTAAGCCGGCCTGATCGATTACGGGGATGACGCCGGCTATCCGGTTGGTGGTAAAGGCTTTATAACGAGAATGTTCATCCCCGCTAAAGAATACATACCCACCAAAAAGGGGCAATAGGGTTCGATAGGTGCGGCCATTTCGCTTGCTGGCCTTTTCCACCAGGGGGAGGAAATAGGGGATATTCCACTTGAGCAGATCCCAAGCTAAGGCTTTTTCATTACGAGACTTAGTGTGAGCGACCCACCAGGTGGATTCAATTTCTTCAATGGCGTTATGTTCCGGGAATAATATGGGAGGATTTTCAGATACTTTCAGCATAGATTTTAACGGTTATTTTCCGTGGCAAAATTCCATTTTCAGCAGCATTTTAAATGCTATAACCCTAGTAATACCAATATTATCGGCAATAATCTCATGAAGATTGAATAGACTCTGAAAACATTACGCCGAAGTACAAATGTCTGTTCGTAAATTTTATTATAGCGATTATCTTTCACAAGGATATGAAGTTATGTCGATGAGGATAAAAAATATGGGTAAATATGGAAAGATAATGAAGCGGGGGATGGACGTGGGGGGGGCGGCGGTGGTTTTGCCGTTAGTGGTTATTATTACGGTAGTTGTATCGGTGTTGATCTGGGTCTTTGACGGGCGGCCGGTGTTTTTTCGGCAGGAGCGGGCGGGGCTGAATCGTAAACCGTTTGTATTGTATAAGTTCCGGACGATGCGGCGGGGGATCGATCCGTTCGGGCCGTCGCCGAAGGATGGGGCGGATGATCGATTAATTCCTATAGGCAAGGTACTTAGGGCAAGTTCACTGGATGAGCTGCCGCAGTTTTGGAATGTTCTAAAGGGGGACATGTCTTTGGTAGGACCACGACCGCTGTATATGGAACAGGTGGAGGAGTGGAACGATTATCAGCGGCAGCGGCTGCTGGTGAAGCCGGGGCTGACGGGGCTGGCGCAGATCCGGGGCAGGGGGAGCCTGACGGTGGAGGAGAAGCTGGAGCTGGATGTGGAGTATGTTCATAAACAGTCCATATTATTTGACTTAAAGATTATCTGGGAGACGGGTTTTTCGCTGTTCCGGGCGGAAAATATTTATGAGAAACGGTATTCGAAGGACCAGGAGACCAGGGGATAAGAACGTATAAATGACGAATTACGAATTGCAAGTTATGTAAAAAAAGACTGCTGGGAAATGGATGTAAGTTGTTATTATTTGGTGGCAAAGAGGGGCGAAAAACATGGTAAGATGTAGCGATTGGGTTGAGTTGGTAAATATCGATAAAAGTATAACAAAACATGAACAAAGTGTAGTAAAAGTAGAGCAAAACATCATAAAAACTGAGTAAAACATGGGTAAAAGTGGATGATATTTACTCGTGGCATTTTGGTTGGGGCGGGAATTTTGGCGGGATAGATTATCCATGTTTCCCAGATTGACTTTGGTAAGATAGAGATAGAATTTTTACTTTCAACTCGACCAGATGAAGCATGGGGAAAAAGTTTGAACAAAAGATAACGAAGGGTGCTGGCCGCACAGCGGATCAACGCTGGGGTTTGCACCAATCGATGTTTTGGCTGGGAGTTGGGGAGGCCAAGTCGGTGGAGGAAAGAAGAAAAGTTATCCGCAGATGAACGCAGATAAATATTTAATTAATAGATATTTATGATATTTCTAAATGCGAATACACACGAATAAGAAAAATGGAAAAGGGTGGGAAAGGAATGGGAGGATAAGATTGGGATAAAATTTTGTGAGGTAATATGTTCGGCGGCAAGTGGTTATGTGAAGTTTTGAGTAAATATATGTTTTATAATGAACAAAATAATATTTATATTTGACTTTTAGGAAATATGGGGTATAATTGAGGGGATGGGATAATAAAAAGGAACCACGGATTACACTGATTGCACTGATTAAATTATTATGAAATGGGGAGATAAGAAAAACTTGGTGGGAATTGGCTGGCGGGGGAGTGTGGGACAGGTTAGAATGGATAATTATCGCATTGGGAATGGTCAACAGGACAGGCTGGCAGGTTAACTATATGGGACAGATAGAAGAGTCTTTACCACGAAGCTCACGAAGGGCGCGAAGAGAAGAAAAGATATTTTAACACAGAGGGCACGGAGGCGCACAGAGGAAAGAGAATATTATAATGGTGACAAATATTTAGGAGAATAAATTATGGCTGGTGAAGGGAAATATTTGCGATGGGTGTTATTGGGGATAATGGTGATGTGGGGTCAGGGCGGACAGCAAGCGGCGTGGGCAGATGAACCGGATGAAATCGAGGTACCGGCGGATTATTTGACTATCCAGGCGGCTATTAATGCGGCTGGGGAGGGGGATATGGTTGTGGTGGCGGATGGGACTTATACGGGGGAGGGGAACCGGGATATTGATTTTAAGGGGAAGGCGATTACGGTTCGCAGTGAAAACGGGCCGGAGAATTGCATTATTGATTGTCAGGATTTAGGTTGTGGCTTTTATTTTCATTCGAATGAAAATGAAGATGCAATTATCGAAGGGATTACTATAGTCAACGGTTATAATAATATGGGGGCTGGAATTTATTGCAAAGATAGCAGCCCTTCTATCATAAACTGTCAACTTATAGGAAATTTTGCGGATGGAGGTGGTGGTGGGATTTATTGTTATGGAGGTGAATCTAAGTTATTCAATTGCTTAATATCTGGAAATAAAACATATGTCGATGGTGGAGGTGTAGTCACGATCGCAGGCAAAATGTTTATTGTCAACTGTACGATTGTTGGAAATCACAGTTCGACCGATGGGGGCGGTGTATATTGTCTTGGCAGTTCTGTCGTTATTAATAATTCTGTTTTATGGAATAATAATGCTGATCGGAGGGGTTCGGAAATTTCTATACATATGTCTTGGATCGAATATTTTGACCCTGAAATACCATGGGATCTATTCCCATCAAAACTGGACATCTCTTCTTCTGTTATTCAGGGAGGAAAAGGGAATATATTTTTTGAAGATTGGCAGGTTGAAAATAATAATGAATTAGTTTGGGGAGCAGATAACATGGTAACCTATCCCGGATTTGTTGAACCTGGATGCTGGAAAGGTAAAACCTGGATAGAGGGAGACTATCATTTGCTGGCGGGGTCGCCGGGAATTGATGCGGGAGATAATAGTGCGATTGCCGGCTATGATACGGATCTGGATGGTAACGAACGGGTCGTTAATGGTACGGTGGATATAGGGGCGTATGAGTATCAGCATGATTACTCCCTGCCGGAAGAATCGCTGACGATTTCTATAGCAAAACTCAAGGTTGAGAAGGGCAAAAAGCAGGGGACGGATTCGTTTACGGCAGCAGGCAATTACCCAATTTGTTTTTGTGTTGATAGTCCCAGCCTGGCGGAGCGTATTGCCGATGCCAATGATGTTTATATTCATTTCGGGCCTTATACCCAGCAGATTGGCACCGAAAAATTGGACCGAAAAACGGAAAATTTGTTTATAAAAGTAAAAATGCCGGCATTCAATCTATTTGCCTCCAAGAAGGTGCGTTTGTGGTGAATGCAAAAGATGTGGATTTAACAGGCCTGAACAGTCCTGTACCAGTGGAGATGGTGATTGGTGATTTTTATCTTCAAGGGGAGGCGGAGATCGGTGCAGAGGAGCGGGTTCCCTTTATGAATGCGTATGCTGATACCCTGCAAGTGACGAAAGCGAAGGTCAAGGCGGGGCAGAAGGCGAATTCCGATACTCTGACGGTAGAGGGCCGGCTGGCGGTGGAGGATACCTCGGTGGACCTGTCGGGGGAAGAGGTGGTCATCGGCTGGGCAGGGCAGACGTTCACGCTGCCGATGGGCAGTTTTGGCGGGAAAGGGGCGGGCAAGTATGTGTGCAAAAAGGCGGAGGCGACGGAGGGAGGGGCCGTTTCCGCGGTTATTGACTGGGGTTATTCCACTTTCAAGATAGTTGTGAAAGGTGCCGCTATTGGGGTACAGAGCGGAGCGGCTGAGTACAGCCTGGCTTTTGGGAGTTTTGGGGAGACGGCTGGGATTACGCTGCCGTAAATGAAAGGAAGGTATTAGTGGGATGGCAGGATGAACCGGATTTTAAAATGGATCCCGCAAAGGCGCAAAGGCGCGAAGAGAAGAGAAGATATTTAACCACAGAGGGCACCGAGGCGCTTGGCGCGGCCTTGGGCCGCAACCAAAGGTTACTATAGGAAGGAGTGTAATAGAACCCCACCGCCTCGAACGACGAAGGATTCTGACGCCGTACAGAATCGTCCGGCTCGGGCGCATGGAACACCGGTTTCCCCCCGTAGGGCCAAAGGCCCTTTTTCTCGCCGCGAAGCCGAGAGGCTTTTTCTCTTTAGATGACATTTTACTCTATGACGCTTCTGTTAGGCGCTTCGTTGTGATAAAACTCGTGCGTACCAGCCGCTGATAATAATTGACGCTCCTGTCAGTCGCTTCGTTGTGGGTAAATGCGGCAGGGGCAAACCGGTACGCTTTCCCCGCCGACGGATTAACGGATCGAATGATTAACCACAAACCGGCTGGATGGTCTCCTGTTCTTCATCTGGCCGGGTTGAACCGTTTTTTTACGATTGGTATTCCTTCCGGGCGTCCGTACGGAGCGAAAGTTCGCGGCGGAAAATCGCTGCATAACTTCCTGTAAACACAAACATTAAACGAATGTAAAACAAAAATCACGCAGAAAAAACAAGGAATGGAAGATAGTAGTACAGAGGAAAGAGATGATATTAATGGTGACAGGAGATGGAAAGAGAAGGAACCGCAAAGGCACGCGAATAAATAGGAAAAGAATTTGAGATATGAAAGGAAGAGAAGATGGATTCCCGCATGAGAAATTACGGAGTATGAATTAGTTGAGGAAAAAACGGATGTCCAATGAAAAAGTAACGGAAAAGGAAAAGATTTTTAGGTGCGAAGCCAGATTGCTCAAGTCGGAGAAGAGAATCCGATATGCTTTGCGTACCGAAATAGGTGCTATCATAGTGTGTGTACTTATGTTTATAATAGACGCGTGGCATCCACTTATTCAACAAGAAAACCTGGCCGCGTTTCTTCTGGTGGTATTGGTGTTAGGTGTATTTATGGCGTATATCCATTACGTAAAGATTAAGTGGATTCGATCGGTCAAGATGTACAGGAAAAACCTTGAGGAGATCAACGGCGAGGTGCCCGTAATGGGGCGGCCAATCGACACAAGCAGAGATGGTAAAAACGGGGTCTGACCCCTTTAATTTCGTTAGAGGATCTGACGCAAACCAAGGGGAAATTGATCTACCGAAATAAATATTCTGGGATCCGGTATTTTTGTTTCGCCGACAATTCGGTGGTTATAAAAGCGGATCAGATCGATTTGACTGGCCTGACAAATCCAATCCCCATTGAGATTCAAAGCGATAATATTCTGGTTTGGGGAGAGGCGGAGATCAGCGAAAGTGAGCAGGTTGCCTTTATGAATGCGTATGCCGATACCTTGCAAGTAACGAAAGCGAAGGTCAAAGCGGGGCAAAAGGCGAATTCCGATACGCTGACGGTCGAGGGTAAGCTGGCGGCGGCGGATACTTCGGTGGACCTGTCGGGGGAAGAGGTGGTCATCGGCTGGGCGGGGCAGACGTTCACGCTGCCGGCGGGCAGTTTTGGCGGGAAAGGGGCGGGCAAGTATGTGTGCAAAAAGGCGGCGGCGACGGAGGGCGGGGTGGTTTCCGCGGTTATCGACTGGAATCAGTCTGCGTTTAAGATGGTTGTTACAGATGCCGCTATTAGGGTACAGAGCGGAGCGGCTGAGTTTGGGCTGGCTTTTGGCAGTTTTGAGGAGACGGCTGGGATTATGCTGCCGTAGAAAGGAAGGTTTGGATGGGCTGGCAGGATGAGCCGAATGGATCCCGCAAAGGCACAAAGGCGCGAAGGGAAGAAAAGATATTTTAACACAGAGGGCAGTAATTTAAGGAGATGATAACGATGAGTGCTATCGTAACAAGAAAAGAGAAGGTGAAGGTTTTGCTGCTGGAAACTGAAGTATTAGCAGGCGTAGGTTTTCTGGGCTGCTGGCTGGCCATTAATTATCTTTCTGACAGTATCGTATGTTTTGGTATATTTTTCCCCTTGATCATACCCATAGGCACGACCTTGCGAGAAAAAATGGGCTCGCGCTATGCGGAAGTCATTACCAAAATTTCTCCGTTTTTCATGATGGTTTGGCGGATATTCTGGTGGGGTATCGTAATCACGATATCCATACTTCTGATTCAACAAGGATTTTTTCATAGCAGGTGATGAGGAATTTAGTTATGAAATATACTATGAGGAAGATGAAAAGGGGAATTTGGTGAAAAAAGATAGTAAGAAAAAGGAACATATGTGGCGGTTTGGGTAATGGTATATAAACTTGCCGAATTAATGAACAGGATGATTTAGATGCCTGCGGTAAGGAGTAGGGGATTTTTATTTGTATGGCGGATGGGGGAGGGTATAATAAAAGCGGGTAGACATTTGTGAGCGTTTCGAGGTGAAATTTCGGATGGAGAATCGCGGCAGCTATCATTTTACGGAATACCGGCAGGGTTGCGGGGGGTTGGTGCCGTGCGCGAAGTGTTCACAGATGATTCCGGAAGGGGCGACGAGCTGTCCGTATTGCGGGATTCATTTTTCGGGGGCGGCTGGGGATTTTGCGCCGGGGGAGCGGGAGGAGGGAGAATCGGGCAAGAAGTGGCTGGGAATTATGACGGGGCTGGTGCTTTTGCTGGCGGCGGTTTGGGTGATGGGGCTGGTTTGGTAAGTTTGCGGAGAAGCCATATTTTAAAATGGAGGTTTAGAGGCATGTCTGTAGCGATGTTCGAGAGAATCGGAGGAATCCCAGGCGAGGCGCCTGTGCGACGATATGGCTGGAGGGCAATCGCAGATGCGCTAGGTGTTCATGACGGCGCGGAGGCCGCGGACGGAGTCGAGGAGGCTGACCAGGTGGCGGAGGCGGGCGACGCGGCGGACGAGGTATTTGGGGCGGAGGAAGAATTTGCGATAGGCCCGCTGATAGAATTCGTGAATCTGTTCCCGGGAGACGGTGGACAGTTTCATGACGGGGTTGGCGAAATCATATTCATCCCAGTTTTCGGTGGCCAGCAGGCCGCGGGCTTTGGCCCATTGGAACATGTCCGTGCCGGGGAAGGGAGTGGCGATATTGAAGATGGCGACATCGGTGTCCAGTTCGATGGCGAAATCGAGGGTCTGCTGCATGGATTCGAGGGTTTCGCCGGGATTGCCGAGCATATAAGCGGCGCGGACGTCGATGCCGGCCTTTTTGGTGATGGCGACGGCGCGGCGGGCTTTATCGAGGTCCGCCCGTTTGCCGACGTTGGTTAGGATCTCCGGGCTGGCGGATTCGATTCCGTACATGATCTGGTGGCAGCCGTGGGCTTTCATATCGTCCAGGAGCAAGCGGTCAATGGTATCGACGCGGCTAAAGCAGCTCCAGGTCAAATTCACATGCAGTTCTTCGAGCCGCCGGCAGAAGGCGTGGACCTCTTTTTTGAAGACGGTGAAGGTGTCGTCGTAGAAGCAGATTTCCTTGATGCCGTAGGTATCCTGCAGATGCTTGACCTCTTCGGCGACTTTGCGGCCGGAACGGACGCGGAGTTTATTGCCGAAGATACGATAACAGAAGGTACAGCGGCCCGGGCAGCCGCGGGTGGCCAGCATGGAAACGGCAGGCAGGCGTTTGGCGGCGCCGGCGGAGGGATAATATTTATCCATCGGCAAGAGGTGGTAGGCCGGCATGGGCAGGGAATCCAAATCCTCGATAAGAATCTGATCGGGATTGTGGATGACTTGGTTATCCTGGCGATAGGAGATGCCGCGAATTTCGGCGAAGGGTTTATGGGCGGCCAGGTCGGTGATCGTAATCTCGCCTTCGCCGCGCACGACGACATCGACGGCCGGTTCGGCGAGGGTTTCTTCCGGCAGGACCGTGGGATGGACCCCGCCCATCACCAGGCGGCAGGCGGGCCACAGGCGGCGGGCCTGACGGGCGATTTCGAGGGCGTTGCTGATGATGGGAGTGGTGGCGGTGATGCCCACCAGATCAAACTGGCCGAGCTGGGCAAGTGCGTCTGCGATATGATCCAGGGGCAGACGTTCGGCATGGGCGTCGCAGATGAGTACCTGATGGCCCTGCTTTTCCAGCACGGAAGCCATCCAGGCCAGGCCCAGCGGGGGCATGACACAGGCGATATTTTTCCAGACGTTCCCATCGCGTTTTACCCAGGGGGGATTGACAAACAAGATACGCATCATTCGGTCCTTTCCGTCCAGCATGTTCTTATTGCAACACCCATTCCATCGGAAAAGGAAGAGACCGACTAAACGATACGATGCGAATAATCGTTACAACCGTGCAGATCCGGTGAAAAGAATCCTTTTGGGGAAAATAAAAACCGGAGGAGTGTTTTATCGGACCTGGCCAGCCGAAGCAGATTCTATGGCCCAACGATAAAGAATTCGAGCGAATCAGGCCGATAACGAAAGGGATATGCCTGATTTAACCAGCAGAAAGTACCTGATTCCGATCGCAGTGATTACCCTGGGTCTGTATGTTTGCGGGCTGAGCAGCCAGTACAAGCTGACGCCGGACAGTTGCGAATATGTAGGAACGGCCGAATCGCTGGTAGCGGGGCAGGGCCTACAGTTTAATCATGTCCGCGGGAGTATATTTCCTCCGCTGTTTGCCCTGTCGATGGCGGGGGTAACCAGACTGGTGGGGCAGGACGAAGTGCCGATCCTGTTGATGAAACTGCTGCAAACGGTGCTGGCGGTTTTGCTGGCGGTCGGGACCTGGCGGCTGGCCGGGAAATTCGTCTCGGCCAATCTGGCCAGGCTGACGGGTATTCTGGTGCTGACCAATATTACGGTATTTCAGCATACGATGTATATACTGTCGGATATGCTGTATGCGTGCCTGACGATCTGGTCGATTGTGCTGCTGGAAGAGAGCCAGACCGAAGGGAAAGGAAAGTGGATCGGCGGTTTGCTGCTGGCAAGTCTGGCCTGGCTAACGCGATCGGTCGGATTGACCCTGGCGGGAGCCATTTTTATCTGGTCACTGACAAGTACCCGAACCAAATCCGGCTGGCGACAATATGCCCTGGCCATCCTTGCGCCCGTGTTCGTCGCGCTGCCGTGGCTGTGGTGGAGGCTGTCGTTCCCGACGGGGGGTCTGGGGTACATGGAATACTGGATGGAAATAACCGGTGAGAAGACGCTGGCCGGGATCCTCGTTAATCGGCTCAGCGAAATGGTACCCATTCTGCTGATGCGGATAACGCAAATTGTACTGAATATTGAAAGCGGGCAGTTCCACTGGTACTTCCAAATCCCCGTGATGATGGTTATCCTGACGGGATATGCCGGTTCCTGGCGGAAGAAGCCGCGGCTGCTGTCATGGTACCTGTTGTTGTATATGGCGGTTATGAGTGTCTGGTTCGATCAGGGGACGCGATTCTACCTGCCGGTGCTGCCGGGGTTATTGATTTTCGCGATGCTGGGGCTGGACACCTTGCGGCTGAAACTTACGGCACTCTCCGAAATTCGAAAGGAGATCTTCACCGTTTTGGGATTGCTGGTTATTTGCCTACTGCTGTGGGCGGGTATTTTTTCCGGCGGCCGGATGGCACCGATGGAACTGGTACGGAACGGAGGTATTTATTGTTTGCCGGCCCTGGTTGTACTGGTGCTGATGCTAAGCAATCGTATCACCCGGATATCCCGCACCGCGATACGGCTGATGGCCGTCCTGGGTTTTCTGGGCCTGTATGTTCTGATCCAATGGGGATATACCGGAACTTATGCGCTGCTGGAGCACCGTGTCCTTCGCAGCCGCGAACCCATGTTTATGGGATACCAGAGGTATTATCAGATGGGTCTATGGCTGAAAGAGCACCGGGATATCCCCGCACCCGTCCTTTGCAGTAACTCATCCATCGTGCACCTGGTATCCGGTCAAATCACGTGCCAACCCCAATTGACCGCCCGGGGCAATTACCAGATGTTCCAATCCGGACAGGCAAAATCATTGCTGGTACTGCGTCAACCCGAATTGGCCGGCCCGAATTATGGGACCGATCTGGAAATAGTTCTGATTCAACAACTGCTCGATGCCTATGGGGACCATTTCAGGATGATAAGCCTGCCCGACAACGAACGAACGTATCTGGTTTACGAGTATGCGGGAAAGTGAAGCGGCCGGGTCGGCCCATTTTGATACTCATATTTTTGCGGTACGAATGACCGGGGCGGTTTATTTCAGTTTAAGCTGTTTGTATTTATTGCGGCGGTGGGCGATGCGGTCGGGGGATTCGGCCTGGACCTTTTCCTCGTAGGCGGCGAAGTTGCCCTGGAACCACTGGGTTTTGCCGCTGCCCTCGAAGATGAGCAGGTGGGTGCAGATGCGGTCGAGGAAGAAGCGGTCGTGGCTGATGACCATGGCGCAGCCCTGGAAATCAATAATGGCTTGTTCGAGGACGCGCATGGTATCGACGTCGAGGTCGTTGGTTGGTTCGTCGAGCAGCAGCAGGTTGCCACCGTAGCGAAGCATTTTGGCTAAGTGGATGCGGTTTCGTTCGCCGCCGGAACATTCGGAGGTTTTTTTCTGTTGCTGGGCGCCGCGGAAGTTGAAGCGGGCGACATAGGCGCGGGAGGCGATGGAGGCGCCGCCGACTTCGATGGAGTCTTTGCCGCCGGTGATTTCCTCGAAGATGGTTTTGGTATTATCGAGTGCGTCGCGGTGCTGGTCCACATAGCCGATGGAGACGGTGGAGCCGATCTCGATAGTGCCGGCGTCGGGTTGTTCCTGCTGGGTAATCAGGCGGAAGAGGGTGGTTTTGCCGATGCCGTTGGGGCCGATGACGCCGACAATGGCGTTTTTGGGCAGGTCGAAGGAGCAGTTTTCGATGAGGCGGCTGCCGTTATAGCCCTTGGAGACATTCTGGAAGGTGAGGACCTTGTCGCCGAGATGTTGGCCGGTGGGGATCTGGATGAGAATGTCACCGCGGGTGTCGATGTCGGTCTGGCCGACCATTTTTTCGTAGGCATTGATACGGGCCTGGTTCTTCTGGTTGCGGGCGCGGACGGAGGTGTTGATCCAGTCGAGTTCGCGGGTGAGGGTTTTTTGCCGTTGGGATTCTTTCTTTTCGGCGATGCGGAGGAGTTCGGCTTTTTGTTTGAGCCAGGAGGAGTAGTTGCCCTCGAAGGGCAGTCCGCGGGTGTTTTCCAGTTCGAGGATCCATTTGGTAATATTGTCGAGGAAGTAGCGGTCATGGGTGACGATGATGACGGTGCCGTGGTAGTCGCGGAGGGCGGTTTCGAGCCACTGGACGGTTTCGGCGTCGAGGTGGTTGGTGGGCTCGTCGAGGAGGAGCAGGTCGGGTTTTTCGAGGAGGGCCATGCAGAGGGCGACGCGGCGTCGTTCGCCGCCGGAGAGGCGGGCCACGGGTGCGTCATCGGGCGGGAGGACCAGGGCGTCGGAAACAATGTCCATAAAGCGGTCGGTTTCCCAGCCTTCGCAGGCGTCGATTTTATCCTGGAGGGCGCCCATTTCTTCGAGGAGTTTGTCCATATCGTCGCCCGGCTGGGGATCGGAGAGCTTTTCAGAAATGGCGTTGAAGCGCTCCACCATATCCAGGGTGGGTTTGATGGCGGTCTGGAGGTTTTGGCGGACGGTTTTGTCCAGTTCGAGCTGGGGTTCCTGGGCAATATAGCGGAGCTTCATTTTGTTCGATAGTTTGGTTTCGCCCTGGAAATCCTGGTCGAGGCCGGCCATGATTTTGAGGAGGGTGCTTTTGCCGGAGCCGTTTTCGCCGATGACGCCTATTTTGGCGCCGTAAAAGAAGGAGAGGGAGATGTCGCGGAGAACGACCTTGTCGCCGTAACTTTTGGAGACATTACGCATTTCAAAGACAAATTGGGGCGGCATTTATGATGATTCCTTTATCATTTGAGTAATCGATTCTATTTTTCAGAGCGTGAAATCAAATTCCCTGATGGTGAATGGGGGATTTCCCTTTAGTATCATACCCTCAATAAACAAAAAAGATTTATCGGCGTTGGGCAATCGCTCCCACGATCGGATTGACGAAATTCGGGATAATTTTATCACTCATGATTTCCGTACAAAGGCTCCGCTGATAGTTGTAGGAGTCCAGGCTGGAGAAACTTTGGATGGGAGTGGGATACTGGCGGATGGAGAGATAGAGGCTGAGCTGGTCTTCCTCTTTGAATTTGCCGGTGCGGACCTGGTAGGCGCCGGTGCGGGACTCGAAGGAGATGCGGGCCTGGAGGCGGCAGTCATCGGAGAGGCCGATCAGGATGGCCGGGTCAAAACCCAGGGGACTGGCCTGGGGCAGATCGAGGAGGGAGGCAAAGGGGGTGTTCCGGTAGAGGGCCTCGGCGAGGATTTCGTCGTGATTGCCCTGGTAGTCAAAATCCATGCCGAACAGGACGTCGAGGGAATCGATGTCCAGATTGCTGATCCCCAGGGTAAAGGGAACCAGGTCCAGAATGAGGCGGTGCTGCTCGTCGGCGGCCTCCAGGGAAGGAGGGTTGACGAACCCGCTGCAGATGCGGTCTCTTTCGATGGTGATCCAGCGATAAGAGCCGGATTCGCGGTCTTCATCCAGGCAGAAATCGCCCGTATCCCGCTGGTAAAAGGTATTCATGCTGGGAAACTGGCGTTGAATCCGCTCGAAAAAATGCAATATGGTATCTCGCTCGGTGGGCAGTTCCAACTCGGTATTGAGATTCATATTGGCATAAAAGTCATCACATAAACTACTAAAAGAAATGGACATAAGGCCAAATCCTTTTCCTGCTAAAATATACATTTATCATGAACTACTATAAATTATATCCATTTTTACCATCCGGAAGCAAGAAAATTGTCCCCATGGTCCCAAATGGCCCGCCGGTAAAAACCAGGATCATTCCATACCGGCAATTTTAACAAAACATCAGTATATGCAAGGAGTTAGATTCAGCCCGTTGTTCCGGTCAACCAGGATTTGCATTGAATCGGGAAAACCGGCGGCGACTTTCAGCGAAAATAGAGAACCCCCAGCGTCACCAGGCCGAGGAGATAACAGTAGAAAGCAAAATAGCGGAATTTGGCTTTTCGCAGGAACCAGATCAAAAGCGAGAGGGCGAACCAGCCGACGGCGGCACTGACGAGCGATCCGGCCAGAATCGGTCCCCAGTCCAATCCATCCATCGGAGTATGAAAGACATCCATCAGATGAAGAGCCGTGGCTCCCAAGATGGCCGGCACACCGATTAGAAAGCTGAATTCCCCCGCCCACCGGCGATGAAGCCCCAGCAGCAGCGCTGCGCAGATGGTCGCCCCGCTACGGGAGACACCGGGAAACAAAGCCACTCCCTGGGCCAGCCCCACCACAATCGCCGCGGCCAGCCCGAATTGCCGCAGGCCCCGCCGGGTATGTTTGCGGAAATCCGTCAGCAGCAGAAAGGTGCCAGTAACCAGCCAGCAGATGGCCACGACGGAGGGTTTTTCAAATCCGGTTTCTACCGCCTTGCTGAACAGAAGGTAAAAAATTCCCGTCACCCCAATCGCCGCCATCGCCAGCACACTGAACCGGATACTCGCCGACCGATGAAACATGCCTGCCGGCTGCCGCAAGGCCGGCAGAAGATTGCGGGACAAATCCCCGAAATATCGTTTCAGGCTGCGGTGGTAAAATACCAAAACCGCCAGCACCGTTCCCAGGTGCAGCATCAGATCAAAGAGGATCATTTCGCGGCTTTCGGGCTGCAAATCAAAAACATGTTCCAGGATGACCAGATGGCCGGAGCTGGATACCGGCAGAAACTCGGTCAATCCCTGGAGAATTCCCAGCAATATTGCCTGTATGTATCCCATTTATGTATATAACTCCGAGAGCCACCCCAGACGATAACAAATTTGCAATACGATCCCGGCATAGATTCCGGCCATGATATCATCGAGGAGGACGCCCCAGGCGCCTTTGACTTTTTCCAGTTGCCGGACGGGCGGGGGTTTGAGGATGTCGAAGGCCCGGAATAATATAAAGCCCGCCAGAGCCACCGCAAGGATTTCTTTTGTGCCGCCGGCAAATGACCAAAACCACAGATAGGTAATCGCCTGACCGCATTGTTCGTCGCTGACGATCATGTGGGGATCTTCGCCATATTGGGCGATGGCCCGGTCGCCATAGACAACCGTGACAATGGCCCCATGAGCAGCCAGCGCCAGCATACCGATCCCCAACAGAACGGGACTGCCGCCCAGGAGTGCAATCAGCAGGAAAACGGCTGTGACCACCGCGGAACCGCAGGTGCCCGGAATCAGCGGGGAAAATCCTGCGCCAAGAACTGAAAGCCAGAGTTTATACATACTCAGGATTTACTCCGGCTTTGTTCGAGGACCACTTCCAGGTTCGACAAAACATCCTGCACCTGGGTATCTTTTAAGGTGAGGATATCCTTGAGGGCTTCGCCGATGGCGGGGAGGTATTTGGTGATATAGCCGCGTTTGAGGGCTTCGTCCCGCTGGCGTTTGACGCCGCGCATGAACCGGCCCAGGGCGCGGCCGCATTCGGAGAGGGCCAGTTTAATTTCTTTGATGATTTCGGGATAGTGGGCGACGGCTTCCTTGCTTTCGGAGGTGAAGGGGACCCAGACGGAGGCGATATGGACGATGACCGACACCGGCCCGGCCGGCAGGGCGCCGCGGCTCTGGGAAAGGCCGTACAATCGCCAGTTGGTCTGCATGATGGATTTGAAAATGGCGCAGGCCGACTGCTGGTATAATAGCGGGACACGATTAGCGAAGCGCAGGACCCGCATCAATTCCTGTTCGCCGTTGGGGGAGCCGTTTTTGGCGGTATCGCTGTCTTCGTCGTCGGCATCGGCGATACTGGTGCCGCCGTAGGCCAGGGCCACTTCGATTTGGAATGGATTGCCCCGATAGACGGCGGGCGGGCGCGTGCAGGAAGTGTAAAAATCGGCCGTCACCACCTGCTGTAGGCCTTTGAGGATTTCCGCCTGGCCGATAGGGACCACGCAACTGGTGCTGGGAGCCATGATTTTGGTTTCGTTAATCACCTGATACAGTTTTTCCGCTTCGGGGTGGGTGAGGGTATGGGGATTCTGGCGGGCGGAGAGTTTGGCTTTTTTCAAAATTTCCTGGCTGACCCGATCGCTGATGCGGGAAAATTCCTCCTGGAGGAAGGCGGCCAGGGTTTTTTGCTGGGAGTCTCTGGCCATTTTTAACAGGATGCCCAGTTCCACGCCGTAGGGGTGGGGCTTGATCGCCTTGGGAACATCCACCACATCCTGCACGGAACGGGCAAAAAGCCGCTCCTGACCGTCGGGCATCAGATAGCGGATTTGGGCATGGGGATTGGTAATGGCGGTTTGCATGAGGTATTCATCGACACTCTGGCGGCCTTTCTGATAGCGGGCCTGGAGTTCAATTTCGACGCGGGTGCCGCTGCGAACCTCCCAGTCGATGGGGGCCTCCGCAATGATTTCGGGCCGATTTTTTTTCGTGTTGATCTGCAATTCATAATGATAGGCCTGGCTTTTGGGGCCGGTTTTGCTATTGATCTTGACACTTTTGCCCGTGGTCAGCAGACCATACATCCCGGCGGCGGAAATCCCGATCCCCTGCTGGCCGCGTGCCATGCGCAAGGTATGAAACTTGCTGCCGTAGAGGAGTCGCCCGAAGATATTGGGGATTTGACTTTTGACAATACCCGGCCCGTTATCCTGGACCCAGACACAAAACCGATCCTCGCCGGTCTGCTTGATGCCAACTTCGATATCGGGCAGGATTTGCGCTTCTTCACAGGCATCCAGCGAGTTATCCACCGCCTCTTTGATGGCGGTCAAGAGGGCCTTGCGGGGATTGTCAAAGCCCAATAAGTGCCGATTCTTGGCGAAAAATTCGCTGATACTGATTTCCTGCTGACGGGAGGCCATATCTTTGGCTTTGGCTTCGATTTGATCGTCAGCAATCTGTTCGATTTTCCGGCGGGGGCGCGGGGAAACCGTTTTTTTTTCTCTTTTTTCTTTTTTGGCGGCAGGGGGTTGGGGTTTTTGCTTATCCGGTTCGGAAGGAAGGGCTTTGGGGGGGTTCTTCGGCTCTTTTACGGCAGAGGCCGAGACCGGCTCCGCAAAGGAAAAATCCAATTGTCCTTCCACTTTCGTTGACTTTTTATGTGCCATCCTGGCAACCTCATATTTTCCTAGGGTATAAATATCTGTTAAAATAGGGATATTACATCCAACGAGACTGTTTCTCAAGGAAAAACTATTGGGCGGGGAACTGCCTTTCCTCCCATAAAAAACCCCACGGTTTTCCAATGGGAAAACTATGGGGTTACGATTTAATAAACTAATAACAGTCCGGAGTTACTTCTTGACGATCCCCAGCGGCAAGACCGTCTTTCCGTACACTTCATTGAGTATCTGGGCAAAGCCTGTGTACATGGCTG
The DNA here is from genome assembly GCA_964580995.1 of uncultured Pirellulales bacterium. Lineage (GTDB taxonomy): Bacteria > Planctomycetota > Phycisphaerae > Sedimentisphaerales > SM23-30 > JAKJEP01. The sequence continues at coordinate 17,150 of CAZOMV010000035.1, forward strand.
AAAGGCCGCAGAAAATGCCTTCATAGCCGGTGAAGGTTTTCAGAGCCGGGTTTCCCGTAGCATCCCCGGCCGCCAGCAGGAAGAAAAGCACGGTTAAAGAGAAAAAGACCACCTGCAAAGCGACACTTAGGCGGAGAGTACCAAAAAACAGAACGCCGGTAAAAATGCCCCATATAATCAGATAGGCAATCATTCCATTTATCGAGGTTTTGACTGCCAAACCCGCCTCCGGCAGTACCAACAGGACCACCAGTGACCACCAGAACAACCCGTAGGAGGTAAAGGCCACGGTTCCGAAGGTATTTTTCTTTTTCCACTCCATAATTCCGACAATAACCTGTGCCAGCCCGCCATAACAAAGCCCCATGGCCAGGATCATCGACCCCAATTCGTAGAAACCGGCGTTGTGAAGGTTCAAAAGCACCGTGGTCATGCCAAAGCCCAACAGACCCAGGGGGGCAGGATTTGCCGTCGTGTCCTTGATTTCCATCAGGTTTCCATCGCATTTCATTTTAGAATCGACATTCGATTCACCCATAAGTTGCTCCTTTCCTGTTACAAACAGATCCTAACTAGTACTAACATCGATTACGTACACAGATCGAACACATACACAAAATGGAAATTTACAAATAGTTACCTCATGGATATTTAGAAATATATCCATTTCCAGCATTCGTCGCAAAACACCTGGAAAGATCCGGCTAGAGACACGCTCTGTGCCGTTAGTGTTTTGCCTAACGTAACTGTTTGGTAATAATGATATTAGAGATCATGAGACGTAACGTTTAGCCGCTAGATCCATGCAATTGATTTAGTTATTTTCCGCTATTGGGGAGTTCGCAAATATAGACCTGTTTGACAAAGTCCTGTTTTTTGAATTCCTCGATGGCTTTTTCATCGGGGGTTTCGTCCATGCTGATGGCCAGGATGGCACGATTTTGATCTTTGACACGTCCGACACCCATGGTTCCGATGTTGATTTTGTGTTTGCCGCAGATGGTACCGACGGCACCGATGACGCCGGGGCGGTCATTGTTGAAGATAATCATGATAGGACCTTCGGGGGACATTTCCAGGGAGAAATCGTCCACGGCGATAATGCGCGGGATATTTTGGCCGATGATGGTACCGGTGACTTTGCGGTCGGCCTGGTCGGTGATGAGCCGGGCAGACATGACGCTGGAGAAGTCTTCCGCGGCGGGATTTTTGAGTTCATCGATGCTAATGCCCCGCTGTTTGGCCAGGACGGGGACATTGACGATATTCAAGGGTTCTTCGAAATGTTTCTTTAACAGACCGATGCTGAAACTGGTGGTTACGGCGGCGGTATCGACGGTGGCGATTTCTCCCCGATAGCTGACTTCCACTTTTTTGATCATGCCGGGGGTTAGACTGCTGATGACCATGCCGAGCCGTTCGGCCAGAACGCGATATTTTTTGACGATTTCGGGCAGGGTTTTATCCAGGCCCGGCACATTGACCGCATTGCGGACCTGCGTACCGCGCAGGGCTTCGATGAGTTCCTGAGCGGCATCGATGGCCACTTCGACCTGGGCTTCGTCGGTGCTGGCGCCCAGGTGAGGGGTAACGATACAATTTTCCAGTTTTTCAAAACCCCGGTTTTCCGGCGGCTCTTTGGCGAATACATCCAGAGCGGCACCGGCGATTTTCTTTTGGGCCAGGGCGGCGTATAAATCGTCTTCCTTGATGACCGGGCCGCGGGCCACGTTGATGATGCGGGCGGTCGGTTTCATTAATCCGATCAGTTCGGCATTGATGATTCCCCGGGTCTGCTCGGTAACGGGTACATGCAAGGTCAGATAATCGCAGCGTTTGCAAACTTCTTTTATATCAGCAACCATTTCGATTCCCAGTTGGGCGGCGGACTCGGGGGTGGCAATCGGATCATAGCCGACCACCTTCATTTTCAGACCCAAGGCCCGGCGGGCCACGGCCATACCGATTCTTCCTAATCCGACTACCCCCAGGGTTTTACCGTTCAATTGGGTGCCCTGAAAAGACTTGCGATCCCATTTGCCGGCCTTGAGGCTGTTACAGGCAGGGACGACATACCGCGAGAGGGCCATCATCAGGGCAATGGTGTGTTCGGCGGCACTGATGGTGTTGCCATCGGGGGTGTTCATGACCATAACGCCCTTCTGGGTGGCGACGGGCACATCGACATTATCGACGCCGACACCGGCGCGGGCGATGCCGCGTAACTTGCCGCTCTTTTCGAGGACCTTGGCAGTAACCTGGGTGCCGCTGCGGATTATTAAACCATCATAATCACCGATGATCGAAGCCAGCTCGTCTTCACTGATCCCTGTTTTGACAGTGACTTCGACGTCATCCATGCTTTTTAACAGATCAAGCCCTTCCTGAGCCAGCTTATCGGTGACTAAGATTTTATACATAAACAAATCCTTTCTTTTGCCCGACTTTTTCATTATCCTGATATTTCAACCAATAACATACCGAAAAGAAAACGGAATTATGACGCCAGCGTCAAAAGGTCGTCGTCCCCTTGTTATTGGGGCGCCAGAGCTGTTTTTGGAAGTCGATATTGACTTTTGGCGTCTTTGTCAATTATGATGGTTTGATTTCATGCTGTCTAGTATATTTTTTGCTCGACGAATAAATAGCGATAAATCATTCTAATTTTTATTGGAGAGCGGCATGCCTGACCTGCCGTTTTTTTTTAATTTGTTATTATACATGGAATAATGTAAATTTGATCAGGATATAAATTTCCAGGACGAGATTGTTTTATGGACAGAATAAAAGAGCAAGGATTGCTGCAAAAACCCGTTGTCAATCATATAAATTCCCAAGTGGAAAGCCTTTACGGACTTGGTCCCCTGCGTCTGCGGGATAATTCCCTGAAAACGGTACAGGCATATATTAATCGTGTCAACTTAAAGCATAATGTGGAAATGGTGAAAAAAAAATGCGCCGCCGCGGTAAAATTCTGCGCGGTGGTGAAGGCGGATGCCTATGGGCATAACGCCCGGCTGCTGGTTCCGGTTCTGGCCAACGGGTATGCGGATTATTTCGCGGTGTCCAATATTGAAGAGGCGGAACGGATCTATCCCTTTGCCAAGGGCAAACCGATCCTGGTTTTTGCCCCGCTTTACGAAGGAATAACTCCGGATTTAATTCAACTGGCGCAGGCCCGGGGCTTTCATTGCACGATCTGTTCCCCATCAGGACTCCAGTATGTGAGCCATTATGTTGAATCGAGCCACCGGCCGCTTTCTATCCAGATGAAAGTGGATACGGGGATGGGCCGGGTCGGCTGTGTGGCGGACGAGTTTGGCGGGCTGTTCCATAAAATCTGGGAGAAGAAATGGTTCCAGATAACGGGAATCTATTCGCATTTTGCCAATGCTGACGATGAGGATCTGTCCAAGGCCCGGCAGCAGGCCCGGGTGTTTTCCGAGATGCTGCTGCGGGCGGGCATTCAGGAACTTTCCATTCTGAAACATGTATCGAATACCGCCGGGGCGCTGCGGCTGCCGGAAGCACATTTTGACATGATCCGCTGCGGAATCGGGATGTATGGCTATACCACCGGGATGAATGACCGGTCCTGCGATTTGAAGCCGATCATGAAGGTGGAAGCTCCTTTGATTCAGATTAAGAAGTTAGCCGCGGGTCATTCCTGCGGTTATGGCGGGACCTATGTCGCACCGAAAGATATGCTCATCGGCTTGATTCCTTTTGGGTATGCCGATGGTTTGTTCCGCTCGCTGTCGAATCGGATTTCGCTGAAAGTCGGCCCATATGAAGCCCCGGTCGTGGGTCGTATCAGCATGGACTTGACGATGATTGATATATCCGGCGTACCCAATCCAACGGAAGGGATGATGGTAACGGTGATCGATGACCAGCCGGGCAGTTGCTGCGATATCTATCATATGGCTGAACAGATCGGGACCATTCCCTACGAAATCCTGATTTCGATCGGCAGCCGGGTGAAACGAGTAATCGTGAACTGACACAAAAAAGGGTAAAGAAATGAACGGGAAAATTACTCTGATCCAGGGGGATATCACCCAGCAGGAAACCGAGGCGATTGTCAATGCCGCCAACTGCTCGCTGATGGGCGGCGGGGGTGTGGACGGAGCGATTCACCGGGCCGGCGGGCCGGAAATCCTGCGGCAATGTAAAGAAATCGCGGCCAGGCAGGGGCGATGCCCTACGGGAGAGGCGGTTCTCACCGGCGGGGGAAATCTCAAGGCGAAATATGTCATCCATACCGTAGGACCCGTCTGGAATGATGGTCGTCATGGTGAAGATGAGTTGCTGGCCAATGCCTATCGGAATTCGCTTCTCGTGGCGGCGGAAAACGGGATTCAAACCATCGCGTTTCCTTCCATAAGTACCGGCGCCTACCGGTTTCCCATTGAAAAAGCGGCCCGGATCGCCCTGCAGACGGTTAGTGAATTCCTGCAAACTGGCAAAAATCTGGAGGAGGTGCGTTTTGTGCTCTTTAGCCGGGGTGATCTGGAGGTATATCAAAAGGCCTATAACCAACCGGCTGGGAGTTAATTCGAGGGGATTGCAGTTCTTTACTATTGAGCATTTGACAGAAGGGGCAGGCTCCGGTAATCTAGGTAATAAAGGCCGCCATGAGGGATCCGTGTAACTGGACGGATGGTTTTTTTGAGCCATATAATAAGATGAGAATAAGAAAACAGGTAAATTTGTTACAATTTTATGAGTAAAAAAAGTAAAAAGAAAACCCGAGAAATTATCTATCAATTTGATACCACCAGTCCCGATCTGGATGCGATTGATGTGAAGGATAATCCCATTCAAGTGCCCGAAATGGTATCGGATGGCAGTAAAACCATCCGGCCGAAAAAACCCCTGGCCAAACCGGAGGTGAAAAATGAGGATAACGAGCAGCTGGTTATTCCTAAAGAGTTGGGAATACTGGCTTTACGAAATGCCGTAGTTTTTCCCGGAACGGTCCTTCCGCTAGCGGTGGGCCGCAGCCGAAGCAACCGTCTGCTGGACGATTCCCTTCAAAACGAAAAACTGATCGGGGTGATTACCCAGAAAAATCCCAACGTGGATGAACCCGAATTCCATGAAATCTATCCGGTCGGTTCCGTCGTTACGATTATCAAGACCCTCAGGCTACCCGACGGCCAACGGAGTATTGTCGTTCATGGGCTGGTACGGTTCCGGGTGGTCCAGTGGCTGGGCAAAAATCCGTTTCTGCGGGCCCGGATCGAAGTACTGACCTCGCAGGTGCAGCCCAGCAAGGAACTGGCGGCCCTGGTGAACAGTGTCCGGCAGATGGCGGAACACATGATCAAGCTTTCGCCCAATATTCCGGAGGAAGTCAATGTGGTTTTGACCAATATTGAAGACCCCGGCGCTCTGGCCGATTTTCTGGCAGCCAACATCAATATTCCGGTTGAAAAGAAACAAATACTCCTGGAAACGGCGGATGTGGGGGAACGGCTGAAAATTCTGTCGGTGGCGATGGCCAGTCAGATCGAACTGCTGGAACTGAGCGCGAAAATCCAGCATCAGGTCAGCAAGTCGATTGATAAAACGCAGCGGGAATATTTTCTGCAGGAACAACTCAAGGCCATCCAGTCGGAACTGGGGCAGTCGGACCAGAAATCCATCGAGATGGATGAGTTGAAGGGAATGATTGAAAAAGCCCAGATGCCCGAAAAGATCCAGGCGGAGGCCCTGCGGGAGCTGGACCGGCTGAGCCGGATTCACTCGATGAGTCCGGAATTCAGTGTGCAGCGATCTTATATTGAATGGCTGTGCGAATTGCCGTGGTCGCAGAGCACGGAGGACAAGCTCAATCTTACCCGTGCCCGGCAGATTCTCAACACCGATCATTATGATCTGACGAAGGTGAAAAAACGGATTCTGGAATTTCTGGCGGTCCGCAAACTGAATCCCGAAGGCCGCAGCCCGATTTTATGTTTTGTCGGCCCGCCCGGCGTGGGCAAGACCTCACTGGGGAAAAGCATTGCCCGGAGCATGGGTCGCAAATTTGTCCGCATCTCGCTGGGGGGGATCCGGGACGAGGCAGATATCCGGGGACATCGAAGGACCTATATCGGGGCTTTGCCGGGGCGTATTATTCAGGAACTGCGGAAATGCAATAGCCATAATCCGGTGTTCATGCTGGATGAGCTGGATAAAATCGGCCAGGATTTCCGGGGCGACCCCGCCTCGGCCCTGCTGGAAGTACTCGATCCGGAACAAAACAATTCCTTCACCGACCATTACATCGGCCAGCCGTTCGATCTGTCCAAAGTCATGTTCATCGGTACCGCCAATTACATGGGCACGGTCCCCCCGGCCCTGCGGGACCGGATGGAAGTGATCGAACTGCCCGGTTACACGGCCTCGGAAAAACTCGCCATCGCCAAGCGGTATCTGCTGCCCCGCCAGCTTCGGGAAAACGGGCTGAGCACCCGGCAATTACTCATAAAAGAGAACACCCTCGAAAAGATCATCGAATCTTATACGCGGGAGGCGGGGGTACGGGAGCTGGAACGGCAAATCGCCGCCGTTTGCCGGTCGATTGCGGTTGAGATCGCCGGCGAAAAGCGAAAATCCGCCACGGTCTCTCCTGCTATGTTGAGTACGGTGCTGGGACCGGTCCTGTATGAATCGGAACTGGCCCTGCGCACCAGTACCCCCGGTGTGGCGACCGGTCTGGCCTATACGCCGGTCGGCGGCGAGGTTTTGTTTATCGAATCGTCCCTCACGCCGGGGGAAGGGCACCTGGTTCTGACCGGCCAACTGGGTGAGGTGATGAAAGAAAGCGCGCAGGCCGCCCTGACCGTTATCAAAAGCATACATCCGAAAAAACACACGGGCCGGGACCATGACATTCAAAAAAAACTGGCCCAGTTTCTGACCGAGAACCAAACCCTGCGAAAACACGACGTTCATGTCCATGTTCCGGCTGGGGCGATTCCCAAGGACGGCCCGTCGGCGGGTCTGGCCATTTATACCTCGCTGGTCTCGCTGTTTACCGGGCGGCCCGTCCGGGCGGATCTGGCGATGACCGGCGAGATCACGCTGCGGGGGCTGGTGCTGCCCATCGGCGGGGTCAAAGAAAAGGTTCTGGCCGCCAAACGGGCGGGGATCAAAACCGTCATTCTGCCGGACCGGAACAAGAAAGACACGCTCGATCTGCCCAAAGATGTCCTGCGGAGCATTACCTTTGAATTCGTCAACCATGTGGATAAAGTTTTACAAATCGCATTGGAAAATTGACAATATCCCGGAAAAGGGTACAATGAAGCAGATACAAAGTTTTTCGGAATTCAACCAGAGCCGGGACATCCGTACCGGATGGAGAAAAGTATGACTGAGGAATCGCAACTAACCGTAACGCAGCACGATGAGGTTTCGCTGATCGGCTTTAGCGAGGCGACCGTGCTGGATGCCTATCATGTCGGGCAGGTCAGCAAGGAGCTGTACGCCCTGATCGAAAAACAGGGGTTACGAAAAATGATCCTGGATCTGTCCTCCATCAAAATGCTCAGCAGCCAGACACTGGGAGTTTTTCTGAGCATGCGTCAAAAGCTCGACCAGGTGGGCGGCAAGATGGTCTTGAGCGGGATCGATCCGCGCCTGTACCGGGTCTTTAAGATTACGCATTTGAAGGATTTGTTCGAATTTTACGAAACTAGCCAGGCCGCCATTCAATCTTTTAAGTAAAAGGGCATCTTATGCAAACCGAAATCCAATTCTCGATTTTTCTGGTCAATAAGCCGGGGGTTTTGGCCCAGATTCTCAATGCCCTGGCCAAAGAGAAAGTGAACATCATCGCCATGACCCTGATGGATTCGGTGGAACACGGAGTCCTGCGTCTGGTCACGGCTCAGTTGTCTCATACGCGGGAGATATTAAAACATCATGAAGTTCAGGTAACCGAATCGGAAGTACTGTGTGTGAACCTGCCCAACAAACCCGGCGCCCTGGCAGAAGTCTGCACCAAACTCTCCACCGCCCACATCAATATCAGTTACTGTTATGTAACCACCGGGGCACGCGGAGGCAGAACAACGGGGATTCTGAAAGTGGCGGATCTTAAAAAAGCTCTGAAAATATTGGGATCCAGTGACCATCCAAACGGTTCGGATCCCAAATCATCCAAAAAAGACAGGCCCAATCTCAGACCGCGAAACCGGTGAGGGTTCCGAACCACACCCGGTAGTACAGTGACAGGTTTTGACCCTCAGACATCCTTACCCATGAAACGCCAGAAAATAACTCCGAAAATTTCCAATCGACTGGTTCAACTGGAATTGTTTCCTCTGCGCCTGCCCTTTCGCCAGGTATTTTCGCACGCGGCCGCCCAGCGGGACTGCACCGATACCCTGGTCGCCGCCGCTCTGCTGGCGGACGGCACGGTCGGTTTTGGCGAAGCGGTGCCCCGGACCTATGTGACCGGGGAAACTATGGAATCGGTCCAATATAACATCCGCACGATTCTGGCGGACTCCTTAAAAAATGTACAGCCGGAAAATTTTTCCGATGTGCTGGAGCTGGCGGACAATCTGCCATTTTTGAATGAGCATGGGCAAATCATCAACTGTGCCCGCTGCTGCGTGGAGCTGGCTTTGCTGGATGCCTATGGAAAACATTTCCAGACCAGCCTATCGGGGATCACCGGCTGGCTGGGGTTTGGCGCCTTCACCGGCTTGGGGCAAAATAAACCGGTGCGCGTCAGCGGGATTCTCGACGGCAGTCATCCGGCCCACACCCGACGCCGCTTCCGGCTGATGCGGTGGTTTGGCCTGCGTGATTTTAAAGTGAAGCTGGGCGGGCCGCATGATGAGGAAAATATCAAAATTCTGTACAAGAAGATGAAACATTCGTTCCGGAATGAACGGCTCTCCTGGCGGGTGGACGCCAACGGCGCCTGGGACATTGACACGGCGGTAGCCATGAGTGAAATTCTTTCCGAAATGGATGTCTATTGTCTCGAGCAGCCGATTGCCGCCAGCGACCTGAGCCACTGGAAAACGCTGTCGGATTTATCCCTGATCCCCCTGATGGTGGATGAATCGCTTATCAGCTATGAAGATGCCGAATACTTCGCCCAAAATGACCTGGTTGATTATTTCAATATCCGCATCAGCAAAAACGGCGGTTTGATCCCTTCCCTGCGCATGGCGGAAATCGCCTATAAATGGGGACGTGAGTATATTCTCGGTGCGATGGTCGGCGAAACGGGCATACTGGCCGCGGCCGGATTGCAGTTCCTCCAGATGGTTCCGGAAGTGGCCGCCGCCGAGATCGCCTACAGCACCTTTTTATTGCAGGAAGATATTGTGACCCCCCCGATCCGGTTCGGGTATGGCGGCAAGCTGAAAAAGCTAAGCGGTCCCGGCCTGGGCATCGAAGTCCGAAAAGACCGGCTGGCAAAATATCTGGTTGGCCCCCCAAGAAAAATTATTTTGGCGTGACTATAATACTATCGAACTGAAGTTTTGCAAAATGGAGGTTAGGCATATTTTGTAAAACTTCAGATAGAAGTTGATGGCAGCGAGTATCGAGTTGTTTTGAGAGATGGAATGTTATCGGAACATAATATCGGAGAAAACGCCTTACTCATCGTTACCGGTTCGACCCTGCGGGCGGAACAGGCGGATCGGCCGTTGGCCTATGAACTCAAAGCCAAGAGTGAAGAAATCATCGGCAAACACAATCCGGAATTTCCGGTGATTGTTCTGAGTGACCTGTGGTACCTGAATTCCGAGCCGTTACAAAAGATTCCCGTGATCTCCGTCGGGGGGCCGGGCGTAAATGCCGCCTCCGCTTATCTTTACAAGCGATTGCCCAACGCCTTTGTCATCGATAACACCCTGGTAATTCAAATGGATATGACCTTTGCCGATTTCCGTGCCAGCCTCTGGGGCACGGATCACCAGATGACTGTAACCGCACTGGAAATCTTCGTGGGCAGGGGTTATCTCGATCAATATATTCAGGCGGTGCTCCATCGAGCTCAAGGATGAAGAATATGGCAAAAGAAGACGGGAAAACGGGAAAAACAAGGGTAATTCTGAAGTTTTGCAAAAGTTTAGTTAATTCCTTGTAAAGCCCTTTTTTGGATGATATGATAGTCCCGAATTTTATTATACGATGCCTTTTATGGAGTTAAGGAGCAAGAAGTTGGCAAAAAAAACACAGAAACAGGATACCATGAAAAAAGGAAATTACCTTTTTACCAGTGAATCGGTCACAATGGGCCACCCTGACAAGGTGGCCGATCAAATTTCAGATGCCGTCCTGGATGCCATGCTGGAGCAGGATCCCTACAGCCGGGTTGCCTGCGAAACCCTGATAACCACCGGTATGGTGATGATCGCGGGTGAGATTACCACCAAAGCCATCGTGGATCTGCCGAGCGTCGTTCGCAGCAAACTCTGTGAAATCGGATATACCGACACGAAATATGGTATTGATGGAAATACCTGTGCCGTGCTGGTGAATCTTGACAAACAATCCCCCGATATCAGTCAGGGTGTCACCGAGGGGCAGGGACTCTACAAGGACCAGGGAGCCGGCGATCAGGGGATCATGTTCGGTTATGCCTGCCGGGAAACACCCGTTTTAATGCCCCTGCCGATCCATCTGGCCCACCGGCTGGTCGAACGGCTTGCCCAATTGCGCAAGTCCAAAAAACTACCCTGGTTACGGCCGGATGGCAAGAGCCAGGTGACGGCTGAATATGACGGTCATAAACCCATCCGTATCGACACGGTGGTTATCGCTACCCAGCATGATCCCGATATCAGCTACAACAATCTCCGCAAAGCGGTCATTGAGCATGTGATTATGCCGATACTGCCCAAGAAAATGGTGGACAAGGATTTAAAAATTCTGATTAACCCGACGGGCCGGTTTGTCATCGGCGGCCCGCAGGGTGATTGCGGCCTGACTGGTAGAAAAATAATCGTCGATACCTATGGCGGTGCCGGTTGTCATGGCGGCGGCGCCTTCAGCGGCAAGGATCCCTCCAAAGTTGATCGGTCCGCATCCTATATGGCTCGCCATGTCGCCAAAAACATCGTGGCGGCGGGTTTGGCGGAGAATTGTGAGGTCCAGCTTGCTTATGCCATCGGGGTAGCCGAACCTGTTTCGGTCAAGGTCAGCACCAAGGGAACCGGCAAGATCGAAGACTATTGCCTCACTGAGATCGTTCGCGAGGTGTTCCCGCTCACACCCAAAGGAATTATCCAGCACCTGAATCTGCTGCGGCCGATATATAGTGAAACGGCTCGTCATGGGCATTTCGGCAGGACCGGGGAAAACTTTACCTGGGAATTGACCGATCATGCGGATAAGATCCGCCGGGCGGCTGGCTTATAAACGTACTGATTCTGAAATGACGGAATTTGTGCCCACGTTCGCGTGGGCATTTTTATTTGCCGATGCAGAAACGGGAGAAGATCTGGCTGAGGATATCTTCGGTTACGATTTCGCCGCTGATGGTACCGAGCTGGTCGATGGCTCCGCGGATTTCGAGGGCCAGAAGTTCGATGGGAGGGAAATGCGGCTGGTTGAGGAAAGCGGCGGCGGCTTGCAGATGAGTCTGGGCTTCCCGCATGGCCTGGCGCTGGCGTGCCGTTAAGGCCAGCGATTGGGCGGGACAATCCAGGATTTCCTTTTGTAAGGCCTGCCCGATCCGGATTTTTAGTTCATTCAGGTTATACCCGGTTACGGCACTAACATGGATATACGCCGGGGAAGAAATGGCAGCCAGGTGCTGATCCCCCCCCAGGTCCTGTTTGTTGATTACTGTAATACAAGGTATGGTAAGCGGGAATGGTTTTTGCCATTGGAGGTCTCGTTCCATACCCGGTTTCGATCCGTCTATCACCCATAAAATCAGGTCACTGTTCTGCATTTTTCTCCGGGTGAGATCCTGAGTTTGTTCCGCGAGGGGGTCGGAGACTTCTCCTAAACCGGCGGTATCAATCAGCAGGCATTCGCCGTGATCCAAGCGGAGCGGAGCGGTGAGGGCATCGCGGGTGGTGCCGGCGATGGCGCTGACGATGCTGCGGTCCATGCCCAGCAGGGCGTTGGCCAGACTGCTCTTGCCGGCGTTGGCGGGGCCGGCGAGGACGACCTGGGGCAGATGATGCAGGTCTTCCCAGGTGATGCTGGCGGCCAGCAGTTTTTCCAGATCGGATCGAACCTCTGCCAGATCCGTGCGGAGTTTTTGGGCGGAGATCAGCTCGATGTCTTCCTCCGCGAAATCAATCTGGGCCTCCAGCAGGGAGAGGATTTCGAGCAATTTTTGATTGGTTTTCCGGCAGATGCGATGGAGGGCGCCATCGAGGAGCCGCTGGGCGGCACGGAGCTGGCCGTCGCTGCGGGCATGAATGACTTCGGCCACGGCTTCCGCTTCGGAGAGGTCCAGCCGGCCATGGAAAAAGGCCCGGGCGGTGAACTCACCCGGCTGGGCCGGCCTGGCACCGGCTTCCAGAAGCCGCTCCAGCACCATTTGCAATAAGGCGGGCGAGCCGGGCAGATGAAGCTCCGCCATGTCCTGGGCGGTATAAGATTGGGGTGCACAAAAGACATACAATTGGGCGGGGCAGGAAATGGCGGCGGTCAATCGGCAGCGGCCCAGGTAACAATGCCAGGAGCGAAGGTCTTGATTCTTTATGGGCAGGTCGAAATCGAAGATGTTCTGGAGATAGTCGATGGCGTTGGGACCGCTGAGGCGGATGATCCCCCGGGCGGAAAAACCAGCCGCTGAACTTACGGCCACGATGGTATCCTCGGTATCAAACATAGAAATAAACAGGATTAGCCAAATTTTACCGGCGGTTTGGGCTTTTTCTTTTTGATGCCCATTTTTCCGGCTAACTTGACGGATGTTCCGACTGTTCCGGCGGCTTCGATGGCATCTTGCAGGCGGATGTGCTTGCGAATAAAGTACTGCTCGATGATACCGCCGAAGGTGCTGGCCATGATGTAGAGATTCAGGCCGCTGGGGGCGCTGTAGAGAAATACCAGCATCATGACGGGCATCATAATCAGCATCATTTTCTGCTGCTGGGCCATTTGGGGGCTGGCCTGGGCCATGGAGGTCTGGGGTGTGAGTTTTTGCTGTAAATACATGCCGATTGCCAGCAGAAGCGGCAACAAGTTAAAGGCGTCAATGCCGCCAACCAGCGGAATGTTGATGGGCGTATGGAATCCAAAGACCGAAAAGGGGATCAATCGGTCGGGGGCTGAGAGGTCGGTCAGCCAGTGCCAGGCGGCGGGAAAGAGACCGTGATGCCGCAAGGCGACATTGGCGTCCACGGCAGTATAAAGGGCGATCCAGATGGGCATTTGCAGGAGCATGGGCAGGCATCCCAGGATAGGGGTTGCACCCTGCTCTTTGTAAATTTCCATGGTTTTTTTCTGGATTTCTTCTTTGTTGCCGGCGTATTTTTTCTTGATCTCCTCGATCTTCGGCCCCATTTTCTGCATTTTCATCATGGAGATCTGGCCTTTTTTCGTGATGGGATGCAGCAGGAGCCGGACCACCAGGACCAGGATGATGATAGCCACTCCATAATTGCCAACCGCTTTATAGACCAGTTTCATCACCCCCAGCAATCCAAACGTCAGCCACTCGAAGGCACACCAGGAAACGTTCACGAGCTTTTCATAATGCAGGGTTTGATATTTTGCCTGATCGAAGATGTCCTTATCGATCGGCCCCAGATAGATCTGGAAATGGAATTTGGGGGCGTCTGGGGCAGCGGGCGGAATCGGCAGGTCCATCGCCAGCTTCACGGTCGAACAGATCGTCTGGTTGATGTCAGTTTCATTCCCGGTGGAATCGTGGAATAGTATCTGATTATCGACCTGGTTTTGCCCCAGGTAGGTGACAATTTTATCACCCTGTTTGGCAACGGGGTGGATAATGGCGGCGAAAAACTTGTTGGTCGAACCGTACCAGGACAAGGACAATTTACCATTCGCAAGTATACTATCTTGCGGATCTTTAAAGATTTTCGCCAGGTCTTTGTTGGCGATCTCCACCTGCGTATCCGATTTGAAGGCCGCCATCGCTTTTCGCCGGTCACTGCGGGGATCTTCCCGCATCAGGCCGGTCGGCCCAATGATTTCCAGGGATTCGACCTGAACCGGCTGAGTGCTTTTATTGGCAAACGATATTTCCATTTCCAGGTCATAATCACCGGGCTGATAGCGAAAGGTCTTGATAATCTCGAAAACCGGTTTGTTGTTTTCGCCGATAATCGCAGCCACAAACGTAACGGAATGCCCACCCGATTGTTCCGTTGTGCTTTCGGGCTGCAATTTCCAGCAATCGCGTGAGAGAGAATAGGTTAGCTTCTCCTGCCGGGTGGGAAAAACACGGTTAATGACGATCGTGCCCAGCGTGAAGGAAAAGACTTCCTTCTGTTGGCGATCATAGGCGGGGGAAAGAAGGGGGTAGCCGGTTTCCTTATCCGTTACCTTCCATTTAAACTCACTCAAGAGTACATTTCGAACTGCGGCGGCATGGCTGTCGATATCAATCTGGGCTTTGTAGCCCATTTCCTTCTCACGACTGCCTAAAACAACTGTCTGATTCTCCGGGACGATGGTTTTTTCGAGCTGCCATTCTTTTTGCATTGTCTCGGTCAGTGCTGGAGTTTCGGTAGTGCCGGACGGGGCAGTTGGGGATGGGGGAGAAGTGGTCTGTTCGGTGGTTTTCGCAGGCTGTTCCGGCGCCGGGGGATATTTTTTGGCCATGTAGGTCTGCCATAACAACATAATCACCAGGCAAAGCAGAGAAACGGTTAATAATTTTTTGATATCAATATTTTCCATATGTTTTTCAAATCGGGCTAGGAGGAAAAAAGGCGACGATTAACGCCCATCCCGGAGCCGTTCCCCCTCGAAATTGTCCAAATCCTTATTGGCAAAAATTTTGGCCACCGTATCTTCTATATCATAGGGAATGCGTACAAATTCCACTTTTTCTTCATTGACCGCGACATAGCTGGAGCGGGTATCGTGATCGCGCGGCTGGCCGACACTGCCGACATTGATGATCGCCCGTTCGTTCTCATTGATCGTATAGACATACTCCAGTTCATCTACACTGTAAAAATCCGGGTCTTCCAGAAAAACGCCCGGCACATGGGTATGGCCCACAAAACATAAGTGTTTTACCCGCTCGAAGATAGCGTTGATTTTGGCGGCATTGGTGTATATGTCATCGGGGAAGACGTACTCATTAATCGGTTTTCGGGGTGAACCGTGTACCAGAGTGATCCCCCCCATTTGCAAGCGGGTCGGCAATCTACCCAGAAACGACCAACGCTGGTTTCGTTTTTCGCGGTCTGGTTCTTCTTCGAGGACCTGGCGGGTCCAATAACTGGCGCGTTCGGCCCCGGTGTTGAAATTGGTTGGTTCATAAAACACGGCGTGATCGTGATTTCCGATGATGCTGGCGATATGCCGGTCGATAATCAGATCCAGGCATTCTTTGGGCTGGGGGCCGTAACCGACGATATCGCCCAGACAAAAGATCTCTTTGATCCCCCGCTTTTTGATATCCTCCAGTACCGCCTGCAAGGCCGCCAGATTCGAGTGTATATCTGATATAATTGCAAACATTTCTATTTCACATTTCCTGTTATCATTTTCCAGCAGCTCAAACAAATAGCCCCTCGAACTGCGGAATATCCATCCCGCTCGAAATTGGTTCGATCAAATAAGCTCGGGTCAGCCACTATTTAGGATATGCTACGGTTATTGCGGCCCTAAGTCAAACTTTTTGTGGGATGACAGAGAAAATCCGCTGGGAAGGGACTGATTCGTAAAGCATTAATTGTCAATAATTAATGGTTCTATCGAACGAATCGGTATTTTGGGATTTCGATTTGGGGGCGGCTTGGCGGCCGTTTTATTGCGGGCTTTGGGGCAATTTCTGCTCCGCACCGGGTGTTTTTACTCGATAGGATTTATATGGAAATACCAGAACCGCACCCTGTTTGCTGCGGAATTCTTCTGATTCTTCGATTTCATTGGAATAAATGGGGAAGAAACCGTCCTTTTCCTTGCGATAAACCAGGAAGTTATCTTTATCATATCTTCTCTCTTTATCCCAGGTTGCCAGCCAGCAGATGGCATCGCCCTTCTCCTTTACCCATTTGATGCCGTTTTCATCGACCCCCTCGGATTTTTCGACGTCAAAGATAGGCCAGGCCACCGTCAACTTATGGTAGGTTTCCCCGGGTAGAAGGGGTTGTTGGCAACCGGAAAAAACAAAAATCGACAAACCTGTTAAAATCATAGACTTAGCAAAAAAAACTTTTCCCCACACGTTTGCATTGGCATTTTTTTCTGGTTTCATAGATTTTACCTTTCCCAAAATGGTTCCGTATTTACTACCACTGCTTATTCCAAACATATTTGCAGATATTGTCAACTACTATATTTAAAAATTGCCGGGAATCAATTGCCTATGTCAATAGACGCCAGCGTCAAAAGCTCGTCGTGCCTTTGTTCTTAGAGAGCCAGAGCTGCTTTTGGAAGTCAATATTGACTTTTGGCGGTTCTGTCAATAAAGACCCGTAAAAATTTCTTTGGTTTGAAAAAACATAAATTCCAAGAAGTTTTTTCTTTTGAATTGACAGCTTTCCGATCGGATGCTAGACTTTTATTTGTGGTTGCTGATAAAAAAGCTGCTGCGTTACGAGCAAATCCGTTATGGATAGTATTTGGTGAGTGAGCGATCCTGGAAGTTCCGCTTTACCGCCGGGAAACGGAGTTGATAACGTTTGCGATAGCACTTTCTCTTCGTCTCGAGGGATTGGGACGATAAGCCAATATATGGATTTTGTTATTCTTCGGTGCATGGAAGCCGTCTTTGTGTTTTGGGAGACAACGTGAGATGTGGTTTTTTTTATTTGCCGAAGTCTCACATACTCATAAATGAATAAAGGGGAAACGATGGTGGCAAGACGCTTATCATCGGAATTAGTAGTGCGAAAGGAACCGAGAAACGTGGCCGATGTTTTGGCTGATATCTGGGACAAAATATTACGCTACCTCCAGAAACATCATAGTGTCTATTGGCGTGCGTGGTTTGAACAGATCGAACCCATCGGGCTGGAAAACGGCTTGTTGCGGGTCGGGGTTCCCGACCAATCCTGGCAGCAGTATTTGAAACAGTCCTGCAACGGCTGCCTCCTGGAAGCGGCCCAGCAGATTACCGGGCATCTGATCAGTCTGGAAGTGGTTTATACCGATCAGGATCATTTTGAAGAAGAGACCCAGCCAAAATCGGACGACAACTCCAACCTGTTTTATTTTAGTCCGGATTATACCTTCGATAATTTTGTGGTAGGCCCCTGCAACCGGCTGGCCCATGCTGCCTGCGTGGCCGTGAGTGAATCGCCCGGCCATGCGTATAATCCTTTATTTATCCACGGATCGGTGGGGCTGGGGAAGACCCACCTATTGCAGGCCACCTGCCAGATCGTTCGCAATCAGGGAAAAGACAAGCATATCATGTATATGTCCTGCGAAACGTTCGTGAACCATTTTATACGCGCTGTGGAAGAAGGAGATCTCTATGATTTCCGGTACAAATACCGGCATGTCGATATGCTGGTGATCGATGATGTGCAGTTCCTGTCCGAACGGGAACGATCCCAGGAGGAATTTTTCCATACCTTCAATACCCTCTATCAGTCCCGCAAGCAAATTATCCTCTCCGCCGATTGCAGCCCCGCGGAAATTCCCAAACTGGAGGAACGCCTGATCAGCCGGTTTAACCAGGGACTGGTAACCCGTATCGACAAACCCTGTTATGAAACCCGGATGGCCATCATCCGGAAAAAAGCGCATATGCGAGGAATCGAACCGCCGGAAGAAGTCATCTGCTTTATCGCCCGGAAAATTGAAAGCAATACGCGGGAGCTGGAAGGAGCGTTAACCAAAGTCCACGGCCTGGCCATGCTCGAAAACGGACAGATCACACTGGAACTGGCCCGGGAAGCCCTGGGCGAAGACCCCGTCCCTGCCCATCATCAGATCTCCATCTCGCAGATCATCGATACCGTAACCGATTATTTTAATGTGCGAATGAGCGACTTGCAGGGCAAGCGGCGCAGCCGCAGCATCGCTTTTCCCCGCCAGGTCTGTATGTACCTGGCGCGGCATCTGACCAACCACAGCCTCGAAGAAATCGGCGGCTATTTCGGCGGCCGGGATCACAGCACCGTCCTGCATGCCTACCGGAACGTGGACAAACTTTGCGACAATGATGAACCCACCCGCCTGCTGGTCAACGGCCTGGTATCCAACCTGACGCAAAAATAAATCCCAAGAAGACGCCAGCGTCAAAAGCTCGTCGACCCCTTGTTATTGGGGAGTCAGAGCTGTTTTTGGATGTCAATATCGACTTTTGGCGGTTCCGTCAAGGAATAGGTGGTACAGCCTCAGCGAACGATTTTTCCCTCCTCCAGATCGGCCTGATCGGCATGGGGTTTGGCTTGTGTGGGGTCGGGAGTGACTTCGATGACGCGGATATTGTCGAACCAGTATTCGGCGGGCGGCCAATAGGGGTAGATGCAGAGGCGGAGATACTTGACATTTTCGGTCAGTTCGCGGCCGGTGGGATGGCGCGGCTGGGTATGGGAGTAGGTTTTCCACTGGTCGGAGCCACCGACGGTGAACTTGGTGGTGTAGATATAGCGGAGGCGGTACTTGATGGGGCGGCCTTTTTCGTCCTGGAGCGGCTGGCCGCGGGCGATGCGGAACTGTTCCTGGACGGAGGGACATTCGTCGGCAAAGCTGATGACGGGTTTCTCGACATAGCCGCGGAGGAAGACATAGGCAGGCGGGCCTTTGGCGTCCACATAGACTTTGTAGGCTGCGCCTTTCTTGATTTCAATCCAATCGGACCAGAAGAAACCGCCGTCCAGACCGGCAATGGTGTCATATTTCGGTTCCACGGTGGGCTGCTTTTGCGGAGCGGTTTCCAGAGGTTTTCCATGAATGAAGCGGTCCACCCACCATTGATAGGCCTGTTTTTGGGTGACATCGGTATCGATTTTGATTACCTTGCCGCGTCGGGGGGCATTGGGATCGGTGGCCCAGTGAAATACCAGATTGTCCACCGGCTGCCAGTGGGCCGGCTGGGCGGGATCGGAAGGTGAGGCATCGTCGAAATTGCCGTTGGGAAGCAGGTTATGGCCTGCCTCGTTTGGTTCATCGCTTACCTGAGAATCTTCGGCAGCAGGGGTTTTCGGCGGCTGGGTGGTTTTCGTCTGCGCGGAAAGGGGAGCGGTCCAGGGCAGGACAACGAGTAGAAGGAACAGGGAAAGGGAGGTATAAATTTTATTCATGGGATTATTCCTGTTTCGGTTCTTTCCATTGTTCGAGGGCTTTTTCCCGCCAGGGACTGCTTAGGCCGCTGCGGACCAGGGCTTCCAGGGCGGCTTTCTGATTTTCGATGTCCCCTGTTTGTCGGCAGGCTTCGGCGAGCAGCCACCAGGCCTCCGGTTCGAAAGGGTCGCCTGGCGCTAACCGGCAGGCGACTTTGAGCGGGCGTATGGCATGGGCGGGAGAGCCGCTCAGGAGTTCCAGCTTGCCCAGCCAGAACAAAATTTCGCCGCGCGGCATATCCGCGGGAAGCTGCTGATACCAGGCCATGACGGCTTGCCGAGCCTGGTCGAATTGACTGGTTTCAATCAGCCCGGCAATTTGCTGGGGGAAAGCCCCGATTTTGGCGGCCCGGACCGGCTGGGGGATGATCGGTTCGGCCAGGGCTTCGGCGGTCTGGTAGTCCTGGCGGGCTTTATCGGTTTCTCCCGCACCGAGGTGGGCATCGCCGATGGCGATGGTGGCATCGCGGAAGGCCAGTTTGAGGGGACCGCGTAATATATTTTTCTGAACCAAATCCTGCGCCTGGAGATAATCGGCGTCGGCCGTTGGCACATCGAGTTTTTCGAGACCGAGGTGGCGGATGAGCCGCGCCAGGATCGGCATTTTTTCTTCTGGGTTCTGCGAGAGTTCCAGGGCGGCACGTAAATGGTCGGCGGCTTCCGAAAGGTCGGCGGAGCACCAAGCGGTTTCGGGTTTGCCTGCCTGGCCGGCCAGAAAGAGGTGAGCCTGGAGGTGGACCGGATCGGGGGTATCGTTTCGCGTCAATACCATCTGGGCAGTTTCCCGGGCCGGATGCCGGGCGCCGGTTTCGTCGAGGAAATTCGCCAGTTCGTAGAGGGCAGCGGGGGAAAGCCGGCTTTGTTCATACTTAGAAATAAGGGGCAGATAGTCTGAATATTGACCGGCGGTGAAACTTTCGCTGAGGTGCTCGATGGGGAATACCTTCAGGGGCCAAATGCGTTCGAGCTGGCGGCCGTCCGGGGCGGCGGCGGTCAGTTGAATCCGATAGGAGCCGGGCAGGAGGAAGATATGATCGGCAGTCGGCTCTTTCGTCTGCTGGCCGTCGCCGAAATCCCACTGAATGGACCCATCCTTCCAGTCAATGGCTTCCTGGGCGGCGCTGGCGTGGAAGCGGAAGCGGGTATATTGGCCGGAGGGGCGTTTTTGCGGCCAGAGGCTGTCGAGCAGTTCGATTTTCGGTATGATCGTCACGCCAGCGTTTTGTTCTTCGTAGCGGAGGACCTGGGCCGGTTTGGGCTGAGGAAAGAAACTATCCGGGATACCGATATAATACTCGCTTTCCGGCGGTTTATAGCCGAGAAAGGCGACCTGGTAGAGCAGCACTTCTTCGTGATAATATTCAATATAGTGTAATCCGCGGGTCAGGGAATGCTCGGTGTTTTTCTGGCCGAATATGCCGCGCTGCTCGGTATGCCGGCCGGGCCAGTGGACCAGTTCGCCGCCATCCAGGAAACTGAAGCTGCTTTCATTGGAGGCGGTACAGAAGCCGTACTTCGCGTCGGCGGGCAGGTTGATCCAGCCGCGATAGATGCTGATATAGTAGTCGGAATCGCCGAAGGGGTTCACGCCATCGCAGATGTTTTTACGGTACTCCGCGCCGTCAGGGCCGGGCGATTGTTCGATCAGGCGGGCCAGGTCCGCCACAGTGGCGGGGTTGTCCAGATCCCGGGGGCGGCGCAGGGTGGTCAGGGTTAGACCGGCGCGGGGGATCCAGCCCTGGGCTGCCGGTCCGGGTGTGGGTGCGCCGCTGCCGGAGTGCGGGTCTGTGATTGCCTGCATGGGATCGACACCGGCATCGGGTTTGCCGAAATAGATATAAAATGTTTCCTGCGGGGCGGGGCAGCGGAAACTAAGCAGCGAATCCCGGTCGGGGTCGTGGAAGGTGAGCTGCCAGGGAACGGACTGACCGGTGCTGTCAAAGATGCGGTAGTCATATCCCTTATTATCGGCCAGGCCGCTGTGCCGGATGCGCACCGCTGCCACATCGACATCCCGGTCTTTTTCTACGACGAGGATGATAGCCCGGTATGGGCAGTCGGGGACGTGCCAATCCTGGGAGGCGGCTGGGGAGACCAAGCCGAGCAGCCCGGTTATCAGGAGAAATCCGAATTTCAGTTGTGGTTGGAATCGCATGTTTAGTTTCCGTTTATTTTTCCGCATCGCTGCTGATGGCCTTGTAATAGGCCGCCACCATATCCTCGTACCCTTCGGGCAGGGCCTGCTGGGTGCCGGCGGTGATTTCGCGGCGCAGTTCGGGCGGCAGGTCCCGGGCTTTTTGCAGGGACAGGTTCACCGCCTGGCCGGTCTGGCCGGCGGTTTGCCGCAGGGCATCCATGGCCATCTTCCGTTTGCCGGCCGCATCGTCATACCGCAGGTCACGGTAATCCTGTTCGGCACTTTCCATCAGATCAATCGCCCGCTGAACGCTGCCCAGCGGTTTGCCCTGGAGGTTCAGCTCGCGGGCGATCCGCTGGGCCTTTTCCCGCAGAATCGCCTGATGCTGGGCCAGCCGCTCCATATCCTTGACGAAGTCCGGCGGAGTCCCCCCTTGCAGGCCGCGTGAGCCGCCGCCGGTTTTCTTGCCGCCGCCGGTCGCACCGCGGGGGTCCAGTTGTTTCTCGGCTTTGGGGATACCCGCCTCATAGGGTTCGCTGGTCAGGCGCGCCGGGGTGGGGCGGCCTTCCAGGGCGTTGGAGGTATCGCCGACCATCTGGCCGCTGGCGCGGCCGCGGCGGCCCGAGCCGGAGCGGCCGGTCATCTCGCTGGCGTTGGGCAGCCGGTTGCCGGTTTTGCCCAGGGCGGCGAAGGAACTGATCGGCCCGTCTTCGATGCCCCAGCCGACCTGCATATTGCCGCCCCAGGCGCCGGTGATGTCGTCAGCGCCTTCATCATAGTCGGACATATCCTCGATCAGGTCTCCGATCATGTCCTGCAGGCTGGAGGGCAGGGGCGTTTCAGGGACTTCGAACATGCCTTCGGTAGGTTCTTCCATCACCCAGCGGACATAATCGGCGGTATCCGGCATCCACATTTCCAGATCCTCGGCAACCTGTTCCGCCAGGGCCTTGGCTCCTTCTTCCAGGGGCGTGGCAATTTCGGTACGCGACGGCTTGGCTTGTTTCTCGATCTCTTCGAAGATGGTGCTGAAGTTGTCGGCCAGATAATTATCAGCGACAAAACCCTGGGGCAGTTTGGTAATGGCATCGACGGAATCCTTGAACCAGGTTTTCCAGGTATCCACCCGATGCTCTATATCGTTGAGTTTTTCCAGGTCCTCACCGCTGAGTTCTTCGCGATCGCGAAACTTGGGCATCTTTTCGTACTCTTCCTCGATTTGTTTGACATCCTGGAAAAATTTATCGAGGTCCTCGGCCATCTTGGAAAGCACATCGGTGGCGGCCTGATGCTGAGCGGGATCATCTTTCTTCAAGTTTTTCAGTTGCTTGCGGACCTGCTCGTTGCGGTTCAAACGCAGGAGCAACTGCTCCAGAGCAGCGATGATCGCATCCTGGATCGGCAGAGATTGAGCGGCAAACTGTTTTCCGGATTCCGGATCGGATTCATCGCGGCAGTTTTCGAGGAATTTCAGCACCTGCACCATCGGACCGGCAGACAATTGCAATAGTTCCTCGACGATGGACCGGCCCGGAAAGGCGTTTTGCTGCATGATGTCCGCCAATTGCCGGGTCTGGCGCCGGATGAGGCTCTGGCGGTCGATTAACTCCTGAGGAGGTTTGTTCTCGGCGGTCTGGGCGCGGTTCAGCCGCTGCAGGCGAATCAGATCTTCGAGGATGACGGTGTAGTCGGAAAGCTGCTTTTCCATCCGTTCGGCCGCCTGTTCGGCGGTGAGTACGGTCAGGTAGAATTTGCGGGTTTCCGCCCGGCCCGGTCCCTGCGACACACCCTCGAAGCCGGGATTGCGGTCCAGAACCTCGGCCCAATACTGCAAACGGTCCCCACCTGCAAGTCCCAGTTCGGCCATGGTCCTGGTAAGATTTAGCTCGAGATGTTTTTGCGGCGGGCCATCGTTGGGCCAGGTTTGCAGAGTCAGGGTTTCCTTGCCTTCGTTGATTTTGCCCAGCAGGGTGACCGGTCCCAGACCCAGATCGTCCTGGGCGGCGATCATGAAATCCACCGAAGAATCCGGCCGCTCTTGCAAATCACGGCCCGGCCTGGCCAGGGCGATAGCCGGGAGGCCGTCCCGTTCCAGCGTGATCGTATAGGTAGCGGGCATTTCCAGTTCATACCCCTGGTGATCTTTCAGTTGAATCCGGTAGGTGCCCGTTTCGCTAAGCGTGAGGGATGCCTGCCAGTCGGCTGATTGCGAGGTTTCCCCATTCAGAGCACTGCCGGTTATGAATTGGCCATTGTTTCTGTTTAGCGCCAGTTGTTCCAGCGGCTTGTTGGCATGAAGGGTCAGAACCGCCGCCGTTGCCGGCAGGCCGTGCAGATGGCCGTCGAAGTCCTCGCTCGCTTGATTCGGAAGGCCGCTATAGGCGGGATATTGATAGGTTACGGTCATCGACTCGATGCGGGGGCGTTTGTCCACAGCTATTTCGATGGTTTCGCTGCGAGCATCGCCGGCAGTAACATGAAACTGGAAGGGAGAATCCACGGAAGGGAAACTATAGGCAAAGGTGCTGCTACCGGCGGAATCCATGAGAATGGTGTGCGGCTGCTGGCGGGCATCAGTCCAGTGCAAGGCAGCCTCCCGCGGAATGCGGCCGGAGGCAGTGGAATAGATGGTCAGGGCTGAGCCTTCCAGCAAACGTGGGCCGGGCTTCAAATCCACGGATACTTTGGTCCAGGTGAAAGGAGCAATATCAGCGCCGGGCAGGAGGATGCGGAGAAAGCTGGTGC
Organism: uncultured Pirellulales bacterium; assembly: GCA_964580995.1. Classification (GTDB taxonomy): domain Bacteria; phylum Planctomycetota; class Phycisphaerae; order Sedimentisphaerales; family SM23-30; genus JAKJEP01. Next base: position 41,456 of record CAZOMV010000035.1, read on the forward strand.
GGGCCGCGGCGCCGGCCCAGACGGTGTATCCGACTACGGCAATCAGAACGATACAGAGGGCACCAACGTTGCGGCGCAGGACCGGGGTGGTAATCGCGGGGCCGGGATCGACATCACCGGTGACATGGAGGCCGTCCGCGACAATGGCGTTTACCAGCCTGGGAGCAGAAGGAGAGTCTTCCCGCCCCAGTTGCAGGGCATTAATGAGACGGTTGCCCAGTTTGGGAATGCGCCGTTCCATCAGGGCCGCGAAGAAGTCGTCGCTGTGTTTGCGGAGGGCAGGGCGAAGAATTTTCTGATAGGCAGAGGCAAAGAAAATCAGCCATAACAGCAAAGCCAGCACCCACCGCGCCCAAAAGCCGAATTCGGCAAGCTGATCCAGAATGGTAAAGAAGATGGCTGCGGCCAGACAGAGAGCCGCCGTCAGGATCACGCCTTCCATAATTCTCCTGGCCCGCCACAACCGGCGCACGAGTTGCAGGTGATCGAGCAATTGGAAATAATTTTCTTTCATGGCCGTTCCCTCAGATTAACTGATTTTTTCTGCGCAGGATCCATTCCACGGTAACCAGAATCAGGAAAACAATGAACCATATCGGCGAGTTCCACATCTGGCTGGTTTGTATTTTACTATTGATGCGCGGCTCACTTGGCAGCGACTGGATTAACTTCTGAACCGCCGGGTCGTCGGTGATTTCCGCGTATAATCCGCCGGTGGTCCGGGCGATCTGCTGCATGACCGCCGTATTGGCAGTCGGGTCCTCCAGCTCGATTTGGGAACCTTCCACCAGAAATTCGGTCTGCTGGTTGGCCAGATCGGCGTCGGTGCGGTGCAGCCGGGCCAAAACCTGGAAGCGACCACCGCGGGCGGGAAAATAGGTCGCCGTCCAGCGATTGACATTGACCGCGTCGGGACTCGGAGTGAGCGGGATGGTCTGATTGTCCGGCGTGCTTACCAGCAGTTCCAGGGAGGCGGTATCTCCTTCTTCACCGGGGAGCATGACGGCGGGATTCCGGTTGACGGTGACCGTTACCCGGCTGCCGCGTTTATATAAGGCGGCGTCGGTTGAAATCTGCAGGGCGGTTTGTTCATCGGCCACGTCGCGATGCGCCAGCCAGCGGGTCATCTGAGACCAGAACCGCACATAGAGGGCATCGGATTGCCCGGTGAGCCGCAGCAGGCGGGACCAGCGCCAGGTGGTGTCGGCGGTCAATACGGTAACCACGCCTTTGCCGAACGGCTGGGCCGCCAGTACGATGAATCCTTCCTGGCTGGGTGACAGGGGATTCGGCAGCGGATGGCGTGCCAGAACGGTAGCGGCGGGTTTGGCACCTTTGACGGCGACGATGCCTCTCAACTCCGGCAGGGAATTCCACAGCCGTGCGTCCTGAGTCATATCGCCGGTGATGGCCAGGGCCGGGTGGCTGCGGCCTTCATAGGTCAGCTCGAACCGGAAAGGCTCATCGATTTGCTGCATGCCGCCCTCCATGATCTCCACCGGCAATACCTCGGCCAGGGGGGTGCGAATCAGGCCATTCTCCGAGAGATTCTGATAGCCGCCGAGAATCATCAAACCTCCGCCGTTTTCGACCCAGTTTTTCAGGGCGGCATAACATGACTCATCCAGCATGTTCGACTCGAAGTCGCCCAGCAGGACGACATTGATTTTTTCGAGGCGCTGGGGGCTGAGCAGTTCCGAGCCGGTCATGACCGAAGCGACGGAGACCTGCTGGGGACTGGCGGACCGTACGAAACTGATTAAATCGACATCGGGATCCTGACTGAGGCATTCGCGCAGGAATTTGTATTCGGTGCGCAGGACGCCCTCCACGTAGAGCACGCGGATCGGATCGGCCTCCACCCGGAGCTTGAACATGGACGAATTGTTTACGGTGGTTCGTTCCTGCGGCTGGGACGGCAGTTGGGCCGTTAATACGAAGTCGCCCGGTTCGACCGGGGTGTAATTGACCACCACCATCTGTTCGGTGGTGCCGCCGTCCAGTTGGACATATTGGCTGGCCAGCGTCTTGCCCGCCCGCTCGATGGTGAGCGGGACTTGCAAGGCACCCGGGCCGTCCTTGCGCAGCAGCACTTTTATAGGGACTGTATTATGGACCAGCGTGCGGGCGGGGCAATCGACAGAAACGACCGCCAGGTCCACGCTGGGATCGGCGCCGCCGGTAGGGGCGGGGAAGCTGAGGCTGTAGATAGGTAGAGGATATTCCTGCAAGACCAGGTAATTGCCCCGATTGGTGGTATCTCGGCCGTCAGAGATCAGCAGGACTCCGGCGGCGTGCCGTCCGCGCAGCCGTCCGCCGACCGATTGCAGGGCACGAACCAGATCGGTCTGTTCGACGGCCGGTTCGGAAGGCAGCACTTTCGAATCCGGGGGAAGCTCCTTTCCTAAAATATCGAACCAGCGTATCTCAAATCGTTTTTCCAGGTTCTGCGCGTTGGGCGAGAGCCGGAACCAATCCCGCATAAACTGATAGCGGTTGATCCAGTCGCCCGGGCGGAGCGGCTGCGAGAGGGACATGCTTTGCGAATTGTCAAAGAGAACCGCCAGTTGCGGGATTTCGGCCTGTTCGATCCGGTCCTGCCAGCCGGGTTTTACCAGGGCGACCAGCAGTACCAGAACCCCCAGGCAGCGGATCAGCAGGAGGAGCCAGGCGAGCTTCCGTTTGCTCAGGCGGAAGATATCGCGATAGGTCAGAACCAGGAAGACCAGGCAGCCCGCGCTGAGCAGAATCCAAAACCAGGGCGGATTCATTTTTTGCAATACCAGACTGGCAAAAATGTACGTCATGTAATTTGTCCTACTAATTCTTTCCTAGCAATCCTGCCGCCGGCTGGTTGGTTACCGGAAGGATGTCGCGGCGGTTCATGGCATCCGCCACACGCAGTGCGCGGCGTTTCGATAACTGGCTGGCCAGCAGCGGTTCCGTCAGGGCCACGATCAGTGCGGCCCATAAAAGCAAATCCCATACCCCGTACCCTCGCCGTGCCTGCAAGACTGCGCTGCCGGCCGATTCGGGGTCATCGATAAAGATTACGGGATTATCCGGGCCGGCTATACTTTTTACCTCGTCCGGCAAAAGCGAGCGCAGTTGGGATTCTTCCGCGGGAAGGTTGGCGGCAAAGATCATCTGAGGATTTGCGGTATCGGGGTCGGTGGCAAAACGTACCACATATAAGCCGGCCTGGTCGGTGTCGGTAAAGGTGTCCGGCGTTTTCACGTCGTTTTCCAGGGGATCGGCCTGCTGGTAGCCGGCGGTGCCATCGGGCTTGAAAACCTGGAGGGTTTGTAGTTGGGTAACGGAGGCGGGCAGTTTTACGATCTGGCCGGTGTTCAGAAAATTCGCCCGCTGCGTTCCGGGCTGGGCCAGGTAGGAAACGATTCGATACAGCCAGGGCAGATAGGCGGGCTGGAGCGGGAAATTGGACCAGTCGCGATCGATGGAAGAGGTAAAGAGCATCACGCGACCCTGACCGAAGATTTTTTCCATCAGAAGGGGGTTTCCCGCCGCATCCTGCATGAGCACTTCCGCCTCGCCGGGATCCACCTGGTATCGTTTCGAGAACCGAATGCCGGTGAGGCTTCCGAGTTTGCCGCCGCTGAAGCCGGCCAGGGCCGGATGTTTCTCGTTCAGGGCGGCGAGGAAACCGGTTTCACTGGTGTCCCCGGCAAGAATCGGGTTTTCGTCGCCGGACGATTCCAGCAAACGGAGCAGTTTGCCCGGCAGCAGCCCCCCCTGCAGCCGATGGCTGCCCACCCAGGAATTCCAGGAGTCGGGATTCACCCGATCGCCCAACGTGATGAAAAGGCTGCCGCCCTGATCGACATATTTTTCCAGATCTTCCAGGACCGACGGGACAAGATCCGATACGTTGGCCAGCAGGACCAGGGGATAGCCATCCAGTTTTGGTTTGGTTAGATCCTGGGGATTGATCGGATCGATCTGTACCGGGGCCGCGGTTTGGCCGGTTCCGCCGCCTTCCGCCTGGTTTTCGGGCAGCACCGTGAGAGCCAGACGGAAGAAGAATAATTCATCCTGGGCGGCAATGGCGGAGGGGGAGCCATTGACGGCCAGCAAACGCAGGTTGTCATCGACATAGAGGGCAAAGAACCGCTGGTTATCACAGAGCAGGGATTCCGGCGCCAGGCCTTCCTCGTGGGTTAAAACCACTTTTCCGCCATGCCAGCCGGTATTCATAAACCGATGCTGAAAACGAATGAGCTGGGAGCGACCGGCCGGCAGTTCGATCTTTTTCTGGCTGACGGTCTGGCCGTCCACAACCAGAGCGGCTGATGCGTTCTGCGGCTCCGGACCGTGGTTGGTAAGCAGGGTGCGGAATGTAAATGGGATGGCGAGCATAGGCCGGGCGGTGCCATACTGAATCGCATCAATCGAAAGATTGGGGGTCTGCGCCGTTTGCGCGCGGACGGCCACCAGGAAAAAGGCGGCCTGGATCCCGGCGGTCGGATCGGCGCCGGGGGAAAGGGCGGTTTCCTGGAAGTCGCTGAAAATATAGATTTCCTTGACACCGCCGGATACATCGGTGTTTTCCGCAGCGCCAATGGTCTGGGCGGCGGAGCGGATGGCCCATTCCACGTTGGTGGCCAGATCGGTCGGCGCTACTTCCCGAATGGTTTTTCGGATCGCCTCAAAATCGCTGGTAGGCTGCTCAAAAAGGATTTTCGGACCAGTCTGTCGCTGTCCGGCCAGGATGACGGTGGCCTTATCGCCGCGGGAGGCAGAAAGTTCATCGATAATCGAAATCGCGCCGGCCTTGGCCCGTTCCAGCAGGATTCCCCGCTCGGAAAGGCTTGCCATCGAGGCCGAGTCATCCAGGATGATCGCCACCTTTCTGGCATCGCCGCCGAGGCCGATCCATTTTGACAGCGCGGGCGTGCGGATAATCGGCTGGGCCAGGGCCAGGGCGAAAAAGGCCAGCAGGGCCATCCGCAGGATCATCAGGAACAGGTCCTGAAATCGGGCACGGCGGGCGGAACGCAGAAAATTCTCATCGAAGAACTGGGTCGTGGAGAAAACGATTTTCTGGGTCCGGTGCGAGCGCCGCAGATGGATGAGCAGCGGAATCCCAACGGCCAGGATACCAATCAGAAACCAGGGGGCTAAAAATGTCATATGTTTCTAACTTCAGTTATCAATAAGTTGTCAAAAAGTCGTTCGCGCTGTTCTTTGGTGCCGGCGCCGGGTGAGGAAGGTGCCTAAAAATCCATCAAACGGCTGGGTCGTGTCCGTCAGGGAGTAGCTGAGGTTGCGGGAGAGTGCTCCCTTGCGAATTTCATCGAGATAGCGGCTGAGCTGCTGGAGGTAATGGTTGCGAATCGCCTGGGCGTCGGAAGCGATGCGGGCACCGGTTTCCATGTTTTCAATTTGCCCGGCATCCCGGAAGGGAAAGGTCAGCTCCGCCTGATCGAGAATTTGCATGACGATCACCTCGTGTTTTTTGTGATGAAAATGGCCCAGGGCATCCAGCAGGCTTTGCGGCCCGCCTTGATCGCCGCTTAATAAATCCGAGAGCACCACCACCAGGGCACGGCGGTTCATGGTTTCCGCGAGTTGATGGAACGTTTGCGGCAGGTCGGTCTGCCCCTGGGCCTGAACGTTTTCCAGTTGTTCCAGTACCACGCGCAAGTGTCCCCGGCCCTGGCGCGGGGGGATGTTCAGCCGGACGCGGTCGCCGTAAACGATCAGGCCAAACGCGTCGTGCTGCATCAGCATCAAATAGGCCAGGGTAGCCGCCAGGTAGCAGCCATATTCCAATTTCGTCATCGGACCGAGGTGCCGGTAGTTCATGGAAGCTGAGGCGTCCAGCAGCAGGTAGCAGCGGAGGTTGGTTTGCTCTTCGTACTGTTTGACGTAGAGTTTGTCGCGTTTGGCCAGGATTTTCCAGTCCAGATGGCGCGGATCGATGCCGGGAGTGTACTGGCGGTGTTCGGCGAACTCGACGGAGAAGCCGTGGTGGGGCGAGCGGTGCTGGCCGGAAAAGAGACCTTCCACAACCAGCCGGGCCGCCAGGCCAAGATTTTTGAGTTTCACCAGGGCAGCAGGATCCAGAAATTTCGTACCGTTGCTTATTTGTGTCATAATCATCAATCCACTGTCAGTTCGTCATATTCTTCGGGGGTCGGTTCGCTGACTTCCGCCAGCAGGCGCTGAATGATCTGGTCGGCGTTGATCCCCTGGGCCTCGGCGTGATAGTTGGGCAGAACCCGATGGCGCAGGACCAGGGCGATCACCTGCCGGACATGATCGGTGGTGACGTTGTATTGACCCAGCAGAGCTGCCCGGGCCTTGGCCGCCAGGACCAGATACTGGATTCCGCGGGTGCCGATCCCCCAGGTCACCATTTCCTTGATGAATGCCGGAGCGAGAGAATCGTCCGGGCGGGTGGAGCGGCCCAATTTCAGGCAATACAGGACCACGTGATCGGAAACGGGAATCTGGCGGATGATCTGCTGGAGCTTCAGGATGTCCGAACCGTTGAGAATTTTATTCAGGTTCAAATCGGAGTCCACGGGATTGGACTTGACCACCTGCATCTCTTCACGCGGGGTGGGATAATTGACCTTCAGCATGAACATGAACCGGTCCAGTTGGGCTTCCGGCAAGGGGTAGGTGCCTTCCTGCTCGATGGGGTTCTGGGTGGCCAG